>JBILBA010000026.1:0-13963 GCA_044353905.1 Microbacteriaceae bacterium | reverse complement strand
CATAAGAGACCTTCCGAAGGATGAAGGGGCGTCGGGCGTTTCTCCCACTGTAGTGGGCAAACACCGTGAACGTCAGAGAGGACGGAAGCGTATCATGCGCTCGGGAGGCGCGATTGCCTATAGATTCGGGGGTTTGGTTGGCGGAGAATGGGGGATTCGAACCCCCGAGGGCTTGCACCCAACCAACTTTCCAAGCTGGCGCCATAGGCCACTAGGCGAATTCTCCTGCGTTGCCAGGGCAACCTCACCATTCTATGCCTCGTAAAGGTGATCGCCCCAACCGCGATTCGTCCGGCCCGTTTCGGGGACTCGGCCGTGGACTACAGCAGCTTGAGTTTCCCCCCGAACGACCATTGCTTTCGCGAAACGCCCTCGATGACGACCCACGTGTTCTCGCGGGCGGACTCGCCGCAGACATCAACGACAGCCTCGGTTAGGGCGGTCGTCAGCCGAGCCGAAAAAGCTGCGTCGTCAAGTCGATCCTCAAAAACCTTTACGGTGACTAGTGGCACGATGTGTTTCTCTCTTTCATTTGTGACAAACGGTGAATAGCCCAAAATCGGGAAGCATCAACTCCAGATTCGGGCGTCCCTGGCCGTCATCTCACGCCGGGCTTCGAGCGCTTCGTCCATTGTGACGGAAACAAATCGGGTTTTTGTGCCTGGTGAGGAACGTGCGACGAGGTCCATGTCCGCAGAAATCACCGTCGCGACCATGGCGTAGCCTCCACCTGACACCGCGTCGCGGTGCAGGATGATGGGCTGGGTCCCGCCCGGGATTTGAATTGACCCAACCGCATAGCCCGCGTCGACAATGTTGGAGGGATCTTGGCCGGCACCAAAGGGCTGTTCACGCTTCTTCCATTCGACCCCAGGACCGGAATAGCGAAGCCCCATGCGGTCTGCAATCGGAGTGAGAGTCCATTCCTCGTCGAGGAAATTCTTCAGACCGTTTTCTGACAGGTTGTGGTTGTAGAGACCGAGCATCACACGAACATTCACCGTGGGCGAGAACTCGGGACGGTCGGCGGCAGGGATGCTCTGAATCACGGGAAGGCCGTTGTCAATCTTTTTACCGATCGAAATGGAGTCCCCTGCAGCGATTGCACGGCCGTTGACTCCACCGATGGATCCGATGGGATAGGTCGACCTCGAACCCAACGCTTCTGGAACATCAATTCCGCCATGCACGGCGATGAAGTACTTGGTTCCACCCTTGATGACACCGAACTTGAGTTCGTCACCCGATTTAAGGCTGAGTCGCTCGTACTGAGGGGCCGAGTCGCCGTTGATCAAAACATCAACTGGAGCTCCGGTTACGGCGATGACAACATCACTCGTCATCTTGATTCGCGGACCAATGTAGGTGCACTCCAGGACGGCTTCTTTGGGGGTGTTTCCCACAAGACGATTGCCAAGGCTTGCCGAGTACTGGTCCATCGAACCGCCCTGGGGGATGCCGTAACGGTAATAACCGATTCGGCCTTGGTCTTGGACGGTTGTCGATAATCCTGGTTCGATAATGTCAAATCCCATTGAGGGCCTCCATCATTGTCTTGTTGTAACCTTCTGGGTCGGCGAGCGCCGCTCCCACATCAAACTGAATCGGCGCTTGGCGGTAAACGAATGTCCCCGCATCGACCTCTTTTTGAATTCGACGATATTCCGGCTCGTCCACCGGGGTGAACTTCACAATGTCGCCGGGGTTGAAGAACACCATGAAATCCTTGAAGTCCTTGAGATTCTGGGTCGGGTCATAAATCGGTGCGGCGGCTACTCCGAACATCTGGTAACCACCAGCTCCGCGAACCGAATAGATGCAGCTGAAACACCCGCCATGCCCGATGGTCAGCGCGGGAGTGTCAGTGCGCGGGCTCAGGTATTTGGGAACCTGAAGCTGATGTTTTTGATCAACGAGTTGATAAAGGAACGGCAGACCTGCGACGAATCCAACCATGGACACGAGCCACGGTGATTCGTGGTGACGCTTGATGAATTCGGCAGCGTCGTCAAGCCCGTTGACCTCCGCAGCGTAATCCAAATCGTTGCCGTCCGGCCGCTGGTGGTAACCCTCTCTGAATCGAGAACCCGTCTCGTTTGTGTAGGGGTCGTTGTACCAGACGGGGATTTCGATGATTCGTGTGTTCAACACTTGGCGGGCCGAGGCGCGAACGTCCTGTTCTAGGGCACGCACCGTTTTTTCCAGCTCCTGGTAATTCATGATGTCAGGGTTGAACCGAATCAACAGTGAGGCGTTAGCGGGGCAGATATCAACAAGTCCACTGAGATTCTGTGACTCGAGAGCATTCGCGATGCTGTTCGAGATGAAATTCGACTCCAGTGACATTCCCTCCGTGATTTCCACGAAGAGAAACTCGTCCCCACCCCAGGTGTAGCGTGCTTCAACAGTTTTGGTCATTTCGCTCCTCCAGTCAGATCGACAACTGTTTCAATGTATTTTGTGTGGTGCTTAACATGTTCAAAATCAGGAAGTGAGACCAGCATGTGCAATAAGTCGGCTGTCGTTTTGATTCCACGAATGTCTGTCTCTTTCAACGCTCGTTCTGCTCGACGAATCGCCATCGTACGGGTTGGCGCCCAGACAATAATCTTGCCGAGCAACGAGTCGTAGTAAGGGGTGACCGACTTCCCCGCGACGATGCCGAAATCAGACCGCACTCCAATGCCCCCCGGCAACGTCAGGACGTCGATTGTGCCGGGGCTCGGCATAAAGTTATTGGTTGGGTCTTCCGCGTTGATGCGGAATTCCAGCGCGTGTCCCGAGAAAACAACATCTTTTTGAGACATCCCGAGTTTCTCACCGGACGCGATTCTTAGTTGTTCGCGAATGAGGTCGATGCCGGTGATTGCCTCTGTAACGGTGTGTTCAACCTGAATACGCGTGTTCATTTCAATAAACGCGGCTTCTTGGGTTGCGGGGTCGTAAAGGAACTCAATCGTCCCGACACCGACGTAACCGGCGCTACGAACCAGTTCGACCGACGTGTCTCGAATTCGCTTTCGAACATCCTCCGGTAGATCGGGCGCAGGAGCTTCTTCCACGATCTTCTGCTGTTGTCGTTGCATCGAACAGTCGCGATCGCCGAGGTGAACGAAATCGACACCGTCTCCGAGAATTTGTACCTCAACGTGCCGGGCATGGGTGATGAACTTCTCGAGATAGACCTCGGACGAGTTGAAGGCGGCAAGCGCTTCAGCCTTTGCAATCTCAATCGTCGAAATCAGCGCATCGGGTTTCTCGACAAGCCTGATTCCCTTGCCCCCGCCGCCCGCAGACGCCTTCACCACCAGTGGATACCCAATCTTGGCGGCAATCGACTGAACGTCATCACTGTCGTTCAGAGCCGACTGTGTGCCAGGAAGTGTTGGCACACCTGCCTGTTGGGCTGCGCTTCGCGCCCGCGATTTGTCTCCCATCAATTCGATGGATTCCGGAGAGGGGCCAACCCAGATCAGTCCAGCGGCGATTACCTTTCGGGCGAACTCTGCGTTTTCCGAGAGAAAGCCGTAGCCAGGATGCACCGCGTCGGCGCCCGATTCAGCGGCAGCGTGAAGAACCGCTTCGTGATTGAGATAGCTCCGCCCTGCGGGAGGTGGGCCGATGACAACGACTTGATCAGCAATCTCGGCGACATAAGCGAACCGATCCGCCTCGCTGACCACCGCGACCGTAGCAATCCCCATTTCGCGGGCAGTACGAATGATTCGTACGGCTATTTCGCCGCGATTTGCAATAAGCAGTTTCTTCATGGGGTTGTTCGCCGTTGATCGTCGGTTGACCGGGGATTCGTTTATTCCACTATCGCGATGACATCGCCGGGATTGACAATTCCGAAATCATCAATCTTGAAACTCACGAGAACGCCCGCTGCGTCCGCTCGAACCTCGCTGAACTGTTTCATGATTTCGACGAGTCCTATCGTTTGACCCGCCACGACGGTGTCGCCTTCATTAACGTAAGGTTCCTTGTCGGGCCCAGGCTTTCGATAAAAAACTCCGGGGAGTGGGGAAATGATTTCCACGAGATACAACTCTCTTTCTGTGACTTGGGTTGGGTGCTGCGTGGGAAAAGTTTAGGCCTCGAGGGCTTGACGAACTGCACGCGCCACCTCTGGCGCGTTGGGGGTGTCCGAGTGAACGCAAACACTTTCAAACGGTATGGTCAGTTCGGTTCCGTCGTCGGCGAGGACGATTCCATCCTTTAGGACTCGACGCACACGCTCCGCCGCCTGCTCTGGGTCGGTGTGCTCTGGTCGGCGGAGAATGATCAAACCCCCATCCGCGTTGTAATTCAGATCGACATAGAGTTCGCCCATAAAGCGCACACCTTCGCGTTCGGCAACACGTTGGTGCGCGCTGCCCGCGATGCCGAATAAAGCGACGTCGTATGTTTTCGCTACTTTCACCGCCCCGAGCATGAGTTCTTCGTCTCGAGCAAGCATTCCGTAAAGAGACCCGTGGGGCTTGATGTGGTTGAGCGGCAGGGAATACTTCTCGAGGAAACTCACAAGTGCCCCCACTTGGTATCGAATGATGGACTCAACTTCGTCCGGGGTGAGCTTCATTTCACGGCGACCGAAGCCGACGAGGTCGGGAAGCCCCGGGTGCGCGCCGACAAGGACATTATGTTGTTTCGCCAAGTTGACGGTGGCGTCCATCGCACTGGGATCGCCCGAGTGGAACCCACACGCTACATTTGCCACATCAATTAACGGCATGAGTATTTCGTCATTTCCAAAACTATGGAGTCCAAACGACTCACCCATGTCTGAGTTGACGAATAGTGGTGTCGCTGAGGGTGAGCCTGCCATACGTTCACAATATGTTGTGCCACAAACTGAATCCAGTGGTCAACTGCACTAGAGTTACCCTACAATTTGTGCGAATGACAGCCAATTAGGGGGCTCGCTGTGAATGTTGATGATTTGTTGCGCGAGACGTCCCTCGGTCTCATTCTCAAAACAGATGCGCCTCAATCCCAACATGGCGCGATTGTCACCGGTTGTGCACCCACAGAATTGATGGACCCCACCCCGTTCCTCGAGCCGCATTCGCTCCTACTCACAAGTGGGATTGGGATGAACTTTTCGGAAGAACGGACATGGGACGCCTTCGTCGAGCGGTTGTCAAAAGTGCCAGTCGCGGCCGTCGCCTTTTCGACGGGAATCGCTCATCTCACCGTCCCTCCCGGGCTGGTGGGCGCGTGCGAAGCCCGCAAGATTCCCCTAATCGAAGTACCCGCCGCTATTCCACCGCTTCAATTGCTCCGTCACATTGAAAACCTTTTGGTGTTGGAACGACTTGATGTGGTGACGCAAGGCTGGTCTCTCGCCGACAAGTGCGCGCGGCTGGCTAACCAAGGGGCCGACGTCGCCACTCTCTTGGTCGCAATCGCCGAAGTGGTCGAGTCGCCTCTCGCGGTGTTCGATGCCTACGGTTCCGTGATCGCTCAATATCCCGCGTCAACGGAGTGGGCTTTAGACAGCCACACGAAACCGACACGCGGAATTCTGAGTATCCCGTTGCCGATGGGATTGAATAACCCTTGCCAGCTCGCGGTTCGAGCGAACGACACGGGGAATCGTCTGTCATCTCTCCTGGGTCCGGTTGCCTCCATCATCGCCCTCCAACTGAACCGCTCAGTGATTGTCGACGCGAGTCGCCACCAGGAAATCAAGAACCTCGTCGACACGTGCGAATCGTGGGATGAATACTCACACAACGACGTTCGCCACGCCATTCACGCGATCGGTCTGGACCACCGAAAAGAGATGAGCCTTTTGGTCGCCGATGTGAGCGGCGAGTTCCACTCCACTTCCTGGCGTCTACGCGTGGCGCTTCACGAAGCCTTTCATGTCGTCAGAGTGACCGAGATTGAGGAACGATTGGTCGCCTTCGTGCAATCCCCGCGCGATGAATTTGCCGAGATTGAACGACGGCTCCTCGGAATACACCCTCGCCAACCACTTGTTCTCAAAACTCCAACAACAAGCCTCTACGAAATGCGTATGTCGGTGGTTCACTCGCTTCAGTTGCTGCAACGAATCAACCAACCGCAACTGGCGCCCGAACTAGGGCTCGGCGCGGTCGTGATGGCCACGGGTGGTCGAGGTGCCCGTGAATCCGCGAAGAAGTTTCTGCGTCCGCTTTTCGAGCAAGACGAAAAACGGCCCGGGCAGCTCATCGAAACGCTTTCGGCTTTCTTGGAGAACGATGCAAGGCCAACCCCGACTTGCGCAGCGCTATTCATCCATCGGAACTCGCTCAACTACCGGCTTCGAAAGATTGAATCGTTCCTGCGTGTCGATCTCAACTCTGTCGAAGGGCAGGCGACCTGCTTGATCGCGCTGCGCCTCATCGACACTCAAGACGACGAATAAAAAATGGGGGTGCGCTCTCGCGCACCCCCACCTTTTGTCTAGTGCTGGCTACTTCTCTGCGAGAAGAGCAGTCTTTCCACTGGTGCTCTTGAACAGGATGGCGTAGATTGCCGCGGCCGAAACTGCCGTAGCGATCGGGCCCCACGTTCCACCGATTCCTGCAAGCGCAGGGTCGATCGAACCGAGCTGCAACATCAACACACCGATTACCGTGGCGATAACCCACGCAATCAAACCCGAGTTGTTGAATGATGCGTATCGCTTGTCTGGAATCATGCCGTGCTCTTGGCGCTGACCCTTCGCAAGCACGATGTGGGTGACCGCAATTGCGACCCACGCCGTGACGAGGACACCCTGCCATGCAAGTGCGAGCAGAATGTACTGGACGATCGGCAACAACATCAGCAGGTAGATTATTACTGCGGATACGAGAAGCCACACACCGTAGGGGAGCTTGAGTTTGAAGACTCGCTCACCAAAGGTCTGAAGGTTTGCCGAACCGAGGTAGTAGTTTGCCGTGTTGATACGAGTCTGGGAAACGAACACAAAAATCAATCCCAGGACGCCCATCATGGTCACCAAACCGCCCGCGATTCCCGTCTCTGACGCGACGAGGTCCGGGATGGTGAAGGTGAGGAAGATTCCCGCCAAGGCGCTAACTCCATACGCAAGGACGTAGAAGACCCAACCGAAGGTGTAGGTCTGGTGGAATTTCGAGTCCGAACGCTTTCCGAGCGACGCGTAGTCAACGGTGAACATCATCATGATCCAGACGCCCATGTAAGCGGCGAAGGTTGCGAGCCAGCCCGGTCCGCCGGAAGCGAAGGGGAGTTCGGCCAGAGATCCAGCGTTGGTCAGCCACGCATCTGAGGTCCCGTACAGAGTGCCCGCCCAAATCACAGCGGCGATAAGTCCACCGATGTAAATAGGAAGGAGCCATCCGTTGAGCTTGTCAATGAACCTACGCGCTCCACCAAATACGAGTGGTGTTGAGTAAATTACAACGACCAACGACCAGAACCATGATTCACCACCGAAGTAGGTCTGGAACGCGAATGCGACGATTGAACCCTCAAAGACCGCGTAGTAAATTGCTACGAGTGCGAAGATGATGGTTGCAATTGCGGATCCGCTTGTTCCCAAAACACTCCGGGAGAACAGTGCGACCGTGGTCCGGTTGTTGATTGCGTGCTTTGACAGGATTTGGTTGAGAACCCCGTAAACAACGATGGTCAAACCGAGACCAATCAGTGCATTCACAGTTCCGTAAGCGACGGCCAGTGCAGCGCCGATGTATACGAAGAACAGCGCGCTCGCTACCCCGTACCATGCCATGAACAGGGACCAGCGTCCCATTTGATCGTTATCGTTACCTTCACGATATTTACTGTCATTTACTTCGACTAATTTAGTACTCACTCTGCGCCTCCTTTGGCGACAAATAGTTGGTCCAATCTTGTTTTCAGTTGGCGTACCTAGCCCACCTAGGGACCGAGCATCCAGTCCTTGACCCAACTATAGAAAAGCGCGTGGGCTTGTAACCATTGGTCGTTTGCACGGTAAAACTACGTGGATTTGTCATTTCGCACGATGGAGCGAGTTTGCGCCGCGCCCCCGCACTGCGAGCAGATGACAACAATTAGGAGAGTTTTTCGATCTCCACAAACTCAATCGTGCGGGTTCCGGGGTTGATAACGGTGTGCTCGGCACCCGCTGGCCGGGCATAACTTTCGCCGATGCGAATCTCGGCACTGACTTCTACCCCATCAGCCGTTCGAACCTGCATGACATCGTTCACCAACGGGACCACTACATATTCGAATTCGTGAACATGCATGGGAATCGCGTCATTAGGTTCGATAGTCCACTTCGTCACTCGAAAAACGCCATTGTCAATCTGAGTTTCTCCTGTTGCCATTTTCGGTCTCCTTTAGTTGGTGCCGAGCGTTCAAACTCACTCTGTGCGCCGGTGGTCGAACGCTCGTTCTGCTTGACCGTACCAGTGGCAGCGAAAACTGGCTAGTGTTTTGCATGTCCGCGTGAGAGCCACCGACTAAGATTTTGAGAACTCGCGGGTTCTCCACTGGGCCTAATTGTTTTGGAAACGAGAAACTCTTGATCACATCTGTTCGCATCGCAGAGGAAAGCGACATACCTGCAATAGCGGCGCTCATCAACGCCCACGAGCTCGCAGTGGACCCGGACGCGAGCATGATGAGCCACGACGGAACAACCGATTTCATGAACGGATACGCCGACGAAAGTCCCACCTATTTGCTCGAAATCGACGAGATCACCCCGTTCGCCGCGGTCGTTAATCTGCATCCGGATGCACTCAAAAAGCGCTTTTACACCGATGTCTACGCGTCCTCCGACGTAACGCGGTTGGATGAAATAATTGACTGGACCATCGCGAAGGCGCGAGATGAACATCCCGACTGGGCAATGTGGCCGGGTGCGAATGTGCTCGACACCCAGCTCATCAAGGGGTGGGAAGGCTTCGGCTTCACGCTTTTGCGTCGATACTTCACGATGCGTATGTCCATTCCGTCAGATTTCGAGCGCACGCAAATAGAGGGTCTCGTGATTGAACCCTTCGATACCGCAGACCCCGATCATCAACGCGATTGGCATCGAATCCACCAGAACTCGTTTCAGAACCACTTCGGCTTTCAGGCGCGACCCTTCGATTCGTGGATCACAAAGGCGTTAGCAGAAAATACCCGCGACCCGAATGGGGTATTCCGCGCGTCCGTTGATGGTCACACGGTCGGGTTTTGCGAATGCGCCGATGAATTCGTCGAGGAGCGACGCGGTTACATTTCCGCGCTCGGCGTGGCCCAGGATGACGTTGGACACGGCTACGGAGAGGCACTGCTGCGACACGGAATTGCCTATTGCGCGTCGCGTGGATTCGACAGCGTCGAACTCGGCGTCGACACCGCGAACGAGTCTGGCGCTCTTCGTCTATACGAAAAGGTCGGATTCCGCGCGGAATCATCGTGGATCCAAATGTCTAACGACGACTGGGCGACGACTTCCACCGCGTAAGCCGTCGCAGGGGTAACCTAAAGATATGCGAATTCTTCTCGTCGGCGCCGGGGGTGTGGGCGACGCGATTGCCAAAATCGCCGCTCGCCGCTCTTTCTATGAAACCATCATCGTGACGGACTATGACAAGTCCCGTGCCGAGCAAACCATTGAATGGATTCGCACCAAACACGGCGAGGACGTTGCGTCGCGGTTTGTCGCTGACCAGATCGATGCGTCGAAAGCCGATGTTGTCGCCGAGGTCGCCCGAAAGCATGCCGCAACCCACGTGATGAACGCGGTCGAGCCCAAATTCGTGCAGGCGATTTTCGCCGGTGCGAAAGCCGCCGGGGCGAACTATCTGGACATGGCCATGACCCTGTCCCACCCTCACCCGACAAACCCGTACAGCGAAACTGGCGTCAAACTTGGCGACGAACAGTTCGCCGTTTCTGACGAGTGGGAAAAGGACAACCAGCTGGCGCTGGTGGGAATCGGTGTCGAGCCGGGGATGTCTAACGTCTTCGCTCGGTACGCCGTCGATCACTTGTTCAGCGATGTCGACGAGCTCGGTACACGGGACGGCGCGAACCTCGTCGTAGTTGACGACGAGGGCAACGAAATTTTCGCTCCAAGCTTCAGTATTTGGACCACCATCGAAGAGTGCCTCAACCCACCGGTTATTTGGGAAAAGGATCGCGGTTGGTTCACGACCCCACCGTTCAGCGAGCCCGAGGTGTTCGACTTCCCCGAAGGAATCGGGCCGGTCGAATGTGTGAACGTCGAACACGAAGAAGTTCTCATGATGCCGCGCTGGCTGCCCGCCAAGCGTGTCACCTTCAAATACGGTCTGGGCGACGAATTCATCGGAGTTCTCAAGACTCTGCACAACTTGCACCTCGATTCGAACGAGCCGATTCGCGTTCGTAGCGCCAATGGACCAGTTGAGGTTTCACCGCGCGATGTCGTTGCGGCTGCCCTCCCCGACCCCGCAACCATCGGACCGCGCATGAAGGGCAAGACGTGCGCCGGGGTGTGGGTTACCGGAAAGGGTAAAGACGGAAACCCGCGCGAGGTGTACATCTATCACGTGTCGGATAACGAGTGGACGATGGCCGAATACGACAGCCAGTGCGTCGTGTGGCAGACCGCCCTCAACCCCGTGATTGCCCTCGAATTGCTTGCGACCGGCAAGTGGTCCGGATCCGGAGTCCTTGGTCCCGAGGCGTTCGACGCAGTGCCGTTCCTCGACCTCATGGCCGCCGCTGAATCCGACGGCGGTTACGGCCAGCCGTGGGGCATGCGCGAACAATAAAAAATCGGGACGCCACCCGAAGGTGACGCCCCGAAAGGGTAAGTCGAAACTTACTTGAGCGTGACAGTTCCGCCGGCTTCTTCGATAGCAGCCTTTGCCTTGTCAGCGGTCTCTTTGTTGGCGCCTTCGAGGATGGTCGCGGGTGCGCCATCGACGAGTGCCTTTGCTTCACCGAGGCCGAGGTTCGTGAGTGCACGGACCTCTTTGATGACCTGGATCTTCTTGTCGCCAGCAGCTTCGAGGACGACGTCGAACGAGTCCTTCTCTTCTGCGGCGTCGCCGCCACCAGCAGCGCCACCGGCTGCGGGTGCAGCAGCGGCAACAGCAACGGGTGCAGCAGCGGTTACTTCGAATACCTCTTCGAACTTCTTGACGAAGTCCGAGAGTTCGATGAGCGAGAGCTCCTTGAATGCCTCAATGAGGTCATCTGCGCTGAGCTTAGCCATGATTTTCTCCTTGTTTCTGGGGTTGTCGAAAACGCGCTAGTTACGCGTTTTCCTGCTTCTGACGCAACGCGTCGACCGCGCGAACGGCCTGTGCGAGCGGTGCGTTGAACATGTAGGCAGCGCCGAAAAGCGACGACTTGAAAGCGCCTGCGAGCTTGGCAAGCAGGACCTCTCGCGTCTCGAGATCGGCGAGCTTCTTGACCTCGTCAGCCGTGAGGGGTGCTCCGTCAAAGAAGCCTCCCTTGATGACGAGATCCTTGTTCGCCTTGGCAAAGTCACGCAAGGCCTTCGCAACAGCAACAGTGTCACCGTGAACGAAAGCGATAGCGGAAGGTCCAACGAGTTCGGCATCGAACGAGCTGATGCCTTCCGCGTTGAACGCCCGCTTGGCAAGCGTGTTCTTCACCACGGCGTACGACGCGTTCGCACGGATGTTTCCGCGCAGCTCTTTGAGCTGTGCGACCGTGAGTCCGCGGTACTCGGTGAGCAGTACACCGCTCGAGTTTCGGATACCCTCCGAAATCTCGGCGATTGTTGCTTCCTTGTTCGCCATGGTGCTCCTTGTGTTTGGATGAGGTACCGGCGACCGCGGGAAATGAAAAAACTCCGGCGCACACGCACGGAGTCAAACAGCTTTCGCTGGGGAACTTCATTCGCCTGCGCGGGTCCTCACCGGGGTGAGACTTCGGTTTCCAACTTGCGTTCGAAACAACCAGCGGTCTTCGGTTCCTTTAGATTACCCTCGACCGGTCGGTTGGCGCAAATCAGCCCTCGCCGACCCGCGGAACGGTAACAACAAATCGCGTGTTCCCGGGTGCACTTTCGACAACAATCGAGCCTTTGTGGGCTCGAACAAGTCCGTCCACAATCGCCAGCCCAAGTCCCGTTGAGCCGGTTGCTCGCGCACGCGAGGTATCGGCTCGGGCAAATCGTTCGAACAGCGAACCGCGAATCTCGTCAGGAATCCCCGGTCCGTTATCGGCGACGGTGACGACGACTGATTCGGGCGTCACCGCCACACTGGTAGACACAACTGTTCCCGCTGGGGTATGCGTACGGGCATTTGCCAGCAAGTTGACAAGGACTTGATAGAACCGGTTGCGATCCGCCATGACCGTTGCGCCTCGAGCGGTTTTGATTTTCCAGGTGTGCGCGGGACCCGCGACCATTGCATCGGCGACCGCGTCCTTCGCTAGTTTCGACAGGTCGACCGGCGCCACGTCAAAGTCCCGGCCTTCATCGAGTCGAGCGAGCAACAAAAGATCCTCGACCAACGCGGTCATCCGGATCGATTCCGATTCGATGCGGTCGAGTGAGTGGCGCAGGTCGGGGCTCATGTCCATGTTCTGGCTACGAGTCAGTTCCGAGTAACCCCGAATCGCGGTGAGAGGCGTGCGAAGTTCGTGGCTCGCGTCCGCAACAAACTGACGAACTTTGGCTTCGCTCTTTCGGCGGGCGGTGAGGGCCTCGTCGACGTTGTCGAGCATATGGTTGAACGCCCGTCCCAATTGCCCAACTTCGGTGTCGGGTTCGTCGACCACAACTCGTTCCGTCAACGCGGCATCGCCGACGGCGAGGTTCATTCCAGAGATGCGCTGAGCGGTTTCGCGCATTCGTTCGAGCGGGCGGAGTGCGATGTCAACGCCTTTTCGTCCTGCATACACAACCATCGCAACAACGCCGATGATCAACGCGAGCAGGAACCCACCGATTCGCGAGACCAGACGGTCGATTGTGTTCGTTGGCAAACCCATCACGATTGTTGCGCCACGGGAGGTTCCCACAGCGGCCATTCGATACGCACCCGATTCACGAATGCGAACATCGCGGATTCCTGTCCCCCAACCATTGGACGGGATGTCTTCCAGTTGGGTCGGACTGAAGGTTTGCGCCGCCGCGCGGTTATTGAGGTACACCGCAGACACTTCGCCGTTTCCGTCGACAGCGGCGAGCACCGTGCCGACGGTGATTCCGGGCCCGGCGAGCCTGTCGCCGAATTCACCTCGGCCTTGGCCCAACGCGTTGAAACGCTGTGCGGCCGAGACCAATTCTTCGTCCAATTGACCGACCATGTAAGCCCGAACGCCCACCATCGTTGCTCCACCGATTGCAAGACCCGCCGCCGCGGTCAGCGCAGCGCTCGACGCGATGAGTCGCTTTCGCAGTGGCCAACCGGTGAACATCGGTTACTCCGCCGGGCGCAATACGTATCCGACGCCGCGAACGGTGTGAATCATTGCCGGTCCGAGAGTGTCGATTTTCTTTCGGAGATACGAGATGTAAATCTCGACAATCGACGAACGCCCACCGAAGTCGTACGACCACACTCGATCGAGAATCTGTGCTTTGGATAGGACTCGCTTGGGGTTTCGCATGAGGTATCGCAGCAATTCAAACTCGGTGGCCGTGAGTTCGACGCGCACGTCTCCTCGGAAAACCTCGTATGTTTCCTCGTTCAGGACAAGGTCGCCGACCAATATTTCGGGATCTTCTCGTGCTTCGCTGGCGAGGATGGAGCGACGGACGATTCCGCGAATACGCGCAACCAATTCCTCGACGGAAAAAGGCTTGGTGACGTAATCGTCACCACCCGCGGTCAAACCGACGACACGATCGGCGACGGCGTCTTTTGCCGTGAGGAACAGCACGGGAACATCGGCGTTGTCGGCGCGGATTCGACGCATCACCTCGAGTCCATCGAAATCGGGAAGCATGATGTCGAGCACGATGATGTCGGGGTTGAATTCTTTTGCTTCAGCGACGGCGTCGCGT
>JBILBA010000045.1:0-3976 GCA_044353905.1 Microbacteriaceae bacterium | reverse complement strand
CGTTTTCTTTGTGATCTCGGGGTATTTGATCACCGCGCTGATTGTTCGAGAAATCGAATCGACCGGGAAACTGAACCTCGTCAACTTCTGGATGCGACGAATCCGCCGAATCCTCCCCGCGTCAATCGTCGTCATCGCCGCCACCGCGGGGGTTGTGATGTGGATCGGATCAGCCGAACTGGTGTCCAGCATCGGGCGACACGTGTTTGCGTCGGCTTTCTCGGCGGAAAACATCCTTCTCGCCTTCGACCAGGCCGACTACTTCCGTTCGACCGAAGCGCCATCACCGCTGCAACACTTCTGGTCGCTTGCGGTCGAGGAACAGTTCTATCTCGTCTGGCCCGTGGTCGTCCTTCTCATTGTCGCCGTCGCCCGTACGTTCTCTAACAAGGTGCGGGCTCTCACCGTCGTCATCGTCACCATCGTCGTCGCGAGCGCAGCGTTCGCCATTTTCCTCACCGCGGTGAACGACCCGAGCGGCTACTACAACTCGCTCGCTCGGGCGTGGGAACTCGGGCTCGGTGCGTTCGTGGCGATACTCGGAGCTCGAGAAACGTATCGATTGTCGGCGGGTGTCGCGACGGCGATCAACCGCGTCGCTTGGGTCCTTCTGCTCGCCACGTTTGCTGTCCCCAACCTCGAAGCCGGTGTTCCGAGCTGGGGAGTCGCGCCAGCCGTCATCCTGACCGCCATCGTCATCGCGACGGGGAATCGCCGACCAGCAACCGCCACCAACGTCGTTGCACGAACTGTTCGGGGCGTGGGGCACTGGGTCGGCGACCGGTCGTTCTCGTTGTACTTGTGGCATTGGCCGATCTTGATTCTTGCGCCTTACCTCCTCAAGGTTGAATTGACAGCGATTCACAAAATCCTTGCCATCGCCCTCACTTTTCTCTTGTCAGAGATTTCGTACCGATTCGTCGAGACGCCCGTGCGAATCAGTCGCCGGCCGAGTATGCGAAACCCGTTCGTCGTTGCCCCCGTCGCCCTTGTCACCAGTGCGACGCTCGTCGCGACCGTCGCGTTTGCGGCTGTCGCGGTGACGCCGGCACCGGTCGTTCCGTTCAACCCCGAGACCGCGACCGCGAGCGAGAGTTCGTTCTTTGACGAAGAGCGGGTGATCCGCAAGGGATTAGACGTGACCGGCATCGCCCGATACTGCGACGGTGCGGGTGCGTGGCTGTTCGATTGCGAGTCCGAATTCGAGCTTCCGAGCCCCATACCGGAGCTTCCGAGAGACCCCTGCGACCAAATCGACCCCTGCGAAATCGGGGACGCGGCCAGCCCAACCACGGTCGCGTTTATTGGTGATTCTCACGCTCGCCAGCTCAAAAACTCGATGGATTTGGTTGGCAAATTACTCAAGTGGCGAATCGTGTCATTCACGAAATCGGGTTGCCAACTTGGGTGGGAGGGGAAGAGGACTCGTTGCCAGTTACGAGACGAGTTGTTTTTCGATCGTGCTCTTGCCGGAGAGTTCGACCTCGTGATCACCGCCCAAACCGTCAATTCTGCACTCACAGAAGCCGCGTATCTCGCGGTGTTTGACAAAATCGTGACGAGCGGAACCCCAGTGGCAACTTTTCGGGACAACCCCGTCCTCGACGAGGCGACGTTGGATTGCAAACGCATCAATTTTTCCGATCCCAATTCGTGCGAATTGACTCCCGAAATCGGCTTCCGCAAAGAGGACAGGGCCGCAAAAGCCGCGGCTACTCTCGGTTTGCACATCATCGATTTGTCAGAGGTGTACTGTCACGACAACGTCTGCCCTCTTGCAATCGGCGGTGTGAATATGTACCGAGACGGTGATCACTTGACCGTCGAGTTCACTGAAACGCTGGCGCCCTTGATTGCCGCCAACCTCGCCGGGGCGCGACTCATTCGAACGGAATGACCCCGTCGGGACCCACAAAAATGAGGTCCGCGGGCTGGCCGACGTCAATTGTGGTTCGTGCGGACGCCTTTATCGCTTGACCGCGGGTCAACGCTTCTTCCGGGTGCCACGCTGGCCGGCCGTCCGCTGTTCGCGCGGTTGCCATCTCGATGGTGTGCCACGGGTCGAGCCGGGCGACGGGAGCATCGGAACCGAGGATGAGGTTGACTCCCGCGTCGAGGAACGACTTCATCGGATAGGCATACGAGACGCGGTCACCCCACAGTTGTTCGGCGACATCGCGATCGTCGACGGCGTGTGCGGGCTGGATGCTCGCGGTCAACCCCAGACGCGCCATGCGTTGCACGTCCTCGGGCAGAACCATCTGCGCGTGTTCGATTCGACCGGCGACGCCGACTTTTTCAAACGTGTCGATGACGACGGTGTTCGCTTTGTCGCCGATCGCGTGAAGAGCAGCGGTGACACCGTGGTCGGTCGCCTCGCGCACTAGCCGTTCGAGTTCCGTCACCTCGGTATTGAGCACGCCGGTTGACGATTCCCCCTCATACGGCGCATGCATGTAGGCGGTCCGAGTGTTGATCGATCCGTCCGTGATGACCTTGAGGAAACCCATCTCGACACGGCCGCCGAGAGAATCGCCAGTTCGAACACCACGTTCGAAAGCCTCGTGGATGCGCTCGGGATACAGGCTCGCCCGCACCATGATGAGGTCGATTCCTTTGGCGATGCGACGATCCCAATCCGTGAGACTTTCCATCTCTAGGCTCGTGATTCCGACAATCCCTTGGGCCTTCGCCGCAGTGAACGCATCGGCGATGAGCGAGTCCATCGTGTCCGTGTCGATGTCCGACATTCGACTGAGGATCCGAAAAGCGTCGTGCTCAACCAGAATTCCCGACTCCCCCGCGATATCGACGACGTCGAACTCGCGGGCGGCAACGGAATTGACCCAGACGGAATGGACGTCCATGCTGAAGGCCACGACAGGTCGGGTCGTGCTGACCGCGTCGAGTGCGGACATTCGCGGCGGATTTGTCCACAACGCCCAGCGCAATCCATGCCCGATAATCGGCTCGACTCCGTCGGTGGGGTGTTTCCGCATGATTTCAACGACCGCGTCCGAGTCGTCGGCGGGCAAAAGGTCTGCCCGCGAACGCATCTGAGCCCACGAACGGATGTGAACGTGTTCATCCCAGAGCCCCGGAAGAACCTCGTCGCCTTCGGCGTCGACATCGCCCGCGTGAAAGCCGCCGGTCGCCGGAAGAATCGCGGTGATGATGCCGTTCGTCACCTCGATGTCGATCAAGACACCGTGGTCGAGAGCGTTTCGAATCATCATCTTGTAACCCCCTGGCAATTCCGGCAAAAATACAGTTTCCGTGCTTCCATGATGTCCAACGTGATGGGAGTTCCGCAGATGCGACACGGTTCACCGGCGCGGCGATACACCCAGTGTCGGTCCTCGCGGTGCGCAAGGGCGGCCCGCTTTCGAGCGGGCGTCAGACCGTCCATCGTCAGCATCTGACCCGTCTTGACGCCGATTTTCAGAAGCCCCACCCAGTCGTTCCAGAGGGCACGCAGGGTTTCGTCGGGCAGCGTGTTCGCCGCCAGATAAGGGCTCAATCGAGCCCGAAACAACATCTCGGCCCGATACACATTGCCGATTCCCGCCACAATCTTCTGATTCATGAGCGCCCGCCCAATCGGCGTTCCGGTTCGCTTCGCCCGAGCGAGAAAACGGTCCTCACCTCTTTTGTCGACGAGCGGGTCGGGTCCGAGGTCATTGCGAATTTCGGCCACCCGCGCCGGGCTGACCACTTCGCACACGGTCGGTCCGCGCAGATCGGCGACCGCGTCGGCGGTGAGGATTCGCGCTCGAACCTGTCCGATGGGATCGGGCGGGAAACTGTCGAGCGCGACTGTGACACTGTCGTGTTCACCCATTCGAAGTCTCGTGCGACGCGGGGCTCCGATTGAAGCGAGCGAATCTTCGTGCTCGCCGACCACCGTTCCGCGCCCCGCGGTTTGACCCATGCGACCACCCGCGGCGGACACCGTGCCGTCCAGTTGCGACGCCCC
>JBILBA010000008.1:0-47854 GCA_044353905.1 Microbacteriaceae bacterium | reverse complement strand
CGACCTGCTCGCGGAAATCTCCTTCGCCGAACGAGTTCTTCCCGCTAACGGCACACCTCGTCGCTCCGCCGCGACGGTGTTCATCGGCGGAGGAACTCCGACGTTATTGCCCGAGGGCGACATCGCCCGCGTCCTCGACGCGGTGCGCACGTCGTTCGGAATCGCCGACGGCGCTGAGGTCACCATCGAGACGAACCCCGACACGGTGACCAGCGAGTCCCTGCGCGCATTCGCGGATGCTGGTGTCACCCGCGTCTCGGTCGGAATGCAATCGGCAGTGCCGCGTGTGCTCTCGATCCTCGACCGAACTCACGACCCGGAATCTGTCGCCGCGGCGGTGGCCTGGGCGAAAGAGGCGGGACTGCAGACCTCGGTGGACCTCATCTATGGAACGCCGGGTGAAACGCTGGACGAATGGCGCGCGAGCCTGTCCGCCGCCATCGCGCTCGAGACCGACCATGTCTCGGCCTATTCGCTCATCGTCGAAGAGGGCACCGCTCTCGAACGCCGCATTCGCCGAGGGGAACTCGACCCCATCGACGACGACACCCACGCCGACATGTACGAGATGGCCGACGCGCTTCTCGTCGCGGCTGGATTCGATTGGTACGAAGTGAGCAACTGGTCTCGCGGCGCCGACACACGTTCGCGACACAACCTGTCGTATTGGCAGGGGACCGATTGGTGGGGGTTCGGTCCGGGTGCACACAGCCACCTCAACGGTGTCCGCTGGTGGAATGTCAAGCACCCCGCGGCCTACGCCGAGCGAATCGCCGCTGGCGAATCGCCAGCGCTGGAACGCGAGATACTGGACCCCGATCAACGCGCCGACGAAGTCGTGCTTCTCGGGCTTCGCGTTCGCGACGGCATCGCAATCGACGGGCTTTCGCCATCTGGCCGGAACGCGGTTGCTGGGCTCATCGCCGACGGGCTCGTCGAGGGGCCAGCCGCCATCGCCGGTCGGCTCGTGCTCACCTCGCGTGGGAGGCTGTTGGCCGACTTCGTCGTGCGAACGATTCTCGCCGACTAAGCGACACTGAAGTAGCGGCGGCAATGCGCCCGCCATGCAGACCGCGCGTACTATTGAGGCATTAGCAATCTGCACCTGAGAGTGCCAATGGAAGGAGTCTTCGTGGTTTCACAACGCGCGCTCGACGTCCTCCGTGTCATCGTCGAAGACTACGTCGACTCGCGTGAGCCGGTGGGGTCCAAGGCGATTGTCGAACGCCACGATTTCGGTGTTTCCGCCGCCACGATTCGCAATGACATGGCGATTTTGGAAGAAGCCAACCTCATTCACGCGCCGCACACTTCGGCGGGGCGAGTCCCGACGGATTTGGGTTACCGCCGTTTCGTCGATTCGCTCAGCGACATTCGCCCCCTGACTGTTCAGCAGGTCGGCGCCATCCAGCGGTTCCTTGACGAATCGCTTGACCTCGACGATTTTTTTGGCCGCACCGTCAAACTGTTGTCCGACCTGACAAATCAAGTCGCGTTGGTCCAATTCCCAACCCTCGGAAACGAGCGAGTTGCCCATCTGGAGATTGTCCCCGTTTCCCCGTCGAAGGCCTACATCATCTTGATCACGGCGGCGGGAAGCGTTGATCGCCGGATGGTGGATTTCGACGCGGAGCTCGACGAGACGACCCTCGCCGATGTTCGGGCGCGCGTCTCGACAACTCTGTCCAGCGTTTCGCTCAGCGAGGTGGACGGAGCCATGTCCTCGCTCGCCGCGTCTGTTCCGCCTACGCTTCGGCCGATTATCGATGACGTCCGCACGGCTCTCAAGTCGCAGGTCGACTCTCATCGCAAGGATCGACTCATCGTCGCGGGTACTCCAAACCTTGTTCGAGCTGACATCGATTTTGCGCATTCCGTGGCGCCGGTCCTCGACGCAATCGAGGAACAGGTCACGTTGTTGCGTCTGTTCGGTGAAATGCGCGCGCAGGGTAGTGATTCCGGTGTTCGAATCGGTCGCGAGATGGCGGATGACCTGTCTGACACCGCGATCATCTCGCACGCGTATTCCGCGATGGGTGGCGATACGTCGCGGGTGGCAATCTTGGGTCCCACGCGAATGAATTACCCGCTCAACATGGCGGCCGTCGAGGCGGTTGCACGTTATTTGTCGCAGGTTTTGGGAGACGACGCATAAATGGATCATTACGAGATTTTGGGAGTCGCTCGCGACGCCAGCCAGGACGACATCAAGAAGGCGTATCGAAAACTCGCGCGCGAACTTCATCCCGATGTGAATTCAGAGGACGGCGCCGAGGAACGGTTCAAGGCCGTGACCCACGCCTACGACGTTCTGGGCGACGCCGAACAGCGTCGCAACTACGACATGGGTGGTCAGGGAAACTTCGGTGGCATGCCCGGCTTTGGCAACATGGGCGACGTCTTCGACGCGTTCTTCGGAGGAGGCCAGACTCGCGGCCCCCAGTCGCGCGCGCAACGTGGAAATGACGCTCTCTTGCGCGTCGACATCGAGCTCGTCGACGTCATCTTCGGGGACGATCGCCAGATCGAGGTCGACACCGCCGTTTTGTGTGACACCTGCAAGGGGACGTGTTGTGCGACAGGCACGAGCCCGTCACGTTGTGACGTGTGTGGCGGAAGTGGCTCGGTGCAGCGCCAGGTTCGCAGTCTTTTGGGCAACATCGTCACGGCGACTCCGTGTGGCTCGTGCCGAGGTTACGGAACCGTCATCGCGGCCGCCTGTCCGACCTGCGCTGGACACGGCAGGGTTCGTGCTCGGACAACTCTCGACGTTCACATCCCGGCCGGGATCGAAACCGGTCAGCGTGTTCACTTGCGTGGCGTCGGCGAGGTCGGTGAAGCCGGTGGTCCAGCCGGCGACGTGTACGTCGAATTCCACGTGACTCCTTCCGATGTCTGGGCGCGTCAGGGCGATGACTTGCTCGCGACGATTCAAATCGACATGGTTGACGCAATTCGCGGAACCACCGTCACGCTCGACGCGCTCGACGGCGAGGTGTCTGTTGACATCAAGGCAGGCGCCCAATCCGGCGACGTCGTCGTTGTGAAGAACCGTGGCGTCGGCCATTTGCGCGGAAGCGGCCGTGGCGACGCCAAGTTTGGTGTGCAGGTGATGACCCCGGGCAAACTCAACGCGAAGGAATCGAAACTCATCGAGGAGTTCGCCGCGCTTCGACCTGCGGCGACTCCACACCTCGCCGAGCACCGCCAGGGACTCTTCGCCAAACTTCGCGATCGTTTCTTCACTGTCTAATGGCGAACCTCTACTTCACCGACACGCCTCTCGCCGCAGCGACCGCGCGCGTTGAATTGACGGGGGACGAGGCACGGCACGCGGTTCAGGTCGCCCGTATTCGCGTCGGTGAACGTTTTCGTGTGTCGGATGGTCGTGGTTGGTCCGCTGGCGCGGTTGTCGTTTCGGCAGACAAGTCCGTGGTTGCGTGTGATGTCGAACAGGTTCGGTTCGATCCCGTGCCGTCGCCGCGATTCCTGCTGGCCCAGGCTCTCGCCAAGGGGGACCGCGACGAAATGGCGATTCAGATGGCGACGGAACTCGGTATCGACACCGTCATTCCGTGGCAGTCGGAACGAAGCGTTTCGCGTTGGACCGGCGATAAGGTCGCGAAGGGCGTTGCACGCTGGACGGCAATCGTTCGTGAGGCGAGTAAACAGGCCATGCGCAGTCGAATTCCGATGGTGACCAACCCAGTATCGACCGCAACAGTGTGTGGCAGCGAACCTGAGGCGAACTGGATTGTGCTCGACCCACGCGCGGCCCTGAGCCTTACCGAGTGGTTCACATCTGCCGGGAACCCGGCCACAATCGGTGTCATTGTCGGACCTGAAGGGGGGATCACCGATGACGAAATCGCCCGTTTCGTCGCCGATGGCGCGAAGCCGGTGCGTCTGGACGGTCCAATCCTGCGGACGTCAACAGCAGGTCCTGCCACAATCGCGGCCATTCTTGCCCTGAGTGGCACCTGGTAGCGCGGATAGACTGTACCCAATGAGTATTTTTTCTGCCATCATCGCCCGAGAGATTCCGGCTGACATCGTCTTCGAGTCGGATTCGATCATCGCGTTCCGCGACATCGCGCCCCGTGCACCGATTCATCTCCTCGTCGTTCCCAAAACCGAGGCCTACGCGAACGTTGTTGAGCTTGCCGCCGCCGACTCCGCGCTTCTCGCCGAAATGGTGTCCGTCGCTCAGGATCTTGCGCGCGAGCACGCGGACGGCGAATTCCGACTCATCTTCAACACCGGCGCAAACGCTGGACAGAGTGTCTTTCACGTTCACGCCCACGTTCTCGCTGGTGGGCTAACCGAAGGTTCCCTTGGCGGAGAGTAGCGTCACGCGCGTCGACATCGAGGTCGACGGTATCGCCATGGTTCGGCTGCTCGGACCACAAGACCGATTTCTCGCATCGCTCGAATTGCGCTATCCCTCGGTCACCATTCGCTCACGCGGGAATGCCATCTCGATCGACGGCGAACCCGACGAGGTCAACCGCGTCGAGGGACACATTCGCGAGCTCATCGACATGATCGCGAACGGGGTGGACCTCGCTGAAAGCGATGTCGTCGAAGGATCGACCATCACGCGTAATGGCGGGAAGGTCGCCGACGTGCTCGGAGAAGCGATTCTGTCCGCTCGCGGCAAGACCATTCGCCCCAAGACCGCTGGTCAAAAGAATTACATCGACGCAATCGAACACACCACCATCACGTTCGGGATTGGTCCCGCGGGAACGGGCAAGACCTATTTGGCGATGGCGAAAGCCGTGCAGGCGTTGCAACGTAAGGAAGTGACGCGCATCATCCTCACGCGTCCGGCAGTCGAAGCGGGGGAGCGCCTCGGATTTCTTCCTGGCACGTTGACCGAAAAGATTGACCCGTATCTTCGCCCCCTGTATGACGCGCTCAACGACATGATGGACCCAGAACTGGTCCCCAAACTTCTTGCGACCGGCGTTGTCGAGGTCGCTCCGCTGGCCTACATGCGCGGTCGTACGCTCAACGATTCGTTCATCATCCTCGACGAGGCCCAAAACACGACTCCGAACCAGATGAAGATGTTTCTGACTCGTCTCGGGTTCGGTTCGAAAATGGTCATCACTGGGGACACGACCCAGGTCGACCTGCCGTCAGAGATTTCTGGTTTGAAACTGGCGACCGAGATCCTCGACGGGATGGACGACGTGTACGTGGCTGTCCTTACCAGCGCTGATGTCGTTCGTCACACACTCGTGGGCAAGATCGTCGATGCGTACACTCGTCACGAACAGGAACAACACGCCAAGACCGCGGGCCGAAAGCGAGACACGAAGTGAGCGTCGAAATCGCGAACGAAACGACCGAAGTCATCGACCTCGAGACGATGCGTCGCCTCGCCGCATATGTCATGACCGAGATGAAGGTACACCCCGAGGCTGAACTTGCCGTGTTGTTCGTCGACGAAGACGCGATCACGAAATTGCATGTCGAGTGGATGGACGAGCCCGGCCCAACGGACGTTTTGTCCTTCCCGATGGACGAATTGCGTCCCGGCGACGACGACAAGCCCTCGGACCCCGGACTGTTGGGCGACGTCGTGATTTGTCCGACGGTTGCAGCCCGCCAGGCGGTTGCCGCCAAACACTCCACCGATGACGAAATTCGCTGGTTGCTGTCGCACGGGATTCTTCACCTGTTGGGTTTTGACCACGCGGCACCCGCCGAGGAACGCATCATGTTCGCTCTTCAGCGCCAGCTGGTCGACTCCTTCGCGGAGGTCGAGCGATCATGACCGGATGGTTCGTAGTTGTCGCACTTCTGCTGATCACTTTCGGTGGCTTGTGTGCGGCGATTGATGCCGCCTACCAATCGCTGTCTCGCAACGACGTCGCACACTTGGGGGAGGGCAGGTCCGAACGACGTTTCGACGCGATCGCGGCCGACGTGACCGCGCACATGAATGCCGTGAATTTCGTTCGAGTGCTCTGCGAGACGTTCGCGGCGATACTCGTTGCACTCTCGTTCGTGAGTCTCGGGTTCGACCTCACGCAGTCGCTCATTGCCTCGGCAATCGCGATGACCGCCATCACGTTTGTACTCGTTGGATCGAGTCCACGCAGCGTCGGCCGAGCCCACCCCATGAAGATCGTGCGCATGACCGGCGGACTGGTTCGTGCCATGCGCTTGCTCCTCGGTCCGCTCACCATTGTGCTGGTCGGCATCGGAAACGCTGTGACGCCCGGCCGCGCGCGGACGACCATCAACACGGAACGCCAGTTGCTCAGCATGGTCGACGAAGCGACCGAGTCGGACGCGATTGAAGAAGAGGACCGCGACCTCATCCGGTCAATCTTCGATTTCGGCGACACAATTCTGCGGGAAATCATGATTGCTCGAACCGAGATGGCGTCGCTCGACTCGACCATTACCGTCGACGAGGCGTTGGGGATGTTCCTGGCAGAGGGCTATTCCCGCATGCCCGTGGTCGGCGTCGACAACGATGACGTGCTGGGCATCGCCCACATCAAGGACACTGCGCGGTTCGTTCGTGCGAATCCCACCAAGGCTAAAAAGGCACTCATAACCGAGCTGGTTCGCCCAGCCCTGTTCTTACCCGAAGTCAAGATGGCGGACGAAGCGTTGCGGGTACTCCAGGCCGAATCGAACCACATGGCTCTGGTCGTCGACGAGTATGGCGGAATCGCCGGGCTTGTCACGATGGAAGACCTCATTGAAGAAGTGCTCGGCGAGATCTCGGATGAATATGACGACACCGAGGTTGACATCGTCGATCTCGGTGATGGTTCATCGCGAGTGAGCGCGTCGACAAACATTGATGACCTTGCGGAACACCTCGATATCCCCATCGAAGAGGATGACGTTGACACCGTGGGTGGACTCTTCGTCAAGAACTTCGGACGATTCCCTGAATCGGGTGACATCGTTGAGGTGGCCGGGTTGCAACTCACTGCCGATCGGGTCGAACGTCGCCGAAAGCGACTCATCACGGTGATCGCGCGAATCGTTGACGTCCCGTGACCTCACGCAGCGGGTTTATCTCGTTTGTCGGACGACCGAACGTCGGCAAGTCGACACTCATGAACGCGCTGATTGGCGAGAAAATCGCCATCACCTCGTCTAAGCCACAAACTACCCGCAAGACCATCCGCGGGATCGTCACGCGCGGTGATGGACAACTCATCATCGTGGACACGCCAGGACTGCATCGACCGCGAACACTGCTGGGTGAACGACTCAATGCGCTTGTCGAAACGACACTCGGGGACGTCGATGTCATCGGGATGTGCCTTCCCGCCGACGAAGCGATCGGCAAGGGAGACCTCTTTATCCTCGAGCAACTGGCGCGCTACCCTCGCGCCAAAGTCGTCGCGATTGTGACCAAGACCGATCGGGTGTCCTCGACCGCTGTCCTCAACAAATTGGCGGAAGTGGGGGAACTGCGCAACTGGACTCTCGTCGTTCCGCTCAGTGCGGTGACCGCAGACGGGCTTGACGAATTCCTCGACGCAATAATCCCGATCATGCCCGAATCGCTTCACTTGTACCCAGACGATTCGGTGTCAGACGAGTCGGTCGAGAACCGTATCCCGGAAATCGTGCGCGAGGCGGTTCTCGAGGAGCTCAGCGACGAACTGCCGCACTCGCTCGCCGTGACGCTCATGGATATCGTGCGTGAAAACGGACGCACGAAAGTGTTTGTCACCCTCATCGTCGAACGTGACAGCCAAAAAGGCATCATCATTGGACATCGAGGTTCGATGTTGCGACTGATTGGTGAGCGATCGCGACCGCAAATCGAGGCGCTCTTGGGCACCAAAATCTATCTCGACCTACACGTCACAATCGCCAAGGACTGGCAACGCGATCCTAAGGCGCTCGGCAAGCTCGGATTCTGATTTCTCCGTCAGTGCACTCATCGTGTTACCCTGAAACCATGCTGAACGGTCTTCTTCTTAGCGGCCGCGACGGGTCCTAGTTACCAGGCCACCACTCGTCGCGGAGTCTCCCATTGGCCGGAAACCGTAACCTGAGGAGAAACCCGTGAAGAACAACCAGCAACCGACGTCGATGCCCGTGCATCGCTACCGCCCGTACCACGAGGCTTTCTCCGTGGAACTGCCCGATCGAACGTGGCCGACCAAGCGAATCACGACCGCACCGCGCTGGTGTGCGGTCGACCTTCGTGATGGAAACCAGGCCCTGATTGATCCGATGAGCCCCGAACGTAAGCGCGTAATGTTCGACCGTCTTGTGTCGATGGGCTACAAGGAAATCGAAGTCGGGTTCCCCTCGGCATCGCAGACCGACTTCGATTTTGTCCGCACCATCATCGAGGAAGGGCTGATCCCCGACGATGTCACGATTCAGGTCTTGACCCAGTCTCGCGAGCACCTCATTCGCCGCACCTACGAATCGATTCACGGGGCGAAGAACGCGATTGTTCACCTCTACAACTCGACGAGCATTCTGCAGCGCGACGTCGTGTTCAAGACCGACAAACAGGGGATCATCGACATCGCACTCGAGGGCGCCAGGCTTTGCCGTTCGCTCGAATCCGAATTGCCCGGAACGAATGTCTTCTACGAGTATTCCCCCGAGTCGTACACCGGCACCGAGCTCGAATTCGCTGTCGACATCTGTAACCAGGTGCTCGAAGTCTTTGAGCCGACTCCAGACCGTAAGGTCATCATCAACTTGCCGGCGACCGTCGAAATGGCGTCGCCCAACGTCTATGCCGACAGCATCGAGTGGATGAGCCGCCACCTGAACCACCGCGAGAACGTCATTCTGTCGTTGCACCCGCACAACGACCGCGGCACGGCGATCGCCGCTGCCGAGTTGGGTTACATGGCCGGGGCTGACCGCATCGAAGGATGCTTGTTCGGGAACGGCGAGCGCACCGGAAACGTCGACCTTGTCGCGCTGGGCCTGAACCTGTTCACACAGGGGATAGACCCGCAAATCGACTTTTCGAACCTCGACGAGATTCGTCGTACCGCCGAATATTGCAACCAGTTGAAAGTCCACGAGCGCAGCCCGTGGGCCGGCGACCTGGTGTACACGGCGTTCTCGGGCTCGCACCAAGACGCCATCAAAAAGGGCTTCGAGGCGATGGACGCTCAGGCGATCGCCGAGGGCAAAAACGTCAACGACGTCGAGTGGGGCGTTCCGTACCTTCCGATCGATCCCAAAGACGTGGGCCGGTCCTACGAAGCGGTCATCCGCGTGAATTCGCAGTCGGGCAAGGGCGGTGTTGCATACCTTCTGAAGGCCGACCACAACCTCGACCTGCCCCGCAAACTTCAAATCGAATTCTCGGGTGTTGTGCAGGGTAAGACCGACACCGAGGGAGGCGAGGTCTCGAGTGACGAGATCTGGGCGATCTTCATGGACGAATACCTGCCGTCAGCCGCCGCGGACGACAAGTGGGGGCGTTACGAACTCATGGGCACCCGCACCGCGTCGGACATGTCCGGCGAGAGCACGCTCGATGTGAATCTGCGCGTCGGCGAATCGACCGATTCCCTTCAGGCGGTCGGGAACGGCCCGGTAGCCGCGTTCCTCTCGGTCATGGCTGGGCAGGGCCATGAGATTCGCCTCTTCGACTATGTCGAGCACGCCCTCAGCGCCTCTGGTGACGCGCTTGCCGCCGCCTATGTCGAACTCGAGGTCGACGGTCAAACCTTGTGGGGAGTCGGCATCGACGGTGACATCTCGACCGCGTCACTCAAGGCAATCGTGTCGGCGGTGAATCGGTCGGTTCGGGCTCGCACGAGCGTCTAGACACTTGCGCCTTGAACCGAGTTGTTGTGACCGTGCTAACGGATGCTGAGCGATCGATAGCGATTGCCAATCGACGGCAACGTGAACGTGATCGCTAACTGCTCCTCAGCTATTCGTGCGTCACAGCCAGCGCATCCAGCGGGCTATTTGTTGTCGAGCATACGGTTCGAAAAACTTGACGGAAAGATAACTCAGTAAGACAACACCCGCGAGGCTGGAGGCCATTGCCATTGCCGTGCCCATACCCGCCCAATGGAAAAAGACGATCCCGTTCAGCCCGACCTCTTGGTGCAGGAGGTAAAAAGGGTATGTCATCAACGACAGCGTTGATAACGACCGACTCCATCGAGGTTGGTTTCCGTTCTCCATCATGCGATGGGATAGCAGGACAAGGAAAACCATTCCAGTAACCACGGCAACGGCGACATTCAGTCGCATCGTGGGATCAACCATGGTCACTTCTAACCGACGAGAAATCAGCACGACCGACAGGACAGACGCGACGATGATGCGAATCGTGTTAGCTCGTGCAGATTCTCTGGTAGTCGACTGCGCGAGGTACAACCCGAGTGCAAACTGTGCCGCAAATTGGTTGAGTGACAAGAGCTGGATCAGCTGGTTGTCGAATGTCCAGGTCGCGACAAGAAACAGAACGTAAATGTCGGTCAGGCGGACGAGCGTGTTGGTGTCGAGAACTTTGTAACGAGCAATTGCAAGTGCGATGAGCGCATAAAAACCGACTTCGAAGGCCAGCGTCCAGCTGGGGCCAACGGGTGATTCGCCCCCCACCCAGAAGAACAGGCCAAACAGGGAAAGCGTGTGGTCGGTAGTGACTTCAACGCTGGAGGCATAACCGGTCACCGCCATCGTAAGAAGTGTCACCAGAACAAATGCCGGAAACAGCCGAAGCAATCGACTTCGGGCAAACAGATCCCATGATTTGTGGATCGCACTTCGCCCAATGACAGCGCCGCTTAGGACGAAGAAAACATCCACACCGAGAAACCCCGTTCTCGCAAACTCGTCAAACCAACCAGGAAACTGGTGGATGGGAAATTGCCAATCCATGTATTGGAGATAACCACTTCCGCCGTTCCAGTGGTAAACGAGAACCCATCCGGCAGCAAAAATTCGAATCGCATCGAGAATCAGGGAGCGAGGACTGGCGGACTGCATCTGTGTTTTTCCCAACTTATAATCTCTATCTCTCGGGGCATAGACTCACTCCATGCCCTTTTTCAAAACCAACGGGCCCGACAGTTGGTGGGCGACTCGGCCAATTGTTGCCGGGATTTTAAGTCTGGCTCTTGCTGTCCTTGGCGTAATCGGGTTCCAGCTACAGCCCCCTACATTAGCAGTGGGCGGACTGCAGGTGACCACTGCAGATGAGGCTCACAGTGCTCGAGCATTTGTGACAGGACAAATTTTTGGCAAAAGTTCCATCTTGTCGAATAGCTCTCGTAGTCTCGAGAGGATCGACTGCCCACAGAAATCCAACATCTTTTGTGGCATGTTTGACAACGTTGCCCAAGTTGAAGAACTGACGGTCACCATGGAGGTTGGGCTGACATCCCTGATTACCCTGATCACGCCGACTCACGCGCGCAGAGTCATCACCATGTATCATCGCGGGCATGCCGGACCTTCCGTGTTCACTCCAGACCTGGTCCCCAGTATCAATTCACTCCTCTCTGTGGGACATACCGTCGCGATCATCGCGATGCCGCTCTATCCGCCCAACGAGTCCGCCGTGACGGTCGGCGACGTGGTCCTTTCGACCCATGATGATTTTGAGAAGCTACCGCGGTCGACGCCATCATCCGAGCTAAAATTTTATCTTCAACCTGTTTTTCATACTGTTGAAGAGTTCTCTGCGCGTCACCCCAATTGGCATATCCAAATGTCCGGACTGAGCGGTGGCGGCTGGACAGCGGTTCTCGCTGCAGCGATTGATACCCGAATAGACAGTTCGGTCTCGATCGCTGGATCGGCACCTATGGCCGCCTGGACTCCTACGGAATCTGTCGACCGTGAGCAAACACTGCCGGGTATCGCGGGTCAGCTAGATTACGACGACCTTTACGTTCTTATGTCCCATCCAAATCGCACTGCGACGCTTGTGTACAACACCCAGGACCCTTGCTGTTTTGCTTCCGGCGATACCCGGTGGTTCTGGGACGAAGAGGTCACGTCGCGCGTCCGAGGGCTCGGCGGCAAACTGAGCATCGTGTACCAGACATCATCTCTTCACGACATCGGGAAAGAGGGACTGAAGGCCATTCTTCTGATTAGCGGGGAGTAGTTTCCGTCAACTAATCGGGGACTATTGACGTAACCGCCACCGAGCTGGTGAGCGAGTCGGCGCTGTCGTACTCGACCTTTCCGATCCCCGGGACTCCTCTGCGCGTCTCGTTCAACTCGGTGATGGACAAGCTTTCGAGGGGGAAGTAGCTAAACAGGAAGTTCCTGGTGTCTGTTTCCAAAACGATAAAGGGTGTCGCCGGGAACAGTCCCTCGGAGGCCGACGGAAGTTGGGCGCAAGGTACTGATGGCAACGTGCTGGGTCCGACAAACACCGTTCCCGCACTCAGCACGTTTGCAGCAGTGTCTTTGAGGTCGATGACTGGCTGGGTAACGACGAACGGCATCTCAGCGTCAGTCGTGACGACGACCCGCACTGATTGAGAATCGTCGGGCAGTGAAAACTCTATCTTTGACCACATCCACTGCTTAGGAGAACTTCCCACATCGAGATTTCGGACGACGGTCTGTTCATTAGCTTGTATAGCAACAATGTCAATCGAGGCAGCGAAATCGCGCTCGTTTTGAGCGAAATTGAACCAGAGGGCGTAGGTGGACTTGGCATCATGGGTCGGGGGGAGTACATAACTCTGGGACGAAACCGCCGATTGATCGCCCGGCACGGTCTGCCACCCGTCGACGCCGTCGAAGCCGAGTCCCTCTGTTCCGGTCGGCTGCATCAACAATTGACGTTTACTGCCATTGGGAATGGCGGCAAGGGGTTTGACCCCGGTTGTGAAGGATTTGGCCGTTCCCAGCGAACCACACGCACCAGAGTTGAGGCGGGTTAACTCATCAACGTTCTGACCGAGAATTGTCCATCCCAGCCTGTCATCCGTTTTGGCCAGATAAGTATCCGCAAAAATCCACGCACCCGAAGCTGCGCTGGGTAACAGGAGTCCGAAAACAGCGATGGAAGCACCTAGAGCTCGCGGTTTACCTCGTTCCAGCGAACGCTGATCGAGAACGCCTCCGATGACGATCAGAAGCACTATGGCACCCAACCACCACCATTGTGTATCTGGTCCCGCAACCCGTTCGCTGAAACGACTCCACGTGAGTGTCGAGTGGTCGAGAGAGCCCCAACGACCCATCTGTGCGAGCGAAACACCCGCCAGCATTGCCAGGACAGGCAACATCACGACGAACCGCGGCCGCGCCCATTGTTCATCCGGCTTGTCAAATCGGACCAAAATCAACGTCAATAGTGCTGCCGGAACAGCCAAGACTGCGATGTGCCATCCCCATTTACTGGAGGTCAGCAACAATCCGATGGGGGACAGAAGCAGAATAATCAACATCTGTTGATTTATTCCGCGCAATTGCCTCACCGACGACAGGGCTAGCGCAAGTACCGCAACGATTACGACGACTGCGAATCGTCGTGCGCCACTGATCGAGTTACCCGCAAACTGGCCGATTCGGAAGAACTCATCCAGGCGATTCGAATAGGCGTCCCCACTGAATTCCCGTGCGCCAGCGATGACGGTCGTGAGGTCGTAGCCAACGAAGAAGAATGCGAGTGTGGAAGCAAGTACGGCGGTCCCGACGACGAACAATTCGAGGGTTGGACGCCAACGTGCTTTGTGGAGGGAATATGCGACCAAGACGAGAAATCCCACAAAAGCGACAAATCCGGACTGGTGTGCAGCGGCAGCGAGTCCAGCAAAAGCACCAGCCGCGAACAGATGAGGCGTTGAGTTGGACGCCAGGTAGCGAACGATGAAGTACAAGCACGACGCCGTAAACAAACCAACCCAACTTTCGGCGCGCAGCGAAGTGCCAAACACCGCAGCGACGGACACATAAACCGTCGCCGCGAGCCACACGGTGAGTGGCGTAATGCTTTCCCTAAGCCTGACTGCGGCGGCCAAAACGACCAGCCACGAAAGCCACAGGACAATAACAATGACCATGCGAAGCCCCAGGTAACTGAAATCATTACCGATGAACAGGCTCAGCACGAACTCGGTCAGGAACCCCTGAGGTAGCCAGCCGTTCGAGTGGTAATAGAAGTCACCGAAGTACCCGGTGTGAAGGAACTGAGTGACTCGTTGTATCACCCATCCGTCGTCAAAGAACATCGGAACACCCAACGCGGCGATGCCCAGTGCGGCGAGAACACTGACGTTGTGGGGCCAGAACCTGCGAAGCGACGTGGGTCGCCCTTCTTCTGCCGACACGGCACGTCGAAAAGCGAACGCTGCTCCGATTGCGAGACCTATCGCCAGTCCAGCAAGCAGCCACCGTCGAATGTCAAAATCCAAAGAAGATGGTCGCGCGGTAACGGTAACGGCCAACTCATCGCGTATTGGAGTTAGAGAAGCAAGTTTGTGGACGATCGGGAAGTTGGAGAACTTCAATTGCTTCGAGGATGACTCGTCTGTCGTGAGATTGGACAATACCGCGTCACCTGTCTCACCGGTGAACGCAAAACGGATGGAATCGCCATCGGTGCCATTCACGGGACCGAGGATGGTTTTGCCCGATTTTGCCACGATGGCATTTTTCTGGCACGAAAGTTGGAAACCGCCCGTGCTGAGAACAACCCGGTCGACGTCATCACAACGGAACGTTGCATCGACCACCATCGACTGTGGCCAACTTCGATCAAGAGGGAAAGCCCCCGAATCAGAAGAGTTTGACGGGTTCCATTGATAGGTAGCCGAGGTCGTCGACAACGGCAGAATCATCAAAATCACTGAAACAAGGAGCGCAGCGACCGCAAGAATTGAACCCCACACCGCACGATTGACGCTGCGCAATCGGTCGATGACGTCACTCATTGTTTTGGAAATCAAAAGGAACCTTTGACGTGACCGGTGTTCGCTTGCCAGTCTTGAGCATGGGGATTTCAGTGACGAACCTGACCGTAATGTCAGTGTCTCCAACATAATCCTTCAAGTCCCCGAGCACCTTCTGCCAGCCAATCGGATCCCAATGTTTGTTCTTCACCACCAGCAACTCAAATGCAGCGCGAACCTTCTGGACTATTTGAAAATAGGAAACCTGACTTTCGTATTCCTTGAAAAAGTGTGCAAAGAAAGCGCCAGGGATCCAACGACCATTTGCGCAATGAACGAGGGCCTGGGTTCGGCCCTGAATTGTCCCGATGAGACTCATCGACCGGCCACACGGACATTTCGTGCGTTCAGGCTGTTCCGCCAAATCGCCGATTCGATAACGAATCATGGGAACAGCGAAATTGTTGAGATCAGTGATAATCACCTCTCCCGTGTTGCCCGACTCGACCGGCTCGCCAGCCTTGAGGAGCTCGAGGACATAACTCTCGTCCATGACGTGTTGATTTCCCGATTCACATTCATACGCAATGCCAGAAAATTCACGGGCACCGTATTTGTCGAACACGGTCGTCCCAAGAGCGGTTTCAATTTCATTCCGCGTTTGCGATGTAAGCATCTGGGCAGAAGACATGACGCCCTTCGGCTGGTGACGAATGGGTATTCCCGACCGCAGATAGCTCGCGACATAGTTCAGGGATTCGGCGTAACCGTCCATCAACACGGGTTTGAACTTCTCGATTGTTTCGACAAGTTCAGTCAACGATTCATCGGTCATCTCGAAGGCTGGAATAAAGCGACGTCTCATCAACCAGGCATCGATTTTCTCGCGCACCGCTTGCGACCAACTCATTCCCAGAGTCTGATGCCACAGCCTCATTTGACGGTCACCTATTCGCCAGCCGGTCCATTCAGCCGCTCGAAGCGTGCTTCCCGCCCTGATTTCGAGTTGCGACTGTTCGCCGTAACTTATCGAAGGATGTCCGGTTGATCCGCTGGTGACAATCTTGTGAATTATTTTCCAATCCGAATTTCGCGCAAACATCTCGTATTCGACGTTTTTCGCAAGGTCGTCCTTAGACAGCATCGGCAACTTCCGAATGTCGTCGAGTGATCGGACGGCGTCGGGGGTAACTCCCGCCGCGTTCATTGCCTCGCGGTAGTAGGGAACGTTGACATACGCGTGCCAAACCAGTCGCTTCAGTTGCCGCGTCCGGAATTCCTCTAATTGTTCGGCGCTGGCGTACTGCGTCTTTCGGAGCGCGATAAACACGTCTCTCGAAGAGGGGCGGAGGAGCCACGCGTGCAGAGGCATGGTTGCGTAGTAGACCTCAAGTCGTAGTTTTCGAATTCCTCGATACGGTTCGCGCTCGCTGAATTGCCTCGAAAACTCGATTAGCGCCAACCGCGCAGGGTGATGACGGGTTGTGAATTCCGCCAGTCCACGGAAGACGTCGAGCATGACCTGCAGGTATACACGAAGCATTCTTCCGTCGGCAAAAACTGAGCTGCCGCGAGTGCGTGGAACGAAGGGGGCGAAAATTTCCGAGCAGGTGTAACCCCGTGAGAGTGCACTGAGGCGAACGAACGTGTGCGGAAACCTATAGTTACCGCGCAAATTCATAATGTCCGCTGCCACGGACTTTGGTGCGATGAAAAAACCTGATTTGCTGTCGTGCGCATTGTCGCGATAAAACCAATTGAGAATTCCATTGAGGGCCTTGGTCGATCGCGTACGTGTGACGTCGAACTCGGCTGACTCCACTCGCGCTGCTTGAACAAAATGCGATTCACGACGTTGCATTTGGCGCCAGAGGTCGGCGATGAACTCGGGCGGATTCTGAAGGTCGGAATCCATGAACAGAACAAAGTCCCCGTTTGCAGAGGAAATCCCGGACTTCCAACTCTGGAAGATTCCGCGATTGGTGTCGTGTCTCACGGTCACAACATCAATAACGTTTGATGCGGCAAGTTTTTGTGCAAGGGCAGAAGTGCCGTCGCTGCTGCCGTCGTCCACGACAACAATCTCTGCGTCGATCCCCAGCGTCACGATTGTGGCTGTGATTCGCGAATGGAGTTCGCGCAAATTGTCCTGTTCGTTGAGACAGGGCAGGATTATGCTCAAATGCTTCGTCACGCTGCATCTCCGTGTCGGCTCTTCCATACACGTTCTAGACCTTCGTCGAAGGAAACACGTGGCGTCCACTCCAAAACTGACGTCGTGAAATCTATCGATGACACTCGGCTGGTCCCGGCGGTCCAATCAGCCGCGACGTGCTCAGGGGCAAGGTCCGTACCGGAAATGTTGATCATTTTTTTCGTTATGTCGTTGATGGTGAGTCCAACGCCACTGCCGAGGTTGACCAGGACGTTATCGGGATGTTCGGCCAACGCTCGGAGACCTCGAACCACGTCGTCAACAAATATGTAGTCCAGAGTCTGGTTGCCATCGCCTCGTATCAAAGGCTGTTCGCCCGCAGCGATCCGTTCGAAGTTCGAAAAGATGACGGATTTGTATCCACCTTCGGCGAATTGGCCGGGGCCGTAAACGAAAAACAGTCGCGCGGCTGCCCAATTGAGTTGGTTCGTGAAATCTTTGGTCTTCAAGACATGCTCGCCGAACAATTTCGAGCTGCCGTACACCGTGAGCGGGTTGGGAATGTCGGAAACGTTCATGACCGCGGGGCCGAGAGAGCCGTAGGCATACAGACTCGAGGTGTACACAAATTTGCGAACATTTCGCTCTGCGGCAGCGCGTGCCAGGTTAAGTGAGGCCAATCCGTTGGCGGCGACGAGTCCTTCTTCGGTGACGCCAGGAGTGTTGTATTTGCGGGCCGCGAGGTGATAGACCACATCAACGTCACGTAACTGGTTCTCCCAATCAGAAAGGCTGAGCTCCGCAATATCTGCGACGACGAGTTCGCACTCGGGAGGTAAGAGTTCGAGCTGCCCAGTCTCTCCCGAGTCAACAACCCTGACCCGAATCCCGGATTCAAGTAGGTTTCGAACGAGGTGGCGACCGATGAAGCCTGCCCCGCCCGTCACAAGTGCTGAGTCCATATTCCCTAACCTTTTTCACCGCCTTTGATATGCTACTCCTTGTGAGGTGTTGACCATCACTCAGCCAGGGCACAGAGAGACGTGGATGTGAAGGTTTTAGTTACCGGGGCCGCTGGATTCATCGGTTCGCGCATTGCCCTTGAGCTTGCGGATCGCGGTCACGATGTTGTGGCTGCGGATTTGTTTATGGACCGGCTGTATTCCAACGAGCCAAAGCTGATCAAGTGGGAACAACTGAGTGATGTTGCAAACATCGAAAAGTTCGTTGTCGATCTTCGCGGAGAACTGGGTGATTTGCCTGACGGGTTTGACGTCATTGTCAACGCGGCGGCGATGCCCGGTCTCATGTCGAGTTGGTCGGAATTTGATACTTATCTGACCTGCAATATCAAACTCGTCGCCAACCTCATTTCTCACCGCGTCAAAGAAAAAACTCACTTCGTTCAGTTTTCCACTTCCTCGGTTTATGGAATCACGGCAACGGGGGACGAGAAGAGTGAGTGTCAGCCAACCTCTCCTTACGGTGTGACCAAGTTGGCCGCGGAAGAACTCATCCGCGCCTACCACCGAACGCATGGCCTGCAGCACACCATTCTGCGCTGCTACTCGGTTTATGGTCCGGGTCAACGTCCGGACATGGCGTATCACAAACTGATTGACGCAATCGCCAATGGCGAAGAATTCACTGTGTTTGGTGACGGACTACAGTCGCGAACAAACACCTATATTGATGACTGCGTGGGGATTACGGCAACGATTGCGGAATCTCCGGCAACAAATGACGTTTTCAATATTTCGGGTGGTGAGTCGGTGACGCTGAACCAGGCCATTGCCAGCATTGAAGCGGAGGTTGGTAAAACTGCGGTGCTCAAGCACGCTCCTGCTCGAATCGGGGACCAAAGAACGACCGCCGGCGCGACGGAAAAGGTTCATGCCGCCTTCGGATTCGTTCCAGCAACCAGCTTTAGTGATGGAATCCGAGCGCAAGTCGAGTGGCAGCTCGCACAATGATTACTCTGCTTTTCGATGAAACGAAAAGTATTTGTGGCCGAGGAAACTCCAGATTGCATTGAGAACCACGAAAATGCTCTGCCCGATCACCGGGTCGAACTGGAGCCAGCCGATCAGTGTGGCGAGGAAAAAGATGTTGACAATAAACGGGCCGATACTGACCAATTGGTAACGCGCAACGTCCTTGAGGACTGTTCCGGTTACGGGAAAGACAAACCGTCGGTAGAGAACAAAGCCCACAACGGAGCCGAGAACGTACATTATCGCGAGGCTCCACAGGTAGAAATCGTTTCCGAAAGACCACACCAGCGCGGAAAAAACCAACCAGTTGAACGCGGTGTTGAAAACGCCCACCGCGAGAAATCGAATCTGCTGCGAAGTGATTGTTTCTCCCTTGTCGCGGTGCCGGCGTTCAGGCTCACTTTACCGCGCACGGTCTCGAGCGAAAGTCTGGGCGAAAGTCATAAGACCGGAATCTCGTCGCGTGAGCGGTCTGCAATTGTTACAGCGGTCAGCCCGTCGACACAAGCCGCAAGTACTATCAAAGAGTGAAACATGAGACTCGTTCAGCCGCACTCGATGCGGCCCGGGCTTCCATGATGCTGTTGGGTGTTTTTCTCCACATTTTGCTCTTTTCCAAGAGGGCAATCGAGGATCGGTCCGTTTTCGAGGACTATCTGATCTCCGGGGTGTATTTCACTTTTCACAACTTCCGACTGCCCGCGTTCTTTGTTCTCGCCGGGTATTTCGCATGTTTGCTCATCGAAAAGCGCGGGTTGAACGGTTTTATGCGTAACCGAGGAACGCGGTTAGGACTCGTTCTGGTGTTTGTTGCACCACTGATAGTTGTCACGACACTGTATGCAAGTGGCCGGACCGAGGCAATTTCTGATTTCGAGGGAGTGGTTCGGACAGGGTTCCTTCACCTGTGGTTCATTTATTATTTGTTGATTTACAGCGCGTTCCTGTATCTCTTTTCGCTGATTAAGACCTCGTCCCGATTTGCTGGATTTCAGGCTCGAGCCGGTGTCTGGATTTCAGATCCGAGGATTCTTTTGTTCGCATCGTTGTTGTTGATGGTCGCACCTCACTTTTTGGATAGAAGGGCAATGGTCCGCATTTCGACTAGTTTGATCCCCGAACTGCCACTGTTCGGGTTCTACGCAATTTTTTTCCTTTGCGGAATCTTTCTGTTCCGTTCGGGCAAGGCTGGACTCGAGGCACTGACGAAGCGCGCGTATGTTCTTTGTTTCGCGGGCATGGTCTCTGCGCAGCTCGCGTTTGGTTGGGGCTCGAATCTGACAACGGGCCGCCTGAGGGACTTTTTATCGATCATTGCGTCCTTTTACCTTGCTGTGGGTGTCCTTGGATTGTTCCTGCGGCTCGTGAAAGCGAGCGGACCGATCCTGGAATACCTGGTCAGGACTAGCTATTGGGTCTACATCGTGCATGTTCCTGGCGTGTGGTTGTCGTTGAAATTGTGGGACTCCCTCGGTGTTCCGCCACTCGTAAACATCGTGATTACGTTCTTCGGGGTTGTTGCACTGTCGTTCGCGAGTTTCGAACTGTTTGTGAGGCGAACGCGACTATTCGAACTTGTCTAGAAGGCACATGCGGAGGTGCCCACCGAGGCGAACGCCTGAAACCTCGAAGAGGGAACGTAAGTAGGTTCAGCGCTTTCTGCGAATCGTTCGAATCACCGACGTAACGGTTGGCACACCGCGCTGTGCGGGTAACTTCCATCCCAGAATCACCGAGAGCATTCGAATCGCCGTAGTCACTGCAACGCCGGCAATCCCGGCAACGGTGACCGTTTGACCGATCGAGAGTAAGACGATGACGGTGACCCCGCCGAGCCCGGCCGCTACGGCGTAGAGCGATCCGACCTGCATGAGTTGCATGGGCAGGGCCAGAAGCATGTCACGCAGGATGGAGCCGCCCACCGCGGCTGCAACACCGATGAAGAGTGCGGGAACCACGGGTAGCCCGAAAGCGAGAGCTTTGGTCGTTCCGATCACGCCGAAGATTCCGATTGTCAACGCGTCGAACACGTTGATGACCATCTCGATGCGATGAAGAAGCGACGAGATGAGCATGCCGAAGAGCGCACAAAGCACAGCGGTCACGAGGTACCAATTCGAGTTGAAAGCAGCGATGTCGGTCGAGAGGAAGATGTCGCGGACAATTGAACCGCCGAACCCGCTGACGATACCGATGATGGCGACGCCCAAGAGATCGAGCTCGGCGCCGCGATAGCGGGAAGAGAACATCGCACCCTGAGCTGCACCGATTCCGACGGCGACCAAATCGAGCCAGGCGGGAATCGCGAACAGAGAGTTCATGCCTCTATTATCTCGTGTCGCGGGGGCACCCGCTTCCTTCGGCGCGAGAATGGACACGTGCCCACCTATCGCGACAACGTCATCGTGCTTCGAACGCACAAACTGGGCGAAGCGGACCGCATCATCACGATGCTGGGGAAGTCCCGGGGCAAGATCCGTGCGGTTGCCAAGGGGGTGCGCAAAACGGGGAGTCGAATCGGTTCGCGCCTCGAACCGTTCATGATTGCCGATGTTCAGTTTTACGAAGGGCGAAACCTCGACACGGTCCAGCAGGTGGAAACCATCACGTCATTGACCGCCACGATTGTGGCGGATTACCCGATGTACACGACCGCGTCGGCGATGGTCGAAACCGCTGACAAGCTGACCGACCATGGGCACACCTCAGGGCATTACGCTCTGTTGCTCGGTGGGCTTAAAGCGCTGGCGAAAAGGGCCCACGACCCGTCGCTCATTCTCGATTCCTACATTTTGCGAGCTCTTGCCATAGCTGGTTGGACACCCGAACTCGACGAGTGTGTCATCACGGGGGAGGACGGGCCTCACACCGCATTCGTCATCTCGGCGGGCGGAGTTGTCTCCGATGCCGTCGCCCCGCCGGGGACCCCGCACCTTCGCCCCGAGACAATCACGCTTCTCACCGCGTTGTTGAAAGGCGATTGGGCGGTAGCCGACGCCTCGCCGGACGGCGCTCGAATCGAGGCGCGTGGTATCGTCGCGGCGTACGCTCAGTTCCACCTCGAACGGTCGATTAGATCGCTCGGACACATCGATCGGACGGAATGATGGTCGACTTTCTGCCGCTGAATTACACGGGGCTCACGCCGCCGGTGGTTCAACGAGACCTCGTCCCGGAACACGTCGCCATCGTCATGGACGGCAACGGCCGATGGGCCAACGCGCGCGGACTTCCGCGGGTCGAGGGGCACCGAGCGGGCGAGGCCGCACTGCTCGACGTCGTTGCTGGCGCCATTGAGGTCGGCGTACAGCACCTGTCGGTGTATGCGTTTTCGACCGAGAACTGGCGGCGCAGCCCCGAAGAGGTCAAGTTCCTCATGGGGTTCAACCGAGAGGTTCTGCGGCGCCGACGCGACCAACTGAACGAGTGGGGAGTCCGTGTGCGCTGGGTCGGTCGCACCCCCAAGCTGTGGACGAGCGTCATCTCGGAACTTCGCGAGGCCGAAGAAATGACCAAGAAGAACGACGTGATGACCCTGCAGATGTGTGTCAATTACGGGGGGCGACTCGAACTCGTTGACGCAATCCGTGACATCGCCGAGGGCGTTGTTAGCGGAAAAATCAACCCGGCGCGAATAACCGAGAAGACGGTTCAGGCCCACCTGTACGAACCGTCCTTACCCGACGTCGACCTGTTCATCCGATCATCCGGCGAACAGCGGACGTCCAATTTCTTGCTGTGGCAGAGCGCGTATTCCGAGATGGTCTTTCTCGATACGCTGTGGCCGGACTTCTCGCGGGTTCAACTCTGGCGGGCGATTGAAGACTACGCGCGCCGCGACCGTCGCTTCGGCGGTGCGGTCGATGCCCCCGCGCCCCGATAAACTGGCGGGACGCCGTTCTTAGAGGAGACCCGTGGCTCAGAACAACCGAATTGATTCCGTTATTTCGCTCGCGAAACGACGTGGATTCGTGTTTCAAGCCGGCGAAATCTATGGCGGAAGCCGTTCCGCGTGGGATTACGGACCGCTCGGCGTCGAGCTCAAAGAGAACATCAAGCGTCAGTGGTGGAAGGCGATGGTGCAGAACCGGCCCGATGTCGTCGGACTCGATTCGTCCGTCATTTTGCCGCGCGCCGTGTGGGAAGCGTCCGGCCACGTCGAGGTTTTCAGCGACCCACTCGTCGAGTGCCTGTCGTGCCACAAGCGTTTCCGTGCGGACCACCTCGAAGAAGAGTTCGAAGAGAAGAAGGGTCGCCCCGCTGAAAATGGCCTGGCCGACATCGCCTGTGGGCACTGCGGCACTCGCGGGCAGTGGACCGAGCCCAAGGAATTCTCGGGCATGCTCAAGACCTATCTCGGGCCGATTGAAGACGAATCTGGGATGCACTATCTGCGCCCCGAAACCGCTCAGGGGATCTTTGTGAACTTCAATAATGTCGTGTCGTCGGCGCGCCAGAAGCCCCCGTTCGGCATCGGCCAGATCGGAAAGTCGTTCCGCAACGAGATCACGCCGGGAAACTTCATTTTCCGCACCCGTGAATTCGAACAGATGGAGATGGAATTCTTTGTCGAGCCCGGAACGGACGAGGAATGGCACCAGTACTGGATTGACGAGCGCCTACGCTGGTACACCGACCTCGGTATTAACCCCGAGAACCTTCGCCTATTTGAACACCCGAAAGAGAAATTGTCGCACTATTCCAAGCGAACAGTCGACATCGAATACCGTTTTGGTTTTTCGTCGGGGGAGTTCGGTGAACTCGAAGGCGTGGCAAACCGCACTGATTTTGACCTGAAGACCCACTCGGCAGCCTCGGGAACAGAACTGTCCTATTTTGATCAAGCGACGAACGAACGCTGGACTCCGTATGTGATTGAGCCAGCGGCTGGACTGACACGTTCGCTCATGGCGTTCCTGGTCGACGCGTATTACGAAGACGAAGCGCCGAACACCAAGGGTGGAGTCGACGTTCGCACGGTTCTGCGCCTCGATCGCCGTCTTGCTCCGGTCAAGGCCGCAGTTTTGCCTCTGTCGCGCCACGAGGAACTGTCGCCTTTGGCGCGCGACCTCGCCGAAAGCCTCCGCAAGCATTGGAACATCGATTTTGATGACGCTGGTGCGATTGGACGCCGATACCGTCGCCAGGACGAAATCGGAACTCCATTCGCCATCACTGTCGATTTCGACACGCTCGAGGACAAAGCCGTGACGGTTCGCGAACGAGACACGATGGCGCAAGAGCGTGTGTCACTCGACCGACTCGAGGGTTACCTCGCGGAGCGACTCCTAGGCGCCTGACATGCGCATCGGCCCGATCGAAACGGACGTTCCCGTCATCCTCGCCCCGATGGCGGGGATCACGAACACGGCGTTTCGGCGGTTGTGCCGAGAATACGGCAGCGGGCTGTTCGTCTCTGAGATGATCACTGCTCGGGCGTTGGTCGAGCGGAACCCGACGACGATGCGTTTGATTCAACACCACCCTTCGGAAACGACTCGGTCGATTCAGTTGTATGGCGTCGACCCAAAGACTCTCGGAGAAGCGACCAGGATCCTTGTTGACGAAGGCCACGCTGATCACGTCGACATGAACTTCGGGTGCCCCGTCCCCAAGGTCACGCGAAAGGGCGGTGGCGCTGCCCTGCCGTGGAAGACGACCTTGTTCGAACAGATTCTGCAGGCGACCGTCGAGGCAGCAGGAGACGTACCGGTCACTATCAAGATGCGAATGGGTATCGACGACGATCACCTCACGTATCTCGACGCCGCTCGAATCGCCGCGGACATCGGAGTTTCGGCCATCGGCCTTCACGCCCGTACCGCGGCCCAGCATTATTCGGGGAACGCGCACTGGGACGCAATTCGCACGCTCAAGTCAGAAATCCCCGACGTGCCAATCCTCGGAAACGGCGACATTTGGAGCGGTGACGATGCCAAGCGCATGGTCGACGAAACCGGGTGCGACGGCGTAGTCGTGGGTCGCGGGTGCCTCGGTCGTCCGTGGTTGTTCGCTGACCTCGAGCGTGCCTTTGGAAAGGACGTCGAGCCGATCACCCCGAACCTCGGGTTCGTTGCCGACGCCTTCCGTCGCCATGCCGAACTGCTCGTCGAATTCCTCGAGGACGAGAACCACGGTTGCCGTGACATTCGTAAACACGTCGCGTGGTATTTCAAGGGGTACGCCGTCGGTGGAGAAACTCGGTCGGCACTTGCCCTGGTGGGTAGCCTCACAGAGATGGACGCAGTTCTCGCCGATCTCGACCGTGACGCCCCGTATCCCGGTGCGGATGCAGAGGGTCAGCGTGGGCGGGCCGGTAACCCGAAACGGCCGTCGTTGCCGGACGGTTGGCTGGACTCCCGCGAGATTTTAGGTTCGCACATGAAGGAATTGGTCGACACCGAATCGAGCCACAATGGCGGATAACGGCTACACCGCGTTCGACCTCGAGCGCGCCTTCCCCGAGGGGTCAAAGGGGGAACGGTCCGATTTTGCCCGCGACCGCGGTCGGCTCTTGCACTCGAGCGCGCTTCGCCGCCTTGCAGCCAAGACGCAGGTGCTTTCCCCGACCGCGGGACTCGATTTTGCGCGAAACCGCCTGACGCATTCGCTCGAAGTCGCACAGGTCGGCCGTGAAATTGGCGCGAGTCTTGGGCTCGACCCCGACCTGGTCGACACCGCCTGCCTCGCACACGACCTCGGGCACCCACCGTTCGGACACAACGGCGAGAAGGCGCTCAACGACTGGGCGCTGCCGTTCGGGGGCTTTGAGGGCAACGCGCAAACGCTTCGAATCCTCACCCGGATCGAACCCAAGGTGTTTGACGACGCTGGTCGCAGTTTCGGACTCAACCTCACTCGAGCCAGCCTCGACGCGTCGTGCAAATATCCGTGGACCCAGGAAACAGGTGTCGCCGAGCCGGGCGGCCGCACCAAATTCGGCGTGTACGAATCAGACATCCCCATTTTCGAATGGGTCCGAGCAGGTGCGGAGGACCGTAGATTGTGCATCGAAGCGCAAGTCATGGACCTGTCCGATGACATCGGGTATTCGGTGCACGACTTCGAAGACGCGATTGTGAGCGGGTACATCGATGTTCGCGCGCTGTCGTCTCGTGTTGACCACGAGGACCTCGTCGACTCGATGGTCGAATGGATCGGCGGCGAGCTTCCGCACGACGAACTCGTCGCGGCGTTTGATCGCCTTGATGGACTGACCTCGTGGATTGAAACCTGGGAGGGGTCGCGCCAGGAAATGGGCGCTCTGAAAAACCTCACATCGACGCTGATTGGTCGATTCGCAGGGTCGGCGACGGCAGCGACCCGTGAACACGCGACGGCGAGCAGTCTCGTTCGATTCGGAGCGGACGTCGTCGTACCGGCAGAAACCCGTGCCGAAATCGCGGTACTCAAGGGAATTGTCGCCGCGAACGTCATGTCTCACGAATCGCGGAGGCCAATCTATTCTCGTCAGCGCGAACTGATTCAGGAATTGTGTGCGGTTCTCGCCGCGTCGGGAACCGACCACCTCGAACCGGGTTTCGCTGCGGATTATCGCGAGGCGACGTCGGAAGCCGAAGCCATGCGCGCAGTCATCGATCAGGTTGCATCGCTAACGGATCAGAGTGCACTCGCCTGGCACGAGCGGTTGACTCTGTGATCGCGTCGCGCAGGTGCGCGAGATACGTACGCTAGGCGCCTCAGTACTCTGGTGCTATTCTGCTGAAAACCGCGCTGGGGGAAAGTTGGGAAAATGAACAGCATTATGGAGCGCTTATCGCGTGACTTGTTGATTGTCGTGATGCTTGGCGTGGTGTCAACCACCGCAGCGTGGGCAGCGGTCCAATCGTCTTTACACGACGGTCGGGCAGGCGACGCTCGGTCTGAATACGCGCTGATTTTGGCCGACGCGAACAACAAGTTCGTCACGGCAGAAGTGAAGTATCGAGACGATTTGACCGTCTGGAAAGACAAGAAAGTTCGTCATTTCATTGACGGAGTCAACGTCGACGACCTTTACGATGACCTTCGGACCAACAACGGGTCGTATGAGTTGTACACGAATGCGTGGCCGTGCTTTGTTGAGGACCCGATGAGTCAATTGGCAAACTGTGCCCCCTACATGGAGGCTCTGTATGGCCCTTACGACGAAACGTGGGCCAGCGGAGACGAATACTGGCAACTATCGAACACGGAGAGCGGTTACAGCAATACACTCCAGATGCTGACGGCCTTGTTTGCTGTTTCCTTGTTCCTTTTGGGTGTCACGGCCGTGATGAAGGTAAAAAACCTTGTCGCTTATCTGGTTGTTTTCTCAACAGTCCTATGGTCAGTTGGACTGTTCATCCTCTTCAGCATCCCGGCCGTATTGTCCTGAGGTAAGCCGGCTTAGCCCCCGAACCTGTCAGACCACTCCGTAGAATGGGGTCGTGGCTGGGCTCATACGGAAATCGGATATCGACGAGGTAAAGCAGCGCGCCAATATTGCGGATATCGTCGGGCAATACGTCACTCTCAAGCGCGGCGGGGCCGATTCGCTCAAAGGTTTGTGCCCATTTCACGATGAAAAATCACCAAGTTTCAGTGTTCGGCCGAATGTCGGAATGTACAAGTGTTTCGGGTGCGGAGAAAGCGGCGACGTCTACAAGTTCTTGCAACAGATCGACATGATGACCTTTTCGGAAGCCGTCGAAAAGGTCGCGGCGACAATCAACTTTTCGTTGACATACGAAGACGGTAGCCCGGAACGTGAATCGGGTAACCGATCCCGATTGCTAGAAGCCAATCGCGCGGCCGAACTGTATTTCATCGAGCAACTGTCGTCGCCTGAGGCGGAATTCGGCCGAGACTTCTTGACGGGTCGAGGTTTCGACCGAGCGGCCTGTGAAATGTTCGGGGTTGGTTACGCGCCGAACTCGTTCGATGCGCTGCGCAAGTACCTCTCGGCAAAGAAATTCACCGAGGTCGAACTCGAAGCTGCTGGACTGCTGTCGCGCGGTGAACGAGGTGTGTACGACCGCTTTCGCGGCAGGCTTGTCTGGCCGATTCGAGATGTGACGGGTGCGACCATCGGGTTCGGTGCGCGTCGCCTTCGAGACGACGACAACGGACCGAAATACCTCAACACCCCCGAAACGCCCGTCTATCACAAGGCGAAAGTTCTCTATGGTCTCGACCTCGCCAAGCGCAACATTTCCAAGGATCGCAAAGTCGTCGTCGTCGAGGGGTACACCGACGTCATGGCCTGCCACCTCGCGGGCATCACGACGGCGGTGGCGACGTGCGGCACGGCATTCGGAAGCGATCACGTCTCGTTGATCCGCAGAGTTTTGGGGGACATCGATGCGGGGGATTCCCGCAGTCGCGGTGAGGTCATCTTCACGTTCGACCCGGACGAGGCTGGCCAAAAAGCGGCGTCCAAGGCATTCGCCGAGGACTCCAAATTCGTGGCGAACACCTTCGTAGTGGTCGCGCCGGACGGACTCGACCCGTCCGACCTTCGGCAACAGCGTGGGGACGCGGCGCTGGCTGCGATCTTCGAGACCAAAACGCCTCTGTTCGAATTCATCATCCGTCGAACAATTGCCGGCTTTGACCTGTCGACGGTCGAAGGTCGTGTCCACGCGACACGAGCCGTCGCACCCATCATTACCGGAATCAAGGATCGCTCGATGATCGACGGATACATCCGCGTCGTGTCGGGATGGCTGGGCGTAGAGCCTGCCGACGTTCGCGCAGCGATGCGCGCCGGCAGTAGCCGAGTCGTCATCGAGGTCGAAAAAGATTCCGGCGCAATCGGATCGTTCGCGTCTCTTGGCGCCGATGTCAACGCCAAACGCGAACGTGACGTCATCGTGGCGTTGCTTCGATACCCGGAACTCATCGGACTTTCCCGAGCGGGGGACATCGTTGCGTGCCACTTCACCAACCCGTCGCTCAGCCGCATTCGCGGCGCGATGGTGTCCGTATTCTCAGATTTTGCCTCCCCGAACTGGATTTCTCGAGTGATTGACGAGTCTGGCGAGGAATTGCGCCCCCTTGTGTCGGAACTCGCGATGGTCGACATCCCGGTCAGACGGGTCACAATCGCCAAGTCGAGAGTCGAGGACGACGCGGCGGTTATTGCGCGCGTCGCGGAAGAGGAACGCCGAACCGCCCTCAACATCGCCACCTACGTCGTCGATGTTGCCATCGCCGTCATCGAGGCCGACCTCATCCGTCAACGCGACGAACTACACAGCGTTCTGCAGCGGACACCAGAGGGCGACCCTGAACACAGTTCTTTACAACACCGCATTTCGGAACTCGAGGTGCGCCGACGAACCCTGAAGGTGGAGTAGCGCCGTGTCTGTTGCCCCCGATCGCCCCGAACAGCACCGCGACCTCCCCGGCTCGTCGCCATCGGCACCTCATCGTGTTCCAACCCCAGGTCCGATTGCGGTGGAACCGACTCAGAACGATTCGTTTGTCGCCGCGGTCGAGGCGGGTGGTGGGACGGTTGCTCCGCTGTCGAGTGAAACCCGAGGGCTAGTGTGGCTCAGCGAAAAGCGCGCCGATGAATTGACGCAGATCTTGGATAGCCATCCCGGTATCGAATGGGTGCAGTTGCCGTGGGCCGGCGTCGACGGTTTTCGGGACATCTTCGCGACAATTGATCACGACGCGGCTCCTGTTTTCACGTCGGCAAAGGGTTCGTACGCCGAGCCAGTCGCGGAACACGCGTTCGCTCTCACCCTGGCGCTTCAGCGCGAGTTGCCCTCAAAATCGCGAGACGCGGTGTGGCAGAAGGTACGCACGGGATTATCGCTTTACGGCAATCACGTCGTCATCCTCGGTGCGGGCGGAATCACGACCGAACTGATTCGACTCCTTGCACCGTTCCGACCGACGGTTACCGTTGTCCGGCGGTCCCACGAACCCCTTTCCGGTGCGACGCACACGGTAACGGCACAAGAGTTGCACGCGGTGTTGCCGACGGCGGACGTCCTGATTCTGGCTGCAGCGGCGACTTCCGAGACCCACCACATCATCGGTGCAACCGAGTTGTCCCTCCTGCCCAGCCACGCTGTGCTGGTCAACATCGCCCGCGGCGCGCTGCTCGATCAGGACGCGCTCGTCGCGGCGCTCAACGCCGATGAACTGTGGGGGGCGGGGCTCGACGTCAGCGACCCTGAGCCTCTGCCGGCCGATCATCCGTTATGGCAAATACCGCGGTGCGTCATCACGTCCCATTCGGCTGACACTCCGCTCATGACCGCGCACCTGCTGGGCACGCGAATCGAACGAAACGTCAGAGCGTTCCTCGCGGGGACGTCTTTTGTCGGCATTGTCGACACTCGCGCAGGTTATTGAATCCGAGAGTTTTGGTATAGTGAAATACACCTTCCTCGATAGCTCAATTGGCAGAGCAATCGGCTGTTAACCGATAGGTTCTTGGTTCGAGTCCAAGTCGGGGAGCCAAACACCTAGGGCAATGAGCTCGGAGAATCACCTCCAAGGAGAAGCAATGGGCACCTGGACACTGCTGGACACGCTACTCGCCGTTATCGCGGTGATAGCAGTTTCCGCGGCGTTCTTTTTCTTCAGGAAATCGCGCACGGGAACCGAGTCGAGGGCTGCCGTTTCGCTGTCGGCAACACCCACCGTCGGTCAGACCGAAGCCACACTGCGCGCAGCGGAATTGGCCGACCGATTACGAATCATCCACGAACACCAGGCCATTGTGACGCGTTCCTTGGTGCAACTCCTCGCACGCTCTGAGAGCGCGGCTTTTCAATCCATCAAAGACCGCCCAGCGTTGCAACGGCACTCCCGATTGCTCTCGGAAACCGCTAAAACGGCTCTCGACGATATGCGCCGAGCGATGGATCTCGCGGGTCAAGGATACGAATCGGTCGAAGATTGGCCGACGCTCGATTCCATCACCCATCTCTTCGCCGAGGCGGAGGAACAGGGTCTCATCGTCAATCTCGAAGAAGCCGGCGATCGCTTCGCGCTCTCGCAATCCGCAGAGCTCGCGCTGTTCAGAATCATCACCGAAGCCATCGACAACGCCCGAATCCATGGGGGAACCGGCACCGAGGTCGACGTGCTCATGACGTGGGGTCCCCACGGGCTGTCCATTGCGATCAACGACGACGGCGAACGAGCCGCAACTCGCCGAGCACTCAAGGCCGGAGAGGCCGTCCCGGAGGGCGTGACAATCGAGAGCGACCAGGAAGCGCTGATCGAAAAGAGCACGGGACGCGGTCTGTTAGAAATGAAGAGTCGGGCGGAAGCCTTCGACGGAATTGTTCACACTCAGCGTGTTCCAGGGGTCGGGTTCACCATCACCGCGTCGTTCCCGATGCTCAGGTACGCAACCGATCCGAAATACATCCCAGAGTCGGCCACGTGACCGCCAGCGCCGTGCGTGCATCGGTGAGCATGTCCCTTGGTGTTGCGGGCGCTGTCTCGTTGTACGGGATCTCGTTTGGAGCCCTGGCCGTCGCGTCGGGTCTGGATTTCTGGCAGACGCAGGTCTTGTCTCTGTTCATGTTCTCGGGAGGGTCGCAGTTCGCCGTCATTGGGCTCGTCGCTACCGGAGCGCCGGGTCTCAGTGTCATCACCGCGGCAGGACTGCTGGGTGTTCGAAACGGACTGTACGCGGTTCGGATGTCGTCAGTAGTGGGTACTGGGTTTTGGAAGCGCCTGCTGGCGGGTCATTGGACGATTGACGAGAGCACGGCTGTGGCGATTGCCCAAACCGAGCCACGTGCACAGCGAATCGGTTTCTGGCTCACCGGTGCCGCAATCTTTGTCGGCTGGAACGCAATGACCGCTGCCGGTGCGATTCTAGGTGACGCGTTGGGTGACCCACGGGCGTGGGGCCTTGATGCCGCGGCTGCAGCAGCGTTCCTCGGACTTCTGTGGCCACGGATTCAATCTCGACAACCCGTCGCCGTCGCAGCTGTAGCTGCTGTCATCACGGTGTTGACCGTGCCCACGGCTCCTGCCGGTTTACCTGTCCTTATTGCCGCCGCGGCAGGGATCGTCATGGCGTTGTTGGCAGAACGGAGGCAAGCATGACTCTGTGGACCACAATTCTGATCGCCTCTGCTGTTGTGCTGGGCACCAAACTGCTGGGATACCTCGTCCCCGCGAGCGTCGCCGCGCAACCCAGGATTCAGCGCATCAGCGACGTGCTCACGGTCGCGCTACTCGCGTCGCTAGTTGTCACCCAAACCGTGGCAACGGGAAGTGCAATCGTTGTCGACGCGCGACTCGCTGCGCTGGGGGTCGGAGCGGCGTTGCTGTGGGTTCGCGCGCCATTCATTGTCGTTGTGTTGGTCGCGGCGGCGGCGGCCGCTGCTCTTCGAGCGATGGGCTGGGCTGCTTAGCCTTCGAGATGGTCGCGGCCGGGCAGCCAGGACAACCCAGGAACTCCCCAACCAACCTGATGAATCGCCTCGCGCGCTTCAGTGTGATGAGGCTCGACCAGGCGGTCAACATACAGAACTCCGAGAACGTGGTCAAACTCATGTTGAAAGATTCGCGCGAGCCAACCTTCCGCGTGAATGGTGAACTCGTTTCCATCCAGATTGGTTGCGGTGAGCGTTACTCGATCACTTCGGCGAAGCGGGAATCGCTCGCCAGGAACGGATAAACACCCCTCCAGTTCTTCGTCGTCATCGAGCGGACCGATGGGAGGCGGTTCGAGCAATAACGTCGGGTTGATGGCAACGCCACGGTGCTGAATGCCGTCGTCGTCGACCCAGTCGTACACGAACAAGGAGAGATCAACTCCGACTTGCGATGCAGCCAAGCCGACACCTGGTGCCAGTTCCATCGTGGCAAACATGTCCTGAACTAGTTCCTTCAGGTGGTCATCGATGTGCTCAACTCGGGCGCACGGCCGATGGAGCACCGGGTTTCCCGTGATGACGATTTCCCGAATATCCACCCGCCCAGCCTAATGTCGGTAGCCTAGAGAGGTGAACGACCAACTTTCGAATCTGGTTGGACAGATCTCGTTAACCCCGTACCAGGCAATCGGAATCCCGATTGCCCTCATTGGTGCGGTGTTTCTGTCCATCGGTGCGCAGTTACAACACCGCGGAGTCTCGAAGGTCGACGGAACCCACGAAATTGGCGCTAAATCGGGACTTTCGGCCGGACAGCTCATGTTGCTGGTTCGACGACCGTCGTGGGTGTTTGGAACGCTTCTGCTGACTCTCGCGATTGTCATTCAACTGATTTCGCTTGCATTCGCGCCGCTGATCGTGGTTCAACCGCTCGGTGTTGTCGCGATGGTACTGACCAATGTGATTAATTCCCGCGTCAACGGCATCGCGCCGGATGCTCGAGTTCGGGGCAGCATTGCCTTGGCGGTCCTTGGCATCGCGATTTTCGTCGCTTTTTCGGCGATTTACGCTTTTGAGCGCGCACTATCTGATGCGCAACTGTTGTTCATCATGTGGTTACTCGCTGCGGTCATCGTCGGAGTCGTCGCGTTGTTTGTGATTTTCCGCCGACGTCTTCGAGCGATGTTCTACATCGTGGCCGCGGGCACGCTCTACGGGTTCGTGGTCACCATCACCAAGGTTCTCATCAACCGTTGGCAATCCAATCAAGTCGACGCGTTCATGATTCTCTGTCTGGCCGGGATCATCGTGGCCGCGCTACTCGGCGGTTACTTCGTCCAAACCGCTTACTCTGTTGGCTCGCCAGACTTGGTGATTGCCGGTTTGACCGTCATCGATCCACTTGTTGCCGTCGCGATTGCAATCACCGTGTTGGGTGAGGCAGATAGGTTCCCGCCGTTTGCCTTAGCTGGTCTTGCAATCGGTGGAATCCTGTCCGTCGTTGGTGTCGTACTGCTCGCACGTCACCACCCGCAGACACTGCGTTAACCAAGGCAAGGTTCATGGCGGATAAACGGCTAACAATTCTGATCGGCGCGGACACTTTCCCGCCCGACGTGAACGGCGCGGCTAAATTTGCCGAGCGACTTGCGGTTGGGCTCGTTGGGCGCGGACATCGAGTAGTCATCGTTGCGCCGTCACCGGACGAGAGGTTCGGGATTCGGACCGAGAATCATGCCGGGGTTGATCTCGAGGTTTACCGACTTCGGTCATGGAAGTGGTTCAACCACCCGTGGGCGCGATTTGCCTTGCCGTGGGAGGTTCGTCCCGACACCCGCGCGATCCTCGAAGAGGTGAGACCAGACGTGGTTCACATTCAATCGCACATCAATGTCGGGTGGGGTCTCGTCCGTGAGGCACACGACAAGGGGATTCGAGTAATCGCCACCAACCATTTCATGCCCGAGAACACGGCTCAGTTCCTTCCGTTGCCTCAATTCGGCGTCGACTGGTTGACGCGCAGCCTGTGGAAGGTCGCAATGAAGACCTACGCAATGGTTGACGAAGCGACGACTCCTACCCGAAAAGCAGCCGAGTATCTGGAACGAGCCGTTCGTCGATCTGGAGTTCACGCGATTTCGTGCGGGCTCGATATCTCGAACTACCGAGTCATTCTGGGTAAGCGGAAAGATCCCTACGCGCTTTTCCTCGGTCGGGTTGAACAAGAAAAACGGATTGAAGAGTTGCTGTTCGCGCTCGCACGTTTTCCCGAAGGTCGGTTGAGGGTCGTGATCGCGGGATCCGGCGATGACCAGGGCAGGCTCGAAAAGATTGCGCGCGACAACGGAATTGCGGATCGTGTCGCTTTCCTGGGTCATGTCGACGAGGAAACGTTGCGAACATTATTGTCCGAGGCCGCAGTGTTCGTCATGCCGTCCATCGCGGAGTTACAGTCAATTGCGACGATGGAGGCGATGGCGAGTGGCCTTCCGGTTGTTGCGGCCAACGCGATGGCACTGCCGCACCTCGTCCACGACGGCGACAACGGTTACCTCTACGAGCCGCGCGACATCACGGGTCTCGCTGACTCGATCAAACGAATTCTCGACAGTTCCGACAGTGAATACCGCGCTTACCAACGCGAGTCACTCGCAATCGTTTCCGACCACGACATCTCAACGACTCTCGACCGGTTCGAGCAGATTTACCGTGGCGTTTAGCACCTACTGTTTGTGCAATTCCCAACCCTCCCAAAACTGGTGAAATTAGGGTCTTATACGGATTGCGTTACGGCAGACCCCTGTGTTTATAATTGCGTAACCAATCCAACGTCGGACTATCCGCTGGCGATGGTCCCTCCGCTGGAAGAGTGACGATGACAGAACGCCCCTGGCTTGCCCATTATCCGAGCGATGTCGAGCATGAGCTAGCAAAGCCGCCCTACGAAAATCTGCCCGAGATGGTCACTGCAGCCAGCGCTCAATGGGGTAAGAAGACCGCATTCACCCAGGTGATGCCCAACGGCATGAACGCCTCGTTGAGCTACCAGCAGATTGACACGCTGTCGGATGACTTTGCCGCCTATCTGCGCGAAGAACTTGGTTTGTCCCAGGGCGATAGGGTCGCTGTACAAATGCCCAACTGTTTGGCGTATCCGATTGTGGCTTTTGGTGTGTTTAAGGCTGGCTGCGTTCTCGTTAACACCAACCCGCTCTACACCGCCTCCGAGATGGTTCACCAGTTCTCGGATTCCGGTGCCACCACGCTCGTAGTAATCGACATGTTTGCGGGCCGCTTGCCCGAGGTTTTGGGTAAGACGCAAATCACGAACGTCGTCACGGTTCGTATCTCGGAATTCTTCTCGCCCGTCGTGCACGGAGTGATTCGCGGTGTCCAGCGCTTCTGGAGTCGCTCCCTTCCCAAAATCACCGTCGAACACACACCTTTTCGGCTCGCCCTAGCTCAAGGGCGCAAAAAGTCGACCCCAGAGTCAGCCAAGGGCTACCTCAAGGGGATCGGTTCGGACTCCATCGCGGCACTTCAGTACACCGGTGGAACCACCGGTGTCGCGAAGGGCGCGATGCTCTCTCACGGCAACCTGATCGCGAATACGATGCAACTGCTCTCGTTTGTCGGCAATTACATTCGTCCGGGGGTCGAGGTCGTAGTCACGGCGTTGCCGCTCTATCACATCTTCGCCTTCACGGTCAATCTGCTTGCCTTCTATCAGCGCGGGGGTCGCAACCTCTTGATTCCAAGCCCCCGGCCGCCGAGCAACCTCAAGCGCGCGTTTGAGAACTATAAAGTCACGTGGTTGACGGGCGTGAATACGTTGTTCAACGCGTTGATGAATGAACGCTGGTTTTCCGACAGCCCGCCCAAGCACCTTCGTTACTCGGCGGCGGGCGGGATGGCCTTGCAGGCTTCCGTCGCGGAACGCTGGCGCGAATTGACTGGGACACCAATCGTCGAAGGCTATGGGCTCACCGAGACCGCGCCGGCCTTGGCCTTCAATCCTTTTGGGGGACTGAGCAAGGACGGCACAATCGGCATCCCCGTTCCGTCGACCGACATTCAGCTGCTCAACGACGCCGGTAAGCCAGTCGGTGTGGGCGAGCCGGGCGAATTGGTCGCCAAAGGACCACAGGTCATGCTTGGCTATTGGAATAGCGAAGCGGAAACAAAGTTCGCCATGTCTGACGGCTGGTTCCACACGGGTGATATTGCTCAGATGGACGCAGATGGCTACTTCACGATCGTCGATCGAAAAAAAGACCTGATTCTCGTAAGCGGCTTCAACGTTTTTCCGAACGAAGTGGAAGAACAGATCGCGGCTGTTCCGGGAGTTCTCGAGGTCGGCGTCATCGGTGTCCCGGACGCTAAAACCGGTGAGGCGGTGCACGCGTACATCGTCTCGGGCGCAACGAAACCCACCGAGGAAGAAATCGTGGCTCGGTGCCGTGAGCACCTGTCCGCATACAAGGTGCCGCAGAAAGTCTTTTTTGTGGACGAACTTCCCAAGAGCCCCATCGGCAAGATTCTCCGGCGTGAGCTGCGCGATCAGGTGACGGGTGCTGCGAAAACCCCGAAGGGTGCATAAACATGGTTGATTCCTTTGTCGTCATGGCTGCTGAAGCAGCCAATCAGGCTACCGTTGTCAACGAGTTCGAACAGTCATTGCTGAGAATCTTCATCCTCATCATCATGTTCGGGCTCGGCGCCGGTCTTACGCCGCGTGACTTTGGTCTAGCCCTCCGGCGCCCGTGGGGACTCATCATCGGATGGTTAACCCAGTTCGGGATTATGCCGCTGACCGCCTACCTGCTCGTCATTGCCGTTCTCATGCCCTTCACGCAAGGTCCCGAGGTCGCATTCATTGCACTGGGTGCTCTCATCATGGGCGCGGTTCCCGCGGGGACGACGTCGAACCTGTTCACATATTTCTCCAAAGGTAACCTCGCGCTGAGCGTGACGATGACCGTCAATTCAACACTGTGGGCGTTCGTGATGACACCCTTCATGCTCTGGATTTACTCGAGCCTGCTGGACTTCGATGAATCTCTCAGTATCGACTTCAGTGAGCTCGCCATAGTGATCGTCGGGCTCATCATTCCGGTTGCCTTGGGAATGTTGGTTCGGCGACTCAGCGCCAACGCGGGTGCTGTGCTTGAGCTGGTCGGCGGCATTTTTGGACTGTTGTTCATTCCATTCCTCATCGCCATCTGGGTGCCACGAAACTGGCAGCTGTTGATCACCACCGAGTGGCCGACCTACGCGGTGTCCATTGGGCTTGGTGTCGTGGGTATTACCGTGGCCTACGTGATTGCGAAGGCGATTCGGATTCACCCGATGAATGCCCGAACAATCGCGCTCGAGACAGGAATTCAGAACGGTCCGCTTGCAATCGCAGTCATCGTTGCGGTCTATATCGACAGCCCGGGCCTGGACTCGATTCTCTTGGTCCCAGCACTGTATTCCTTGTTCATCGTGCTGATTTCGACGGTAGTGACATTTATCTTCCGTCGCGCAAACGTGGCCGAAGAGCAGAAGATTCCCAACCTGCTCTAGCAGAACTGCCGTCCAACGGGTGGCAACACGGCGCTGTCGGTAGGCTGGAGTTCTCGGGGCGATAGCTCAGCTGGTTAGAGCAGCGGACTCATAATCCGTCGGTCGCGGGTTCAAGCCCCGCTCGCCCTACTTCTCTCACGAGGAATCACTGCCCCTTTGTGTTATCCCCGAGTTCCACTTCGGAGTAATTCCGGGAGTCAGACTCGTGTGCGGATGTCGTCAATCGTGGCCATCAGGCCTTCGACGCGTCCCATTTTCGGATTCCAATTGAGAACCTCGGCAGCGCGGCTAATGTCGGGTTCCCTAATCAGCGGGTCGTCCTCTGGCAAGGGCAGGTAGGAAATTGTGCTCGTTGATCCGGTCAAGTGAATAATCTCGTCGGCAAGCTCCAGCATCGTGATCGGTTGCGGGTTTCCCAAGTTAACGGGACGGTGCTCGCTGGATTCGAAAAACAAGGCGATGAAGCCCGAGATGAGGTCATCCACGTAGCAAAAGCTGCGCGTTTGTTCCCCATCTCCATAAATGGTGAGCGGGTCGCCACTCAGTGCTTGAGTGATGAACTGGGGGACTACTCGACCGTCATTCAGCGCCATTCTCGGCCCGTACGTATTGAAAATCCGAGCAATTCGAATGTCAACGGAAAACTCTCTGAGGTAATCGACAAACAGGGTTTCCGCGGCACGTTTGCCCTCGTCGTAGCATGACCTGATTCCGACCGGATTGACGTTGCCCCAGTATTCTTCGGATTGCGGGGACTCGAGCGGGTCACCGTAAACCTCTGAGGTAGATGCCTGAAGGACGGGAATATCCAGTTTCTTGGCGAGTTCTAGTGAATTAATCGCTCCCAGAACCGAAGTCTTTGTCGTTCGAGTCGGGTACCGCTGATACTGAATTGGCGAGGCGGGACAAGCGAGATTGAAAATTCCATCAACCGTGACATCGAACGGAACTGCGACGTCCCAGTCGAGGACTTCGAAGTCGCCAAGGGCGCCAAGATCGCGGATGTTGTCACGTGATCCGGTCGAAAAATCATCCAACGCGATGACGGAGTGTCCCGACTGCAGGAGGCGCTCACAGAGATGCGAGCCGAGAAAGCCACCGCCGCCCGTCACCAGATATCGCATGGTTCGAGCCTACCGATTCCATACATATTCGCGAGACACGAGAAAATCGTGCGCAGCTCGCCGCCGCGGTCTGTCACGCCAAAAATTCACTGTCACGAAATTGTTCGGATGATATAAGTTTTGCGAAGCGTGTCATGAATAATCCATGTACCAGTCCACCCCGCTGGTGTGACGAAAACACTTCCAGGGCCGAGTTCGCAGGTGTCACCCGCGTCGCTCGTCACGGTGGCTGTTCCAAAAACGATGTTCGCAACTTCGTCATAGCCGTCGCGCCGTGCGGTGAAGGTGCCAGGGGTGCATTCCCACACACCTAACTCGAGGTTTCCGTCTGACGCTTTCCACAACTCGAGAACCGATTCGGTCTGCCCATTCTGGCTAGTGGGCTTGAGTGTTGCGGCGGGCATCGTTAACGACGCAGCGTCGGCTTCGTGGATTGTCGGTATCCCGTTGGTCATCTTTTTCCTTTGATTCAGTTAGTTCATCGTGCCATGTTTCGCGACGCGATGTGGTGGACAGAGGCCATGGATTCGCGACAACCCAAGCCATAGCGAACCAAAACATTAGACTGACGACACAATGCATGTCTTGATCTTCTGCGAACAGCACCCCTTCACTCTCGGTGGTGCGCAGGTATCGGTCAACCTCCAGGCGGATTTCCTCGAGCGCGCGGGCAACACCGTCACTTTCGTGTCCCCGTCGTTGCGCAACGGTCCGGTAGACGATGCGCGATTTATTGATCTACCGTCGTTTCCGATTCCTACCGTGAAGGAATACACCTGGTTGTGGCCACAGCGGTCCCATCTGGTGCAGATTACGGAAGCGCTCTCCTCTCGACCGCCGGTTGACGTCGTCCACGTTCAGTCGGACTTTTGGGGAGCCGCGCTCGGCTACCGTTTCGCCGAGGCCAACGGGCTCCCTCTCGTCCACACGATGCACCACCGCTTGGACGTCGGTGTCGACGGGTCGATTCCATTTCCCACTGTCTTCTACGCAATGTTGGGACTGTGGCAAAAGTGGTCGCTCGGCTCACGATTCACTACTCGTCCGACCAACGCATTCGATTATCTAGCGGGCTACGCTCACCACGCGGACCTTGTCACGGCGCCGTCCGCTCACTTCGCACGGCTGTTGACGAGCAAAGATGTCACTTCTCGTCGAAACTTCGAGATAGCGGTAGTGCCGACCGGGGTCGATGACGACGTCCTCGACGTTGTGGCCCGCACACCACGAGCCAAGCACTCAAAACCGGTCTACGCCTGGGTCGGGCGATTCTCACCGGAGAAGCGTCTCCTCGAGTTTTTGGAAGGGGTCGCCCGCGCGACCGAACCTTTGACCGTCAGAATCGTGGGCGATGGCGCGCTCGCGGAGAAAGCTAAAGCCATCGCGGGCGAGAACGTTGTTTTTCTCGGGGCGGTTCCCTATGAGCGCGCAATCGAGGTCATCGCAGAGGCAGATTTTCTCGTGCAGTCATCGAACGACTTTGAAACCCAAGGAATGACGGTCACCGAGGCGATCTCGATGGGGACCCATGTGATCATTGTCGACTCCGAGATCGCGGGGGACCTCCCGGGTGGCTCGTACACTCTCACCGCCGACATCAGTGCAGCGGAAATGGGAAAGACGCTGGATTCGACGGCGCGAAACCATGTCCCTGCGAAGGGAGCACGAGATCTTGAGCACCTCGTCGAGTATCGACAGTCGCGACGAACTGAAAGCATGTTGACGCTCTATCGCCGCGCGATGGCACGGTGAGCCTCACCCGCGCTCACGGTTTACTCGGCAGAATTGGAACATGACGGAAGCGAGCGACAGATTTACGTTGTTTCATTCACGTCGAGAATCGCAGGTCGCTGAGCCGTTTGGGAGTCTTGCACTTGTTTTGACACAGTGGATTGACTCGGAACAATCCGTGTGGGGAGTCCCCGGAATCTGGGCGCCGAGACCTGACGGGGGTAGTGGCCTTCAGCTCACATCCGTCGAGGCCGACGGAGTAATTGTCAACGGCACCCTGGTTAATGGCTCAGTGATGTTAAACGGACCGGGCTCGGAAGCTCCGGAGATTCGATTTTCCGACACGAAGAGCGGGACGATCATCGCAGAGGACGGACTGTATGGTCTTCGCGTCTGGGACGCTCAGAGCGAGTGGGTCGCCAATTACGGCGGAATCGACGCCTACGAATACGACCCCGACTGGGTCGTGACAGGTCGGTGGAAGCCCAATCCTGTCGGAACGACGCTGGACGTCGACAAGAAACAGGGTTCCGCCAAGTCCGAAGTGATTCCCGGCGAAATCGAATTCACGCACGGCGAGCACACGGTCTCACTCGTGACCATCGGCACCGGAAAAGCGTTGCAAATCGTTTTTGCTGATCACACAAACGAGGCCGAAACCTATTCTGTTGGGCGCTTTCTGTTCGTCGTCCCGAATCCCGATGGTACGGTCACGATGGACTTCAACCTGGCCGTATTGCCACCCTGCGCGTTTTCCTACAACTTCAATTGCCCGATTCCTCCTAAACAGAATCGGCTTCCGTTCCCCGTGAGAGCCGGCGAAAAGAACGTCCTTGCACGTGACGGTTCGCTGCTTCACCACTAATCAACTTTCGCCCTCCGTCCAATTGGACTTTTTCTCGAGACGCGCGCATACTTGAATCTCCATCCGTGGTGCCGTTCGAGGGGAAGTCGTACGGCATGAGGAGGATGGATGAACGACGCACACGGAGTGATTCATGTTCACTCGTGCCCTGTCGCGCTCGCGCCACACGTTGCGTGGACTCTCGATCACATTCTCGGGGCAGAAGCTCGACTCGAATGGGCTGACCAACCCTGTGAACAGGGTAGCGTGCGCGCCACGGTGACCTGGAACGGGCCGAGTGGTTCTGCAGCGCGATTTGCCTCGGCACTGCGCGGCTGGGATCACACCCGATTCGAGGTGTGGGAGGCGACCGATTCCAATCGAGACGGTGTTCGTTTCGTTCACACGCCCGACCTTGGCATCTTCTTCACCTTGACTGATGCGGCTGGTAACGCGATGGTCGGGGAAGACAGAATTCGCTATGCGATCGACATGGGTCAGGGAAATGCGACCGAAATCGAAAACGAACTGTCGCGCGCCCTTGGCATGGCGTGGGACGACGAACTAGAGCCGTATCGCCGCGCCGCTGAGCAACAGATGACCGCGCAGCAACGGGTTCGCGCGGGAACTAGATCGATTTGACGACGATTACCGCGTTGTGCCCACCGAAACCGAACGAATTGCTAATTGCAACGATGGTGTCCGGAAGCGCGCGAGGTTCCACAACCACATCGAGAGGGATTGCTTCGTCCTGATTGTCCAAGTTGAGAGTCGGCGCAGCAATCTTTTCGTGCACTGACAGCACGGTGAACATCGCTTCCAACGCTCCCGTTCCACCGAGCAGGTGGCCGGTCGCAGACTTCGTTGCCGACACCGGGATTTCCTTGATTCGGTCCCCGAATACACGGTGAAGTGCGGTGTATTCCGCGATGTCGCCAACGGGAGTCGATGTCGCGTGCGCATTGATGTAATTGACGTCAGCCGGGGTGACGCCAGCATCCGTGAGAGCGTCGAGGACCGCGCGAGCGGCTCCGTTTCCCTCCGGATCGGGTGCGGTGATGTGGTGCGCGTCGGACGACACCGACCCCCCGGCGATCTCGGCATAAATTTTGGCGCCTCGCGCCTCAGCGTGTTCTTTGGTCTCGAGAATGAGGACCGCAGCGCCCTCACCGAGAACGAATCCGTCGCGATCCTTGTCGTAGGGCCGGGAAGCGCCCGCGGGGTCATCATTTCGCGTTGAGAGCGCGTGCATTGCCGCGAATGCCGCAATGGGGAGGGGGTGAATGACCGATTCGGTTCCGCCACAAATGACGACGTCAGCGATACCGGCCCGAAGGTGGTCCACGGCGTTCGCAATCGACTCTGTTCCCGACGCGCAGGCCGAGACACAGGTTCGAGCGCCACCACGAGTCTCGAGATCCATCGATATGGCGGCAGCGGCAGCGTTAGGCATGAGCATGGGAATCGTCATCGGGAGAACTCGGCGTGCGCCCTTCTCCTTCATGACATCCCATGCGTCGAGAAGCGTGTTGAGGCCACCGATTCCGGTCGCGAAATCGACGAGAATCCGTTCCTTGGGATCCGTCGGCGCGCCGGCGTCGGCCCACGCTTCGCGTGCGGCGATGACGGCAAGTTGCGCGGAGGGGTCGAGGCGCTTAACCTCGATGCGTTCGAGAACCTCGGACGCGGGCACTTTCACTCGACCTGCAAACTTGACGGGGAGTTCGTGGGTCTCGACCCATTCTTCGGTCAGAAGCCGAATGCCACTCTCGCGACGGAGGAGTGCTTCCCAGGTGTCGCGGGCATTTCCGCCGAGGCACGAGGTCGCACCGATACCCGTCACAACGATGGTGGTCATCTGGTCACTCTTCCGTTTGCACTTTTTATACAGAAATGCGGCGGGGCGTTAACCCCGCCGCACTAATCGTTCTAGGCCTGAGCCGAAACGATGTAATTCACTGCGTCGTCGACAGTTTTCAGTTCGGAAACCTTGTCGTCAGGAATCTTAACGTCGAATTGTTCCTCGGCGTTGACGACAATTGTCATCATCGAGATCGAGTCGATGTCGAGGTCATCCGCGAAGGACTTGCCGAAGACGACGCTCTCTACGGGGACGCCCGTCTCGTCGTTGACGAGTGCGGCAAGGCCAGCGAGGACCTCATCTTTGGACTGAGCCATTATTTCTCCTTAGGTGGATTCGTATACCGTTCCCCATTTTATGGGGTTGCGGCGGTTCTGTTACGGAAGGCGGACGATTTGTGCGGCGTACACAAGGCCGGCGCCGAAACCAATGATGAGAGCATATCCACCACTCAGTTCCGGGTTTTCGGCGAGTACGCGGTGCATTGCTAACGGAACGGAAGCAGCCGAGGTGTTTCCCGTGGTCTCGATATCGCGGGCGATAACGACGCTCTCAGGCACGTTGAGTTGCTTCGCGAACTCACTGATGATTCGCATGTTGGCCTGGTGGGGGATGAAGGCGGCTAGGTCGGACGCGGTGATTCCAGCCGCGTCGAGCGCTTCTTGTGCGACTTTCGCCATTTCCCATACGGCCCAACGGAACACGGTCTGCCCGTCCTGACGAAGGGTGGGGAAGCCGCCATCACGATCCTCGAACGCTTCGCGTGTTGGACGGTCCATCCCGACGGATTCCCATTTGCTGCCGTCCGAACCCCAAATGGTGGGGGAGATCCCGGGGGAGTCTGCCGGACCGACGATGACCGCGCCGGCGCCGTCGCCGAGCAGGAACGAAATCGTGCGATCAGTCGGTTTGGCGTAATCGCTCAGTTTTTCTGCGCCGATGACAAGAACGTACTTTGCCGCTCCCGCGCGCACAAGCGCGTCAGCCTGGGCGATTCCGTAGCAGAATCCAGCACATGCCGCCGAGACGTCATAAGCAGCCGCTGGTGTCGCGCCGATGCGCTCGGCGACCAAAGCCGCCATCGACGGGGTGAGAACATCGTTCGAGATGGTGGCGATGATGACCGCCCCAATCTCGCCCGCGGAGATCTTTGCGCGTGCAATTGCTTCGTTGGCAGCGCTTGTCGCGAGGTCTGCCGCGCTTACCGACTCGCTCGCACGGGTGCGAGTGATTACCCCGGTGCGCTGCCGAATCCATTCGTCGCTTGAATCGATGGGTCCGACGATGTCGTCATTGGGGACGACGAGGTCGCCGCGGGCCGCGCCGACCGAGATGATTCGGGTGAAAGGAATCCCCACTGCCTGCTTCAGGGTTGGCTGGGTCATGATGCCTCCAATAACTCGACGGCCTCGGCCAGGTCGTCGGGGGTTTTAACTGCAACGGTGGGTAGTCCTTTGATTCCACGCTTCACGAGCCCCACGAGCGCACCCGCGGGTGCAAGTTCGATGATTCCCGTGACTCCGTCTGCGACGAAGGTCTCCATGCACCGATCCCAGCGAACGGGGTTGCTGACCTGCCCGATGAGAAAGTCTAGGTAATCCGCGCCACTCGTCACGCGCGAACCATCGCGGTTGGTGTAAATCGGTATGGTCGGGTTTTCGGGCGTCACCGTCGACGCGGCGTCACGCAGTGTGTCCACCGCTCCAGCCATAAATGCTGTGTGGAAAGCGCCTGCAACCTGCAACGGAATCACGCGCGTTCCGGCGGCAGGCTCGGCTGCGAGTGCGGCGAGGGCATCGAGTTCACCAGCGACGACAACCTGCCCTCCACCGTTCATGTTCGCGGCGGTGAGGCCCAATTCACCGAGACGCGCCTGCAAGGCCTCTGGCTCTCCGCCGAGGACAGCACTCATGCCGGTCGCAACCTTGGACGCTTCATTCGCCATTGCGCGTCCACGAACGCCAACAAGTCGAATCGCGTCGACGTCAGACACAACGCCGGCCAGGTACGCGGCTGCGAATTCACCAACGGAGTGCCCAGCCACTGCCCCGACCGAGCTGCGCCGATTGTTGATGAGGAGAGATCCTGTGACAATCGACGCGGCGACGATGAGGGGCTGTGCAATTTCGGTGTCACGAATCGTGTCCGCATCGGACACCGTGCCGTGTTTGATGAGGTCAACCCCGGCCGCGTCGGACAGCGTTTCAAGATGTGTGCGAACACCATCGACGTCAAGCCACGGCTCGAGGAAGCCGGGGGTTTGTGAGCCTTGACCCGGCGCAACAACAATGATCATGGTTCGGGCCTAGGCGTCCCCACCGGTGTTTCCGGTGGTACCGGCGGTGACGTCATCGAGTCGATATCGCTGGAAAGCCTCGATCACGACGGACCGTTCGACCTCGCCACGCTTGGCAAGTTGCTCGAGGACTCGAACGACGATTGATTCGGTGTCAATTGCGAAGTGACGGCGAGCGGCGGCTCGGGTGTCCGAGAAGCCGAATCCGTCCCCGCCGAGGGTGGCGAAATCGGTCGGCACATACGGGCGAATCTGATCGGCAACCGCGTGCATGAAATCACTCACGGCAACGACCGGACCGCGTTCGCCGCGGAGCTTTTCGGTGACATACGGCACGCGGGGAAGTTCTGTCGGGTGCAAGAAGTTGTAGCGGTCAGAATCGCGACCGTCACGTCGCAGCTCGTTCCACGAGGTCACTGACCACACATCCGCCGCGACATTCCAATCATTCGCCAGGATCTCCTGGGCTTCCAACGCCCATGGCACGGAAACGCCACTGGCGAGAATCTGTGCGGGTATCAAGCCTCTTGATGCGCCACGGTACTTGTACATCCCGCGCACGAGGCCATCGATATCGATGCCGGCGGGTTGCTCGGGTTGAATCATGGGCTCGTTGTACACCGTGAGGTAGTAGTAGACGTTGGGGTCGGGGTGTGTTCCGCCATACATGCGTTCGAGCCCCGCCTTCATGATGTGCCCGATTTCGAAGGCGAACGCCGGGTCGTAGGCGATGACGGCATCGTTCGCTGACGCGATGAGGTGAGAATGTCCATCGGCATGCTGGAGTCCCTCGCCGGCGAGAGTGGTTTTACCGGCCGTCGCGCCGATGATGAATCCGCGAGCCATCTGGTCACCCGCGAGCCACATCTGGTCACCGGTGCGCTGAAAACCAAACATCGAATACAGCACGTAAACCGGGATCATGACTTCGCCCTGCGTCGCATACGACGTGCCTGCGGCGACGAACGCGGCCATCGAGCCGGCCTCGTTGATTCCGGTGTGCAGAATTTGACCGTCAACGCTTTCCTTATAGGCCAGCAGGAGTTCGCGGTCAACCGAGACGTAATTCTGTCCAAATGGGTTGTAGATCTTCGATGTGGGGAAGTAGGAATCCATCCCGAAGGTGCGCGCTTCATCGGGAATGATTGGCACAAAGCGCTTTCCGATGTTCTCGTCCTTCAGAAGGTCTTTGAACAACCGAGCAAAAGCCATCGTCGTGGCGACATCTTGCTTGCCACTTCCCTTTTTGCTCAATTCGTAAAGTTTGTCGCCCGGCAGGGTAATCGGTGCGGGCTGATGACGACGTTGGGGCAGCGCTCCGCCGAGTTCACGGCGCTTGGTGAGCAAATACTGAATCGCCGGGTCGTCCGCACCCGGGTGGTAGTAAGGCGGACGGTAAGGATCCGCTTTCAATTGCGCGTCCGAGATAGGAATGCGCAGGTCATCGCGGAACGACTTGAGGACCTCGAACGACAACTTCTTCATCTGGTGAACGGCGTTGCGTCCTTCGAAGGACTTTCCAAGACCATAGCCCTTGACAGTCTTCGCCAGGATCACGGTCGGCTTGCCCTTGTGAGACAGGGCTTCGGCATACGCCGCGTACAACTTCTTGTAGTCGTGGCCACCTCGTTTGAGTGACCAAATCTGGTCGTCCGTCCAATCGGCAACCATCGCCGCCGTGCGGGGATCGCGACCGAAGAAGTTTTCGCGAATAAACGCGCCCGATTCGGCCTTGTACGTCTGGAAGTCCCCGTCCGGGGTGGCGTTCATGAGGTCACGGAGAGCACCATCGGTGTCGTTGAGGAGGAGCGAATCCCATTCGCGGCCCCACACCACCTTGATGACGTTCCACCCAGCTCCGCGGAAGAACGACTCGAGTTCTTGGATGATTTTTCCGTTACCGCGGACGGGCCCGTCGAGTCGTTGCAAGTTGCAATTGACAACGAACGTGAGATTGTCGAGACCGTCATTCGCTGCGAGTTGGAGCGCGCCACGGGATTCGACCTCGTCCATTTCGCCGTCGCCGAGAAACGCCCACACGTGTTGGTCGGAGCAATCCTTGATTCCCCGGTTGGTCATGTACTTGTTGAACTGC
>JBILBA010000044.1:0-3995 GCA_044353905.1 Microbacteriaceae bacterium | reverse complement strand
GGCCGAGCGCGCCGGAGATCTCGGTGATGTCGCGAATCGCGTTATAGCGCGCATCGCTGGAGTTCTAGCCCCCGGGGTCCCGCAGTCGATGACCCCGTTCATCCTGGTTGCGCGTGACCTCGCCCCCGCGGATACTGCTCTTCTCGATTTCGATATCGTGCGTGCGCTGGTGACAACCGACGGTGGCCCGACATCGCACACTGCAATTTTGGCCCGAGAAAAGGGACTTCCCGCGATCGTCGGGGCGACCGGCGCCGATGTGCTCGTAGACGGAGACGTCATCATCGTCGACGCGGGTAGCGGTGAAATCGTGCTCAGCCCTTCTGCCGACCGAGTCGAAGCTGCTCTTGTCGAATCCGCGTCTCGGTTGGCGGCTCGAGCAGGGGCAACGGGTCCTGGCCGGATGGCCGACGGACATGAGGTTGCGTTACTTGCCAACGTCGGTTCGTCGAAGTCTGCTTCCGCCGCGGTCGAGGCGCACGCCGAGGGAGTGGGATTGTTCCGCACGGAATTCCTTTTCCTCGACAACGAAGTCGCGCCGTCGATTGAAGCCCAAAAAGCGGAATACACCGCTGTGTTCGACAAATTCCCAGGGCAGAAGGTCGTCGTGCGCGTCCTCGATGCGGGTGCAGACAAGCCTCTCTCGTTCTTGACGGACGAGGGCGAAGAGAACCCTGCGCTCGGTCGACGCGGCATTCGTGCCCTTTTTGCCCACGAAGATATCCTTCGTAATCAGCTGACCGCCATCGCGCAGGCCACCGCCACAACGAGTGCCGACGTCTGGGTCATGGCACCGATGGTCTCGACAGTCGAAGAAACAGAAGCATTCGTGGGAATCTGTCGTGAGGTCGGAATCGCCAAAGCCGGCGTCATGATTGAGGTACCGTCGAGCGCACTTTTGGCACAACACATTTTGGAAATCGCGGACTTCGTTTCCATCGGAACCAACGACTTGACGCAATACACGTTCGCCGCGGATCGCCTTTTAGGCACGGTTGCCAATCTGCAGGATGCGTGGAGTCCTGCGGTTCTGCGCCTCATCCGTGAGGTCGGACTGGCCGGCGAGTTGACTAAGAAACCTGTCGGAATCTGTGGCGAAGCGGCTGCTGATCCGATGCTTGCTGTCGTCCTCATCGGACTCGGCGTCACGTCTTTGTCAATGTCCGCCATTGCGCTCGCCGATGTGCGGGCCGAGATTTCGCGCTTCACGCTTGCCGAAGCGCGCCAGCTTGCCGAACGAGCTTTATCGGCGAGAAATGCAAAGGACGCTAGAGCAGCAGCGTCACTTGCTTTCACCCATTAACACAAACACATACAGAAAAGGAGCGAGTCAATGACGACTTCGTCATCGCTACGAGTTGGGGTTCAGAAGTTTGGATCCTTCCTCTCGGGCATGGTTATGCCCAACATCGCGGCGTTTATCGCCTGGGGCCTCATCACGGCCTTCTTCATCCCCACCGGCTGGGTTCCCAGCCTTGGTGCTCCCGTCGAAGAGGGTGGACTGAACTTCCTCGCGATGGTCGGCCCCATGATCGTTTACATGCTCCCGTTGCTCATCGCAAACACCGGTGGACGTCTCGTCTACGGTGCTCGCGGTGGTGTCGTGGGTGTCATCGGAACGATGGGTGTCATCGTCGGAACCACGATCCCCATGTTCATGGGCGCAATGATCGTTGGACCCCTCGGTGGATGGCTCATCAAGAAGGTTGACGCACTCTGGGCTGGCAAGATTCGCGCCGGTTTCGAAATGCTCGTCGACAACTTCTCGGCGGGTATCGTCGGTGGTCTCCTCGCAATCGGTGCATTCCTCGGAATTTCTCCGGTTGTGACCTCGGTCTCTGACGCCCTCGGCGCCGGTGTCCAGGCACTTATCGACACGGGACTCATCCCGCTCGCGAGCCTCCTCATCGAGCCCGCGAAGATCCTCTTCCTCAACAACGCAATCAACCACGGTGTCTTGACACCGCTCGGAACGATTGCTGCTGAGAAGGATGGTCAGTCGATCCTGTTCCTCCTCGAGGCCAACCCTGGCCCCGGTCTCGGAATCCTTCTCGCCTTTGCTGTCTTCGGCATCGGCATCTCGAAGGCTTCCGCTCCCGGCGCGATCATCATCCACTTCCTTGGTGGAATTCACGAGGTCTACTTCCCGTACGTCCTCATGAAGCCAGCCCTCATCGTGGCTGTTATCGCTGGTGGAGCCACCGGTGTTGCAACGAACCTGGTTCTGGGTGGTGGCCTCCGAGCTCCTGCCTCACCCGGTTCGATCTTCGCCGTGCTTATCCAGACGCCGACAACCGCTTACGTCGGCGTGATCCTTTCGGTCATCCTGTCGGCAACGGTGTCGTTCTTAATCGCGGGTATCGTTGTACGCGCGACTCGTAAGGGTGACATTGAGGCTGAAGGTGGCGAACTCGCCGCTGCAAAGGCTCAGTCGAAGGCGAACAAGGGATAGTACAAAATGTCTGCTGACCACACAACCACTGTCATTTTCGCCTGTGATGCGGGAATGGGCTCCAGCGCGATGGGGGCAACCCTACTTCGCACCAAGCTGAAGGCCGCCGGCATCACGGACGTCACCGTCATCAACACGGCTGTTGCCGATTTGGCGTCGGACGCAGAGTTCGTGATCACTCACTCGGGACTGACAGAACGGGCACGCCACATGGCGCCCGACGCCGTTCACGTCACGGTGGAGAACTTCATGGCAACTCCGAAGTATGACGAGGTCGTTGAGACCCTCCGGGCTCAGCGAGCATAGGTTAGCGACAACCGGGGATTCACGCGATGAACGTATTGACCACAGACACTATTCGTCTTCACGGAACAGCAACAACCCGTGAAGAGGCCATTGCAGAGGTGGGGGCGCTTCTCGTCTCCAGCGGCGCGGTGTCCGACGAATATGTTTCGGCAATGTTCGCGCGTGAATCCTCGGTTTCCACATACATGGGTAACCTTCTCGCGATTCCACACGGAACCAACGAATCGAAGGACTCAATTTTTCGTTCCGCAATCTCGGTTGTCCGTTACGACAACGCGATTGATTGGGGAGGCAATCCCGTCCGATTCGTTATCGGAATCGCGGGGAAAGGTGATAGCCACCTCGAAGTGCTGGGTTCCATCGCCACCGTCTTCAGCGATATGAGCGCGGTGACGGAACTTCTCGAGGCCACGACGACCGAACACGTGCTGAGCCGTCTCGGGCTCAACGCCTCATGACTGCCGTCCATTTCGGGGCGGGAAACATTGGGCGAGGTTTTATCGGGCTAGCCCTGCACGATGCAGGCCACCGCGTCATTTTCGTCGACGTCGACGAGGCATTGATCTCTTCTCTTCACATCGCCGACTCGTACCGAGTCGTCGAGACCGGCTCGAACGGAATTGTTCACACCGTCGACAATTTCACGGGTCTGAATTCTGCGATCAACCCCGACCAGGTGATTCAGGCGATTGCGGAGGCCGACGTCGTGACCACCGCCGTTGGCCCGCGCGTTCTCGAGTTCGTTGCGCCTTTGATTGCACGAGGGCTGGCTGCCCGAACCAATCCGCGTCCTCTCGCCGTAATGGCCTGTGAAAACGCCATCGGAGCGACCGATACGCTCAGATCTTTCGTCGCCACATCGGCGTCCGATGTCGAATTGTCTCGAGCGCAGTTCGCAAACACGGCCGTTGACCGCATCATTCCGATTCAGGATTCCACGGATGGATTGGACGTGACGGTCGAGGCGTTCAGCGAATGGGTGATCGACCGAACGCCGTTTGCCGGCGCTGAGCCGAACATTCCCGGCGCACATTTCGTGGACAATCTTGAGCCCTACATCGAGCGGAAACTTCTCACGGTCAACACAGGCCACGCATCTATCGCGTATCTCGGTTTACAGGCGGGAGCCCACCACATCGCAGAGGCGCTGTCAATCACCTCCGTCTCAGTTCTTGTTGACGCCGTGCTCGACGAGACCACTCGAATGCTCATTGCTCGACACGGAATCGACGAAAGC
>JBILBA010000043.1:0-3997 GCA_044353905.1 Microbacteriaceae bacterium | reverse complement strand
TATCTTGTCGGCGGAACCACCGACGGTACTTTCACCCCTCGCGATCTTGACGCCCACGAAGTCGTCCAGGATTCCAACGGCGAAATGGTCATGCAAGACGCTGAGGGCGGAATTCTCATCCCAGCTGGCGGCACGACCCAGCTCATGCCCGGTGGCTACCACATCATGTTCTGGGAGCTCAGCCAGCCAATTCCCGTCGGAGCCGACGTCCACGCGACGCTCAGCTTCTCGAACGGAACCAGCGTCGAGGTTCACGCAACCGCAATGACCGTCGAAATGGGTCAAGAGAAATACGTTCCAAGCGGCGCAGGATTGATGCCCTAAATGTCTGCTCGCGATTCCCGTCCCGACGCTGGTATCTCTCGGCGCAGTCTCTTGCTGGGGGCGGGAATTGCGGTCGGCGCCGCCGCAATCGGTGACACCGTTGGCCAAGCGGCGCGATCAGTTGAACGCGAAACCGCAATCGGGTCGGCGACGGAACCATTCTTCGGACCCCACCAAGCCGGAATCAGAACGGCGATGCAGGCGCACGGTGTCTTCGCCTCGTTTACGTTCACCGACTCATGCACCGTAAGCACTCTCGCCGGGGTGATGAAGGTCGCAACGATAGAAGCCGAGCGCCTCACGCGAGGAGAGCCGGGGTTGTCCGACAGCGATCCCGAACTCGCTGCGAACCCCGCTCGACTGACAATCACTTTCGGTTTCGGACACCGCGTGTTCGCTCTTGATGGGGGCGCATTGGCCAACCGAAAGCCCGTCGGATTCGAACCGTTGCCCTCCTTCGTCATCGACGAGCTTGACCCCGCGTGGTCTGGCGGGGATTTACTCATCCACGTCGCAGCGGACGATCCGCTGACGGTTTCCCATGCGGTTCGACACATGACCCGTGTGGTGTCGAGTATTGCCGTGCCGCATTACGCCCAACGCGGGTTCGTTCGCGCTCAGGGCGTGGCTCCGCACTCGATCACGCCCAGGAATTTGTTGGGTCACGTCGACGGTGTCGCAAACCCGACCTCCGACGCCGACTACGACTCCCACGTGTGGGCTGCCGCAGACGCGGGTTGGTTCGCCGGCGGAACCCAGCTCGTCCTTCGTCGAATCTCGATGAATTTGCCAACCTGGGACCTTCTGGGAACCACCGACAAAGAAAAGGCGATCGGCCGACGATTGTCGAATGGGGCTCCGTTGACCGGAACCTCGGTGAACGATCAACCCGATTTCGAGGCGACGACCGAAGACGGACTCAGCGTCATCCCAGATTTTTCCCACATGCGTCGAGCGCACACAGGGGAGGGCCGCCAGTTGTTCCTGCGACGGCCTTTCTCGTATGACGACGGATTCGCGGCTGACGGGACGCCCAACGCGGGACTCTTGTTCACTGCCTACCAACAGAACATCACCGAACAGTTTCTGCCCGTGCAACAGTCACTCGCCGACTTCGACCTGCTGAACCTGTGGACAACACCCATCGGATCGTCAGAATTTGTGATACCGCCTGGCTGCAACTCTGGCGGTTACGTCGGTGAGACTCTGCTCGGCTAGTACCCCGCTCAAAACGCTGATAAGGTTGTGAGGTTGCCGTGTAACGGCCGCGGATAGAGAGAGCCCCACCAACCCGGTGCGGCACCGCGCAGCGAACCGAAGGGACTGAACACAATGCCACTTGATCTTGCTATCAAGAACGAAATCATCAAAGAGTACGCAACTCACGACGGTGACACCGGTTCGCCCGAGGTTCAGATTGCGATTCTCACGAAGCGAATCAAAGACTTGACCGAGCACTTCCAGACGCACAAGCACGACCACCACTCGCGTCGTGGCCTGCTTCTCCTCGTCGGTCGCCGCAAGCGCCTCCTCGGTTACCTTGCCGGCGTCGACATCGCCCGTTACCGTGCGCTCATCGAGCGTCTCGGCATCCGTCGCTAAACGCGACCCCCTAAGTTCGAAGCCCCCGCCTCCACGCGGGGGTTTCGTCTTGTTACACCCGAAAACACAGGCAGTCTGTTACCCTTTAAGTGAGCACGGCGACCAGAAGTTGGTCCTCGGTGGTGGTTTACCGAATATTTGTCGGTGAATTTCTACTGGTGGCCAGCACAATGCCGGGGTTCGATCCGAAGGGTCTGATCCACGCGCATGAAATGCGAGCCGATTCGCTCAGCAGTAAACGCACCCGCCCACACGGGGTGAGTGCGGATGAACAAACATGTATAAAGAGGAGAAAGACCTAATGGAAGGTCCCGAAATCAAGTTTGCCGAGGCCGTTATCGATAACGGTAAGTTCGGCAAGCGCATCATCCGATTCGAGACGGGCCGTCTTGCGCAACAGGCGCAGGGTGCGGTAGCCGCATATCTCGACGAAGAAACCATGCTTCTCAGCGCAACAAGCGCGAGCAAGCAACCGCGTGAAGGATTCGACTTCTTCCCGCTGACCGTAGACGTCGAAGAGCGTTCATACGCCGCGGGCAAGATCCCCGGCTCGTTCTTCCGACGCGAAGGACGCCCCTCGACCGAAGCGATCCTCGTCTGCCGTCTCATCGACCGCCCGTTGCGTCCGTCGTTCGTCGACGGTCTTCGCAACGAGGTACAGATCGTCATCACTGTCCTTTCGATCGCACCGGGTGAGTTCTACGACGCCCTCGCGATCAACGCCGCCAGCGCGTCGACCCAGATCTCGGGCCTCCCGTTCTCTGGACCCATCGCCGGTGTTCGCATGGTCCTCATCGACGGCAACTGGGTCGCATTCCCGACCGTCGACCAGGTGGCGCTCGCCGTCTTCGACATCGTCGTTGCCGGTCGCGTTGTCACGGGCAAAGATGGCAAGGACGACGTCGCCATCATGATGGTTGAGGCCGAAGCCACAGAAGGCTCGTGGAACCTCATTCAGGCCGGTGGCATCAAGCCCGACGAAGACATCGTCTCGCAGGGACTCGAGGCCTCGAAGCCGTTCATCATGGAACTCGTTCGTGCCCAGAAGGAACTCGCCGACCAGTCGGCGAAGGAAATCCAGCACTACCCCGTGTTCTCGGACTACTCGGACGACGTGTTCAACGCCGTTTCGGGGATCGCGCTCAAGGAACTGACCGACGTGTATCAGATCGCTGACAAGGTCGACCGCCAGAAGGCTGACGACCAGCTCAAGGACAAAGTCAAGGCTGAAATCGCGACTCACATCGAAGCCGGCGGTTTGCCAGCAGATGCAGCCGGACAAGTTTCGGCGGCCTACAAGTCGGTGACGAAGAAGGTCGTTCGCGGCCGCATCCTCAAGGATGGCGTTCGTATCGACGGTCGTGGCATGAGCGACATCCGTGCGCTCGACGCCGAGGTTCAGGTTCTGCCTCGCGTTCACGGCTCGGCGTTGTTCCAGCGCGGAGAGACCCAGATCTTGGGAATCACCACGCTGAACATGCTCAAGATGGAACAGCAGATTGACTCGCTGAGCCCCATCACGAGCAAGCGCTACATGCACCACTACAACTTCCCGCCCTACTCGACTGGTGAAACCGGTCGCGTTGGTTCGCCGAAGCGACGCGAGATCGGGCACGGCTTCCTCGCCGAGCGCGCACTCGTTCCGGTTCTGCCGAGCCGCGAGGAATTCCCCTACGCAATCCGTCAGGTGTCCGAGGCGCTCTCGTCGAACGGCTCCACCTCGATGGGTTCGGTGTGTGCATCGACGCTGTCGCTGCTCAACGCCGGTGTGCCGCTTCGTGCGTCCGTTGCCGGAATCGCCATGGGTCTCGTCTCTGACGAGGTCGACGGTGAAACCCGTTACGCCGCACTGACCGACATCCTTGGTGCCGAAGACGCCCTCGGCGACATGGACTTCAAGGTCGCCGGAACGAAGGACTTCATCACCGCGATTCAGCTCGACACCAAGCTCGACGGAATCCCGGCATCGGTCCTCACCAGCGCGTTGACTCAGGCCAAGGCTGCTCGACTCGCAATCCTCGACGTCCTCAACGAGGCCATCGACGGACCGGACGAAATGGCACCGACCGCG
>JBILBA010000007.1:0-49154 GCA_044353905.1 Microbacteriaceae bacterium | reverse complement strand
CCTCGTCTTCACGAATTCCCTTGATCACACGACCCCACGGTGAATTGACGAGTCGCCACACGATGAAGATCGCGAGCGTCAAAATGATGATTCCGACGATTCGTAGATACCAGGTTCGTTCGTTGTCCAAGAAAGGCACGAAACCGTAATCGCCCGGCGGGATGGGGTTCGAATCGTTGAAGCCACCGGCGCCAACCGTCGGGTTGGTGATGGTTCCACCGGGGCCGTTGAAGCCCGAAAGCCCGTCAGCAGAGCCGGTGATTCCGCCGAAGGCCGAGCTCAGCAGCAGCAATCGGACGATTTCCGCCGCCGCAATCGTCACGATCGCGAGATAGTCGCCACGAAGTCGCAGCGTGGGAATTCCGAGAATCAGAGCGAAAACGATGGATGCTCCGATACCGACAAACGCGGCGAAATACCACGGGAGTCCGAAGGTGAGAACGCCGATCGCGTAGCCGTAAGCGCCGAGGGCCATGAAGCCCGCCATACCCATGTTGAGAAGTCCGCCGAAGCCGAAGTGAAGGGCGAGACCGAGGGTGGCCAGAGCGTAGGCGATGGTCGTCGGAGCTAGGATGAACGAGATTGATGATGTGAAGATTCCAAGGAAGTCCATGAGCTATCCCACCCTTTCCTTGCGTCCGAGAATGCCTTGAGGTCGGAAAAGCAGAATACCGATGAGGACAACCAGTGCACCGACGTATTTAAGGTCAGCCGGGATGAACAAGCTCGAGCCCTCGACGAGAATTCCCACGATCAGTGAGCCGACCAGCGCACCGTATGCCGTACCGAGGCCACCGAGGGTTGTTGCGGCGAAGATGAGCAGAAGAATTTGCCCACCCATGTCCCAGCGAATTCCGGGGCGGAAGTAGGCCCACAGGATCCCCGAGAATCCGGCGAGAACCGACCCGATAATCCAGACAATCCGAACGACACCGTCGACGTCGATTCCCGACGACGCGGCGAGGCTGGGGTTGTCCGAGATCGCACGGGTCGCTTTACCGATCTTGGACGCGCTGAGCCACCAGGCGAAGGCGATGATGAGCAGTACAGAAACTCCCATGCTGACCATGTCAGTGATGGTGAGCGAAACCGAACCGAACAGGTTGAAGCGTTCAGCACCCGAGCCCGGAAGTTGCTCGGTCTTTCCACCGATGAAGAACTGGTAGGTGTAGCGAATTCCGAGCGAGAGGCCGATAGAGACGATCATGAGTTGCACGAGCCCCATGCCACGCCGTCGTAGCGGTGCCCATAGCGCGGCATCCATTCCCCATCCCAACGCGCCGGACAAGACGAGCGCGATCGGGATGGCGAGCCACAAGAGGCCCTCGCCCATCACCGCGACCAGACCGAGGGTGGCGATTGCGCCGAATGTGACGAGTTCGGCGTGCGCGAAGTTTGAAATACCCGTCGTGCCGTAAATCAGGGAGAGGCCGACCGATGCCAGCGCCAGCATGAGTCCGAAGTTGAGGCCTGAGATCAGTCGCTGAACAACCTGGTCGAACATGCTCGTTGTGGTGCGCTCGCCCTGTCCAATGAAGAAGTTCATGGCTGCTCGTCCACCGGGACCCACCGTCACCGTCTGAACGTTCGCTTCGACGAATTCAGTCGCCGGGTTGTCGATTACCGCGACACCGTCAGGCAGAGTCGATTCATCGACCGAGACCGTGTAGTCGGCTTCCTTTTCCGGAACTCCGGCGGTGAACTTGCCCTCGGCGTCGGTCATGACCGTGGCCGCGTAGCCACCACCACCCGTGAGGTTGATGGTCACGCCGCCGATCGGCTCGCCCTTGTTTTGGACGTTTCCACTGATCTTGAACGGCATTTCGGGGTTGACGACATCCGCCTGTGCGGGCGATGCGAGCCCGAGAACACCGAATGCCAAGACGAAGGCACCCACTGCGCTCGCGAGTCGACTCGCGTTCCGTCGCATTGTTGACATGGTCCTCACAAGACCTCCTGCTAGGACCCGGCAGCACCTCGTCTAACCGGGATCGATTTCCACACTCTGGGGAACATCTGTTTCGCGCTTAACCGCAATTAAATGAACCTGCCCCATTATGTCGGGAAACTATGCCATTTGGGAACTCGGCTACGATAAAAGTAGCGAGAGCACACTTATTGTCGTAATTTTTTGCGGAAAGGGGAATCCATGAGTGGCAACGACCCCTTCGGTCTTACCGGACTGACCTATGACGATGTCATGCTCCTTCCCGAGCACACCGACGTCATTCCGTCCGAAGCGAACACCTCGAGTCGCTTGACGAAGCGCATCACGCTCTGGGCACCGATTGTGTCCAGCGCAATGGACACCGTCACCGAGTCGCGGATGGCGATTGGAATGGCCCGCCAGGGTGGAATCGGCATCATTCACCGCAACCTGTCCATCGAGGACCAAGCGGCGCAGGTCGACAAGGTCAAGCGCAGCGAATCGGGGATGATCACCAACCCCGTGACGACGACCCCCAGCACCTCTGTCGCCGAAGTCGACCGAATCTGCGGACAGTTTCGTGTGTCCGGTCTTCCTGTTGTGGACGAGGATGGCGTTCTTCTGGGAATCATCACCAATCGCGACATGCGTTTCGTTCCGCGCGATGAAGCCGAAAAGACTCTCGTCAAAGACGTCATGACACCGATGCCTCTCGTCACCGGTCGGGCGTCGATCAGCGACGACGACGCCGTCGCGTTGTTCGCCCAACACAAGATTGAGAAACTCCCACTCGTCGATGACGCGGGCAAATTGGTCGGGCTCATCACGGTCAAAGACTTTGAGAAGAGCGAGTTGTACCCGAACGCGACGAAGGACGACGAAGGCCGACTTCGCGTAGGTGCGGCGATCGGGTTCTTCGGTGACGCTTGGGAGCGTGCGTGTGCGTTGCGCGATGCGGGCGTCGACATCCTCGTCGTGGACACGGCGAACGGAGACTCATCGGGCGTCCTCGACATCGTGAAGAAACTGAAGGCCGATAAGTCCTTTGCACACATCGACGTGATTGGCGGAAACGTGGCGACCGAAGCGGGCGCGGCCTCGCTCATCGCAGCGGGTGTCGATGCCGTCAAGGTAGGGGTTGGCCCGGGTTCGATTTGCACCACGCGAATTGTCGCCGGTGTCGGCGTTCCCCAGATCACCGCCATTTATGAAGCCTCTAAGGCAGCGAAAAAAGCGGGCGTTCCCGTCATCGCCGACGGCGGGCTCCAGTACTCGGGCGATATCGCCAAGGCGCTCGTTGCGGGTGCCGAGGTCGTCATGCTCGGCTCGCTCTTGGCCGGAACGGACGAAAGCCCTGGCGACCTGGTGTTCGAGAACGGAAAGCAGTACAAGGCGTACCGCGGAATGGGTTCGCTCGGAGCACTGCAGACGCGCGGAAACAAGACCTCGTATTCCCGCGACCGTTATTTCCAAGCCGACGTCCCCAGCGACGACCAGCTCATCGCCGAGGGCATCGAAGGCCGAGTTGCATATCGTGGCCCGCTCGCATCGGTCATGTATCAATTGCTGGGAGGACTGCGCCAGTCGATGTTCTACACGGGCGCTCGAACGATCACGGATCTCAAAGCGAACGGCAAGTTCGTGCGCATCACTCCGGCGGGACTCAAGGAATCACACCCGCACGACATTCAGATGATTGTCGAAGCCCCGAACTACAAGCGATAGGCGACGATCATGAGTGATATCGAAATCGGTCGTGCCAAGCGCGCTCGTCGCGCGTTCTCGTTCGATGACATCGCGGTGGTGCCGAGCCGCCGCACCCGCGACCCCGAGGCGGTCAGCACGACGTGGTCGATCGATGCGCTCAAGTTTGAAATCCCGGTCCTCGCAGCGCCGATGGACTCGGTCGTCTCTCCGCGCACCGCCATCACAATCGGCAAGCTCGGCGGCATCGGTGTTCTCAACCTTGAAGGACTCTGGACGCGTTACGACAACCCCGAGGCCGTGATCGAGAAGATCCGTGAACTCCCTATCGATATCGCAACGGCCGAAATGCAAAAGATGTATTCCGAGCCAATCAAGCCGCAACTCATCGAACAGCGCCTCGGCGAGATTCGGGATGCCGGCGTCCCCGTCGCTGGCGCGTTGAGCCCGCAACGAACCGTCGAATTCCACGACGTTGTGACCAAGTCGGGCGTCGACCTCTTTGTGATTCGCGGTAACACCGTGAGTGCCGAGCACGTCTCGCCGACGGGCGAACCGCTCAATCTGAAGCAGTTCATTTACGAACTTGATGTGCCCGTCATCGTTGGCGGCGCCGCGACGTACACCGCGGCACTTCACCTGATGCGAACGGGTGCCGCCGGCGTTCTCGTCGGTTTCGGCGGAGGCGCGGCATCCACCACACGAACCTCACTCGGAGTCGAAGTTCCTATGGCTACCGCGCTAGCCGATGTGGCCGGCGCTCGCCGTGATTATCTTGACGAATCGGGTGGACGCTACGTCCACGTCATCGCCGATGGCGGACTGGGATTGTCTGGCGACATCGTGAAAGCGATCGCCATGGGAGCCGACGCCGTCATGCTCGGAACGACTCTCGCTCGGGCGACGGACACCCCCGGAAACGGATGGCACTGGGGTCAAGAGGCCTACCACGCCGACCTCCCGCGAGGTAACCGTGTCTGGGTCGGACAGATCGGTCCGCTCGACGAGGTCTTGTTCGGCCCGTCCCGCCACGCGAACGGACAGTCGAACCTCATCGGGGCACTGCGCCGAGCGATGGCGACCACCGGCTACAGCGACCTCAAGGAATTCCAACGGGTTGAGGTCGTCGTCGACCCGACCGCGTGAGTAGACACCGATGACACGCGCATGGTGGGCGATGGCACGACAGCCTCGCTGGATCGCCGGGCTCCTCGCGTGTTTGATTCTCGCGGGGGTTTTCGCGGCGTTGGGTCAGTGGCAGGTAGAACGCGCCATCGCCGAAGCAACAATCGTCGAGGTCGACACCGAAACCCCCGTACCCATCACGTCGGTTCTTGAACCCGGAGCCGGTTTGCCGTTGAGCGATGGAGGTCGCCGCGTCGCGGTCACCGCGACGTGGACGCAGGAACGGATCGTTGTTCTCGATCGACGCCAGGGAAGCGACATGGGCGAGTGGCTCGTCGCAAACACTCGGACTGCCGACGGCGCGTGTCTTCCCGTGGCAATCGGGTGGGCGTCCAGCGTGAACCCCGACGATTTCATCGTGATCGACGACTCGCCGTCCCCGCTGATCGGACGACTCGTGCCCAGTGATGACCCGTCGACGGGCGACTACGACAACGGTCGTCTGACCGTCGTGTCGAGCTCTGACCTTATCAATCGCTGGGACTGCGACACGATGTGGGACGCCTTCCTTGTCCTGGACACGGCAACGCCCCCGCTGGAGACCATCGCGTCGGTCAAGCCGTTGCCGCAAGCCGCGCTCAACTGGCTCAACATCTTTTACGCGATCGAATGGGCGTTCTTCGCCGTCTTCGCTCTCTATTTCTGGTACCGACTCGTCACGGACGCCGTCGAGCGGGAAGCGGACGCGGCCGCCGGAGTCAAACCCTAGAATTGACTCATGGCGATTGCGCGCGACAAAGCACTGAAAGCGGAAAAGACGTTTCGAATTGCCGCTTACATCACCGGTGGAATGCTGCTGCTGTTGACGGCAGAGATGATTCTCAAATACGCGTTCGGCGTCGAGATCGAAGCGGGTGGCCCGTTCGGATTTCTCGCCCTTGTGCCGACGGACACGACCGTTGCAATCAACATTTCGACATGGATTTTGATTGTCCACGGATGGCTATACGTCGTGTATCTGTTCGCGTCGTTCCAACTATGGACCGCAATGCGATGGCCCCTCCTCTACTTCCCCATGCTCGCTCTCGGCGGAGTCGTGCCCTTCCTCTCGTTCATCACGGAAGGCCGTGTCCGTCGCATGGTTGACGAGGCCACTCGGTGACGACTCACCGACCCGTTCTCGTCGTTGACTTTGGCGCTCAGTATGCGCAGCTGATTGCGCGGCGCGTTCGAGAAGCGCACGTGTACAGCGAGATCGTGCCGCACACCATTACGGCCGCAGAAGTTGCAGACAAGCAGCCTCTCGCCATCATCCTGTCCGGCGGTCCGTCGAGCGTCTACGAACCCGGTTCGCCGTCGCTCGACCCGGGAATCGTCGAGCTCGGAATCCCAGTCTTGGGAATCTGTTACGGATTTCAGGTCATGGCCCAGCAGCTCGGGGGCGGGGTGGCGAACACGGGTTTACGTGAATACGGCGCGACCGAGGCTCGCGTGACGGGCGGAGTTCTCTTCGCCGAACAGCCGGCCGAGCAAACCTGCTGGATGAGCCACGGCGATCGTGTGGAAACGGCACCGCCCGGATTCACGGTCACCGCATCGACGGACGCCACTCCGGTTGCGGCGTTCGAAAACACCGAGACGAGGATGTTTGGCGTGCAGTGGCACCCCGAGGTTGTGCACTCCGATTTCGGTCAGCGTGTCCTCGAGAACTTCCTCTGGAACGGAGCGGGAATCGCGCCCGACTGGACGAGCGGGAATGTCATCGACGAGCAGGTCACGAAAATCCGCGCGCAGGTCGGTGACGATCTCGTCATCTGTGGGCTGTCGGGCGGAGTCGATTCAGCGGTCGCCGCAGCACTCGTGCACAAAGCCGTTGGCGATCAACTCATTTGTGTGTTCGTTGACCACGGACTCCTTCGCGAAGGAGAACGCCAACAGGTCGAACGTGATTTCGTGGCGGCCACCGGAGTTCGACTCGTTACCATCGATGTCGCGGATAAGTTCCTCGCCGAGTTGAAGGGCGTCACCGACCCCGAGACGAAACGCAAGACGATCGGGCGGGAATTCATCCGTGCATTCGAGACCGCCGAGGCAGACCTGGTCGCCGAAGCCGCGAACGCGGGCAAGAAGGTCCGATTCCTCGTGCAAGGAACGCTGTATCCCGACGTGGTCGAGAGCGGTGGGGGCAGCGGCACGGCAACCATCAAGTCTCATCACAACGTCGGCGGGCTGCCCGAGGACCTTCAATTCGAACTCGTCGAGCCGCTTCGCGAACTGTTCAAGGACGAGGTGCGCGCCATCGGTCGCGAGCTCGGGCTTCCCGAACTCATCGTGGGACGCCAGCCGTTCCCCGGCCCCGGCCTCGGAATTCGAATCGTCGGTGAGGTCACACAAGAGCGCCTCGACCTACTTCGCGCCGCCGATGCCATCGTGCGTGCCGAACTCACCGCCGCCGGACTCGACCAGGACATTTGGCAGTGCCCCGTGGTTCTTCTCGCCGACGTCCGTTCGGTCGGAGTGCAGGGCGACGGTCGCACCTACGGACACCCCATCGTTTTGCGTCCCGTGTCGAGTGAAGACGCGATGACCGCGGACTGGACCCGCGTGCCGTACGACGTCCTCGCCAAGATTTCGAATCGAATCACCAACGAGGTCAAGGACGTCAATCGCGTCGTTCTCGACATCACCTCGAAACCGCCCGGCACCATCGAGTGGGAATAAGAAAAAGGCGTCGATTGCTCGGCGCCTTTTCCGTGAAAGGGTGACTAGTCGTTACCGCGGAAGATCGCAATCATTCGCAGGATTTCGAGGTACAACCAGACGACGGTGACGAGGATGCCGAAAGCGCCCTGCCAGGCGTAAACCGCGGGGACACCGCGCTCGGCGCCGAGCTTAATCGATTCGAAGTCGAGCACGAGCGAATACGCGGCGAGGAACACGACGACAACACCGATGATGAGTCCGAGCGGGATTCCCATGATGTTGGCCGAGCTCAAACCGAACTGAGCGTCACCGGTCACGCCGGTTGCCATGAGGATCATGTTGACGACCTGGTAGACGAGGTAGCCGACCATGGCGACCGTCACGATCTTGGTCATGCGTGCCGAGGAGCGGAAGCGCCCACTCAGGAAGAGGAACAGGGTCACGCCGATGACGCCGAGCGTTCCGATGACCGCCTGAGTGACGATTCCGTCCCACATCGAGTTGAAGACCATCGAAATCGCTCCGACGAAAATTCCTTGAAGAACCGCATAGGCGATGATGAGGCCGGGCGACGGAACCTTCTTGAAGGTGTTGACGAGTCCGAGGACGAGTCCACCGACGAGTCCGACGATCATGACGGGGAAGGACGCGAAGGTCCAGCCGATGTAGGCACCACCGATAAGAACGGCGAACGCGAGGATCGTTTTGATGATGGTGTCCTCGACCGTCATGCGTCCGGTCTGACCGGGCGTGGCGGCGGGCATGTCGTAGGTCTGCTCGAGAGTCGCCGCGTCGTCCTTGGCGGCAACGGGCGTCTTCGACGCGTTCGGGCCGTACATGGCCTCGAGTTCGGCACGCGACACCTGTCCGGGGCGGAAGGCGGCGTTGCGCGAGAAAGCGGGATTGGAATTCATGGACACTCCTTTAAGTGCTGGGTGAATACTCGACAATTCTAGAGTGAGAAACCTAAGAAAAGCCTGAGAGGTTAGAGCGTCGACCACCACAGATACAACATCACGCCACCGACAATCCACACCACGGTTCCGACGACTCCGAGAGCCATTGCGATCGTGCACAGGCGCTCGCCGTTCTCGCGTGAGCGGCGAATCTGCTCGCGGGCGAACCACCCGAGCGGAAGCGCCATCGGTGACATCAGTGCACCGAGAATGACCGCGAGGACGGCGGTCGGGTTGGTGCGCGGGGCGGTCGCGATTTCGGTCACGTCGTCACTCTATTCACCCTTCGCAACGCTGTCGGTGAGGGCACGTAAACTTGGGTCCACATGTCGAACTCTCCCGCCGCACTCGATCCCAACGATCCGCTCCTCGAGGGGCTGAACCCCCAACAAGCGCACGCCGTCGCTCACCGCGGGCCGGCTCTGCTCATCGTGGCGGGGGCGGGGTCAGGCAAGACAGCTGTCCTCACGCGCCGCATCGCACTCTTGCTGAAGAACCGTGAAGCCTGGCCGAGCCAGATTCTTGCGATCACGTTCACGAACAAGGCGGCCGCGGAAATGCGCGAGCGCATCGCGATGTACATCGGCGACGAATCTCGGGGCATGTGGATTTCGACATTCCACTCGGCGTGTGTGCGAATTCTTCGCAACGAAGCCGAACGATTCGGGTTCCCTCAGGCGTTCACGATTTACGACTCGGCGGATTCGAAGTCGCTCGTCAAGCGAATCCTCAAAGAATTCGAAGCGGACTCGATGGGGCTCACGCCCGGTGGTGTGCTGTCAAAAATGTCCCGCCTCAAGAACGAATTGATCGACGTCGACGGCTTCGCGAGCCAAGCGAACCCGAACGACCCGAACGAAATGATGTTCCTCGAAGTCTTCCGCCGTTACACCCAGGAACTGCGACGCGCGAACGCATTCGACTTCGACGACCTGATCGGCCAGACCGTGTTTTTGTTCCGCGCGTTCCCCGAGGTTCGAGCTCTGTATCAGCGTCGATTCCGCCACGTGTTTGTGGACGAGTACCAAGACACCAACAAGGCGCAGTACGAACTGATTCATGAACTCACACGACCGGTGAAGCCCGAGCACGTGCCGGTCGAAACCCCGCCGGTGCTCTACAACACCGAGGGCGGCATCGATGCGGCGACCCTGACGGTCGTTGGCGATTCCGACCAGTCGATCTATGCGTTCCGCGGTGCGGACATCCGCAACATCCTCGAATTCCGCCAGGATTTCCCCGGCACCGATGTCGTCGTACTGGAACAGAACTACCGTTCGACACAGAACATCCTCGACGCGGCAAACGCCGTCATCGGCAACAACTTCGATACGTCGATGAGCAAGCGCCTCTTCTCGGATCGCGGACCGGGCGAGCGCATCACGGGCTTCACCGGCGTGACCCAACACGACGAGGCCCAGTTCGTCGCCGACGAAATCGACAATTTGCACACCGGCGGGATGGCATATCGCGATGTTGCGGTGTTCTATCGAACGAACGCTCAGACGCGCGCCTTGGAAGACGTGCTTATGCGGTCGGGCGTTCCCTACCGACTCATCGGTGGAACCAAGTTCTACGAGCGCATGGAAATCAAGGACGTCCTCGCGTATCTTGCCGCCGTCGCTAACCCCGACGATGGACTCGCTCACCGCCGCATTCTCAATACGCCCAAGCGCGGAATCGGCGATGTCACGGAATCGGCGATTCAGCGGTTCGCCGACGACAACCAGATTTCGTTCCGCGACGCGATGCGACAAATCGAATCCGTTGGGGTCGCCGCGAGGGCCACCGCGACCGTTCGCGAATTCGTCAACGCGCTTGACCGTATTTCCGACACCGTCGCGACCGCAAAGGTCGTCGACGTGCTCATCGCGTTGCTCGAGGCGACGGGCTACCTCATCCTCTTGAAGGAAAGCCGCGACCCGCAAGAAAACGCGCGCGCCGAGAACGTCGAGGAACTCGTCGGACTCACTCGCGAATTCCAGGTCAAGTCCCCCGAGGGGACCCTGATCGACTTCCTCACCGAGGTCGCCCTGTCGTCCGCCGCGGACGACCTCGATGACGAATCGGGAACCGTCAGCCTCATGACACTGCACACGGCGAAGGGTCTGGAATTCGACGCGGTGTTCATCACGGGCATCGAAGAAGAAATTTTGCCCCACCGCATTTCGGTCGCCGAGGCTGGCGGAATTCAAGAAGAACGCCGCCTGTTCTATGTCGGCATCACGCGGGCGAAAAAGAAGTTGCACCTGTCGCTTGCAACGTCACGAGCGACGTTCGGTGAAATCGCGTCGTGCATGCCAAGCCGATTCCTCGCGGAAATCCCCGACTCGTTGGTTGACTGGCGCGAATCGGGCCGCCGATCGCTGTCGCCTTCCTTTGAAAAACGCTCGTGGGACGCACCGCCGAAACCTCGCACCGAGTGGACCGGGGCCATTACGCGCGAGGTTCGCGACAACTCGGGACTCGAACTCGTCACGGGTGACCGCATCACGCACGACGATTTCGGCGAGGGCCGAGTTGTCGCGGTCACGGGCGAGGGCGCAAAGCGCATCGCGGAAGTCATATTTGACGAGGTGGGCAAAAAGAAACTGCTCATCAAGATTGCGCCCATCACCAAGCTGTAAACACGCGTTCTGTGCGGTCGGTCGGCTCGATGTCGAACGGTAGGCTGGAACACGGTCGAGAGGCAGTCAGCCCCGACTTTTCAGGATTTTCGTCGATTGGATGACAGTGGATCTTTACGAGTATCAAGCGCGTGACATGTTCGAAAAGCACGGCGTTCCCGTTCTTCAGGGAATCGTCGCTGACACCCCGGAAGAAGCCCGTGCGGCCGCCTCCACAATCGGTGGACTCACGGTCGTCAAGGCGCAGGTCAAGACCGGTGGCCGCGGCAAAGCGGGCGGCGTCAAGGTCGCCAAGACTCCCGACGACGCGTTCGAGGCGGCGAAGGCAATTCTCGGTCTCGACATCAAGGGTCACGTCGTCAAGCGCGTCATGGTCGCCGAAGGTGCTGCGATCGCGCAGGAGTATTACTTCTCGGTTTTGCTCGACCGCGCAAACCGCTCGTACCTTTGCCTCTGCTCCTACGAAGGTGGCATGGACATCGAACAGTTGGCGGTTGAACGCCCCGACGCACTTGCTCGCATCAACGTCAACCCCAACGAGGGCATCACCCTCGCGAAGGCGAAAGAAATCGCCGTAGCCGCGAAGTTCCCCGCTGAACTCGTCGACAAAGTTGCTCCGGTGTTCGTGCAGTTGTATGGCGTGTTCACGTCGGAAGACACCACCCTGGTCGAAGTCAACCCGCTTGTCTTGACCGACGACGGCAGGATTCTCGCGTTGGACGGCAAGGTCACCCTGGATGCGAACGCCGAGTTCCGTCAGCCCGACCACGCCGCACTTGAGGACAAGGCCGCGACGGACCCGCTCGAAGCGAAGGCGAAAGAGCACGACCTCAACTACGTGAAACTCGACGGTGAAGTCGGAATCATCGGAAACGGTGCAGGACTCGTCATGTCGACGCTCGACGTTGTCGCGTACGCGGGCGAAAACTACGGTGGCGTCAAGCCAGCCAACTTTTTGGACATCGGCGGCGGGGCCTCGGCTGAGGTCATGGCCGCTGGTCTCTCGGTCATCCTCGGCGACCCACAGGTCAAGAGCGTGTTCGTGAATGTGTTCGGCGGAATCACCGCGTGTGACGCCGTCGCAAACGGAATCGTCGCCGCCCTCGAGATGCTGGGCGATAAAGCGACGAAGCCGCTCGTTGTCCGTCTCGACGGAAACAGCGTCGACAAGGGCCGCGAGATTCTCGCCGCCGCCAACCACCCGCTCGTCACCCTGGCCACCACGATGGACGACGGCGCCGATCGCGCCGCCGCCCTCGCAGCGAAGTAAGGATTAGAAGAATGTCGATTTTCCTCACCAAGGATTCGCGCGTCATCGTTCAGGGCATCACCGGCGGCGAGGGCTCCAAGCACACTGCCTTGATGCTCAAGGCCGGCACCCAGGTCGTCGGTGGTGTTAATGCCCGCAAGGCGGGAACAACCGTCGAGCACGGAGATGTCACACTTCCCGTCTTCGGAACCGTTTCTGAAGCAATGTCCGAAACTGGCGCAGACGTTTCGGTTGTGTTCGTTCCGCCCGCATTCGCTAAGGACGCGGTCATGGAGGCGATTGACGCGGCGATGCCGCTCATCGTCGTAATCACCGAGGGCATCCCCGTGCAGGACACCGCAGAGTTTTGGGCGTACGCCGCGTCGAAGGGTACGAGCCGCATCATCGGACCGAACTGCCCGGGCATCATCACGCCGGGCGAGGCTCTCGCGGGAATCACCCCCGCGACCATCACGGGGGCGGGACCGATCGGACTCGTGTCGAAGTCGGGAACGCTCACGTACCAAATGATGTTCGAACTTCGCGACATCGGTTTCTCGACCGCCATCGGTATCGGCGGAGACCCGATTGTCGGCACAACTCACATCGATGCGCTCGCCGCATTCGAGGCTGACCCTGACACCAAGGCAATCGTCATGATTGGCGAAATCGGTGGTGACGCCGAAGAGCGCGCGGCGGATTACATTCGTGCGAACGTAACCAAGCCCGTTGTTGGTTACGTCGCGGGATTCACCGCACCCGAGGGCAAGACCATGGGTCACGCTGGCGCGATTGTGTCTGGATCGTCGGGAACTGCTCAAGCGAAAAAGGAGGCCCTCGAGGCCGCCGGAGTTCGCGTTGGTAAGACCCCGAGCGAAACCGCGCAGCTCATGCGCGAGGTCATCGCGGCCCTGTAACGTGCCTCGCGGGCTCGTCGTCCTCTTCACGCTTCTTCAGGCGTCGTTCGTCGTTGGGCTCGGAATTTTCCTGCCGTTCGTGTTCGGCATCATCGGATGGGCATCGCTCACGGGTGTCAACTCGACGCCCGTCGCAATCTGGCAACTGGCGGTTCAGGCGTGGGCGTTGGGGCACGGCGTCCCATTGAGCGTCTCGCTCGGAGATGCGTCGGCGGTGCTGGCGAACGACTTGGCAACTTTCGACCTTACGCTCGCCCCGTTCGCGTTCGCCATATTGACGGCACTTCTCGGTCGCCGTGCCGGTCGGCGGCTCGCCGGTTCTGGAGATGCGACCCTCGTCGTCGGTTTGTTGGTTTTCTTCACCGGCGTCATTGTTGTACTTGCGTTGTTGAGTGGTCAGAGTTCGCTCGTTCAACTCGACGTTGCCTCGGGCACCGCCCGGGTTCTCGCGCCGTTCGTCCTTGGCCTTGTCATCGGCTGGAAGCCGTGGGAAGACGATCGGTCGTCGCGCGCACTGATTCCCGAGATCCCGAGCGCGTGGCGTGACGTGATTGGCACCGCACTGCGCATCGCGGGCGCCACATTGGCGGGGCTCGCGGCCATCGCATCAATCGCCCTTGTGGTGCTGATTGTCCTCGGGTTTTCGACCGAAATCGCATTGTACGAAGCGCTTCACTCCGGAATCCTCGGTGGACTGGTGATCACCGTCGCTCAACTCGCGTTGATTCCGGTCGCGCTGGTCTGGATGATTTCGTGGATCGCCGGCCCGGGATTCTCCTTGGGAATCGGTGCGATTGTGTCGCCGTTTGCGACCACGGTTGGCGCTGTGCCCGCAATCCCACTGTTGGGGGCCATCCCCCAGTCGAACTCCCTCGGCGAGTGGGTCACTGTGCTTCCCGCGGTTCTTGCCTTCATCGCCGCGACTCGATTCGCCGTCGAACTTCGCTCGCGCGGTCAGATTTTCAACCCGGGGGACCTTGCCGATCTCGGTCGTGTTGTCGTCACCGCTGCGATCACAGCGGCAGCCATCGCGCTGACAACCGTCCTGGTCGGTTCGTACGCGACGGGTTCGGCCGGACCGGGTCGATTCGCGCAGGTCGGAATCGACCCCATCGCCGTCGGTCTCGTCCTCGCGGGCGGGGTGTTTGCCGGATCGCTCGCGGGACTGTTCCTCGGGAAACTGGTTCGCGATTCGAAGGCGATGCGCTTCATTTAGTCAGAAATCCGTCATGCGCCCGTCGGTAAACTGAACACATGGGGCGCGTCGTGGTTCTCATCTCGGGTCAGGGGTCGAATCTGCGCGCATTCCTCGATTCCTGTGCAGAGGGAACGATCCCCGCGACCGTCGTCGCGGTCGGCGCCGACGTGGACGCATCTGGGTTGAATCACGCGCGGTACTACGACATCCCCACCTTCGTTGAGCCTTTCGAACCCGGTGGCGAGCGTGATGCGTGGGGCTCTCGACTCGGTGACCGGATTGACGAGTTCACGCCAGACCTCGTGATTCTCTCGGGCTTCCAGCGGCTCGTGCCTCCAGCGTTCGTGCGCCGATTCGCCCCCATGATTCTGAATACGCATCCCGCTCTTCTGCCCGAATTCCCCGGAGCCCACGCGGTCCGAGACGCGTTCGAGGCGGGAGTCACCGAGACCGGCGCGAGCGTGATCGTCGTGGACGACGGAGTCGACACCGGCCCGATACTGGCTCAGCGCCGCGTTCCCGTCATGGACGGGGATACGGAATCGACCCTGCACGACCGAATCAAGATTGTTGAGCGCGAGTTGCTCGCTGACGTGGTTCGCGACATCGCGAACCGCGAAACTGCGATTGAGGAGAACTGATGGTTTCCGCGCTTCCCGCCCCCGATCGTTCCCTGGATCGCATTCGGATTCGTCGCGCACTCATTTCGGTGAGCGACAAGACGGACCTCCTTGCGCTCGCGGGCGCACTCTCGGCGGCCGGTGTCGAGTTGGTGTCAACGGGGTCGACGTGTCAGACGATTCGTGACGCGGGTTTCGATGCCACGGAAGTCAGCGAGGTCACGGGCTTTCCCGAATCACTGGACGGTCGTGTCAAGACACTGCACCCATCGATTCACGCGGGGATACTCGCGGACCTTCGGTACGACTCTCATGTCACCCAACTCGCGGAAATGGGAATCGAGCCGTTCGAGCTCATTGTTGTCAACCTGTATCCATTTGCTGCAACGGTCGCGAGCGGTGCCGGCCCGACCGTCATCGTCGAAAACATCGACATTGGCGGTCCGGCCATGGTTCGAGCGGCGGCCAAGAACCACCACAACGTTGCTATCGTCGTTGACCCGAGCGACTACGCCGAAGTCATCGACGCTGTGGCCGTTGGCGGGACAACTCTCGAGCAACGCCGAGTTCTCGCCGGGCGCGCGTTCGCTCACACCGCGGGGTATGACTCGGCTGTTGCGACGTGGATGCAGAACGAATACCCGCACGACGAATCGGGTTTCGCCCCGGCTCTTCGAATCGCTGCGGAAAAGCTCGACACTCTGCGATACGGCGAGAATTCCCATCAGGCCGGGGCGGTCTTTGGCGTCCACGGTGGCGCGGGAATCGCGCAGGCGACACAACTGCACGGCAAAGCGATGTCGTACAACAACTTTGTGGACGCGGACGCGGCCGTTCGTGCGGCTTTTGACCACGCCGAACCAGCCGTCGCCATCGTCAAGCACGCGAACCCCTGCGGAATCGCTGTCGGATCGACCATCGCCGAGGCCCACGCCCGCGCTCATGCCTGCGACCCCGTCTCGGCCTTCGGTGGTGTGATCGCGTCGAACCGAGCGATCAGCAAAGCTGCGGCGGAATCAATCGTCGACGTGTTTACCGAGGTGATTGTCGCCCCCGGTTTTGACGCGGACGCGCTCGCCATCCTCACGACGAAGAAGAACCTTCGGCTGCTGGCGCTCCCTGAAGGGTTTGCCCCAACAGAACGCGAAGTGCGGCAGGTCTCGGGCGGGTTTCTCGTCCAAGACGTTGATCGCTTCTTCGCCCCGGCAGTCGAATGGACGCTCGTCACGGGCGAACCGGCGGACGCGGCCACTCTGGCGGATCTCGAATTTGCGTGGCGAGCCTGCCGTGCGGTGAAATCGAACGCCATCCTGCTGGCCAAAGACGGCGCTTCGGTTGGGATCGGCATGGGTCAGGTCAATCGCGTCGACTCGTGCCACCTGGCAGTGACCAGAGCTGGCGACCGAGCGAGCGGAAGTGTCGCGGCCAGCGACGCATTCTTCCCCTTCGCCGACGGACTCCAGGTCTTGCTCGATGCGGGCGTCACCGCGATAGTTCAACCCGGCGGATCAGTGCGCGACGAAGAGGTACTCGCCGCCGCGACCGCTGCAGGCGTCACGATGTATTTCACCAACGAGCGACACTTTTTTCACTAGCTGGTGAAGATTCACGTTTCGCGTCTACGATGGCATCACAGCACACTGTTTCTCGAGAGGACTAAATAATGAATTTCGTCACCGCAATCAAGACCGTGTTTACCAAGTACGCCGATTTCAAAGGGGTCGCGACTCGCGCCGAATACTGGTGGTTTGCTCTGTTCAGTTTGATTGTGGCGGTCGTGCTCGACGCGGCCATGGGGGATCCCAACGATCCCAACGTCGTTGCCAGCGGAATCTCGCTTGTGTGGTCTTTGGGGATTCTGATTCCCTCATTCGCAGTTTCCGTGCGTCGTTTTCACGATGCGGGTTTCTCGGGCAAGTGGCTGCTGTTGTATCTCGTACCCGCAATCTTGTTCTTCGTTGCCGCCGCATCCGCGATTCCCGTAATCCTCGCCGCCTTTACAGGAACCTTGACGGGTGAGGCATTGGCCGCCGAAATCCTGCCACTACTGGGGGTCGCCGCTCTCCCGCTCATTTCCGGATTCGCGATTTTGGTTTTCAACCTGGTCGTCAGCGTGCTCCCGTCAAAGGCGGCAGCCGAAGGCAACAAGTACGCGGTCTAAGAGTTAGCCGCGCATCGAGTCGAAGGCGTCCATCATGTCGTCGATCTCGCTCATCGACTGCCACGAAAAGTCGGTTTCCGTCAATCCGTCGTGAATCGCGTCCCACAGTTGGGACGGTTCTGAATCCAGGACCGTCCCAATCGCGGTCATGATGTCAACGTCGGCGGGCTGTCCGATGCTCGCGACGAACGCCGCGAAGTTTTCGGCCTTCAGCGTGTGGTAACAATCCGAGCCAGAGCGATCACCGACGAATGTGATGTCGTCCCGTTCCCGGCGAACCTCGATGTGTTGGTAGCGCCCGTCCCGGGAGCTGTATGTCTTTTCCATTTCTCCTCTTTTCTCTCGTTATCTCTTTTCTATTCCGAGAGTATCCCGAGGCACCGACGAGGAATGGGTCAGATTGCGCGGCGGTGGGCTTCGATCCATGCGGCGGATTCATCCAGCGTAAATTGACCGGTGGCAACGCTCTGAATGTATGTGAAGGCATCGTCTTGCGTCGCGAACAGCAGGTAACCGTTGATGCGCAAAAAGTGATTGAGCGCAATCCACGCCGAGCGCTTGTTCCCATCCATAAAGGGGTCATTTCGAGCAAGTGATTCCGTTTGTGCGGCGGCCTTGGCGTCGATGGTCGCGTATGCGTCGGTACCCATCAGGGTTGTCGCGGGGCGTTCGAGTGCCGAGTGCACCAAACCAAGGTCACGCACGTGAAACCCGATTGTTTCGAGTTCAACGACGAACCCCTCGAGACTCACATATCGAGTCACGAGTCTTCTAGCCGTTTCATCAGTTCGGCGTCACGTTGGAGAATCATTTCTACAGTGCGGCGCATTTCGAGACGGTTCTTTTGCGCTTCAAGGAAGATCGCGACCGCTTGTGCCACAACCTGTTGCTTGGAGAGTCCGAGAAGTTCGGCGACATCACCAAGGTCGTTGTCGAGTTCGGGTTCTAGCCGGAGAGTCATTGCCATGCTCTAATGGTATCAAAATGATACCAAATTGTCTATGGCTCACCCAGATTTCTCACCGTCGGCGGTGGAATAGACTGGGGGGACTAGTTGTAACGAAAGGTTTATCCGTGGAAAAAATCAAGGTCGAAGGCGTCGTCGTAGAACTCGATGGCGATGAAATGACTCGAATCATTTGGCAGTTCATCAAGGACCGCCTGATTCACCCCTACCTCGACCTGACTCTCGAGTACTACGACCTCTCGATTCAGAAGCGTGACGAGACGGATGACCAGATCACGATTGATTCTGCCAACGCCATCAAAAAGCACGGTGTCGGCGTCAAGTGCGCGACGATCACACCGGACGAAGCGCGCGTCGAGGAATTCAAACTTAAGAAGATGTGGAAGAGCCCGAACGGCACGATTCGCAACATCCTCGGCGGTGTGATTTTCCGCGAGCCGATTATCATCTCGAACATCCCACGTTTGGTACCCGGCTGGAACAAGCCCATCATCGTCGGCCGTCACGCGTTCGGTGACCAGTACCGCGCGACCGATTTCACGTTTGACCGCCCCGGAACGCTCTCGATTTCGTTCACTCCGGCCGACGGCACCGAGGCTCAGTCGTTCGAGGTTTTCCAGGCTCCCAGCGCCGGCGTCGCGATGGCGATGTACAACCTCGATGACTCGATTCGCGACTTTGCTCGCGCCTCGCTCAACTACGGTTTGACCCGGAACTACCCCGTCTATCTGTCGACCAAGAACACCATCCTCAAGGCGTACGACGGTCGATTCAAGGACATCTTCCAAGAGATCTTTGAGACGGAATTTGCGGACAAGTTTGCCAAGGCCGGAATCACCTACGAACACCGCCTCATCGACGACATGGTTGCGAGCGCGATGAAATGGGAGGGCGGATACGTCTGGGCGACCAAGAACTATGACGGAGATGTCCAGTCGGACACCGTGGCACAGGGCTTCGGATCACTCGGACTTATGACGTCGGTCCTCACCACGCCGGACGGCAAGATTGTTGAAGCCGAAGCGGCCCACGGAACCGTGACGCGGCACTATCGCGATCACCAACAGGGAAAGCCCACGTCGACGAACCCGATTGCATCGATTTACGCGTGGACCCGTGGCCTACAGCACCGCGGGAAGTTGGACGGAAACCAGGCGCTCATTGACTTCGCGGTAACCCTCGAAGAGGTCGTCATCGCGTCGGTCGAGGCGGGGCACATGACGAAAGATCTCGCGTCGCTCGTCGGTCCCGACCAGAAGTGGGAAACGACCGAGGAGTTCCTCGCGACCCTCGACGCCAACCTCCAGAAGCGACTCGCGTAGTTCGCGCGCGCTACTCGCCGCGTTTGCGGCGGGGCGATAAGTCCTAGGCTGTCAACAGTATGAGCACTTATTCCACATCGACCGACCGCTTCCCGTGGGCGGCAATGACGGCTATCGGTTTCACGGTCTTTGCCACGGTGACGTCCGAGTTTTTGCCGACAGGCATGTTGCCGTCGATGTCGGCTGACCTCGATGTCAGCACGTCGCAAATCGGATTCCTCGTGTCGGTGTGGGCTGCGACCGTCGTTCTAACCGCCATCCCACTGTCGTTGACCACTCGGCGCTTCAGCCGCAAGTCCTTGCTCATTGTGTCGGTGGGGTTGTTCACCGCCTCGAACGTCATGGCTTCGCTGGCGCCCAACTACGACGTGTTGTTTGCTTCCCGCATTATCGGAGGCCTCGGCAACGGAATGTTCTGGATGATCGCGACGGGTTACGTGACGACGATGTTGCCCGGTCAATGGCGGTCACGAGGATTCCTGTTCATCTCGGCCGGCGCGAACCTCGCGTTCATCGCCGGGTTGCCTCTCGGGTCGGCGCTCGCCGCGATTTCCGACTGGCGAGCCGGATTCCTCATCATGACGGCTCTGACAATTGGTGCGAGCGTCGGACTGTACTTCCTGCTGATTCCCGTTCCGAATCCCCACCTCGAGAACCCAGACGAGGTGCACTCGGCCGTCCGCGACCGGTCCTTCCGGATGGTGTTGCTCGGGGTCTCGGGTGTCTTCCTCGTCGTCGGCGGGGGGAACTTGTTTTACCCCTACATCGCGCCGTTCCTCATCGAGGTCGCCAGTTTCACACCGCTGACCGTTGCTGTTCCGCTCGCGGCGTATGGCGTCGGCGGCACCATCGGGATTCTCGTCGCCGAACGGCTGGGACGCCGCCCCGAAAATCTGTCGAGGAACATTGCGTTCGCGATTCTGTACATGGCGAGCATGATGATCCTCCTGGACCTGGTCGCCGGCTCGCAAGAAGCGGCAATCGTCGCGTGCGCGTTGTGGAGCCTCGGTTTTGCCGTGACCGAACCGCTGTTCGGGCAATACATCATGGAATTGTCGAGCCCACGCCTTCGAGACTTCGCCGGGGCGATGCGGACCACAGCGTGGAACCTCGGAATCGGCAGCGGCTCGTTCTTCGGTGGGGTGCTGCTGGTGCCGTTCGGGATCAGCGCACTTCCCTACTTTGGCGCGATTGTTCTGGTCGGTGGTGCGGCGGTTGCACTCATCGCGAGGCGCAGAGAACGAGCGCTCTGGGCAAACTAGAATGATGTCAGAACAGACCACTTCGCGAGGAGCCCCGTGAACGACATTCACACATTCAACGCCCCCCTGTCCGAGGTTGACCCCGAGATCGCCGAGGTTTTGAAACTCGAACTCGGTCGACAGCAGGACTATCTCGAGATGATTGCATCCGAGAACTTCGTGGCCCGATCGATCCTGCAGGCTCAGGGCTCGGTCCTCACGAACAAATACGCCGAGGGGTATCCCGGTAAGCGTTATTACGGTGGCTGTGAATTCGTCGACATCGCCGAATCGCTCGCGATTGAGCGCGCAAAGTCATTGTTTGGTGCGGCGTACGCGAACGTCCAGCCGCACTCTGGCGCGACCGCGAATGCGGCCGTCCTGCACGCCATCGCCACCAAGGGCGACACGATTCTCGGTCTTGAACTCGCGCACGGTGGTCACCTCACGCACGGCATGAAGCTCAACTTCTCGGGCCGCTTGTACAACGCGGTTGCCTACGGGCTCGACCCGGAAACGTTCCTCGTCGACATGAACGTCGTTCGCGATTTGGCGCTGGAACACAAGCCCCAGGTCCTCATCGCCGGCTGGAGTGCCTACTCGCGCCACCTCGACTTCGCCGCATTCCGCGAGATCGCGGACGAGGTCGGCGCGAAGCTCTGGGTTGACATGGCTCACTTCGCCGGGCTTGTCGCAGCCGGAGTCCACCCGAGCCCGATTCCCTATGCCGATGTGGTATCCACAACCGTGCACAAGACGCTTGCGGGACCGCGATCGGGTCTGATTCTGTCGCGTGACGAGGAACTGGGCAAAAAGCTGAACTCTGCCGTGTTCCCCGGGCAACAGGGCGGACCTCTCATGCATGTCATTGCCGGAAAAGCGACGGCATTCAAGCTCGCTGCCGCCCCAGAGTTCAAGGAACGCCAAGAGCGCACGATTCGCGGCGCGCAGATTCTCGCTGAGCGCCTCACCGCGGCCGATGCTACGACCGCTGGTGTCGGTGTGCTGACCGGTGGAACCGATGTTCACCTGGTCCTCGTCGACCTTCGTAATTCGACCGTGAACGGAATGGAAGCGCAAGACCTTCTCCATGACGCCGGAATCACGGTCAACCGAAACTCGGTTCCCTTTGACCCCCGCCCGCCGATGGTCACATCGGGTGTTCGCATCGGTACATCGGCACTCGCCACCCGCGGTTTCGGCGACGCCGAATTCACCGAGGTGTCCGACATCATTGCCCACGCGCTGATGCCGAACCCAGATGCCGTCGAACTCAAACGGCGCGTCAAGGTACTCACCGACGCGTTCCCGCTCTACAACGGCCTCGAGCAGTAACGACGATGACGGCGCGGTTGCTGGATGGCACGGCGACCGCCGGGGCAATCAAGAGCGACCTCAAGGATCGCGTTGACGCACTTCGCGCCAAGGGTGTCACGCCGGGACTCGCAACAGTATTGGTTGGGAACGACCCAGGGTCCGAGTGGTACGTGGGCGGCAAGCACAAGGATTGCGCCGAGGTTGGAATAGCGTCGGTCCGCCGCGAGCTTCCCGACAACGCGACACAGGCCGAGGTCGAAGCCGTCATCGACGAGTTGAATGCCAACGACGACGTCACGGGGTTTATCGTCCAGCTGCCCTTGCCGAAACACATCGACACCGATGCGATCCTCGAACGCATTGATCCGAATAAGGATGCCGATGGCCTCCACCCGATGAACCTCGGACGACTCGTCAATCGCGCGTCCGGACTGATCACCTGGCCACTACCGTGCACCCCGCGCGGGGTCATTGAACTCGTCGAACGCCACGGGATTTCGTGGAGCGGACTCAACGTCGTCGTCATCGGTCGCGGAATCACCGTCGGTCGACCCATTGGGTCTCTTCTCACTCGCAAAGAAATCAACGCCACCGTGACCCTCACGCACACGGGGACGCGGAACCTTGCCGACCACCTGAAGACGGCGGATGTGATTGTTGCGGCCGCGGGCTCGCCGTCAATCGTGACGGCCGCCAACGTCAAGCCGGGTGCGATCGTCCTGGATGTGGGCGTCTCGCGTGTGACGAACCCCGACGGATCCACCCGAATCGCCGGGGACGTCGATGATGATGTCCGAGGTGTCGCGGCGTGGGTTTCCCCGAACCCGGGCGGAGTCGGCCCCATGACCCGCGCGCTGCTGTTGCAGAACGTGGTCGAGATGGCGGAACGCAGCCTCTAAACCGCGGTCACGGGTTCGCCCCGTTGCGACCACTGATCATGCCGCCCAATGCGGGCATGACGCGGACGATGACGGCGAGACTGTCGATGACGAGCCATTCGTCCTTCGACACGATGATGTGAGTTCGCGCACGAATTTGATCGTTTGTCTCTAACTCGGATTTGATGAAATCCGCACGGTCTTCGGTCGATTCGAAGACGATGAGGGCGGCACCCTCCGCGCAGGTTTTTGCGTCGAGGGCGAGCGGTTTCTCGAGCGAGGTCCAGTCGGAACACTCCCCTCCCGCCGCGACGAACCGTTCGCGCAGGTCGTCCAATTGAGCGGCCGGATTGGTGGAGCATCCCGTGAGCCCTAATGCCGCACCGCAGACCAGAGAGATTGCGGCGAGGCGGTGCACGTGTCCATCCTAAGGACGGGCACAGTTCGGTACGCTCGTCTCATGGCGAAGTTGTATTTCCGATATGGCGCGATGAACAGCGGCAAGAGCACGGCGTTGCTTCAGGCTGCCTACAACTATGCGGAACGCGGGCAACAAGTGCTCATCGCGAAACCCCGCATCGACACGAAGGGCGAAGCGTCGATCGTGTCGCGCCTTGGAGTCGAACGTGCCGTGAATTTCGTGATAGGACCGAACGATGATGTCCGCACGATGTTCGATGCGTATCGCGCTCAAACCAAAGCAACGACCGGCCAGGATGTCGCGTGTCTGCTTCTCGACGAGGCGCAGTTCCTCAGCGTCGACCAGGTCGATGACCTTCTGCGCATCGCGATTCTTGAGGACGTGCCGGTCCTGGCTTATGGAATTCGCACCGACTTTCAGACAATCGCGTTCCCCGGTTCTCGCCGACTTCTCGAGGTCGCACACGCTCTCGAGGAATTGAAGACAATCTGTCGATGCGGGCGAAAAGCGATGTTCAACGCTCGACTCGTCAATGGCCAGTTCATTTTCGACGGCGCACAGGTCGCCATCGACGGCGACAGTGTGACCTACGAGTCGCTCTGTGGCACGTGCTACTTGCGCGAATCCAATGGGATGCTCGCGCACGGGTTCAACGCACCCAGCTCGTTCCTGCCGCCTCTCGCGCCCGACGCCGACTTCTCTTAGGACGTTACTTTCTTGTCAGCCCGAGCCAACCGGGACAACCGTAGTAATCGATCCAACCTCTTCGGGTTAGGTCGTTGACGCCCATGTCCCAAGAATTTCCGAGATCGTATATGTTCCAATAGTCGACAATCCCATCCTCTGACTCAAGTTTGAAAGTCCAAAACTCCGATCCGTTGTAAGTTCCATCGTCTTCGAAATTCCACCAAATCGTCCCGTAAAGGCTTGGGCACTGCTCCCACAACTCGTTCATCAGCAGCACAGCTAGTCGTTCGTGGAGAGCTTCTTCTTCAGCGTCGGATATTGCAACAGCAAGTTTTTGCTCTTGGCTACTCAGTTTGCTGAGCTGTCGCTCAAGACGGGCGTTCGTCTTTTCTAGCCGACGTAGCGGTGGTTCAAGTCGCGAAAGCTTTGAAACTACGGTCTCTAGTTCATCGGTGAACCCCGCAATCTCAATCGCAGCTTCTTTGTCTTTCTCGAGGGACCAAACTTCATAGTCTGCACGTTCTTGGTTGATTCGGGTTTGTTCGGCGCTAACGACGCCGACTGTCGCAACGCTAAAAACCAATGGCGCAATCAGCGAAACGCCGACAATGCGAATGGCTCGAAACAGCGGCCTTAGCGGCAGCTTTTTCTCGGCTACGTCAATCATTGGTACCTCGCGAGTTTTGTTTCAAGTTCCGCAACGCTACGTTGGGCATTGAGTACCTGTTTACTCAGCTTCGCGTTTTGCCTTTTTAGTCCCGATACCTTGTCAGTTGTGCTTTTCAATTTGCCAACCGCTGCCGCCAAGGCGTTGTTGGCGGAGCTGACGGTTGCCTCGCGCACCTTGGAAGACTGTGCCTTCTCTGTTTCAAATTCTGCACGGATACTGGCCACCGCATTCAAGTAAATAAAACCGCAAATCAAGACGCTGACAATTCCTGTCACCACCGAGATACGTAGGATCAAAAAGCTCGGGCGCATGATTTTTTCAACCACGCGAAGTCTTATTCCCGATAGTTTTGACAGAGAATTCTGTTCATTGGGCATTTCTCAATTTTAGTGGTCGGAATCTAAAATCTAACCTTAAATGCGAACAAGTATCGGAGCAACGCTCGCGCCCGACGCCGACTTCTCTTAGGCCTCGACCGGCGAGAGCAACTGAGTCTCGGCCAATTCTCGGTACAACGGAACGGTTTTCAGAAGTTGTTTGTGAGTGCCCACGCCCAAAACAACACCCTTTCGAAGAACGACGATTTGGTCGCTGTCGATGACGGTCGATAGCCGGTGGGCGATGACGATAAGCGTCCTCTGGGCAGAGACCCGATCGATTGCGTCCTTCATCAACTGTTCGTTGAGACCGTCAAGACTCGACGTCGACTCGTCGAGCAACAGGATCGGCGCGGCAGCGAGAAGCGCACGTGCGATCGCGAGGCGCTGGCGTTCCCCGCCCGACAACAAAACACCACCCTCGCCGACGGGAGCGTGAATTCCACGCGAATCCCGGTCCGCGATGTTTGAGAGGTTGACCTCGCCGAGCACGGCGACGCAGTCCGCGTCGGATGCGTTCGGTGCACCCAACACGAGGTTGTCGCGAATCGATCCAGCGAGCACGGGTGCGTCTTGTTCGACGTAGCCGATTGCCGCACGAAGCTCGGCTCGATCGAGCGAACGGACATCATGCCCTCCGAGTCGAATCGAACCGGATTGCGGGTCGTAAAAACGTTCGATGAGTGACAAAATCGTCGACTTCCCCGAACCGCTTGGGCCGACGAGAGCGATGCGTGTCCCGGTTTTGACCGCGAACGACACCGAATCAAGAATCGGGGTCTCGGGGTCATAGGCGAAGGAGACGTTGTCGAATTCGATCGCGACTTTCCCGAGTTCGCCATCGAGACGCTCGGTGACGACGTCGCCCTCAGTTTCGCCTGGCAGTTCGATGATCTCTTGAATTCGTCCGAGAGCACCTAGCGCTTGCATCACCGAGGTGAAGGCGCCGATGGCCTGGCCGAGGGGCATGATCATGATGAACAAGAAGAGGATGAACGAGACGAGTTGCGCGACCTCGATGGTGCCACTTGCGACACGGAATCCGCCGACACCCAGAACCACGAGGAACGACACCTGCATCGCGATGCTCGAGATCGGAACGACGAACGCCGAAATGCGCGCGACGTCAAGCCCCGCCCGCCAGGCACCACGGGCATCGGTGTCGACCGTGTCGATTTCGCGCTGAACCGCGTTAGCCGCGCGAACGGTCCTGACCGCCGAGATTGCGCGCTCGACCGATGCAGTGAGGTCACCGACGCGGTCCTGCGCGATTCGCGAATACACGCGAATTCGGCGGGATAAGACGATGACGATGATGATGGACGCAATCACGACGGCGAACGTGAGACCAAAGAGCACGCTGTCGATGATGAGCATCGCGATGATTGCGCCGACGAACGTCACCGAACCGCCGATTGCCTCGACGAGTCCTTGCGTCAGCACCGCCCGCAACATGGTCGAGTCGGCACCGACTCGCGAGACGAGGTCGCCCGTGCGTCGGGCGTCGAACTGACTGATGGGGAGGTTGAGGAGTCGCGAGACGAGGTGGCGGCGGGATGACAGGACCACGCTCTCGCCCGTGCGCTGCAACAGGTAATGGCGAATGCTCGACAGCAGCGCCCCGCCCACAACGAGCACAATGAGTCCGGGAACAAGCCACCCGAGTTCGGTTCCTGCCTGAACAGTGGAGATGACCTGGGCGACAATGAGCGGTTGGCCGAGAGACGCGCCGGCCCCGAGCAGGCTCAAGAGAACGACAACGATCAGAATCTTTTTGTGTTCGAGCAGGTACGGAACCAATTGCGAGAAGGTCGCCTTGGGGCCGCTGTCGTCGGTGGGGCCGCCACCGCGGCGGAATCCGCCGAAACGAGGTGATGACATGACCGTCCTTTGCGTGAGTTGTCGGGGTTGCACTCATCGTTTGGTCTCAGCCAGACGTGAGACACCCCTCCGTACTAGGATAAGTCTTTGTGTCTGGACCCGTGATTCGCGCTGAAAACATCGTCAAGAAGTATGGCGATTTCGTTGCCGTCGACGGAATCTCGTTCGAGGTACAGCGAGGGGAATCCTTCGGCCTTCTTGGCCCCAACGGCGCCGGCAAGTCCACGACGATGAAAATGATTGCCGCGGTGTCGACGCGGACCTCAGGTAACCTCGAGGTCCTCGGAATGGATCCCAATACGGACGGTCCCGCAATCCGTTCACAACTCGGTGTCGTTCCCCAAGAAGACAATCTTGACGAGGAATTGCGTGTTCGCGAAAACCTGATTACCTACGGGCGATTCTTCGGAATGTCACACGCCGCGGTCGCGAAGCGGGCCGATGAACTGCTCGAGTTCGCTCAGTTGACGGACCGCGCCAAATCCAAGGTCGAGCCGCTCTCCGGCGGAATGAAGCGTCGGTTGACGATTGCTCGTTCACTCATGAACGACCCGCAGATGTTGCTCCTCGACGAGCCGACGACGGGACTCGACCCGCAAGCACGCCACATTCTGTGGGACCGTTTGTTTCGCCTCAAAGAGCAGGGGACGACACTTGTCCTCACGACGCACTACATGGACGAAGCGGAACAGCTCAGTGATCGCATCATCGTTGTCGACAAGGGCGCAATTATGGCCGAGGGCTCGCCCGCTCAGTTGATTCGCCAGTATTCCAGCAAAGAGGTTCTCGAAGTTCGGTACGGTTCGGACAATAACAAGATCGTCGCAAAATCAATCGCCGACATCGGCGAGCGTCAGGAAATCCTGCCCGATCGAATCTTGATTTACAGCGATAACGGCGAACGCGATCTTGCCGTCATCACGAAACGTGGTCACCACCCGACGACGAGCCTCGTCCGACGTTCGTCGTTGGAGGATGTGTTCCTTCGCCTGACCGGTCGGACCCTCGTCGAATGAAAAACGTCGCCGACATCAAGGCGGCGGCGGCGAACCCGCGCCGCTGGGGTTGGTGGTACGTCGCAGAGCTCCGTTTGCGCGAAATGCGCGGGTACATCAGCTACGTCGTCACGTCCTCCTTCGGGAACCCGCTCATGTACCTGCTCGCCCTTGGAATCGGGTTGGCGAACCTCATCCCCCAGGGGATGGACGGCGTCCCGTTTCTCGTTTTTGTCGCTCCCGCGCTTCTCATGTCGACGATCTTGTCGGTCGGCGCGGAAGAAGGCATGTACCCCGTGCTCAGCGGATTCAAGTGGCACAAGGTTTTCTTTGCCATCCACGCAACACCGATTTCGCCCGGACAAATCGTCGGCGGGTTCCTCGTTCACCTGACGATTCGTTTCGCCTTCACCGCCGGAATCTTTTACGGTTTTCTCGTCGCGTTTGGGGCGGTTCCGTTCGCTTCGGGATGGCTCATGATCCCCATCGCCATTCTCGGCGCGTTCTCGATACTCACACCACTGGGTGCGTACGCAGCGAGACTCGAGGACGACACAGGACAGTTTGCGCTGATTCAGCGACTCGTCGTCATGCCCATGTTCTTGTTCTCGGGGACCTTCTTCCCGCTCTCGCAGGTTCCCGACTGGCTCGAGTGGCTCGGATGGATTTCGCCGCTCTGGCACGCAACCCAGCTCGGTAGAACCGTCAGTTACGGCGCAATCGAGCCCATCTGGTTGACCGCAACCCACCTGTTGGTTCTGGTCGCCTACGCGGTCATCGGGGGATACTTCATGCACCGGTCGTTCGTCGCGAGGTTGACGCGATGACCGCCGAAGTCCGTGTCAGCGCCGCCACCGCGCCCAAGCGGCGTTTCGGGGGGATGTCCGGCGGCAACGCTCGCGCGGTAATCGAACGCGGACTTCGGGCAACGATGTCCAACAATTACCTCATCATTCTCAGCGGCTTCTTCGAACCCGTGTTCTACCTTTTCTCGATGGGCATCGGACTGGGCGGAATCATCGGATCAATCGATGTCGACGGCGCGTCGGTGCCGTACGGGGCGTACATCGCCCCTGCGCTCCTGGCGGTGTCGGCGATGAACGGTGCAATTTACGACTCGACGTGGAATGTTTTCTTCAAACTCAACTTCGGAAAGTTGTATCAGACGATGCTGCTGACGTCGCTGGGGCCGCTCGACGTCGCCATCGGTGAAATCACCCTCGCGCTGTTGCGCGGAGGGGTCTATGCGGTCGGATTCCTCATCGTGATGCAGACGATGGGGCTCGTCCTTTCACCGCTGGCGATTCTCGCGATTCCCGCGGTCATCCTGATCGCAGCCGGGTTCGCCTCAATCGGTATGGCGTTCACGTCGTACCTGAAGACGTTCCAGCAGATGGACTGGCTGCCGATGATCATGCTGCCCATGTTCCTGTTCTCGGCAACGTTCTTCCCCATCACGGTGTACCCCGAAGCGATTCAGATTATGGTGCAATGCTTCCCGCTCTGGCACGGGGTCGAACTCATCCGCGTGCTCACAACCGGTGTCGTGACGTCGATGATCTGGGTGCACATCGGATATTACGTGCTCATGCTCGGTGTCGGCGTAGTCGTTGTCTCGCGTCGACTGCGCGCCTTATTTCTTGGTTAAGACTTCATCGCGCGAAGTGTGACCGCGGTGGCGAGTGCCGCGAGTGCCGCCTCTGCCCCTTTGTCCTCGCGTGAACCCGGCAACCCCGCACGGTCGAGACCCTGTTGCTCGTCATCGAGAGTGAGGACGCCGAAGCCAACGGGCTTACCTTCGTCCAGGGCGACCCGAGTCAGTCCGTCCGTCGCGGCGTTCGACACGAAGTCGAAGTGAGGCGTTCCGCCGCGGATGATGACTCCGAGACACACGACCGCGTCCGCACCCGCCCGCAAAGCCGCCTGGGCGGCGAGCGGAAGTTCGAACGCGCCCGGGACACGAATCAGGGTGTGGGTCGCGCCCGCTTCGTCGAGAACCCGAAGAGCTCCGGCGATCAGACCGTCGGTGATGGCGTCGTGCCACGATCCGGCAATCACGGTCACGGCCAAACCGCGCCCGTCGGCGACGATGTCGGGTGATCCGTGACCAGCCACGTATCTATTCACCGTCCTTGGCGGTGATCGGTGAGTTGACGAGAGCGCCGGGCAACTGGTGGCCCATACGGTCACGCTTCGCACCGAGATAACCGATGTTGACGTCTCCGACGCCGACGACGAGTGGAACGAGTTCCGTAACCTCGACTCCGTGCTCGATGAGTTGACGGCGCTTTTCCGGATTATTGGACAAAAGCCGGACGGACGAGATCCCGAGATCTTTCAAAATCGCGGCGGCAACACCATAGTCACGTGCATCGGCGGGAAGACCGAGCGCGAGGTTGGCATCGAGGGTGTCGAGACCGTCTTCCTGCAGACGGTACGCCTTCAATTTGTTGGTGAGCCCAATCCCGCGGCCTTCGTGACCGCGCAGGTAGACGACAACGCCACCTTCCTTGTCGATGGTTTCCATCGCCGCATCGAGTTGCGGTCCGCACTCGCACTTGAGTGACGCCATCGCTTCACCGGTGAGGCACTCGGAGTGCAGTCGCACGAGTGCGCCGTCGCCTGGCGTTCCCGAGACGATGGCGACGTGGTCGACGCGGGTTTCGTGGTCGCGGTAAGCACGAATTCGAAACGCACCGTGTCCGGTGGGAACCTGGGTCTCGACGACGAACGAGTATCGGTGGGTGTTGGGGTCGGGGGAGGCTTGCCACTCGGATCCGAGGTGTTCAACGAGTTCCTCGATAGAAACCACGGTGAGCTCGTGTTCGGCGGCAAATGCGGCAAGCGTCGCGCCACGCATCATGCTTCCGTCATCATTGGTGATTTCACCGATGACGGCAACGGGTTGCAGCCCCGCCAGGGTCATGAGTTCGACGGCGGCTTCGGTGTGACCCGCACGTTCCCGAACGCCACCGGCAACCGCTCGCAGCGGGATGATGTGGCCGGGGCGAATGAGGTCTCCTGGCCCGCTTGCGGGGTTTGCGAGCACCCGCAGCGTCTCGGCGCGGTCGTGGGCGGAAATGCCCGTCGTGACGCCTTCAGCAGCGTCCACACTGACCGTATACGCGGTACGACGCGAGTCCTGGTTGTCGGCGACCATGAGCGGCAGATCCAGCTCGTTCGCCCGTTCGTTTGTCATCGGGGCACAGAGAAAGCCGCTCGTGTGGCGGATCGTCCACGCCAGCCATTCGGTCGTGACGAGTTCGGCCGCCATGACGACGTCACCCTCGTTCTCGCGGTCGGTCGAATCGGTGACGATGACGGGTTTTCCGGCTCGTAGTTCGGCAACGGCAGTTTCGATGAGCGTCATGCGAACGCCCCTTTCGTGAAGTGTGCGAGTCGCGCGATGTGACGCGCGAGTATGTCAGTTTCGATGTTGACGGTGTCTCCGACGACCAGGGACCCGAGAGTCGTCGCAACCAGCGTTTCGGGGATCAGCGACACCTCACACCAATCGTCACCGACGGTCGAGACGGTCAGCGATACCCCGTCGATTGTGATCGACCCCTTGTCTACGACCAGCGGCGCGTGCTCACTGTTAAGTGCGAAACGAACGACACGCCAATCACCCGACTGTCGAGTTTCGAGGACGGTCGCCGTCCCGTCGACGTGCCCTTGGACGATGTGACCGCCGAGTTGTTCCCCGGCCGCCATCGCCGATTCGACGTTCACGGTGCGGCCGTCGTGCCACTGGTTCGGGTTCGACATCGCGATGGTCTGACCCATCACGTCTGCGGTGAACGAGTCGTCGGTCTGATCGAGAACAGTGAGGCAGACGCCACTGATCGCGATGGAGTCGCCGTGTCCCGCTTTGGCAACGGCCTTAGGGGCTTGAACAGTTACCCGGACGGAATCGCCCGATTGTTCGGTTGCGGTGATTGTGCCGAGTTCGGCAATGATTCCGGTGAACACTAGTGAGCCTCTCGAGCCGTGATGACGATGGTGCCGCCCATGACCTCGGTGCTGGTGACGTTCAACCGACGCGCGTCGGTCAGTGTCTCGATTCCCAGGTCGCTCGTAGCGGTTTTGTCTCCGCCGAGAAGCATCGGCGCGAGGCACACGACGTATTCGTCAACGAGTCCTTCGCGGATGAACGAGTTCATTAGTCGCGGTCCTCCCTCGAGGAACAGGCTGCGAATCCCGATGCCGTACAGACGCTCGAGAATGTCACCGAGTTTCCCGGACTCCTGCAGGACACCGCGGGGGTGGCTCCACAGGCCCGATCCATCGGGGAGAGGGGTGTCGCCGATCACGACGGCGAGTGGTTGGTTGGGGAACAGGTTTCCGTCGGCGGTTCGAGCAGTGAGGCTCGGGTTGTCGGCGATTGCAGTTCCTGTTCCGATCGCGATTGTGTCGTGTTGCGAACGCAAAAGGTGAATGTACGTGCGCGATTCGGCCGAGGTAATCCACTGGCTGGTGCCGTCGGTGGCCGCTGTTCGCCCGTCGAGGCTCGAACCCCATTTGGCCGTGACCCAGGGGCGTCCGAGACGGTTTGCGGTCAACCACCGTTCGACGAGTTGGTAGCCCTCGCCCGACAGAACACCGGAAACGACCTCGATACCGGCGGTACGGAGCGTCTCTGCCCCTCCGCTTGATTCGTGTCCGGGGTCGTCGAGCGAATACACCACTCGTGCCACACCCGCCGCGATGAGTGCTCCGGCGCACGGTCCGGTACGGCCCGTGTGGTTGCAGGGCTCTAGCGTGACGACGGCGGTGAGCCCGCTCGCGCTTTCGACTTTGGACAGTGCGTCGACCTCGGCGTGCGCTGTTCCCGCACCGCGGTGCCAGCCTTCCGCCACGATCGCGCCAGTGTCGTCGACAAGAACGCAACCCACCTGGGGGTTCTCGCCCGTTCGGGGACCGCGTTCGGCGAGCTCGCGTGCGCGGCGCATCGCGTCATCGTATGTACTGATGGGCATGTGGACTCCTTCCGAGCAGGGAATCCGGGGATGCGACAAGGCGTCGCGAGGCACACCTACCTTCGGTGAACCCCATCGTGCATCCTCTCATCCGGACTTTAACCGTCGGTCCCGGAGTTTCACCAGGTCAACCGCTTGGCCGAGGCCTTACGGGTCGCGGACTTTAACCGCCGGCTCAGATTTTCACTGACCCCGGAGCACGTGCTCTTTTCCCATGGTATCCCTCTTCGAACATTCCTGCCACGGCAATATCCAAGAATCAGCCAAGGATTAGGCGCGGGGCAGAAAGCCAATCGCGTCGTACACGCGCGAGAGAGTCGCCTCTGCGATTTCCGCCGCCCGATCCGCGTTCACCGCGAGGAGCCGATCGAGTTCGGCGGGGTCCGCAAGGAGTTCGAGTGCGCGCAACCGAATCGGCTCGAATTCGGCGACGACGGCGTCGGATACCGCTCCCTTGAGGTCACCGTAACCCTTGCCTGCGAATTCTGCCTCGAGAGACGGAATGGTCGATCCGCCCAACAGAGAGAGAATTCCGAGAAGGTTCGACACGCCAGGCTTTCCCGCCGGATCAAACCGAATTTCACGTTCCGCATCGGTGACCGCTGATTTGATTTTCTTCGCCGTCACGCTCGGTTCATCGAGCAGCCACACGATGCCTTGGGGTGATTCTCCCGATTTGGACATTTTGGAGTCGGGGTTTTGGAGGTCAAAGACCTTGGCCGATTCTTTGAGGATTCGAACCTCGGGGACGGTCAGAGTGTCGCCGAAACGAGAATTGAAACGTGTCGCGATGTCGCGTGTCAATTCGATGTGTTGACGCTGGTCTTCACCGACGGGGACCGTTACGGCGTCGTACAAGAGGATGTCGGCGGCTTGAAGAATCGGGTACGTGAACAACCCAACACTGGCCGAATCCGATCCTTGCTTGGCGGACTTGTCCTTGAACTGGGTCATGCGCGATGCTTCACCGAAGCCCGTGATGGTGTTGAAGACCCAGGCGAGTTGCGCGTGCGCGGGGACGTGGGACTGGACGAACAGCGTCGAGTGGTCCGGGTCAATTCCCGCCGCGATGTACTGAGCGACCGTTCGGCGGGTGTTTTCGCGGAGCTTCGCGGGATCCTGCGGCACGGTGATGGCATGAAGGTCGACAACGCAGAACACCGCATCGTGAGTCGATTGCATCTCGCGCCACTGCAACAATGCGCCGGCGTAATTGCCGAGGTGCAGCGATTCCGCACTCGGTTGCATTCCCGAAAACAGTCGTTGGCCGGTCATGTCAATCCTTAGATGTCGTAATCGATGACAACGGGAGCGTGGTCACTCCAGCGAGTATCCCACGCATCCGCCTTGTCGATGGCGTACGTCATAGCGATTTCGGCAAGAGGCGGAGTCGCCAGGTGGTAGTCGATTCGCCATCCGGTGTCGGTGTCGAACGCTTGGCCGCGTTGGCTCCACCACGTATACGGCCCTGGAACTTCACCCGCGAAACGACGGCCGAGGTCTACCCAACCAAGCCCGGCTCCGGCGTTGTAGGCCGGGTCGTCCTCAGCGCCGACAATGCGGTCGAAGTACTCGCGTTCAGTGGGCAAGAACCCCGCCTTTTTCGTGTTGCCCTTCCAATTCTTGATATCAAGAGTGCGGTGACCGACGTTGAGGTCGCCCATGACGAGAGCAAGCGCGCCACCCGCGGCAAGTTCGGCGAGGCGCGCTTCGAACGCGTCGAGGAATTTGAATTTTTCGACCTGTTTCGGTGTGTCAACCTCGCCCGAGTGGACGTAACAGGACACCACGGTCACGGTTTTTCCGTCAATCGTGAAATCCGCTTCAATCCAGCGCCCTGCACTGTCGAAGTCGGTTGCACCAAACTCGGTGCGGACGGCAACCGGTTCACTCCGCGACAGAATCGCGACGCCCGCTCGGCCTTTTGCCGTGGCCTCGTCGTTGATCACGTGCCACGTCGAATCGACGAGTGCGTCGATGTCCCCGCGTTCTGCTCGGACTTCTTGAACGGCCACGATGTCGGGTTTCCGGTCGGCGAGCCAGTCGCCCATACCTTTGCGATACGCGGCGCGAATTCCGTTGACGTTGACCGATGCGATACGCGTAACCATGGGTCAATCCTATGTTCGCCCGGCGCGAGCTCGGGAGGTCTTAGCTTCCGCCGCCGAAGAGTTTCCCGAAGAATCCCTTCTTCTTGTGTCCACTTTCAGATCTAGCCGGGACCGATTCCTCTGGCTGTGCGACGTTGACTCGTAGGGCGGTGCCATCGCCAACCTGACCGAGCAGTTGTTGGATTAAGTCGGTGGATCCATGGATCGCAGTGGCGACATCGACGTGAAGAAAAGGCTTACCCGCAAAACGATCTCGCCCAATGATCTCGAGATCAGCCGCAAAAATCACCCCGTCGGCCGAATCGATGAGGCCCTGATCAAGGGGGCCCGATCCGGTTGGCCCCTGCGTCTCGACAAAAATCTCGTGACCGAGTGTCTCGCCAGATCGCCGAAACGCTTCGGCGGCAATGTAGGTGTGAACAATTCCCGACAAGCATGAGGTGACACAAACAATGTTCACAAGTGGACCTCTTTCGACATCGCGTCCGCAATCAAGCGAGGTTCGGGGTGGTGATGGGCGTAGCCAGCACGGTCCCGCTCGGTTTAGCGGCGAACGCCGCTGATGGTGGCTTGCTTGACCTCAGAGATCGCCTTGGTGATCTCGATACCACGGGGGCAGGCCTCGGTGCAGTTGAAGGTGGTGCGGCAACGCCACACACCTTCTTTCGAGTTCAAGATGTCGAGGCGGACCTGAGAGGCCTCATCTCGAGAATCAAAAATGAAGCGGTGTGCAGCGACAATCGCGGCCGGACCAAAGTACTGACCGTCCGTCCAAAAGACGGGGCACGATGTCGTGCAGGCCGCACACAGGATGCACTTGGTCGTGTCATCGAATCGGGCGCGCTGCTCGGGGGTCTGGATGTTTTCTTTGTCCGGCTTTGAGGTCGACTGCAGGAACGGCTGGACCTCGCGATACGCGGCGAAGAACGGCTCCATGTCGACAATCAAGTCCTTTTCGAGCGGCAATCCCTTGATCGCTTCCACATAAACGGGCTTAGTGATGTCGAGGTCTTTGATCAGCGTCTTGCACGCAAGACGGTTGCGGCCGTTGATACGCATCGCATCCGAGCCGCACACTCCGTGAGCGCAGGAGCGACGGAAAGACAGCGAGCCGTCCTGTTCCCACTTGATCTTGTGGAGACCGTCAAGGACGCGGTCGGTCGAATACATGTCAACGTCGAAGTCCTGCCAGTACGGTTCCTCGTCGGTTTCCGGGTTGAAGCGACGAACAATAAAAGTAACGGTGAACGATTGCACCACGCCGAGTTCGGACATTAGTACTTCCTCTCCATGGGTGGGTACTTCGTGATGACGACTGGCTTCCAATCGAGCGTAATCTTCTCGCCCTTCTTGTACGCCATCGTGTGCTTCATGTACGTTTTGTCGTTGCGGTCGGGGAAGTCGTCGCGCATGTGACCGCCACGGCTTTCCTTGCGGTTGCGGGCCGAAACAACGACGACCTCAGCGAGATCGAGCAAGAAGCCGAGTTCAATCGCCTCGAGCAGGTCGGTGTTGAACCGCTGGCCTCGGTCGTGGATCCCGACTTTCTCGTATCGCTTACGAAGGTCTTCGATAACCTTCTGCGCGTGCGAGAGGGATTCCTCGGTGCGGAACACCTGGGCGTTTCGATCCATCTCGAGTTGCAGTTCCTTGCGGATCGCAGCAACGTTTTCGGAACCGTCCGCCATTCGCATCTTTTCAATCAGGTCGACGACAAACTTTTCCGTGCCCTTCGGCAGCGCGGGGCGCTTGGCCTTGTTGGCGTAAGCGGCTGCGTTGCGACCGGCTCGTTTTCCGAAGACGTTGATGTCGAGAAGCGAATTGGTTCCGAGACGGTTAGAGCCGTGCACCGAGACGCAAGCACACTCGCCAGCGGCGTAGAGCCCCGGAATCACGGTGGTGTTGTCCAACAGCACTTCGGCATCGGTCGTGGTCGGGATTCCACCCATCGCATAGTGCGCGGTCGGCATGACGGGAACCGGTTCGGTCACCGGGTCGACACCGAGGTAGGTGCGTGCGAATTCGGTGATGTCCGGCAATTTGGTTTCGAGGACCTCGGCACCGAGGTGCGTGCAGTCGAGAAGGACATAGTCCTTGTCTGGCCCGGCACCACGGCCCTCGGCAACTTCTTGCACCATGCAGCGAGAAATGATGTCTCGCGGCGCGAGGTCTTTGATGGTCGGGGCGTAACGTTCCATGAATCGTTCGCCGCTCGCGTTGCGAAGGATCGCTCCTTCACCGCGAGCACCTTCGGTCAACAGGATTCCCAAGCCGGCTAGTCCGGTCGGGTGGAACTGGAAGAACTCCATGTCCTCGAGCGGGATGCCCTTGCGCCACACGATTCCCACGCCGTCACCCGTGAGCGTGTGCGCGTTCGAGGTGGTTTTGAACATCTTGCCAAAACCGCCGGTCGCAAAGATGACGGAGGTCGCGTTGAACACGTGAATGTCACCGGTTGACAGCTCGTAGGCGACAACACCACTCGTGCGGGTCTTGCCCTTTTCTTCCGTGAGCACCAGGTCAAGAACGTAAAACTCGTTGTAGAACTCGACACCGAGTTTGGTGCAGTTCTGGAAGAGCGTCTGCAAAATCATGTGGCCGGTGCGGTCCGCTGAATAGCACGCGCGGCGAACCGGTGCTTTACCGTGGTCGCGAGTGTGCCCACCGAAACGTCGCTGGTCGATTTTGCCATCCGGAGTTCGGTTGAACGGAAGACCCATTCTCTCGAGGTCGAGGATGGCATCAATCGCTTCTTTTGCGAGGATCTCGGCGGCGTCTTGGTCTACGAGGTAGTCGCCACCCTTGACGGTGTCAAAAGTGTGCCACTCCCACGAGTCCTCTTCGACGTTGGCGAGGGCCGCGGCCATTCCGCCCTGCGCCGCACCCGTATGCGAACGCGTCGGGTACAACTTGGTGATGACGGCGGTCTTTGCGTGAGGCGCCGATTCGATGGCCGCTCGCATGCCTGCGCCACCCGCGCCAACAATGACAACGTCGTAATCGTGATGATGAACCGTGGTCACGGTTAACTCCTTATATCTAGAGGTCAGCTGGCCGAGCAGAACGAGGGAAGCAAGTCCGCGGGGGAACCCACGGGGCAAGGGTCGAGCGTGAAAATCACGAGCGTTCCGAGAACGATCAACATCGCGGTCGAGACCCCCAGGGCCACAAACAAGCCACGCTTTACGCCGGGGCGGTAGACGTAGTCATCGATGATGACCCTCATCCCATTACTTCCGTGGATGAGTGCGAGCCATAACAACGTGACGTCGAACCACTGCCAGAAGGGGTCAGCGAGTTTTCCGGCGACGAATGCGAAGTCGATCGCCTTGACGCCACCGTCCTGCATGAGGTTGACGGTGAGGTGGGTGAAAATCAGCCCGATGAGGATGAACCCAGAAACGCGCATGAAAATCCACCCGAGGCGGTCTAAACGAAACAGTTTCACGATTAACCTCCGAAGACGTGCATCAGGTGACGGGGGAGGAACGCGACCATCACGACGGTCCAGAGGACGAGCACGCCATAGAATAGCGCGCGGTGGTGGCGCGACGCCCAGGCCGTCATGTCAACCAGAATGATGCGCAACCCGTTGAACGCGTGGAACACGATGGCGGCAACAAGAACCGCTTCGCCGAGGCCCATGATCGGAGTTTTGTAGGCCGCCATGACGACGTTGTACAAATGCGGATCGATGCGAACGGTTGCAGTGTCGAGTACGTGCACCAGCAAAAAGAAGTAAATTGCGATGCCGGTGATGCGGTGGAGAACCCACGACCACATGCCCTCGTGTCCGCGATAGAGAGTCCCTCGAAACACGGTTTTCGGATTGCTGGGGGTTTTGATTGACAACTCGATTCCTCCTGGAACACGAACAATTTGAATCCAGTCTAACCCCCTCGCGTAGGCTGTACGACATGACCAGCTCACACCGCGAAGCTAACTTTTACGCAGTTATTCCTGCGGGCGGAGTCGGTTCTCGGTTGTGGCCGTTGTCTCGTGCCGACGCCCCGAAGTTCCTTCACGACCTCACGGGAAGTGGGCGTAGCCTCCTCGTCGAAACGTGGGATCGGCTCGAACCAATCGTCGGAGACAACATTGTGGTGGTGTGCGGTTCGACACACGCGCAGGCCGTCGCGAACGAACTGCCGATGCTCACCGCGGACAACACGGTTCTCGAACCGTCGCCCAAGGATTCGACCGCCGCGATCGGTCTCGCCGCCGCAATTCTTGTTCGACGAAACCCCGACGCGATCGTCGGTTCGTTCGCCGCTGACCATGTCATCGATGACCAACGTCGCTTTATTGCTGCGGTGAACGAAGCAATTGCCACCGCCGAGGCGGGGTACATCGTGACGATTGGCATCCGCCCGACCTCGCCGTCGACCGCGTTTGGGTATATCGAGTCGGGAGAAGAATTGGATGTCGCCGCGGCGAAACACGCACATCGCGTGGTTCGATTCATTGAAAAGCCCAGCCTCGACAAAGCGACCGAATATGTTGAGGGCGATACTCACTTGTGGAACGCGGGAATGTTCATCGCGAAGGCGAGCGTTTTGCTCGAGGAACTGCGAGCGAACCGCCCCGATGTGGCGGAACCCATTGCCGAGATTGCGGACGCCTGGGACACCCCCGACCGCACCGCCGTTCTCGAGCGAGTGTGGCCGACGATCCCCAAGGTCGCCATCGATTACTCGATCGCCGAGCCCGCGGCGGAACACGGTCGGCTTGCGGTCATCCCCGGGGACTTTCAATGGGACGACGTCGGAGACTTTGCGTCGTTGGCGAGGCTTCACACCAATGGTCGGGCGAACGTGTTGGCCACTCTGGGCGAAAACACGCGCGTGCTGAATCAAGGTTCTAGCGGAGTGGTCGTGTCGCAAACGAAGCGGCTCATTTCGCTGATTGGTGTCAAGGACATCGTCGTGGTTGACACCCCCGATGCGCTGCTCGTCACGACGGCGGCCCACGCGCAGCGCGTCAAGGACATCGTCGAACAGATTCGCCAATCAGGAGACGACACCGTTCTGTAGTTGCGGCTCGAATTCGCCGAAAAGATTCGACAATGTAACGATTCGGTGGTGTTTTCGCCGTTTCACCGCGGAAAACTATTGTTTCGCCACTCCCGTCAATAAGATGTAGGAAGTCGTGGTGCCCGTTCGGGATCCTCCGGACTGGGACCACACCATCCAATGAGAGGAATCACCCTGTGAAGAACATCACATCGCGTGCCTGGACTGGGCTCGCACTTGCGAGCGCAGCCACGGTCATCCTGACCGGTTGTGCCGCAGCACCCACCGAAGGCGCCGGACCCGTCGAGCCAATCGACTACCTGGCTTGCGCCGTTTCGGACGAAGGCTCGTGGAACGACAAGTCGTTCAACCAGTCGGTTTATGAAGGTCTCGAAAAGTCGAAGGCTGAGCTCGGAGTTGAAATCGCGGACGCCGAATCGGCAACCCCCGATGACTTCGGACCGAACCTTCAGGCCATGATTGACCAGGGCTGCGACATCACAATCGCCGTCGGATTCAACCTTGTCGACGCAGTCAACGTTGCTGCTGAGGCAAACCCCGAGATGAGCTTCGTCACGATTGACGGATGGTCGAACGGTGCAACGAACCTCAAGCCTGTCAACTACGCGATGAACCAGTCGTCGTACCTCGCCGGCTACCTCGCGGCTGCTCAGTCGACGACCAAGGTTGTTGGTACCTACGGTGGAATGCAGATTCCTGCCGTGACCGACTTCATGACCGGCTACTACTACGGAGCCATGGCGTGGGGAACTGACAACGCAACGGATGTCACCGTTGTTGGCTGGGACCCCGCAACCGAGACCGGTGACTTCATCGGTGACTTCGTCCCCAACTCGGGAACCTCGAAGACCATCGCGGCTGGCCAGATTGAAGCCGGCGCCGACGTCCTCTTCCCCGTCGGTGGCGACCAGTTCGGTGCAGTTTCCGAAGCCATCACCGAAGCCGGCATTGACGGACGCATGATCGGTGTCGACAAGGACATCGCCGCTACCTCGCCTGAGTACGCAGAATGGGTACTCACCTCGGCCGAGAAGCGCATGACCCTCGCAGTGTTCGACATCATCAAGCAGATCGCGGTTGACGGCGGCGCCTTCACGGGTGACGTTTACCTCGGAACGCTCGAGAACGGTGGAACGGCACTGTCGGCTCTCACCAACTACTCCGGTGCAACCGCACAGGCAGACGTTGAGGCCAAGCTGGCAGAACTTCAGGCCGGCATCATCGACGGGTCGATCAACCCGCTCGGTTAGGCTGTAAAAAGCTAAAGTCGGGGGTCGTCGAGACACTGTCTCGGCGGCCCCTGTCCCATTCTCTTCAAGGATGAAAAGATGAAACTCGAACTCCGCGGAATCACCAAACGATTCGGATCGCTCGTCGCGAACGACCACATTAACCTCGTGGTCAACTCCGGCGAGATTCATGCGCTTTTAGGTGAAAACGGAGCGGGTAAGTCGACACTGATGAATGTCCTGTACGGCCTGTACACGGCGGACGAGGGTGACATTCTGCTCGACGGAGTTGTCCAGAAATTCAAAGGACCCGGCGACGCAATGGCGGCCGGCATCGGGATGGTCCACCAACACTTCATGTTGATTCCGGTTTTCACTGTCGCAGAGAACGTGGTGCTCGGTCATGAGCCCACCGGTATTCTCGACACTCTCGACCTCGACACCGCACGCAAACTTGTCCGCGAGATCTCCGATCGATTCGGTTTTGAAATTGACCCCGACGCCCTCGTCGAAGACCTCCCCGTCGGAGCGCAACAGCGAGTCGAAATCATCAAAGCACTAGCGCGCGACGCAAAGGTTCTCGTGCTTGATGAGCCCACTGCGGTGCTGACTCCGCAAGAAACCGACGAGTTGATGGCGATCATGAAAGGCCTCGCGAAAGCGGGAACCTCTATCGTGTTTATCACCCACAAACTGCGTGAAGTTCAGGCGGTTGCGGACCGCATCACGATCATTCGTCTTGGTGCTGTTGTCGGCGAAGCGAAACCTTCGGACTCCGCAGCAACTCTCGCCACGATGATGGTTGGTCGTGCGGTTGACCTGTCGGTCACCAAAACGGCGCCGAAACGTGGCGATGCCGGGCTTTCCGTCACGGGGCTCACGGTGATTGGCGATCGGAACAACAAGGTCGTCGACGACGTGTCGTTCGAGGTTCACGCGGGCGAAGTTCTCGCGATCGCCGGCGTTCAGGGAAACGGTCAAACCGAATTGGCCGAGGCCCTCGTCGGTCTTCGAATCCCGAGTGCAGGGTCGATTCACCTCGGCACGATGGACATCACCCACTCCAGCGTGAGACAGGTCATCGACGCCGGCGTCGGATACATCCCCGAAGACCGATCCAAGGACGGTCTCGTGGGGGACTTCACGATCGCCGAAAACTTCATGATTAACCGCTCGTACGGCCCGCCATTTGCCAAGGGTCTCAGCATCGACTTTGCCAATCGCGAACGCATCGCTGCTGAACTCATTGACGAATATGACGTTCGCACTCCGTCCCAAGTGACTCTCGCCAAGAAACTCAGTGGTGGAAACCAACAGAAGGTCGTCGTCGCCCGTGAACTCAGCCGTGAGCTCAACCTGTTGATTGCGTCGCAACCGACTCGAGGGGTCGATGTCGGCTCGATTGAATTCATTCACGAGCGCATTATCGCCACGCGCGATGCCGGAAAGCCCGTGGTCATCATTTCAACGGAATTGGACGAAGTCACGTCTCTCGCGGATCGTATTGCCGTGATGTATCGCGGTCGAATCGTGGGAATCGTCGATGCGAAGACCTCGCGAGAGACCTTGGGCCGCATGATGGCAGGAGCAACGGTATGAGCGACACAACAGAAACCCCCGTCGCCGGTCGTGGCGCAACCGTGATCCGAGAAATCATGTCGGGCGGCGCAACACGAGCCCTGTTGTCCGTTATCGCCGGTTTCATCATCGGCGCGATATTCATGATCTTCTCGAGCGAAGAATTCCTCGCTGCGGCGCAGTACTTCACCTCGCGGCCAACTGACGCTCTCGGTGCCGCGTGGACCGCGATTGCGGAGGGGTATTCAGCGTTGTTCCGCGGTTCGATCTACAACTACAACGCGGACAATTTTGAGGCCTCCATTCGTCCGATGACCGAGACGCTGCGCTTCGCCGGCCCGCTCATCGCGTCGGGACTTGGCGTTGCTCTCGCGTTCCGCGTCGGATTGTTTAACATCGGTGCGAGCGGACAATTGTTGTTCGGAGCACTCTGGGCCACTTGGATTTCGACGCGAGTGGAACTCCCGTGGGGACTTCACCTCGTCGTCGCCGTTCTCGTCGCGATCTTGGGTGCCGCGGCATACGGTGCCATCGTCGGATTCCTGAAAGCACGAACGGGCGCGCACGAAGTGATCGTGACCATCATGCTCAACTACATCGCGGCGGGAATCCTGACCTTCTTCTTCCGCACACCAGAGCTTCTTCGCGAAGTCGACGGGGGCGGAACGCCCAAGTCCGACGCTCCGGCCGAAACCGCGCAATTGCCACTCTTACTCGGTCCCGAATTTACGCTGCACGCCGGATTCATTCTCGCCATCGTCGGCGTTTTTGTGTACTGGTGGCTCATGGAGCGTTCGACCCTCGGGTTCCGTTTCCGCATGGTCGGACACAACGCCGACGCCGCTCGTACCGCCGGAATCAACGTCGAGCGCACCTTCGTCTTGGCCATGGCCGCTTCGGGCGCTTTCGTGGGTCTGGCTGCCGCCAATCAGGCACTCGGAGTTCGCGCGGGCCTCACCCCCGACATCGACGGCAGCATCGGATTCGACGCCATCACGGTGGCCCTGTTGGGGTCCTCCACCGCACCCGGGGTGTTGCTCGCGGGTCTTCTGTTCGGCGCTTTCAAGGCCGGTGCGCCCCAGATGCAGGTCATCGGACTTGCTCCCGAGATCACGGGAGTTGTCCAGGGCTTCATCGTCCTGTTCATCGCCGCACCGCCTCTCGTTCGTGCGATCTTCCGATTGCCTCCGCCGCAAAAGACCACGGTCATCGCGGACTGGTGGCACAAATTGACGACGAGAGGTGGCGCGAAATGAACACGGTCGTGACACCCGGATTGTTTTCACAATTAGACGCATCCGTCTCCAAGAAGACTCCGTACCTGATGGGCGCTTTCGCGGTGTTCGTTCTGGTGGCGTTTGGCGTCCTCGGAAAAACGGAAACGGTCGCCTTCCAGTGGTCTAAGGAAGACGACCTCATCCACCTCCCCGACTTCCTCGTCCCGTCGAACCTTGTCGGGCTCGTCCTCGGCACGGTCCTCGTGGCGATCACGGTCGTGTCGTTCGTGTTGGCACAACGCAAACGGGTGACGCCATTATGGCTCACCCTGATTTTCGGTTTGCTCGCGGTCGTTGCACTTTTGGCCTGGTTGGCGGCGGGGAACAACCTCCCGTTCGCGTTCATCCTCGGAAACGCCGTCGTGCTCGCGGTTCCCCTCGCCCTCGGGGCGATGGGCGGAATCATGTCCGAGCGCGTGGGCGTCGTCAACATCGCGATCGAAGGCCAACTCCTCACTGGCGCGTTCCTTGCAGCGGTTGTCGGCTCGCTCACGGACAACCTGTATCTCGGGCTCATCGTCGCGATGATTGGTGCCGCATTGCTGTCGATGGTCCTCGCGGTGTTCTCTATTCAGTATCTGGTCGACCAGATCATCGTCGGTGTGGTGCTGAACGTACTGGTCTTAGGAATCACCAACTTCCTTTACGCCCAGTGGCTCTCGAATGACGGGCAAAATTCGAACTTCCCCGGGACCTTCCCCATCATCCCGATTCCTGGGCTGTCGGCCATTCCGGTCATCGGTCCGGCCCTGTTCGAGGCGCGAATCACGACGTATCTCGCCTACGTGATCATCCCCGTTCTCTGGTTCATCCTGTTCAAGACGCGGCTCGGGCTTCGAGCACGGTCGGTTGGTGAACACCCGCTCGCAGCCGACACCGTCGGAATCAACGTCGCGCTAACCCGTTTTTGGTGGGTGACGTTCGGAGGTTTGGTTGCCGGGCTCGGCGGGGCGGCTCTGACCATCGGTGCGGTCGGGGCGTTCGGTCGGAACATGTCCGGCGGACAAGGCTTCATCGCACTCGCGGTGGTCATCCTCGGTCGTTGGCACCCGTTCTCGGCAGCCGCCGCCGCGCTGTTGTTCGGATTCTCGATCGTGTTGCGCGTCTGGGCGAACCAGGTCAGCCCGGGAATTCCGACGGACTTCATCACGATCGTGCCGTATGTCGTGACGCTCATCGCCGTCGTCGGATTCGTTGGACGCGTCCGAGCACCGGCGGCAACCGGCAAACCATACATCAAGGGATAACTGTGTCGAACATCAACTGGGACGAGCTTCGCGCCGCGGCAAACGAGGCCATGGGCAAGGCGTACGCGCCGTACTCGAACTTTCCCGTCGGTGCGGCCGCTCTGGTGGATGACGGTCGAATCGTGAGCGGCTGTAACGTCGAAAACGCGAGCTACGGCGTCGGACTTTGTGCCGAGTGCGCGCTGGTCAGTGCTTTGGCGATGTCGGGCGGCGGAAAGCTCGTCGCCTTCACGTGTGTCGACGGGCACGGCGACGTTCTCATGCCCTGCGGTCGTTGCCGTCAATTGCTGTTCGAACACTCCGCGCCGGGAATGGTTCTCGAAACCGTTTCGGGGTTGCGAACAATCGACCAGGTGTTACCCGATGCATTCGGCCCACGAGAACTTGATGCTTATTCCCTGACCGACCCTGCATCAGCGACAACCTGTGAAGGATGCGAATGACCGCCATCGAACCGTTTGATGCGGTCGACCTCATCAAAATCAAGCGCGACGGTGGCGAGCTTTCTACCGCTCAAATCGGTTGGCTCGTCGACGCGTACACCCGCGGATACGTCGCCGACGAACAAATGTCGGCTATGACGATGGCGATTTTCCTGCGCGGGATGGTGTCGACAGAAATCAACGATCTCACCGCAGCGATGGTGAACTCGGGTGAGCGCCTCGACTTTTCCGGGTTGTCGAAAGTCACGACCGACAAGCACTCGACGGGTGGGGTCGGCGACAAGATCACGTTGCCACTCGCACCTTTGGTCGCGAGTTTCGGGCTCGCGGTGCCGCAATTGTCGGGACGCGGGCTCGGTCACACGGGTGGGACTCTCGACAAGTTCGAGAGCATCCCAGGGTGGCGCGCGAACCTGACGAACGCCGAAATGCTCGCGCAGCTGGAATCGGTCGGAGCCGTGGTCTGCGCGGCTGGCTCGGGGCTCGCGCCGGCGGACCGCAAGTTGTACGCACTTCGCGACATCACGGGGACGGTCGAAGCGATTCCGTTGATTGCGTCGAGCATCATGAGCAAGAAACTCGCCGAGGGCACCTCGTCGCTCGTTCTCGACGTGAAGTTTGGCAACGGCGCTTTCATGAGCGAATTCGAACGGGCGAAGGAATTGGCGAACGTCCTCGTCCGCATCGGAAACGATGCAGGCGTGGCGACTCGCGCAGTCCTGACAAACATGAACACGCCTCTCGGCCTCGCGATCGGAAACGCGAACGAAGTCCGCGAATCGGTCGAGGTCCTAGCTGGAGGCGGCCCCGCTGACGTTGTCGAGGTCACGGTGACTCTCGCCGAACACATGCTCGAGCTGGCGGGGATGACGGGTGTCGATGTTCGTGCCAACCTCGTGAACGGCAAGGCGATGGATTCGTGGCGCGCCATGGTGTCCGCTCAGGGCGGTGACCCCGACGCAGCACTGCCCGCCGCATCGGAAACGCACGTTGTGACCGCGACCCGAGACGGAGTTGTTGCGCGGATGGACGCGCTGCCGTTCGGAATCGCTGCGTGGAGATTGGGTGCTGGCCGAGCGCGCAAGGAAGACCCCGTTATTCACGCCGCGGGAATTGACCTCGCCGTCAAGCCGGGTGACTCCGTGAAAGCCGGCGACACAATCTTTACTCTGTCGGCCAACGATTCCGCGCGTTTCGATCGTGCACTCGAAGCACTGGACGGCGCGTGGGACATCGGTGATTCCGTCGTCGACCACGGGCCCCTCATCGCCGAGGTCATCACCGGATGAACCGCATCGGACTTCCCCAAGTAACGCCGGGGGACAGGACCACTCACGTGTTCCCCGGAACCGACGTCACCGTCGAGTCGCTCCCCAAGATTTCTCTGCACGACCACCTCGACGGCGGGCTTCGCCCGTCGACCGTCGCGGAACTCGCGGTCGCTGGCGGTATCGAAATCCCTCGCTCCACAGCGGAAGAACTCAACGAGTGGGTTCGGTCCAACGCCGACTCGGGCAACCTGGTCGACTATTTGGCGACCTTTGCCGTCACCCTGTCGGTCATGCAAACGGCGGCGAATCTCGAGCGCGTCGCCCGCGAATTCGTCGAAGACCTCATCGCCGACGGAGTCGTTTATGCCGAAATTCGGTGGGCACCAGAGCTTCACCTCGAACAAGGCCTCGACATGCGCGGCGCGATTGATGCTGTTCAGCGCGGTATTGATTCAGCCGTTGAGGGTAGTCGGGCATCGGGACGTTCCGCCCAGGCGTTTCAGTTGTTGTGTGCGATGCGCCAGAACGACCGTGCTGACGAGGTTGCCGACCTCGCGATTGAATACCGTGGCCGCGGTGTCGTTGGGTTCGATATCGCCGGGCCTGAGGCGGGGTTCCCGGTGTCACGGCTCGCCTCTGCGTTCGCAAAACTCGATGCCGCGTGGGTGCCTCGTACGGTTCACGCGGGTGAAGCGGATGGGCTCGAGAGCATCGAAGGGGCACTACTCGACGGGCGAGCGTTGCGATTGGGGCACGGAGTTCGAATCACGGACGACCTTTCCGTCGAGGAATCCGAGGGCGCTAGCCGCATCACGCTCGGTCCGCTCGCCGAGTGGGTGCGCGATCGCCGAATCGCCCTCGAGATCTGCCCGACCTCCAATGTCCACACGAACGCGTTCGATCGGTTCGGTTCGACAATCGACGATCACCCGTTCGACATGCTGTACCAACTCGGCTTCGCCGTCACGGTCAACACCGACAATCGGCTCATGAGTGGTACGAGCCTGTCACGCGAAATTGCGAACCTTGCCGAGACCTTCGGCTACGACCTTGACGACGTGTTGCAGTGGCAATTGAACGCCGTCAATGCGGCATTCATCGCTAGCGACGAACGCGACGCCCTGTCCGACTTCCTGATGTCGGCGTATACGCGCTAGCCGACCTCGTCGGCAACGCGCTGGTCGGCATGGAGTCCTTCGCACTCGAGGTTCACGGGGTTGTCGAGGCACGACACGCACATGATCGCGCGGTGGCGACAGTCGAGGTTCGCACAATTGACGACGGACGACGTAGCAGAACCACAGAGGTCGCAGTCTCCGATAACCGCCGCGTCGGCACTGAAGTTAACTGTCATGCGCTCGTCGAATACATAGAGCGAGCCCTCCCAGAGGCCCTTGTCGCGGAAGGCCTCGCCGTAGCGCACGATTCCGCCCTCGATTTGATAGACCTCTGAAAATCCGCGGTTGAGCATCGCTGCGCTAAGGATCTCGCAACGTACTCCGCCGGTGCAGTAAGTAACGATCGGCTTGCTCTTGAGGTAGTCGTATCTGCCACTGTCGAGTTCGGCGATGAAATCATGAGTCGTCCGCACGTCGGGAACGACGGCGTTTGTGAACCGACCGATGCGCGCTTCGAACGCGTTTCGTCCGTCGAAAAACACGACGTCATCACCGCGCTCGGCAACGAGCTCGTTCACCTGGCGCGGGCTGAGGTGCTGCCCGCCATTGAGAACCCCTGTTTCGTCGACAACGATTTCCTCGGGCGACAGGAACGCGACGAGTTCGGGGCGTGCCTTGACGCTCAGACGCGGGAAGTCGTCACCCGTTCCTTCCGACCACTTCACGTCCATCTTCGCGAAGCCGGGATACTGCTTGGTCGCCTTCACATACTTCTTCACGTTCGCCATCTCGCCACCTACGGTCCCGTTGATTCCGTGGGGTGACACGATGATGCGGCCAGTCAGACCGTGCTGTTCGCACAAAGACCGTTGCCACAACACCACTGCGTGCGGGTCGGCGACCGGCGCAAACGCGTAGTACAAGA
>JBILBA010000042.1:0-4195 GCA_044353905.1 Microbacteriaceae bacterium | reverse complement strand
CGAACCCCCTCGAAATCCTCTACGGATTGCCGAGCAACGAGATGCAACTCGCTGAATTCGAGGGCGCGATCGCCCTCGGCGGGTGCGTTGTGGGCGACGATAGCCCGGCGTATCGCTGCCGCGACTGCGGCCACGAGTTCGGCGAGGTCTAAGCCGCGAGGCGCTGTTCGAGAGCGTCCGTGAGCAACGCAATCAGCGCGGCCATCTGCACGGACATACTCTGTTCGAGCTCACTGTCATCGCCATCGAGGGCTCGAGCAGCGATACCCGCCTTGGAATCGATGAGGTCCGCGATACGCGAGTCGATCGTCTGTGCGGCGATGATGCGCCACGCGGTGACCGGCAGTTCCTGACCGATGCGGTGAACGCGGTCGATTGCTTGTGTTTGCTCGGCGCTCGTCCATGACAATTCTGCGAGAACCACGTTGGACGCAACCTGCAGGTTGATGCCCACGCCCGCGGCGGTGAGCGAACACACGATCACCTTGACGTCGGGGTCGTTCATGAAATCATCGATCGCTTTGGTTCGTGCGTCCGCTGATTGGCTGCCGCGAATCGAAGTCGTCGTGAAGCCCGCCTTGGCGAAGTGCTCTTCGGCGGCATCCATGACGTCGATGTGCTTGGCAAAGAACACGACCTTGCCGACGCTGTTCGCGAGGTGCACGGTGTAATCGGCGGCCAGAGTCGCTTTCGCTTGACCGATGCGGCGAACCATCGCAAAAACATTGTCCTGCGCGGTCGAATTCCTGGATTCCTCGACCTCAGAGTTCGCGACAAGGCGAACGATGTCCGCATCGATTCCCGTGGGGCGGTCGCCGCGACCCGCGATGATGCGGTCGTAGCGTTCGAGGAGTCTCTTCATCAGCGCCATCTCGGAATCGCGAATCGAACGACCGATTTCGTCGTCGAGTTCGACGGGAATGTCGGCGACGCGACGAGCGGGGATGTCCTTGGCGACGTCGGCCTTGCGACGACGAACGATTCCCATGTCGATGACGCACTGGCGCGCCTCGGGGAAGAAGCCGGAATCCGCCGGGGTCATCTCGAGTCCTTCAAGCGATGCCATGAGTGCGGTCGTCGGCTTGTCGTCGTCGATCCAGCCGAGGAACTTCCAGATCATGCGGAAGTCTTCGACCTCGTTGATAAGAGGTGTTCCAGTCAGCGCGATCATGAGCGGGTTGCCGTGGCGACCGCGAATTGCGGTCGCGATGCGCTGAACGTTCATCGAACGCTGAGATTCGCGGTTCTTGATGAAGTGAGCTTCGTCGACGACCATGCCGGCAAAACCGAAGCGGCTCGCCCAGCCCGCATGGCGATCGAGAATGTCGTAGTTGATGATGATGACGTCCGAGAAAGCGTCGAGGTCGTCTCCGTCGCCGTGAATCACCGACGCTGCGCGATGCGGAATCCAGCGCTCGACTTCGCGCTCCCAGTTGCGCTTGACGACGTTGGGCACGACGACGAGCAACGGGAACGAACCCGTCGCCTCGGCAGCGAGAAGCGCCTGCGCGGTCTTGCCCAGGCCGGGCTCGTCGGCCAAAAGGTACGAGCGATGACCCGCCTTGGCGGATTCGACGAAACGCGCCTGGTGACGCATGAGGTCGAGATCGCCTGGCGTTTCGAGTGACTTCGCCTCGGGCAAATCCATGCTGGCGGCCTGACCGCCCTGTTCGAACGCGCGGAACAGCGGTTCGATGAGTTCCCAGTTCTGCAGACGACCGGTCACGCGCGGGTTCGGCGCATAGACGGGCGGAAGAAACGGGTTCGCGAGTTCGGCGCGACGGACGCTCTGTGGCAGAACCGACTTACTCGAATCCTCGGCGGATGCGGCGGGCGAATCGTCGACGATGAGGATGTCATCGATGTCGAGTTCGGCACCGGACGCGAGAAGCATGTCGCGCTTGAGTTTCTGGGTCGCCTGCGACACCGGAGCGTTGGGGTCGAGAAGCGCACCGAGCGACTGATCGCGCGCGAGAGCCTTCACCATGATCATCGCGAGGCCGTCGAGACGCTTGTTAATGTCTTCGCGTTCCTTCTGTGGAATCTTCTTGTCCTCGTCGATACGCTGCTTCTCTTCACGAATGAGCAGGCCCGCTGCGTGGAACTTGGTGCGGTTCGACCCGTTCACCTTGCCGTCGCGGTTGACCGCGTTCTCGACCTCGCGCACGGCGCGGGCAAGGATCGGGATAATGCCTTCTTCGTCGAGGGGACGACGACGTTTCGAACGAGTGTTCGTCTTGCTGCGGCCAGTCTGGGCCATTGTTCTCCTTGATGACACACCACCATCGAAGCGGCCGAGGCCCTGAACTGCGAGGGTGAAGAGTTTGCCCTGAACGTCGCGGAATCGCGGCGGGCGTTGGATTCAGTTTAGCGCAGAAATAGTGAGGAGTTCGACGTGGCGGCACACTCGGGGGTTAGACGCCCCCGCCTCCGCCTCCGCCACCGCCACCGCCGGCGGAGCCTCCCCCCGTTCCATGACGGTACATGACGGTCTCTGACGTTTTTGGAAACCGTTTCAGGTTATCTCGACGTTCCTGGCGACCAAACGTGTTGTGCCGCTCAAATTCGCCGGTTTGATGAATTTTGTTTCCAGGAACACGAGTTTAAGAGCAAACGGTTTCCAAAAACGTAATGTTGAGGAGGTTTGCAGAGATGAAGGTTCGACTACGCCGCGCCGGGCGAGGCGGACCGAGCCGTGGCGGCACACTCGGGGGTTAGACGCCCCCGCCACCCCCGCCGCCACCGCCGCCACCCGCGGAGCCTCCTCCGTCCGAGCCGCCGGCTGAGGACGCCGAGGCGGATGACGAGAATGACGACAGCGAACTGCTGAAGGTCGCCGCGGTGAAGGGCACGGTTCCGAGGTACCAGGCCGGGGAATCGTTGTTGTACGCGATCTCGAGCACGCGACCCCACTCCTTCTCGCGGCCGAGCAAAATCGCCCAGGGAAGAACCAGTTCGTACAGGTGAAGTACGGCCCGGGAATCGGTGGTGTCGACGGGCTTGCGCAGAGCGCCCTCCGGTGATTGCAGCACGCGCAGGCGGTCGGCTTCGGCGACACGGATGTAAAGGTCGAGTCCGGCGATGTGGTCGCGCACTTCGGCACCCTTGTCGGTGAGAGGAGCGTGAACCGACACCATGAGGCTGGTCACACCGAGAATGAATCCACCGAACAGAGTGGAGAGCGCAAACCCAATTCCCCGCCCGTCGGACAACATCGCGATGCTCGTGACGACAACCGCGCCGGTTGTGAGTGCGGACAGCGTGGCAAACAGTGCGCGCTGTGGCGGAGTTTGGCGCAGCCCTAGGGACACGAGCGTGCTGGTCGCGCGAGTTGCAACGGCGAGTACCCGGCTCGTCATCGTGCTGGATGGTTTTGAGACGGTGGCCCGCGCACCGACGGCTGGGTTGTCTCCGAGAAGTGCCGAAACGAATTCTTTGTCAGCGTCGGCGGGGCTCTTGACGAGCTTCACCGCCCACGCCTGCTTGCCGAACCCGGGCGGGTCGAATTCCTCAATGACGATGACACCGCGAACGGCAAGATCGACAACCGCGGCCGCGAAGACATTGGTGGGTTTGTTGAGGAGAGCCGCGGCGGTGTGGAGCGAGATTCCGGGCGGAGGCCCGTATTCGGCGATGATGGTCGGTCGTCCTCGCCCACCGCGGCCGACGGAGAACTTCCGCACGAACGTCAACGCCACCAGTGCGACCAGCACGATGGTCGATCCGAGGTGTGCGGGCCACACGGGCGATGCCCAATATGAATTGTCACGAGGGATGAAGGTTCCCGGCTCGAACTGAATAGCGACGGTTAGTGTCTGGTAGCTGCCAAGTGAGCCGTGCGAGGCAGTGACGACTGTCGACGATGCTTCCAGAGCCTCACAGGGAGTCGTGGTTTCGGGGTCCCCCGCGTAGCACGCCGCCTGACCAGTGAAGGCGTCGGCGATGTCCGGGGCGAACTGGATTTCTGCCGAGACGCTATCAAATGTCTGCAACCAACCGGTGCCGTTGATGTCCCAGTAGAACTCTTGAGGTTGGTCAACGCCTTCGCTGAGAACCACGTTGTGAGCGACGTAGGAAATCTTGTAGGTCTGAACGCCATAGACGAATTCGCCCTCGGGGACGGCGATTGTCAGAATCGTGAATTCACCGTCGGATTCGGTCTCGAACGGTCGTTCCGTCCCTTCTCCGTCGGTTA
>JBILBA010000041.1:0-4399 GCA_044353905.1 Microbacteriaceae bacterium | reverse complement strand
ACGCGCAGGGTTCGGAACGAGTTGGTCATCCACGCGAGCGACTGCAGAATGCTCGAGGCGATGACGGGTTCGAAGGCATTGAGCTGTAACTGTCCCGCTTCGACCGCGGCGGTGACGGTGGCGTCGGCGCCGATGACGGTGAACGCAACCTGGTTGACGACCTCGGGGATGACGGGGTTGACCTTGCCGGGCATGATGCTCGAACCGGCTTGACGCGCGGGAAGGTTGATCTCGCCAAATCCGGCTTGTGGTCCGGACGACAACAGCCGAAGGTCGTTACAGATCTTGGACAGTTTGACCGCCGCGCGCTTGAGCGTTCCCGAGAGCGTCATGAAGATACCCGTGTCGCTCGTCGCTTCGATGAGGTCGGGGGCTGTCACGACGGGAAGTCCCGTAAGTGCGGCGAGGTGTCGGCTCGCGGCTTCGGCGTAACGCGAATCGGCGGTGATTCCGGTGCCGATGGCGGTTGCACCGAGGTTGGTCTCGCAGAGCCACGGAATGATTTCCGACAGGCGCTCGTGGTCTTCGGACAGGGTCGTTCCGAACGAATTGAATTCCTGGCCGAGGGTCATGGGGACCGCGTCTTGCATCTGGGTGCGGCCGATCTTGACGACGTCGTGGAACTCGGCGCCCTTGTTGCGGAACGCCTGGGTCAACAATTCGTGTTCGACCAGAAGTCGCTGCAACCCGAGCACCATCGCGAGTTTGACCGCGGTCGGGTACGCATCGTTGGTCGACTGCGAACGGTTGACGTCGTCGATGGGGTGGAAGTGTTGGTAGTCGCCCTTCGTGTGCCCGAGTTTTTCGAGCGCACGGTTGGCGATGATCTCGTTCGTCGACATGTTGGTTGACGTTCCCGCGCCACCCTGCAGAACGCCGAGAACAAATTCGTTGTGCAGTGCACCGTTGTAAATCTCTTCGCAGACTTCGACGATGAGGTCGGCCTTGGCGGCATCCATCACACCAATTTCTTTGTTGGCGAGTGCCGCGGCTTGCTTGACGCGAACGAGGCCGCGGATGAAGTCGGGATAGTTCGAGAGCGCACGGCGCGTGATGGGGAAATTGTTCAGCGCACGCGCGGTGTGGATTCCCCAGTACGCCTCGGCCGGAATGTCCATGACGCCGAGCGAGTCCGACTCGGTTCGGACGGGTCCGGTGTACGAACTTGTCGCTGACGGGTTGAAGATGGGGTCGTCGCCGTCCGATAAACCGAACGACGGAGCCGGGCCAGTCGTGTGAACCATGGCATTCACATTACTCTCGCGACTTCGTTCGTGCCCGAAGGAGATGTGCGTGTTCACGCAACTATTTATCGCGGCACGCCTACGGAGTGAAATCGTCGTGCAAGCCGACGCGTGACAGTTCGATCGAGCCGTCACGGAGTTTCCAATAGTGAAGGCGTCGGGCCTGCGAGGTGTGCGATTCGATGTAGGCGCGACGCGATGCTGCGCCGTCTTCGCGGACGACTTCGGGCTTGCTGTTTTCGTCGCCTTCGCGCAGCGGGTGGTCTTCGGTGATGTGTTCGATCGCGTTGCGCCCCGTCACGATGTGGGTCGCGGTCTTGATGGCTTTGTCTTTGCCGTCATCGGTCAGCGCCTGGAACGTCAGGATGAACGACGGCAGGATTCGCCACTGCTGTTGATCGAGTGGGTAAGTCGCCCGGTCGTCGGGTGTGTAGTTGTCGATCCAGAAGGCGCGGATTTCTTCGCGAATCCATTCCTCGACCGTGCCGTAACGACTGCGGCGATTCGCAACCGAACGGGACTCCCCCGCCCCCGAGTGGTCGCGCTTGAGGGCGTCTTGCAGTTCCTGTCGAACCCGAGACAACTGCCCGCGCAACGATTCCGCCTGTTCGACCAATCCCGCCTCGCGCTTCCGTCCCGCGGCGAGTGCCTCGACGAGTGTGCGGTTCTGCTCGGCGAGTTTGTCCAACTCGACCTTGTAGTTCGTGATCGTGCGCTGAAACTGTTTCGCCGTGAAGGTACTGAGCGACCGTTCTTGCGGAGTCAGTCCGTCGGCTCCCACGGAACCGACCACGGGGATTTCCCCGGTGTCGGTCGACAGCGACCCGAGCTTCGAGTTCAGTTCATCGATGCCCACCTGCATTTGTTTGGACAACACACCGAGTGCGGTCGTGAATGCCTCGGCTTCGCGCTGGTCGCGTTCCCACAGTTCTTTCGTCGACTCGATGAGGTCCATCTTTGATTTCGTGAGCCACGGCTCGCCACCATCGATGACCGGGGGCGCTTCGGCGATGGGCTCGTCGTCATCGACGTCGGTGTGGCGCAGTCGCAACCGCCCGGCCGGGTCACGCACCACTCGAACGCTAACGATGTCGCCAACCGACCAGAGGCGCTCGATCACGTCTTTCGGGTTCGACGACACATCGTCGCGTTTCATCGTGACGGACAAGGTCGGGTGCAGCCGCACGTCGGCCTCTTGGCGGGTGACAGCGGCGACCAAGCCGAGCACGACGCTCCCGAGCGGATAGACCTCGAAGAACCGTGATTCGGTCCAGTCACCGAAGTCGGGGAAAAACCGCAGCGCGCTTTCATCCCATTCGCCGGTGAGTGCCATTCCCACAGAGAGGAACGCGTCGAGCGGCATGCCGTTGAATTGGCTGCCGGCATCGATCATCAACGCCGTGGAGGAAATGGGGGCGTCGGGATCGGGCTTGACCATCGCCATCGACGGGGAAACGGTCGCGACCGTTCCCGTCACGCGAATTCGCTGTGCCACCCCGTCACCTCCCTTGAGGGAAATTTTAGACGGTGCTACCCCGACGAAACCCCTCACGTGTTTTCGCGAGCGATCGCGCGCACTTCGTTCCGCAGGAAATCGTTGCTTCCGTTGTTCCCGCATTGCGCGTCGGCCTGACGAATCGCCTCGTCCACATCGACCCCGCAGTGCAACGCGAGGTAGAGCGCGGCGACGGAAGGCGTCCGGTTATGAGCCGCGACACAGTGCAGAAACACGTTGCGTCCCTCGGCGACGAGAGTCGCGACCGTGTCGGCCGCATCCTTCAACACGAATCGCAGGTTGGGGTTGGACTCGGGGTTCCACGAGTCGACGAGCCAGAACTCGACGTGCTCGCGATTGCCGGCGAACGACGAACCGACGCGCGACAGACTGACGACCGCGTCGACCTCGTCGGGCAGGTGCTGGGCGTCGCCCTCGGCGCCGATCCAGACGCGCTCGGCGTTGTCGAGAACGACGAGAGCTCGGTTGCGACCGCCCATGTCTTCGACGTCGGGCCAGCCGCGACCGCCGGTCCCCTGTCCGTCGTTCCCCGCGAGGTACGCGAACGTCAACAACTGGCGGTACTGCATCGGTGTGCCGTCGCCCGTGGATGAATACGGCCAGCCGTTAAGGAATCGACGCCAGCGAGCCGGGATCGCCGATACTCCCCAGCGGGCTCCAGCGAGGGCCCCGGCGATTGCACCCACCGTGTCGGCGTCATCACCGGATCGAACGGCGGCTTCGATCGCGTCCTCGGCGTTCGCGGCGACCGACACTGCTCGCCATGCGGCCTGCAGAGCACCGACGGCTCCGCCGTTGTACATGATGTCGCTGACCGCGGCGGCTTCGTCGGCCACGTCGATGCGGTCGTTCCACAGCGCTCGTCGAACCGGGTCAGTCACGGCTCGGGTGATGGCTTCGCGAATATCGAGGCGATTCTCCAGAATCGCGATGCGAATTGCTACGCACCAAATCGCACACGCATCCATCGCGTCGGCGTGGGGGTGAGTGAGTCGCGAAATGGTGTGGGCGGCCTCGATCATTTTCGCTTCGTCGTCGAGGTACGCGATGGCGACGGGCGAGGTTCGCATGAGCGATCCGTTTCCGCACGCCGTGGGGTACACATCGAGGTGATCCTGTGCCGCCTCCATCACTGCTTGGGAGGTTGCGTGCTTCGGCGTGATGTGGGTCAGCGCCGCGCGGGTCTGTGACCCGATGTCCGTTGCGCCGAGCGCCCAGTCGACGAGCCGCTTCGCGACGCGGTCGAGGACGGTGGGGTCGAGCAGGTCGTGACCGTCAACGAGCTCACGCAGCAGAACGATGGTCTGCTCGGTGTCGTCGGTCCACTGGCCTTTGCGCCAATCGAAGGCGCCGCCCGAACCCATCTCGAGCGGGCTCGGGTCGGTGAGGGGCGGGTGAAATTCGTGTCGGGCTCCGAGGGCGTCACCGCTGGCGGCGCCGACGATCGTTCCGACGATTTGGTCCATGTTGCTCTTCTGGTTCATAGGTCTCCTTGAGGTTGGGGGTCCTTGTCGTCGAAGAGATTGGTGGGGCCGACCCGACAAAGGACAAGGAAGGAAAGTCGGCCCCACCCGGGGAACTACGCCGACATCACGCTCGCGCGGTCGTTGGTCGCAGTGAACTGAAGGACGGTGGCCTC
>JBILBA010000055.1:0-4620 GCA_044353905.1 Microbacteriaceae bacterium | reverse complement strand
TCTCATCTATTTCAACTACCGTTGCGTTCACAATCAGAGTTGCACCCTTAGCTGCATCAACCAAAACTGGTTTGGTGAACCGAACCTGGTAGTCAATTACTTTTCCGCTGTCCCCTAGAAAATCAACTACGCTCTGCACGGCGGCACCCATGGTGAGCATGCCGTGAGCTAGCACTCCTGGTAAGCCAACTGCCTTGGCAACATCATCGCGGTAGTGAATGGCGTTGAAATCCCCGGAGGCTCCTGCGTAGCGAACCAGGCTGTCCCGGGTGAAGTGAAACTCTCTAGCGGGAAGGAGTTGACCTTCTTGGAGGCTCATGCTTCACCTCGCACCACGAGAGTTGAGATTGCTGTGCAGACAAGATCTTGATTGGAGTCAAAAATCTGAGTTTCGAAGCTGACCATGGAATTTCCTGCCAGCTGTTTGACGCTAGCGACCTTTAGTTCGCTGGTTAGTTCATCGCCGGCGACTATGGGCCTAACGTGAATAAAGCGCTGGTCGCCGTGAACGACCCTTGAGAAATCTAGGGCAGCTTCTTTATCGGAAATTACCTGAGTTAGCGAGCGCTCTTGGATCACGACCGCAAAAGTTGGTGGGGCGATTAGGTCTTTATAGCCCTGCTTTTTGGCTGCTTCTAGATCTAGGTTGGCTGGGTCTAAAGAGAAAACAGCTTTGGCAAATTCGCGGATTTTTTCGCGGCCGACAAGGTAACTTGCAGTCCTTGGGTAAATTTTGCCTTCGATAGCTGGATTGACCATTTGTTAACTGTATCTAGGTCCTTAGGGAATCACCCGTTGATTGATTTGGTAGCGGAGGCGGGACTCGAACCCGCGACCCCACGATTATGAGTCGTGTGCTCTAACCACCTGAGCTACCCCGCCGGGGACTAAATAGTTGTATTTCTCTTATTAGCTTATTAGTCGAGCCCCGAGACAGGTTTGAACTGTCGACCCCTTCCTTACCATGGAAGTGCTCTACCACTGAGCTATCGGGGCGTCATTGCCTAGCAACCAAAAGAGATTACCACTATTGCTTTGGGGCTAGCAAACAGTTCTCGGTAGCTCTTGTTCTAGGCTTATGGGCATGGATTCGACTATCTTGCATCAATCAATCAAGCAGCCCAAGTGGTGGCAGACCGCAGTTATTTATCAGATCTATCCTCGATCATTTGCTGACGGTGATGGCGATGGAATCGGTGACCTAAAAGGTGTCGAGTCCAGGCTAGAAAGTCTCCAAGCACTCGGTATCGACGCCATTTGGTTCTCGCCATTTTTCAAGTCACCTCAAAAAGACGCTGGCTACGACGTATCTGATTACCGCTCCATCGATCCACTATTTGGAACCAACGAGGACTTTGACAAGTTACTTGCTAAAGCAAAATCTCTTGGAATCAGGATCATTGTTGACCTAGTTCCTAATCACTCCTCTGACCAGCACGAACTCTTTCAAGCCGCTCTGAAAGCTGCTCCTGGTTCGCCAGAGCGGGACATGTATATGTTCCGCGATGGCAAAGGTGAAAACGGTGAGCTAGCACCGAATAACTGGGAATCAGTCTTTGGAGGTCAGGCTTGGTCCCGTATCACTGAGGCAGATGGAACTTTAGGCCAGTGGTACCTACACCTCTTTGATTCTTCACAGCCTGATTTCAACTGGGAGAACCCAAAGGTTCACGACTTCTTTGCTGGCGTGCTTCGCTTTTGGCTCGACAAGGGTGTTGATGGTTTCCGAATCGATGTTGCCCACGCTCTTGTGAAGGCTCCTGGCTTACCCGATGTTGATCTGTCCACGATTCAGACCTCGGAGCACGATCCGAACAAACCGCATCCGTTCTGGGGACTAGAAGGTGTCCACGACATCATCCGCTCCTGGAGAAAGATTCTGGACGAGTATGACGATCGGGCGATGTGTGCCGAGGCTTGGGTTCTTCCTATTTCCCGCATGGCTAAATGGGTTAGACCTGACGAGTACCACCAGACTTTCAACTTTGGATACCTTGAGACTCCTTGGGCTAAAGAACCACTAGTCAAGGTGATTAGTGATTCCCTTGAGGCTTTTGGTTCCGTTGGTGCTCCATCAACTTGGGTGCTCTCAAACCACGATGTGATTCGTCACGTTTCTAGATTCGGTGTTGAAACCCCTCCACCACAGGGCTCCGGTATTGGTCCTGGAATGGAACAGCCGGATGAACAACTAGGTCAAAAAAGAGGTCGCGCTGCCACCGCTTTCATGCTTGGTATTCCTGGTGGAGCGTACCTGTACCAAGGCGAAGAGCTAGGTCTTCCAGAACACACAACACTTGAAGGCAAGTATCGTCAAGATCCAACTTTTTCTAGAACCAAGGGTGAGCGAGTTGGAAGAGATGGTTGCCGAGTGCCACTTCCTTGGGAAGCTAATGGCGGTGTTTCTTTTGGCTTTAACTCAACCGGCAAATCTTGGTTACCTGCTCCAGCAACTTATAAGAAGTATGCAAGAGATGTTCAAGAAGGCGTTGCTGGTTCCACTCTTGAGCTATACAAGAAACTAATTGCCACAAGAAAGAACCTGGCCCTTGGATCCGGTGAGTTCCGCTGGGCTCCTGAGTATTCCTCAGCGAACACGCTTGCTTATCTGAACAACGGTGTCCTAGTGCTCAGTAACTTCGGTCCAGAGTTGATAACTGTGCCAGCAGGAGAAATCATTGTCTCCACGCAGAGCTCACTAACTGCTGGAGGGCAACTCGAGGCAAACCAGAGCACATGGATCAAGCTCTAGTTACTCACGTTGCTCAACCAGGTTCCCAGTGGTGGCGCTCTGGAGTTATCTATCAGATCTACCCCCGATCATTTGCTGACTCCAATGGCGATGGTCTAGGAGATCTAACGGGGATCACTTCAAGACTTGATTCGCTCGCCGCGCTTGGGATCGACGCTATTTGGCTTTCTCCCTTTTACTCTTCGCCACAAAAAGATGCCGGCTACGACGTATCCAATTACGTGGACGTTGATCCAATTTTTGGAACGCTTAGTGATTTTGATGATCTTCTAGAAAAAGCTCACAGACTTGGTATTCGCGTAATGATCGATCTGGTTCCAAACCACAGCTCCGATCAGCACGAATGGTTCAAGCGTGCCTTGGCATCGAAACCAGGTTCACCCGAGCGTGCGTTCTATCACTTCAAAGATGGCCTAGGAGAAAATGGCGAGCTGCCTCCCAACAATTGGGTATCGATGTTTGGTGGACCGGCTTGGACCAGAGTCACCGAAAGTGATGGCAAACCTGGACAGTGGTTTGTACATCTATTTGATTCCTCGCAGCCGGATTTGAACTGGGCAAATCCTGAGGTGCAACTGGAGTTTGAAAACATATTGAAGTTTTGGCTCGATAGGGGCGTTGATGGTTTTCGAGTAGACCAGCCCCACGCAATGGCCAAAGCAGAAGGGCTTCCTGATCACCCTTACGTTCACGAAGCGGGAGCCGGATTTATTGAGGGCCGAGAGAATCCTCCGATGTGGTTTCAAGAAGAAGTGCATGAAATTTTCAGAAAGTGGCGCAAGATTTTAGAAAGCTACCCCGGTGATAGGGCTATGTGCGGTGAGGCTTATGTCTATCCGCTTTCATTAATGGCTAAGTGGGTTAGATCAGATGAGTTCCACCAGACATTCAATTTTCGTTTCTTAGACGCAGGTTGGGACTCAAAGAAACTCTTTGACGCCATCAACGAATCTTTCGAAGCCTTTGACGGGGTCGGTGCCCCTTCAACCTGGGTACTTAACAACCACGACGTAATCAGGCACGCTTCTAGATTTGGAGGCGATTACGGACGCGCAACTGCATCAGATGGAATTGGATCCAACCAACCACAGCCAGATCCGGCGCTGGGTTTACAAATTGCTAAGGGAGCAACCCTGTTTATGCTCGGTCTCCCGGGGGCTGGCTACCTATTCCAAGGTGAAGAGTTAGGTCTGCCCGAGCACACAACTCTAGAAAACAAATATCGCCAAGATCCAACTTTTGCCAGAACCAATGGCCAAAGAGTTGGTAGAGACGGATGCCGCATTCCACTTCCCTGGGAACCAGAAGGTGATTCAAGCGGCTTTAGTGGATCTGGGAAGAGTTGGTTACCGCAACCGGCAAGTTACAAAGAACTTGCTAGATCGATTCAGGAGAAGAACCCCGAATCAACACTTTCCTTTTACAAAACCGCTCTTGGCTTCAGAAAACAACTTGGTCTAGGTGAGGGCTCGTTCAGTTGGTTGGCTAATCACAAGGGTCCAGAAACACTTGGCTATGAAAACTCCGGCGTAAAGATCATCTTCAACTTCGGAGTGCGGCCAGTTGACCTGTCTAGTTTTGAGATCTTAATTTCTAGCGAGCCACTAAGTGGCAAGCAACTAGCAACCAATCAGTGCGCTTGGATTAAGCCTTAGCCTTCTTGTGATTTGGCCACCAGAAGTACTTTCCGGTGATAAAGGCAAGCGATGGCACGATAACTGTTCTTACCAAGAGGGTGTCCAGCAGCACACCGATACCCACGATGATTCCAATTTGGTAAAGGGCAATTAGCGGCAGAACTCCAAGAACTGCGAACACTGCTGCAAGCAAGATACCCGCACTGGTAATAACGCCACCGGTTGAAGCAA
>JBILBA010000025.1:0-16840 GCA_044353905.1 Microbacteriaceae bacterium | reverse complement strand
TTCCGCGCTGGAGTTGCGGGTTTTGCTGGCGTTGAGACCGATCGAACGGCTTCGACGCGCTCGGCGATCTTCTTGACGTTCTCCGAGACGGCCGAGGCAACCTCGGGCGCGTTCTCTTTGACGAACTCGGTCGCAGCGTTCACTTGCTCTTGTACTCGGGGGTCGTTCCACACCTTGAGTGCGGCGGTCTTCATCTGGTTGTACCGTGCACGCCCGTCGCGAGTGCCGAGCACGTAACCAATGCCGAGACCAAGTACCAAAAGAATTTTTCCACGCATTACGAACCTCCTTGTATGCCTGTGAGATTAAATAGCCTAACCCCGATTAGCGACGGCGAAAACCGAATGGTCGTCGGGTATTGAAGAGAGACCCTCGTGTTACCAAATCGTCACGCGCTCGGCGGGATCGAGCCACATCGGATCGGCTGACGTCACGCCGAATGTCTCGTGGAAGACGTCCAGATTTCTGACGATCTGGTTGCATCGGAATTCGGGCGGAGAGTGGGGGTCAATCGCGAGAAGCCTCAGGGCCTCTTCGTCACGAGCGGATTGCCGCCACGCCTGAGCCCACGACAAGAAGAAACGTTCCGCGCCAGACATTCCGTCGACGACGGGTGGCTCGTCGCCGTTCAACGCCAAAAGGTAGGCCTTCCAGGCGATGCTCAGTCCGCCGAGGTCGCCGATGTTTTCACCGATCGTGAGTTCCCCGTTGACCGTGTGTCCCGGGAGTGCGCGGGGTTCGAGGGCGTTGTATTGGTCGATCAGCGCTTTGGTGCGTTCGGTGAATCGCTCGCGGTCGACATCGCTCCACCAATTCGACAAGCGCCCGTCGCCGTCGAACTCGCTTCCCTGGTCATCGAAACCGTGACCGAGTTCGTGCCCGATGACGGCACCGATTGCGCCGTAGTTCGCTGCGGCGTCGCGCTCGGCGACAAAGAACGGGTACTGAAGAATTGCGGCGGGGAAGACGATTTCGTTGAAGCCGGGGTTGTAATACGCGTTCACCGTCTGCGGCAACATGAACCATTCGTTTCGGTCGAGCGGCTTTCCAACCTTGCCTGTTTCACGTGCAAAGTCGAAGCGCGCGATCGTGAACACGTTTCCGACGAGGTCGTCGGCGGCAACGTGAACCGACGAATAGTCCCGCCACCGAACCGGGTAACCAATCTTGGGGGTGAACTTGTCGAGCTTCTCGAGAGCTCGCGTCTTCGTCTCGTCGCTCATCCATTCGAGGTTCGAAATCGACTGGCGGTACGCCTCGATCAGATTTTCGATCAGGAGGTCCATCTGGGTCTTCGCCGCGGGCGGAAAGTGACGCTCGACGTAGAGTTTGCCCACCGCTTCACCGAGACCACCTTCGACAAAGCCGACGCCGCGCTTCCAGCGGTCCCGCAACTGGGGAGTACCCGAAAGCGCTGTTCCGTAGAACGCAAAGTTCTCGTCGACGAAATCCGCGGATAGGTAGGGGGCAAGTCCGTGGATGACCTGCCAGCGCAACCAGTCTGAGAGTGACTCGAGGTCGGCGGACTCGAGGATTGCGCGAGCGCCTTCGACAAACGAAGGTTCACGAACTACGACTTCCGTAAAGACATTGTCCGCAACCCCGAGGGCGTCACGCCATGGCGCAGCGACCGGCCCGAGTGACGCCGCGAACTCGTCCCAGCCCACCAGGTTGTATGTGGCGTGCGTATCGCGCGTCTTCACGTTGTCCCAGTGAACGGCCGCAAACTTCTCTTCGATGGAATAGACGCGCGCTGCGCGGCCGGCCGCATCCGAGCAACCCGCTATTGCAAACATTCGTTCGAGGTGCCCTCGGTATGCGTCGCGAATCGAGGCGAAGGTGTCCTCGCGGAAATACGATTCGTCGGGTAGTCCGATTCCGCTCTGTTCGAGGAAAACGAGATACCGCTCGGGGTCGCCCGGGTCGTTGTCGACCCACATCGACAGGAACGAACCGATGCCGTCTCGTTCGAATTCGCCCAGCGCCGACATAAACTCTGCGAGGCTTTCCACGCCATCAATTCGATTCAGAAGTGGTTTCAGGGGTGAAGCGCCGAGCGCGTTCACGGCGTCCACATCCATGAAGCTCGTATAGAGGTCGCCGACCTTGCGGGCCTCGGTGCCCTCAGCGGAAGACTGGCACTCCTCGATAATCTCGCGAACAGCTTTTTCGGCTTCTTCGGCAAGAACATGGAACGACCCGTATCGGGCTCGATCCTCGGGAATGGGCGTCCGCTCTATCCAGCGTTCGTTGATGTGCCGGTACAAATCATCGGCGGGACGGATCGCGTCATCGCGTTCGTCGATTTCAATTCCAGACTTCGTCATAGTCACTCCTATAGATGGGGGTTGCTAGTTGAGCAGACCGAACTGTTCCGCTTCCTTAGTCGGTCCTGCCACCAGGACTTCGTCATGTTCGGCGACGATGGTGTCGCTGTCGGCGTTGACCCAGTTCCCTTTGCCCCTCTTGACCGCCATCACCGTGACGCCGTAGCGTTTGCGAATCTCGGAATCCCCGAGGCGGGTGCCGATGATGTGCTGGTTTGCCGTCGTTTTGATGATGACGTAGGTGTCGTCGACCTCGATGAAGTCCGTTGATCCCTTGACCTGGTGGGCGACGCGGCGACCCATGTCGTGCTCGGGGTAAACGATGTGGTGAACACCGATTTGCCCCAGGATTTCGCCGTGTTCGACCGACGTCGCCTTTGCCCACACTTCTTTCGCCCCGATTTTGGTGAGGTACGCGGCGATGAGGATGCTGGCCAACACATCGGACCCGATGGCGATGACGCACACGTCGAAATCCTTAACATGCAGTTGTTCGAGTGCCTCGCCGACACCAGGGTCGACTCTGACGACTTTGGTGAGCAGTCCGTTGTGCTGTTGGACTCGACTTTCGTCGGTTTCAATCCCGAGAACTTCGACGCCGCTCGCGACAAGTTCCTTGGCGAGCGCTCCTCCAAAGCGGCCAAGCCCGAACACGGCGACGTTGCGGACACTCTTTCGATTTCCAAATGTCTTCTTAACCAAGGAGTGGCCTTTCTTTCGGGAATTCATAGAGGTTGGGGCGATGTGTCAGGACAAGTGCTGTACTTAGCGTAAGTGGGCCGAGTCGGCCGACAATCATGAGCACAATCAAGTTTATGAGTGCAGCATCCGGCAAAGACGCGGTGATCCCGGTGGACATTCCTACCGTCCCGAAGGCGCTAATCACTTCAAAAATAATCTTGTCCGTGTCAATGTCGGTCACGACCTGCATAAGAACGGTCGAGAGGGCGACGTACGCGACCGAAAGGAGGGCGATGGTGATGGCCTGTCGGTGAACAGAACGCGACAAGCGCTTGCCGAAAATGTTGACAGCCGAATCACCTCGAAGTTCGGTCCACACGATGTAGGCGAGTACCGCGAACGTCGTGATTCGGATTCCGCCGCCGGTACTGCTCGGACCTGCTCCGATAAACATGAGAGCGTCCAGACCGAGCCACGTCTCGGGCAGAAAGAGACCGACATCCAGTGTGTTGAGCCCGCCGCTTCGGGTTTGGACCGAGTGAAAAAAGGAGGCCATGATTTTAGTGAACGCATCGAGCGGTCCGAGTGAGTTCGGGTTGGACCATTCCAGCACCGCGATGTAAATCGTCCCGCCAATCGTCAGGAAGACTGTCATCGCGAGAACAATGTTGAGGTTCATCGTCCACACCCGAGGTGCCCAACCGACTCGGCGAAGTTCCATCAGGACCGGGAATCCGACTCCGCTGATGAGAACCAGCGCTGCGACTGTGAAGCTGATCACGGGGTCGTAAACAAACTGCATCAAGCTGTCGGGGTAGAGCGAGAAGCCCGCTTGATTGAACGCGGAAATGGAATGAAAAACGCCGGACCAAATGGCTCTACCAATGTCGTAGTCATAAACAAACGCGAACCAGCCGGCGAGAATCAACGCCCCGATCCCCTGGAAAAAAAGAACCAGCGTGATAATCCGAATGATGATTTCGCGCATACTCCCGAGGTCGGAAGGGGTTCGAAACTCGGTCGAGATGAGGTCGGTTCCACTCGTCGACAATCGTCGAAAGACGAAAATTGCAATGAAACCCGACACCACCATGATTCCCAGTCCGCCGAGTTGAATCAGGACTAACAACACAACCTTTCCGAAGTCCGAAAGAGTTGATGAAACATCGAGAACGCTTAGTCCCGTGACCGAAACGGCCGACGTCGACGTGAAGAACGCGTCGATAAACGAGAGCGGTGCGCCAACAGTGGCGATCGGCAGTGTGAGAACTAACGCTCCGACCGTGATGAGAACAAGATAAGCCAACAACACGACCTGGGTCGGGTGCAACGACAAACGACGGCGGAGTCGATCTCGCAAGGGGGTCAGTGAAGCCACCTCGCTAGATTACGCCCATAGGCTACATAAGTGAGATTAGTTGTGGCGACCTGTTCCGTGGATTACGCGGGCCGATTGACCGCGCACCTCCCGCTCGCCACCCGAACGCTCATGTTGAAGGGCGACGGAAGCGTTCTCATCCACTCGGACGGCGGCTCGTACAAGCCACTCAATTGGATGAGCCCGCCGTGCGTCATCGATTTCTCGGAACCTGACGACGACCTTGCCGCGGCGGGAGTGATCGAACTGTGGCGGGTGACGCACACGAAAACAGCGGACATGCTCGTCATCTCGATTTTCGACATCCACCACGATTCGACGCACGAATTGGGTGATGACCCCGGTTTGATCAAAGACGGTGTCGAGGCCCACTTGCAGCGACTTTCCTCCGAGCAAATCGAGGTCTACGGAGAGGGCTTCAGCCTGATTCGGCGGGAATACCCGACCGCGATTGGCCCGGTCGACATCCTCGCACGGGACGCGAACAATACGGTCGTCGCGATTGAGATCAAACGGCGCGGTGACATCGACGGCGTTGAACAATTGACGCGATACCTCGAACTGTTGAATCGCGATCCAACCCTGGCCCCTGTTTCCGGAATCTTTGCCGCCCAGGAAATCAAGCCACAAGCACGCACCCTCGCCGAAGACCGCGGGATCCGCTGCGTTGTCCTCGACCTCGAGGAATTGCGCGGCGGCGAGACCGACCACGACAGACTGTTCTGATGACGTACACCGCCGTTCTGTTCGACCTCGACGGGACCATCGTCGATTCCGCCCCCGGAATCTTTCACTGCTTCGAGCACACGTTTCGCATGCTGCACCGCGAAGCGCCCAGCCGTGAGGTGATGCGTCCGTTCCTCGGACCGCCGCTCGCGACGACGTTCGGTGACATCCTCGGAATGTCTGGCGACGAGCTCGAACGGGCAATCGCGATCTATCGCGCCGAATACGCAGCGGGCGGAGCCATCACCGCCGGCCTATTCCCTGGTGTGATGGATGTTGTCCGCGCGGTTCGAGCCGCGGGAATCCCCGTTGCGTTGGCGACGTCAAAGGTCGAAACCGGCGTTCGCATGGTGTTACGACACTTCGAACTCGAGGACGATTTCGATGTTCTGGGAACCGCCTCGGACGACGACGTCCGATCGGCGAAAGCGGACGTTGTTCGGTTCGCCTTGGATTCTCTCGATGAGGCCGGGGCAGACATTTCGCGGGTTGTTCTGGTGGGTGATCGAATTCACGATGTCGAGGGTGCGGCAATTCACGGCGTCGACAGCGTGCTGGTGCAGTGGGGGTATGGCACCCATGACGAATGGTCCGAGGCGACCGCGACCGTCTCCACCCCAGCGGCGCTGCGCGAGTTCCTCGGCGTCTAGCTCGTTCGGAAGGTCGCTAGACGTGCTGAGTTGAGCACGACGAATACGGACGAGAACGCCATGGCGAGACCCGCGACGGCTGGTCCCATGATTCCCGCCAGGGCGATGGGGATTGCGATCGCGTTGTAGCCGAACGCCCACACGAGGTTTCCGCGAATCGTCCCCAGCGTCGACCGCGACAGCCGAATAGAGTCGGCTACTCGGCGAAGGTCGGTGGTCACCAGCACGATGTCGCTCGTTTCAATCGCGACGTCCGTGCCGTGTCCCATGGCGATTCCCAAATCAGCTTGCGCGAGTGCCGCCGCATCATTGATTCCGTCACCGACCATCGCCACAACCTCTCCCCTTTGTTGAAGTCGTGCGATGAGGTCGCGTTTGTCGGCCGGGTTCATGGCTCCGTAGAACTCGTCGATACCCACCTCGCGCGCAACCAATTCGGCGACCGCCGTATTGTCACCCGACGCCATGACGGTTCGAATTCCCAGTTTGGACAAGGCCTCGATCGCTTCCTTCGCGCTGGGCTTCACGACATCACTGACTGCGATGAGCCCCACAACTCTGTCCCCGTGCGCGACGGCGACCAGGGATCGCCCGGCCGACGTCCACGCAGCGGATCGTTCCGCGATTGCCGGCGAGACGGAATGTGCCGTCTCGGCAAGCCAATCCAGTGATCCTGCCCGAACAACCGTTGTGCCCAGTATTCCCGTCACTCCACGCCCCGGTTCCGCCACAATTCCGGACGCAACGTCGCCCATGATTCCGCGAGTGGTCGCTTCAGCGACGACTGACCGAGCCAGCGGGTGATCGGTGCCCATCTCGACCCGCGCCGCGTCCCCGAGAACCGTGTCGACCGACACTCCGTCGCCGAAAACATCCACCACCGATGGGTGTCCGCTCGTCAGCGTCCCGGTCTTGTCCACGATGACGGTCGTGACGCGACGCGTGCTCTCGAGCACGTCTGTTCCGCGAATGATGATTCCGCTGCGGGCTCCGCGTCCCGTCCCCGCGAGAAGAGCCATTGGTGTCGCCAGTCCCAGCGCACACGGGCATGCAACGACGAGCGTCGCCACGGCGATAGACACCGCGTGTGTTGCATCGCCCGTCATAGCGAACCACACGATTCCCCCGGCAACAGCAATCACGATGACGAGCGGCACGAACACCGCCGAGATGCGGTCGACCAGTTTTTGGACGGGAGCTTTGCCCGCTTGGGCTTCTTCGACCATTCGGGTGAGCCGCGCGAGTTCAGTTCCGGCACCGACCGCGGTGGCTTCGACAACAAGTCGTCCACCCGCATTGATCGTTCCGCCGATGAGTGTCGACCCAGGGCCTACGGGAACGGGCACGCTTTCGCCCGTCACAGCACTCGCGTCAATCGCGGACTGCCCATCGATGACCCGTCCGTCCGTCGGCACGATACCGCCGGCCAGGACGACGAATGTGTCACCTTTTTGCACGGCACCGGCGGGGACTGTCACTTCACGACCGTCGACGAGCAGAATCGCCTGCTTGGCGGCAGTGTTGAGAAGAGCTGTGAGCGACAGTTTCGCCGCTCGTTTAGAGCGCGATTCCAGAAGTCGTCCAAGTAAAACGAACGCGGTGACCACCGCCGCCGACTCAAAATAGAGGGCATGGGGGCTGTAGCCAAACAGCGCCAAGTCCATGCGCATTCCGATCATGCCCGCCATCGTGAAGAACAGTGCGTACATCGACCACAAATACGCCACCGCTACCCCGAGCGAGACGAGAGTGTCCATCGTCGTTGCGCCGTGGCGCGCGTTGCGGAGCGCTGCTCGGTGGAACGGCCACGCCCCCCAGGTCACGATCGGCGTGGTGAGTGCGGCGGCCACCCACTGGAATCCGTCGAATTGCCAGGCGGGAATCATCGAGACAAGAAACACCGGTATCGCGAGGACCAGCGAAACAATGACCCGAGCCGTAAGCACCGGGTCCGAGGGGGGTTCCGTTTCGCGCTGGTCGCGGTCGATCACGCGCGCGCCGTATCCGACCTTCGTGATTGCTGCTATGAGGTCGGTCGCGTCCGTCACACCGTCAATGTCAACAGACGCACGCTCGGTCGCGAAGTTCACCGTCGCGGTCACGCCGGGAACAGTTGCGAGCGCGCCTTCGATTCGGCCCGCACACGTCGCACACGTCATTCCCTCCAGAGCGAGGTCGACGTGTGTCGCGGCCATTAGTGGACTAGTTCGTAACCGGCTTCGACGATTGCCTTGTCAAGGGCGGAAGCATCGACAGCCCCATCGCTCTCGACGTGCAGCGTCGACTGGCCGTTCGCCACGAGGTCGATTGAGACCCCCGTCACGCCGGGCACGAGTGCCGCTGCTCGCGACACCGTCATCACGCAGTGGTTACAGGTCAACCCGGTGACCCCGAAATCTGTTGTGCTCATGTGTTTATCCTTTCACCACAGCGTGAAACAACGTTGGGATCCCGTTTATTCCGAACAATCGGTGAACGAGTTAGATCGGTGGTGCGCAAGAGGGGACTTGAACCCCTACGCCCTTACGGGCACTGGCACCTGAAGCCAGCGCGTCTGCCATTCCGCCACTTGCGCGCGTCCGGGGACGTGCCCGTCAAGGCTATCACGGCGAGCGCCGCCCAATCCCGCGAGGTGCGGGGGCTCAACACCCACCGCGGATAGAATTGGGGCGACCGTGGAGGGGGAACCGTGGGCTTACTGGACAACGTTGAACGTGGTCTCGAGCGACTCGTCAGCGGCGCCTTCGCGAAGTCTTTTCGGGGCGGTGTTCAGCCGATCGAAATCATCGCGGCGCTCAAGCGCGAAATCGATTCCCACGCGGTCGTCGTCCAGCGCGATCGCATCCTCGCTCCTCACGCCTACACGGTTGGCCTCAACTCGGAAGACTTCGAGCCGCTCAACGCCCATGGCGCTGTTCTCATCAGTGAATTGACGGACGGCGTCCGCGCGTATGCGAATCGTCAGCGTTACAGTTTTACCGCCCCCGTCTTGATCACGCTCGTCGCCGCGTCGGACATTGCTCGCGGCGTGATCAAGGTCGCATCGCAAGCACTCGACGCAGTGTCCGAGTGGCACCCCGCTCTCGAGATCAATGGCGAAACGGTTCACCTGAGCGGCCCCGAAATCATCATCGGCCGCGGTTCGACGGCAACCGTCATCCTCAGCGACAGCGGTGCGTCTCGTCACCACGCTCGTATCCTGTGGAGCGGAAAGATCGCGGGTCTCGAGGACCTTCAGTCGACTAACGGAACCAAGCTCAACGGAACACGAGTGACGTCATCGCCTCTCGACCAGGGTGACGTCATTCACATCGGCGGGACTCAACTGGTGTTCCGCATCCTTCCGGGGGTTTCGGCGTGAGTGAGCTAACCCTTTTCGTACTCCGATTCGGTTTCCTCGGATTGATGTGGGTTTTCGTGTTCGCCATCGTGTTCGCGTTGCGCAGTGACCTGTTCCGCCATTACGTTCGCCGAAGCGACCGACCGCAGGGTGATATCACCCACAACCCCGGAGCCGAAGCGTCTCCGTTCCTGCCGCCAACCGCCAACGGTTCGACGTCGAATCCCGCACAGAAACTCGTCATCGTGGCGGGCGCTCGTGAGGGGCTTGAAATCCCGCTCGAGTCCGACAAGCTCACGATCGGTCGCAGTGCACAGTCTGGGCTCGTTATCCGAGACGAATACACGTCAACAAACCACGCTCGCTTGCAGTTGTGGAACGGCGACTGGGTCATTCAAGATTTGGGTTCAACGAACGGCACGTTCGTTGACAACCAGCGCGTCAGCGTGCCCACTCCCGTTCCGCTGTTCACACCCGTGTCCGTCGGCTCGACCATTTTTGAACTGAGGCCATAGTGGACGCCCGCGTCCTCTCGGTGGCGAGCAGTCACATCGGGCGAGTCCGAGCAAGCAATCAGGATTCGGGTTACGCCGGTACCCACCTCTTTCTCGTCGCCGACGGAATGGGTGGTCACGCGGGTGGCGACGTGGCCAGTTCGCTCGCGACCCAGGCTGTCACCGCCGTCGCCGACGAACGCTTTGAATCGATCGAAATCGCTCAAGAGCGACTCGTGGACTCGGTGAAAAACAGCGCCGCCGAACTCATCGAGGCCGTGCGGGAACACCCCGACCTTTCTGGCATGGGAACGACGGTCAGCGCACTTCTTCGTCACAACCAGCAGGTTGTCATCGCGCACATCGGAGATTCGCGAATCTATCGCTTCCGCGACGGGGTTCTCGAACAGATCACGACTGACCACACGTTCGTGCAGAAGCTCGTGGAAACCGGTCGCATCACGCCAGAGGAAGCGTTGGTGCACCCGCGTCGCAACGTCCTCATGCGCGTGTTGGGCGATGTCGCGGGAAGTGTTGACGTCGACACCGCGGTTCTCGACACCGAGCCGGGCGATCGATGGATGCTGTGTTCGGACGGTCTGTGTGGGTATGCGAGCGAGACCGCCATCGCACAGGTCCTCAAATCCGAGCCGGATGCGGCCAAGGCTGCCAGCAAACTCATCGATCTTGCTCTCGAACGCGGCGCACCCGACAACGTGACGGTGGTGATCGCCGGCGTCAACGAGACCAACATGAGTGCGGCGGCAAAACCGATCCTCGTCGGCGCAGCGTCGCAACCCCTCATCTTTGACGCGATCACGCAGCGCCTTCCCAAGATTGCAAACCGAATGTTCTCGCCCGGTTCAACCACAGAGCAAGAGGAATACTTCGAAACGGCCGACTACCTTGACACTCTCATTGCCGAAGACAAACGTCGCGCGGCACAGCGTCGAATCCGGTGGTCACTGTATCTCACCGGTGCCCTCACCGTTCTGGCGCTTTTCGGTATTTACGGTTACGTCTGGACGCAATCACAGTTCTTCGTGGGATCCGACAAGGACAGCGTTGTCATTTATCGCGGTGTGAATGCCGATTTTGGATCCATCCCACTGCACACGCGCGTTCTCGATACCAACATTCCCTTGTCCTCGCTCTCGGAGTTCCACCGAACATCTGTCGAACTCACAATCCCCGTGTTGAGTCTCAAACAAGCCCAGCTTGTTGTCGAAAGGATTGAGAATGTCTCTCAGTCCCAGTAGTTCCGAGTACTCGACAATTACCGAGCAGCTGATGCTGCGCCTCAAGGTGCCGACCAAACTGCGAAACCTCGAAGCGACGCTCATTATCTTTGCGATGATTGTTACCTCCGCCGCACTCGCGCTTGTTGATCTGGGGGCGACGGGCAAACTGAATCCGCCCATCATCGGTCTGACTCTGGGACTCGGCGCGATTGTGCTCGCCATGCACGTCGCACAACGTTTCGTGGCTCGCGACGCCGACCCGCTGATTTTGCCCATCGTGACGCTTCTCAACGGGCTGGGAATTGCGATGATTCATCGGCTTGACCTGGCCGCCGGACTGACCGGATGGCAGGCCAACGCGACTCGACAGATGGTGTGGACAGCGATTGCGATTGTTGTCGCGATCGTCGTCATCATCATGGTTCGCAACCACCGGGTTCTACAGCGCTATCGCTATGTGTGGATGCTCGTCGGTGTCGGCCTTCTGATGCTCCCGCTCGTCCCGGTCATTGGCACGACAATCAACGGTGCGAGATTGTGGGTCAACCTCGGATTCGTCACCTTCCAGCCGGGCGAAATCGGCAAAATCGCCCTCGCGCTCTTTTTCGCCGGATACCTCGTCACCGCGCGCGACTCGCTCTCGGTCGTCGGCAAACGGATGTTCGGGGTGACCTGGCCTCGAATGAAAGACCTTGGTCCGATCTTCGTCGTATGGGGCGTCGCGATGCTGGTTCTGATCTTCCAGCGCGACCTCGGAACGTCGCTGTTGTACTTCGGTCTCTTCCTCGTCCTCATGTACGTCGCGACCGGGCGCGCCATCTGGTTCGTCGTCGGCGGGGGTCTCTTCGGAGCCGGTGCTCTGATCGCAAGCCAGTTTCTGACCTATGTTCAAGGCCGTTTCGCCGCGTGGCTCGATTCGTTCAATCCAGAAAACTACGAGGCGGTCGGTGGTTCCTACCAGCTCGTCCAGGGACTGTTCGGGCTTGCGTCCGGCGGAATTGTGGGAACCGGTCTTGGGGCAGGTCACCCTGGAATCGTTCCCCTCGCGGAATCGGACTACATCATGGCCAGTCTCGGCGAAGAACTCGGACTGATCGGCATCTTCGCGATTCTCACGTTGTACATGCTCTTCGTGGCACGAGGGATTCGCATCGGAGTCAATGGTGCGGACGACTTCGGGCGGCTCCTCGCGGTCGGCCTCACTTTTGTCATCGCTCTACAGGTCTTCATCGTGGTCGGTGGCGTCACCCGAGTGATTCCGGTGACCGGGCTCACAACACCGTTCCTCGCTGCGGGCGGGTCATCCCTCGTTGCGAACTGGATCATCGTCGCCCTGCTTTTGCGGCTCAGCGACACGGTTCGTCACCAACGCGACGAGGTGACGGAAAAATGATGAAGGAACTGACCCGCGTCAGTCTGGGGATTGGCGCTCTTTTCGGTGCGCTGTTCATCTCGGCGACCATCATCCAAGTTTTCCAAGTGGACAACCTCCGTGTGGATCCGCGAAACGTCCGCACCTTGTACGACTCTTATGCGACCGAACGAGGATCGATTCTCGTCGGTTCCACGCTTATCGCAGAGTCAGTGCCCTCCGACGACGTCTACCGCTACCAGCGCACGTATCACGGGGGTGGGCTGTACGCCCCGATTACCGGCTTTTACTCGATCAATCAGGGGATTAGCGGACTCGAGTTTGCGATGAACGACAAGCTCAGTGGGCAATCAAATTCGCAGTTCTTCGACCAGGTTCTCGCGCTCGTCTCGGGAACCGATCCGCGTGGTGCCTCGGTCAAGCTCACCGTCAACGCCGCCGTTCAACAAGCCGCGCGTGACGCGATGGGGGAACTGACGGGTGCGGCCATCGCTATTGAACCGTCGACCGGGCGAATCCTCGCGCTTGTCAGCACGCCGTCGTTTGACCCGAACGATCTCGCGTCGCACAACGGTGAAGCCGCAGCGTCGAAATACTCAGGGCTCGTGAATTCAGCGTCACAGCCCTTGATAAATCGAGCAATCGGTGGTGACCTGTACCACCCCGGGTCGGTCTTCAAAATGGTTGTCGCGGCCGCCGCTCTCGACTCAGGAATCATGTCGGAACGGTCAACAGTTGCCAACCCCGCGCAATTGACGTTGCCCCAGAGCAGTTCCACCATTCGAAACTGGAGCGGAAATCCGTGTGGACCCGGGAAATCGGTGACGATCGGCACTGCATTGCGCTTGTCGTGCAACATCCCTTTTGCCGAGATCGGTGCCCTGGTCGGTGAATCGCGATTGCGAGACTACGCCGAGGCCTTCGGATTCGGCGCAACGGTTGAAGTCCCGATGGCCGTCACCCCCTCAACATTCCCGTCGGGGATGGACGAGGCACAACTGATGCTGTCGTCATTCGGTCAGTTTGATGTTCGCGTGACGCCCCTGCAGATCGCGATGATCAGTTCCGCGATTGCGAATGGTGGGGTCCTCATGTCACCCACCATCGTCGACTCGGTCCTCGCGCGCGATCTGTCGCCCCTCGCACCATTCACTCCCGTCGAATACTCAACACCAATCGGTCCTGACACCGCAAATGTGCTCCGGGACATGATGGTCGCCGCGGTTTCTGACGGTGTTGCCAGCGGTGCCCGAATTCGCGGTGTTGAGGTGGCGGGTAAGACCGGCACCGCCGAAAACGGCGAGGGACAGCCCTACACGCTCTGGTTTACGGGCTTCGCGCCGGCCGAGAACCCCCGCGTCGCGGTCGTCGTAGTCATCGAGAACGGCGGCGGACTCGGTCAATCGGCCAGCGGAAACTCACTCGTTGCGCCCATCGCGCGAAAGATCATGGAGGCGGTGTTAGCGCAATGAGACCTCAAATTGGGCACGTCTTCGGTGGCAGATACGAACTCAAGGCCCGCCTCGCGATCGGTGGAATGGGTGAGGTCTGGCAGGCCGTCGATAAGGTCATTGAACGCAACGTCGCAATCAAGATTCTCAAAGAAGAGTATTTAGGCGACAAGGCCTTCCGAGAGCGCTTTCGCGCAGAGGCGCGTCACGCTGCGCTCGTCAATCACGAAGGAATTGCGAGCGTTTACGATTTCGGTGAAGAAGAGGGAAGTGCGTACCTCGTCATGGAACTCGTGCCTGGAGAGGCGTTGTCCACGATTATCGAACGGGAGCGGTTTTTGTCCGCCGAACGAGTTCTCGACATCGTCGCCCAAACGGCGTCGGCACTTCACGCCGCGCACCAGGCCGGGCTCGTTCACCGAGACGTAAAGCCTGGGAATCTCTTGATCACGCCGGATGGTCGGGTCAAAATCACCGACTTTGGCATCGCCCGCGCCGTCGACCAAGTTCCCTTGACGGCGACCGGCCAGGTCATGGGAACAGTTCAATATCTTTCGCCAGAACAAGCATCGGGAAAATCGGCGAACGCACTCACTGACATCTATTCACTCGGGATCGTCGCCTACGAGGCGCTGGCCGGGAAACGACCGTTTACCGGCGAATCCCAGGTGGCGATTGCAATGGCACACATCAAAACCCCACCACCGCCATTGCCCGAAAGCATCCCGTTAGCCGTCCGAAACTTGATTCTCGCCTGTCTCGCCAAGAAACCCGAGCGTCGCCCGACGTCGGCACGCCAACTCGCCCGCGCCGCGATTGCGATCAAGCGCGGCCGTGTGGGTGAGGCGTTGGCGCTGGTGCCCGCTGTCGACGATGAGCCACATGAGGTCACGGAAGACACCTCCACCCGTATTTTGCCGGTGTCGGTTTCCGAGAACGACACCGAGTCTCCGCGCCGATTCGCGCGCCTGCCTAGAACATGGCCTTTGGTCGGGCTCGTTGTTGCTTTGTCGGTGCTCTTGATCGGAATAATCGTGGCCCTCGTCTTCCGTCCTGCCGGAACGACGCCGACTCCTGTCCCATCCGCATCGAGTTCCAACACTCCGACCCCCGCTCCGACCGACCCGCTGTCCGGAAATGTGACGGTCACCGAGGATGAGTTTGTCGGTCTGACCATAAACCAAGTGAGTGAGAAGCTCGAGAGCATGGGGCTCCGCCTCGACGCCGTGACCGGGAACATTGCGACATCGCTCGACCTCGTCGGGACGGCATATCGGGTCAATCCGCAAGGAAGCGTCCCGCCGAACACGCTGGTTGCGGTCTACTTTTATGACGCAATCCCGACTCCGACGTCCCCCGGGGGGCTTACTGTTAGCGCCGGTCCGTACACCGGGGGCTCGACAATCACCATCTCCTGGCCGACGTACAGCGAATGTCCGGCTGGATTTGATCTCGATTCTTATGAGTTCGCCGTCAACGGGGGTTCGTTCCCCAACGTCAGTACGTTCGGTCCCCTCACGACCGCAACTGATCTCGTCATCGACGACAACACCACAGAGATTCGTGTGTCCTATATTGTTCGCTGTGGAAACCTCGCGTCGAACCCTTCGGAGGATCTGGTGATTCCCGTTGGCTGACAATTCGCCGCTCCGACCATCCGGGCTGGACTCCGTTCTTGATTCCGAGTTCCTCTTTGGAAATCGCTATCGTCCCGAGGCCCTCATTGGTCGCGGCGGAATGGCGAACGTTTACGTCGGTACCGATACTCGATTGCAACGCCGAGTCGCAATCAAGGCATTACGACCCGAAGTGGCGGTGGACGCAGATTCGCGCAAACGATTCCAGCGCGAGGCGCATTCGGTGAGTGCGATGGGCCACCCGAACATCGTTCGCGTGTACGACGCGGGCGAGCAGATAATCCCCAATGCGTCGATGGACACACCCATCCCGTTCATCGTCATGGAGTACATCGACGGCAAGATCCTTCGTCGACTCATGGATGCTGGCGCATTTGAGCCCAAGGTCGCGGTGCATATCGCTCTAGGAATTCTCGATGCGCTGGACGAGTCCCATCGATCGGGAATCATCCATCGCGACATCAAGCCGGGAAACATCATGATCACGCATTCGGGGCTCGTCAAAGTCTGCGACTTCGGTATCGCCCAGGCAATCGAGGATCCGACGAACGACCCGTCTGCGATTGTCGGCACCGCGCAATATTTCTCTCCCGAACAAGCAAAAGGTGACATCATCGACGGCCGTAGCGACCTGTATTCGACAGCGGTCGTCCTTTTCGAAATGGTCACCGGTACCCCGCTGTTCACGGGAGACACGTCCGTGTCCATTGCGTTTCAGCACGTCACTCAAACAGCGCCTCGAGCGCGCAGTCGACGTCCCGAATTATCCCCGGAACTAGACATGGTTATCGCCAAGGGTCTCGAAAAAGATCGCGACGCCCGATATCGAACCGCGAGTGAGTTTGCCACGGCACTGAGGTCGGTGGCGAAACTCGTTGGTGGCGACCGTGCCGACCGTGCAACCACCCCACCGGAAACTCCGCCTATTGCCGTGCCGCCAATCACAGCCGTCAAGTCCGAGCCGCGGTCGAACCCGCGAACCGCCGTAGGATTGGGGCTAACCAACAAAACCAAACCCGATGGAACTGACATGGACATCAACGACCTTCGCCCAATGCTGAACAGCGACACACCGCCGAAGGGAAACGTCGTCCGTTGGTTGCTGCTCGGTGCGGCCGGGCTCTTGGTAGTCGCCTCGGTCGTTGTTGGAATGATGTACTGGGTCCTCACCCTCAACTCGAGTAACGCCATCGGGTCACTCGCAATCACAATGCCTGATGTCACCAATGCTTCGTTCGACACTGCCGAATCTCAATTGACGAATCTAGGGCTCACCGTCGTCCGACGCGTCCAATCGAGCGACACAGTCCCCGATGGCTCGGTGATTTCCACGTCGCCCGAGGCTGGCGTTAATCTTGGCGCTGGCGAAATCGTGACGATCATTGAGTCCTCCGGAAAGCAACTCAGCGCGGTTCCGTCGATCAATTTGATGACGATGGACAAAGCGACAGCAGCGCTGGAAGGCGCCGGCTTTGTCGTCGGGAAGGTGACAAAAGGCTATTCACCAACAGCAAAATCCGGAGCCGTGGTCGGCAGTGACCCC
>JBILBA010000024.1:0-17638 GCA_044353905.1 Microbacteriaceae bacterium | reverse complement strand
ATGATCCAGGTCGGTTGGACCCTGGAACCTAATGCGCCCGCGACTCCACTCGCGAGGAACGAACCGACGGCGAGAGCCACGATGATGAGTCCGGCTTCAAACGGCGAGTAACCGAGCACGAATTGCAGCCACAGTGGAAGCGCCAGGATGATTCCAAATTCGCCCATGCTCACAATCAGGGCGACGAGGTTTCCGTTGCGGAAGCTGGGAAGCGAGAACAATTCGAAGGCGATGAGCGTCGATTTGCCTGCCTTTTGGCGCGCGCGACCGTGGATGATGTACCACGCAACCGCAATCGCGGTCACGGCGAACGAAACGGGGACGACCGAGATACCTAATGGCCACGTCCAGTCACCGATTTCGAAGGCCTTGTTGATGTCCCACCACCCGAAGTTACGACCCTCGATGAGCCCGAAGACGAGGCTGCCGCTCGCGAGCACGCTCAGGACGGCGCCCGTCCAGTCGATTGCCCTCGCATGCTCGGCGTCTTTCGATTCGGTCACGAAGAGGAAAACACCGACGGCGATGAGGACACCGAGCGGGATGTTGATTCCGAACGCCCAGTTCCACGAGAACTCGGTCGTGAGCCAGCCACCGAGCAGCGGCCCGACGGCGACCATTCCTCCGATCGTCGAACCCCACACGGCGAACGCGATGCCGCGCTCTTTTCCCTGGAAGGTCGCGTTGACGATGGATAGCGTTGTTGGTAGCACCATGGCGCCACCGATTCCCTGAATCACGCGCCAGGCGATGAGCGCACCTGCGGTGTCGGATGTCGCGGCAAAAATCGACGAGACAGTGAAAAACGCGAGACCGATGATGAGCATCGAACGGCGACCCCATTTATCGGCGAGCGCGCCGAAGACGAGGAGGAGCGCGGCGAAGACGAGGGTGTAAGCCTCCTGGATCCACTGGACGTCCGTCGACGACGCATTGAGATCGACCACGATGGCTGGAATTGCCACGTTGATTATCGTCGAGTCGACGATAACTAGGGCGACGGCGAGGCTGACAAAAAGGAGAGCGAGCCAGCGGTTTTTCTGAGTAGACATAGTCCCCAGCATATTGGCGGGTGCAATTGTGGGATTACCTGTTAGCATTGGTCAGTCGGCTCAGGACAGGCAGAAGTTATTCTGCAAATTTGTGTGGTTTGTATAGGTTCCGAGTCGGGTTGACAACATCCTGTTGGCAATGGTCCCCACTCGTGAATCGAACCCGGTCACTGATAGCTCGGTTTCGTGCGGCACTGCTGTGTGCCGTCATGGGTATTTACAAGCCAGAAAGCATTCTGATGCCCAGCAACACCCCTCCCGCGGAACGCCGCGGAAAGAACTTCGTCCCGCGCGACGCCGCGGCGAAGAAAAAGAGCCGTTTCGGCCGCCCCGATGGTCCGGCAGGCGCAAGCCGTCCGGCACGTGGCGCTCGCGACGACCGTCCCGTCCGTGACGCACGTCCGGCTCGTGACGACCGCTACGCCGGTGGATCGCGCCCCGCGCGCGATGACCGTCCGGCCCGTGACGACCGCGGTGCACGACCCGCTCGTGATGACCGTGCACCTCGCGCAGATCGCGCCGACCGCGCTCCTCGAAACGAATACGCATTCCGCGATGGTCGCCCCGTTCGTGAAGGCCGCCACGTGGACGCCAAGAGCAAGTTCGACCGTCCCGTTCGAACCACACGCGACGAACGACGTGACGTACGCCCCGCCCGCGATGACCGTCCGGTTCGTGACGACCGTCCGGCCCGTGACGACCGCTTTGCCGGTGGATCGCGTCCCGCGCGCGACGACCGTGCACCGCGCACGGATCGCTCCGATCGCCCGTTCCGTCCCGCGCGTGATGACCGTCCGGCACGCGACGACCGTCGCCCAGCTCGTGATGACCGCGGCCCACGAACCGATCGCTTCTCGCGTGACGACCGCCCGGCCCGTGACGACCGTCCCGCACGCCGCGACTCGGATTTCTATCCTTCTCGCGACGAAAAGGCGTTCTACGAGCCCGGCGAAGACGTCGTACTCGAGCGTCTTCAGGCGATGGCCACAACGGCCGATGACGTCGATGGTGTGACGTTCGGCGACCTTGGATTGGGTCGCAACATCGAATCCGCGCTCCTCGAACTCGGTGCAACCGCACCGTTCCCCATCCAGGCAGCCACGATCCCGGACGTTCTCGCCGGTCGTGACGTTCTCGGACGCGGTCGAACCGGCTCGGGCAAGACCATCGCCTTTGCCGCACCGATCGTCGAACTCTTGATGGCAAACGGTGGCGGAAAAAAGCGCAGCCAGGGTCGTTCGCCTCGCGCGCTCATTCTTGCTCCGACGCGTGAACTCGCGATGCAGATCAACCGCACCGTGATGCCCATCGCAAAGTCGGTTGGCCTCTTCACCACGACGATCGTCGGTGGAGTACCGCAGGGCTCACAGGTCATGAGCCTCCGTCGCGGTGTTGACATCGTCATCGCCACCCCCGGTCGTCTCGAAGACCTCGCGCGTCAGCGTCACATCGACCTGTCGCAGATCCAGATCACGGTTCTCGACGAGGCCGACCACATGTGCGACCTCGGATTCCTCGAGCCGGTTCAGCGAATCCTTCGCGATACCGCCGAGGGTGGACAGCGTCTGTTGTTCTCGGCAACACTCGACAAGGGTGTCGCTTCGATCATCGACGAGTTCCTCCCCGAGCCAGCAATCCACGAGGTTGCCGGCGAAGACCAGTCCTCGTCCACAATCGATCACCGCGTGTTCATCATTGATCACCGCGACAAGATCCCCCTCATCGAGCACCTCGTCCGTCGTGACGGCAAGACTCTCGTGTTCACGCGCACCCGTGCGTATGCCGAGCAGCTCGCCGACGAACTCGAGGACGCCGGAATCCCGGCGACCAGCCTCCACGGTGACCTCAACCAGTCGCGTCGTACTCGGAACCTCGAGCGCCTCACGACGGGTCGCGTCAACGTGCTCGTTGCGACCGACGTCGCAGCTCGTGGAATCCACGTTGACGACATCGACCTCGTCATCCAGGCGGACGCACCCGATGAGTACAAGACGTACCTGCACCGTTCGGGCCGTACGGGCCGCGCGGGTAAGACCGGAACCGTTGTCACGCTGATCCCGAAGCAGCGCCAGCGCCGCATGACGGACCTGCTCAACCGTGCCGAGATTCAGGCGGTCATGATTCCGACCCGCGTCGGAGACCCGCACCTCGACAATCTCGTCTAACTGATTCAGCGATGCCCACTCTGACCCGCCCGTGCGGAAGTTAGAGTGGGCATTGTGATTCGTCGACTAACCGAAATTTCTCGTCCCGTTCTGTGGATTAACACGATCGGCACGACCGTCGTGGGCATGTGGTTGTCCGGGTTCCTCTGGACCTGGGAAATCCTGCCGATTCTCATTTGGGTGACTCTTCCGTTCAACCTGTTGATTTACGGAATCAACGATATTTACGACCAAGACACCGATGCCGAGAACGACCGCAAGGGTGGATTTGGCGGGGCAAAAATCAAGCCCTCCGAGGTCCGAATGATCAACTGGGGAGTCATTCTCCTCAACGTCCCCTTCCTTGTGTATTTCTGGTTCACGGTTCCGCTCGCTGCGTTCCTGTGGATGCTGGCTTATTCGTTCTCGTTCTGGCAGTACTCGTCAACTCCGCTGCGATTTAAAGCCCGACCCGTCTGGGACTCGGTCAGCAACGCCGATTACGCCTTCCCGCTCGCGTTCGTTCCGCTCGCGCTCGGTGTCGAGCCGATGTGGCCGGCGGTCATCGGACTCATGGCGTGGAGCATGGCCAAGCACGTTTATGACGCTATTCAGGACATCGACGAAGACGCGGCGGCGGGAATCGTCACCACCGCGGTGAAGTTCGGCGTCAAGGGCTCGTTGGTGTGGTCCGGCGCGTGGTGGATCGTCTCGACCGTCGCGTTCGCGATGGTAAACGTGCCGGTGGCAATCGTCTCGGGATTGATTTCGGGTTGGCTCCTCGTCGCCAACTGGCGAACCCCGACCAGCCTCGAAGCAAAACGCTTGTACAAGTTCTCGGTTGCGTTCCCGTATGTCGCGGGAGCAGTCGCCGGCGTTCAATTGGTGACGGGCATCACGCTCGGGCTGTACCCGTGACCCCTCGCCGCGTCGTCGTCATCGGGGCGGGACTCGGTGGGCTGTCGTCGGCCGCGCTCCTCGCACGCGCAGGTCACAACGTCACGGTCATCGACAAGAACGATTGGATTGGCGGCAAGAGTCGTCGTATCAACGTCGCCGGCCAGCGGATCGACACCGGCCCCTCTCTGATCACGTTCCCCGCGGCGCTCGAGAAATTCTTCGACAGATTTGATGAACTTGGGTCAACCGGTGCGCCAACCGCGCGCGAGATTGCACCTCTCGTTCTCGAACGCCTTCCCGAGGTCGGGCGCTATTACTTCTGCGGCGATGTGGCCAACCTCCCCGTCGAAGCAGGGCACGCGTGGCGTGAGCCGTGGGACCGATTCGAGGCGGAACACGGGCCTCTCGGGCGCCACATCACCACGATGCTGACGAACGACCCGTGGGACCCCGCGATTTACCCGGCAGCCGGAGCGCTGTTCAGCCGCTACGGCACGCGGCTCAACACCGACCGGTATCTCGACGGACTCGACTGGATGCCCGAGAACCTGCGCGAAGTCATCTCGATTCACACACTCAATGCGGGAGTGTCCCCGGCGAAGACTTTGGCGCTGTTCGCGACCATGCCCGCCGTCATGTCAACCGACGGCGTGTGGGTGCCGACCGGTGGGGTGAACGAAATTCCGCAAACCCTCGCGCGTCTGGCCACCGAATCGGGGGCGACAATTCGACTCGGGGAAGCGGTGGTCTCGGTTTCGCGGGGGAAGGTCGTCACCAACTCGGCGGAATATGAGGCGGATGTCGTCGTCAGTGGGCTCGATGCCGGAATTCTTGAACGGTTGCTTGGGCAGCGGGTTCGAGCCCCGAAAGCTCTGTCGTGTTCGGGCATTGCCGTCTTCGCCGTGCTCGACGAGGAGTTGCCGCCCGAAGTCGTCACGCATTCGGTCATCATGCCGGACGACCCCGCCGACCTGTACGAGAGCATTCGAACGAAAACGCTGCCGAAACAGACGATGGCGTTCCTCAACTATTACCGAGCCGGACACATCTATCCGAATGACCGTCCGACCGCCGCAATCCTGCTCACCGCGCCACCGGACGGCAAGCGATACGGAATCGACCACGAGTTTGTTCAAGACGAGATGACTCGAATCACGCGCGTGATGGGTTTGCCGCGCGAATTGTCGACAATGATTACCGACCACACCGTTTTTCACCCCGAGTACTTCGCCGGATTCGGCGCGGTCGGCGGAGCGCTGTACGGCGAGGGCCACCCGTGGTGGCAGAGCGGTCCCTTCCACAAACCCGGCTATTCCTCCAGGCGCCGTCCGTGGCTCTGGCGGGTTGGCGCGTCAGTCCACCCCGGCGGCGGTGTTCCGGCGGTTCTCGGCGGTGCGATGATTTCGACCAACCGACTTCTCGCGAGCCTCGACTAGCGCGTCACGACGTGGTTGCGTTCGGGGTCTTGCCCTCGAGCACCGCGCGGATGCCATCGGCCGCGTCGGCGTACGTTTGTGCCGCGGCTGTGCGAGTGAGTCCCATTACGTGGGGCGTCATTACGACTCGTGGATCGCTCATGATCGGGTGAATCGCGGGGGGCTCTTCATCGAAAACGTCGAGGCCGACTCCGGCCAATTGACCGGACAGAAGAGCGCGGTGAACCGCGTCGATGTCGATCAGTGGCCCTCGCCCGCAATTGATAAGAATTGCACCCGGCTTGATTCCCGCCAGCGATTCGTCGTTAATCATGTGGCGCGTCGATGCGATAAGCGGCGCATGAAGTGACACAAAGTCGCAGTCAGCGAGGAGTTCGGCGAGTGTCTCACATTTGATGTCTGCGGGAATCGGTGCGACGGGGTCGAAGGCTCGTACCCGTGCACCCAACGCACCCGCAACAGCACCGAGGCGTTGCCCGATTCGACCCCACCCGACGATGCCAACGGTCGACCCGTCGATGTCTCCGAGCGGGAAGTTGTCGCGTTCACCCCAACGTCCGTCTCGAACAAGTTCGGTCATACCCGCGAGGTTTTTGGTCAGGTGCAACATCATCGCCAGTGCACCTTCCGCGACGGCGTTCGTGTTGCTGCCCGGGGTGATGACGACGGGAATCGAGCGCTCGCGCGCGACAACAAGGTCGACCAGTTCGGTGCCAACACCCGTTCGCGCCAACACGCGAAGTCGCGGCATCGAATCGAACAGTGCGCGGTCAACGGTCACATTTCCTCGAACAATCGCGCCTTCCGCCGCGGCCAGGTCGGCAGCGCCCGGATCGGACACAAGGACGTGGTCAGCTCCGAGGTGTTTTTCGACAATAGGTCGATCAACGGGACCGAGAGCGACAACGACCGACATGTCGGCTCTTATCGAATCGCGGCGGTGACGCCCGCAACCGGCTCGAGGTGAACCCACTCGCCGCTGTCGGCTGACCGTTCGGCGGCATCGATTACCTGGGCCGCGGCGACCGCATCGTGAATGTTCGAGTTGACGTGGCTGCGTCCAACGTAGGACTCGAGGAACTTGCGTGCCTCGATGATCTTGAGGTCATCGAACCCGAGACCCATGCCGGGACCGGGCTGGAAGTGGGCGAAGTCACCGAAGGGCAGCCCCGTCATCACTCGCTGGTACCCGAGCAGTTCTCCCGAGCGGCCGATCGCGACGTCGAACTCGTTCATGCGTTCGAAGTCCCACTTGAGCGAACCCTCGGTGCCGTAGATCTCGATGTTGTACGACGCGCGCGGTCCAACCGCGACACGGGACGCCTCGAGAGTTCCGACGGCACCCGCCGCGACGGCGTTTCCGGCGAAACGAACGAGCATGGCGGCGTAGTCCTCGTTCTCGACGTCGCCCAACTCGCCTCCTTCGATGACATCGAAATGAGTGCCTTTGCCCATCTGTTGAATCGGGCGCTGAGTGTGAATCGTCGAGGTCAACGCCGAAACATCCGAGATCGGCCCGACGATGTACTGCATGAGGTCGACGAGGTGTCCCATGAGGTCTCCCAGAACCCCGCTTCCCGCCAGAGCGCGGGTGAACCGCCACGACAGGGCGCCGTTCGGCTCAGACGAGTAGTCCGCAAAAAAGGTTCCACGAATGTTGGTGATGCGTCCGAGCGTTCCGTCCGCAATCATCTGCTTGGCCTTTTCAATAGCGGGGGCGTGGCGGTAGTTGAACCCGATGCTCGAGACGACTCCGGCCTCGTTCGCGGCCGCTTCGACGGCGCGGGTTTCGTCCGCACCTCGGCCGACGGGCTTTTCAATCCAGAACGCTTTCCCCGCTTTCGCGGCGGCGATTCCAATCTCGGCGTGGAGGAAGTTCGGTGCGCAGATCGACACGACGTCGACATCGGGGTGGGCGAGCACCTCGTGATAGTCGAGGGTCGATTCGGCATAGCCGAGGACATCCTTCGCGTACTCCGCACGCGACGGCTCGCTGTCCGCAGCGATGATGAGCTTGGGAACGATGCCCAGCTCGGGGTACACGACCGGAAGCGCGCTGTACGCGCGACTGTGGACCTTGCCCATCCAACCGACACTGATGAGTCCGACGCCAATTTCGGTGCGGGGGGAGGCGGTCATGGGGTGTTTCCTTTCAGGGCGGTGACGTTCTGGCGAATTGCAGCGGACAAGAGTACTGAGTCGGACGATATGGCGATGAAGCGAAAGCCTCGGTCGATGTGCCGCTGTGCTGCCTCGGCGTCGGGGGCGAGGATGCCGGCCGCAATTCCGGCGCGGTTCGTCGCGGCGAGCACCGAATCGAGCGCGGCGAGGAAGTCGGGGTGGTCGTACTGCCGAGGAATCCCCAGTGAATAACTGAGGTCGAGCGGACCCACAAACAGCATGTCGACACCGTCAATCGTGGCGATCTCGTCGACGTCAGCCAGCGCACCGCGGGTCTCGATCTGAATCATCGCGCACGCGTGCACCGCGCCGTCGAGCGCCGAGATCTCGGCCCCCCACTGGTTCGCGCGGTTGTAGGTGGCGACACCGCGGTCTCCGCGCGGCGGGTAAAAGAAGTGGCTGACGGCGGTGCGAACCTCATCAGCGCTCGTCAGTCGAGGAATCATCACGCCCGCAGCTCCTGCGTCCAGTGCCCGACCGATTCGGATTCGCTCGCCGGATTCCGCGCGGACCAGAGTCGGCACCCCGTAGGCCCCGGTCGCGGCGACGGTCGGTGACACGATGTCGTCGCCGGCTGCGCCGTGTTCGCAATCCACGAGTACCCAGTCGACACCGCTAGCCGCGGCCACCTCGGCGGCGAGCACAGAGCCCAGTCCCGCGAAAATGCCCACGGTGACGTCGGGCCCGTGCAGGCGCTCGCGAAGTCGTCCGTAGTTCAGTGGTGTCGTCATGGGCTTATCCGTGCCAGCGCTGATTGGCGAGCCCCGCGTTGTAGTCCTCGCGAACGGCGGTGAGCCACGGCTGATCCGACACCTCAGCGGGTGCTACATCCCACCAGACTTCGGACGCTGGCAGGTTGGCGTGGGGGATGGTGGCGACGACGATGACCACGGGGCCGGGGTTGTCGCGGGTGTCGTTGAGCGCGGCACGGAACTCGTCGGCGGTCCGAACCCGAAGCGCGTGTGCGCCCAGTCCGCGCGCGACCGACACCAGGTCGACGTCGAGGTATCCGCCCTCGAGGCGTCCAGCGCTGTTCTTCGATTCGACCTGGTCGACGACGTTTTTGGCGGGGTCGCGATAGCGGAACTCGTTGCCGTAGTGGTGACCGACTCGCCACATCTGGAGGCGTCGGATGACCTGATAGCCGTGGTTCTCAGAGATGACGATTGTCAGCGGGAGCCCCTCTTGAGCCGCCGTGACGAGTTCGGTCGGCGCCATGAGGAACGTTCCGTCGCCGATGAATGTCATGACGCGATGAGCTGGGTCGGGCTCGGCGAATCGAACCCCGATGGCGGCGGGCAGTTCGTACCCCATGCACGAGAAACCGAACTCGAGATGGGCGAAGCGACCGTTCGTCGCGTCCCACACCTTTTGGACGTCACCGGGAGGACCCCCGGCGCCCGCGATGAGGATGTCCCCGGCACGCGCGTGTTCTTGCATGACTCCGAGCATCTGGCCTTGCGTGATGATTGCGTCGGTTCCGTCGGGGTCGTGTTCCGTGGTCTTCGGGAACAACACGTCGGGGTCGATGGCGGCGGCGCGCATCGCGACCCAGCGCGACTGGCGTTCGGCGATTTCCGCGGTCCACTCCGCCGGAACCTGGTACCCCGCCACTTCGGCGGTGAGCGCAGAGAGCCCGACCTTGGCGTCCGCGACAATCGTGGCGGCACCCTGCTTCACTCCGTCAAATTCGCTGACGTTGAGGCTCACGAACCGAACCTTGGGGTTCTGAAACAATGACTGCGACGCGGTCGCAAAGTCGGTTAAGCGCGTGCCGACGTGCAGAATCACGTCCGCTTCCTCGACGAGTCGGTTGGTTTCGGGCGAACCTTCGAGACCGATTCCCCAGACGTGCCACGGGCCGGGGTTCTGAATGGCTCCCTTGCCACCAAACGTCTCGGCGACGGGAATGCCCGTCGCGTTCGCCAGCGCCTCGAGTTCGGCCGTCGCGCCCGAATAAATGACACCACCACCGGCGATGATGAGGGGCTTGGTTGCCGAGCGCAGAATCTCCGCGACCGCACGCACGTCGTCGGACTCAGGTTCTGGGCGGCGAATCTTCCAGTCGTGCGGCTCGAAGAACTCGACGGGGTAGTCGTGAGCGTGCGACTGGATGTCCTGCGGAAGCGCGATTACCACAGCCCCGGTTTCGACGGGATTCGCGAGAACGCGGAATGCCTGCGGAAGTGCCGTCAACAGTTGCTCGGGGCGGGTGATGCGGTCGAAGAAACGCGAGACGGGCCGAAAGGCATCGTTCGCGGTCACATCAGGTGCACTGGGGTCTTCGATCTGCTGAAGAACCGGACCCTGGCGGCGCGTGGCGTAGGTGTCCCCTGGCAACAACAGCACAGGGAGGCGGTTGACTGTCGCGAGTCCCGCGGCCGTCACCATGTTCAGAGCACCGGGTCCAATCGACGCGGTTACGGCCAGCGCCTGGCGACGACGCTTTGCTTTGGCGAATGCGATCGCGGCGTGTGCGAGGGCCTGCTCGTTTCGCCCCTGAATGAAGGGGAGTTCATCGTTGAACTCGTCGAGTGCTTGCCCGAGTCCGGCAACGTTTCCGTGTCCGAAGATTCCGAACGCGGCCGGGATGAACCTCTCGCGAACCCCGTCCGCAACCGAGTACTGGGCTGCGATGTACTTGACGAGCGCTTGGGCGACGGTCAGTCGAATGGTTTTTCGTGCGTGTGCCACGTGGTGTCCTTAGTTGTTTGTCCAGGGAGTTCCGTGCATGATCACGGTCTTGATTTCGGTCATTTCGGCGATGGCCGAGCGGGGACCTTCTTTGCCGATTCCGCTCGATTTGAAACCACCGTAGGGCATCAAATCCGCTCGCCACAGTTGGGTCCAGTTGATGTTCACGACACCCGATTCGATTTCGCGAATGGCGCGAATTGTGTTCGACATGTTGTTGGTGAACACTCCCGCCCCGAGGCCGTAAGCGGTGGAGTTGGCGAGTTCGATGGCGTGTTGGATGTCGCGAGCGGTGCTGACCGCCACGGCGGGTCCGAACAGTTCGTCTTGGGCAAATGGCGAATACGGATCGACATCGGCAACGATTGCTGGCTGGATCACGCTTCCGTCCTGTTCACCGCCGGTAACGAGACGCGCGCCGGCCGACACGGCGGTGCGAATGGATTCGGTGACACGGTCGGCTTCGGCGCGAGAGATCATGCTGCCGACGGTGATGCCGTCACCAAACGGGTCGCCGACTCGAATCGCTTCGACCTTGGGGGTGAGTGATGCGAGAAAATCATCGACGATTTTGTCGTGAACGATGATGCGTTGGGCCGAAATGCAGACCTGTCCGGCGTTGATGTATCCGCCGAGCGCGATGGACGTGGTCGCGGCGTCGATGTCGGCATCGTCGAGAACGATGACCGGCCCCGAAGCACCGAGTTCCAATGACAGTTTCTTGATGCCGGCGATTGAGGCGATGTGTTCGCCGACGTTGGTCGATCCCGTGAACGAAATCTTGCGCACGCGACGGTCGCGAACCAGGGCGTCACCGACATCGGAACCGCCACCCGTGACGACATTGAGGACGCCGTCGGGAAGCCCCGCGTCGATGAAGCACTGCGCCACTGCCAACGCGGTCAACGGCGTCGCACGTGCTGGCTTGAGCACAACGGCATTACCGGCAGCCAACGCCGGGGCAATCTTGTGAAGGACAAGGAGCGCGGGATAGTTGAACGGCGAAATAGCGACAATGACGCCAACGGGCTGGTGGATCGTGAAACCGATTTTGTCGAAACCAGTTCCCTTGTTTGCGTCGAGCGGCAACGAATCGCCGTACAACTGCGAACCCTCGAAGGCGGACAGGCGAATGATTTCGCCCGATCGACCGGCTTCGCCTCGCGCTTCCAGGATTGACTTACCGTTTTCGCGCGACATGATTTGCGCGATGTCTTCGGCGCGCTCATCGGCGAGCGCAGCGGCTTTGGTCAAAATCGCGAATCGGACATGGGCGGGAGTCCGGCGCCAGGTCTCAAACCCCTTGACCGCGGCATCGATCGCGCGTTCCGCGTCGGCCGGTCGAGCGAGGGAGACATTGCCCACGACGTCGCCGTTAAACGGGGACGTGACGTCTTCGCGTTCGCGCGCGCTGGCGTCTACCCATTGCCCGCCAATAAGCAGTGATTGCGACTCCATAGTCGGCCTCCGCGTTGAGACTCTGGAACGTTCCAGAATGAGGCAAACGTACCACCGTTGGCGTCAGTTAGTTGCTGACGATACTGGCAACGATGCTCGTGAGGATGGGTGCGACGACGAGCGCGGGCAACATGTCGGCGACTGACACCGCACGAATGTTGAGCAAGCGAAGTCCGACTCCGAGAAGCAGAACACCGCCGGTCGCCGTGAGGGTGGCGATAGAGGCGCCTGGCAGCACGGATCCGAGGGCGAAGGCCGCGAGAGTCAATACGCCCTGCCAGATTCCGACGGGTAGGGCGGCAAACGCGACACCCCAGCCGAGCGAGGCGGCGAATGCGATCGACGCAAATCCGTCGAGGATCGACTTGAGCACGAGCTGGTCTATTCCGAGGCCCATGCCGTCACTGAAAGCCCCGAGAATTGCCAGTGGTCCGATGGCAAAAATGAGTGATGCATCCACGAAACCCTGAATGAATCGCTCGCGGGCGGAATTCGCTGCCGAACCCGATGTCGCACCGACCTTGGCGTGCAGAAATGACCCGAACGACTCGAGTCGAGATTCGATTCCGACGAGCGAACCGATGATGCTTCCAATCAGAAGAGCGCCGACGATGATGAGGAAAGGCGCTGCGGGACCGACAGCAGCAACAAGCTCCGCGTCGCCAAGAGCGGCGAGATTCAGTCCGCCCATCACGAGAGTGATGAGGCCGAGAGCGTCGGTGACGACTCGATTCGTGCGCTCAGGAAGATTGGATCCAATAGCGACGCCGATGGCGGAACCCGCAACGATTGTCCCGATATTGATGAGTGTGCCGAGTCCGATCATGTCTCTCATTATCCCGAACGAGGCAATCGCTGTGTTCACGCTGAAAATCCGGACACTGTTTTCCTCAACAATTTTTTCTAAACGATTTTTAACGGCAAACTTGGGCTGTGACGAAAGCAACCCCTTCCGAAAACCTCGCGTCTGAAACCGTTGAACTCGTTCGGCACTGGCTCACGACCGCCGAAAAGTTCCCCGTTGATGTCAGTGCGACTCGACTCGCGGGCATCCTTCGAGACCCCGACGGACTCGCGTTTACGGTTGGTTTTGTCGATGGGGTCGTTCGGCCGGAAGATCTTCGCGTCGCCGCCCGGAAGTTACAAGCGATTGCGCCAAACGTGCCCGCGTTCCTGCCGTGGGTCATGCGCGCCGCGGTTCGACTGGGCGGATTTTTCGCGCCAATCGTCCCCTGGGCGGTCATTCCCATCGCCCGAGTCGTTTTGCGAAAGATGGTCGGACACCTCATCGTCGACGCGACTCCGTCGAAATTGGGTTCCGTTATCGCGAAGCTGAAAAAGCCGGGCGTCAGGCTCAACATCAATCTTTTGGGCGAGGCGGTGCTCGGCGAGCGGGAAGCGGCGAAGCGCCTCAAGGGAACCACGGAACTCATCCAACGCGACGATGTCGATTACGTGTCAATCAAGGTGTCGGCGACGGTCGCACCGCATTCGCCGTGGTCGTACGAACAGAATGTGGCGCACGTCGTCGAGCGCCTGTTGCCCCTGTACAAACTCGCTGCGAAGGGGAAGAACCAGACGTTCATCAACCTCGACATGGAAGAGTTCAAGGACCTCGACATCACTATTGCGGTGTTCACCAAAATCCTGGACCGAACCGAATTCACGCGGCTCGAGGCGGGTATCGTGCTGCAGGCATATCTACCCGATGCACTCGGCGCGATGATGCATTTGCAGAAATGGGCGGCCGCACGCCGAGCCCGTGGTGGAGCAGGAATCAAGGTGCGCATCGTCAAGGGCGCAAACCTACCGATGGAACGAGTCGAGTCGGCCGTCCACGATTGGCCCCTTGCGACATGGTCGACGAAACAAGAGAGCGACACGAACTACAAGCGCGTCATCAACTACGCACTCGACCCGAAACGTATCGAGAATGTGCGAATCGGCGTCGCGGGCCACAACCTCTTTGACCTCGCCTACTCGTGGCTTCTCGCCCAGAAACGCGAGGTTCAGTCGGGAATCGAATTCGAGATGCTGCTGGGGATGGCTCCCGGCCAAGCCGAAGCGGTCAAACGCGATGTTGGCGGCCTGTTGTTGTACACGCCCGTCGTTCACCCCGCCGAATTTGACGTCGCCATCGCGTACCTGATTCGACGTCTCGAGGAAGGCGCCAGCCAGGACAACTTCATGTCGGCCGTGTTCGATTTATCGAAGAACGAAGACTTGTTCACGCGAGAAAAGAAACGTTTTCTCGCGTCGCTCGCATCGCTCGACACCAAGGTCCCCGCGTCCAATCGAGTCCAAGATCGACGAGCGAAACAAGCGCCGATGCCGACCGACACGTTCCGAAACGCGGCCGATACCGACCCCGCCATCGCAGCGAACCGCGAATGGGGTGCGGGAATCATCGCGCGGATCGAGAAATCGACGGCGGGAAAAAAGACGGTCGCGGCAAACCTCGTCAAGTCCGCGAAACAACTCGACGACATCATCACTCGGGCATCGACGAAAGGCGCGGCGTGGAGCCGACTTCCGGCGGCCAAAAGGGCAACCATTCTGCACAAGGCGGGAGAAGCGCTCGAAGCTCGCCGCGCCGAGCTCATGGAAATCATGGCTCACGAGACAGGAAAGACCCTCGACCAGTCTGACCCCGAGGTGACCGAGGCGATCGACTTCGCCCACTATTACGCCGAAAGCGCGAAAGCACTCGAGGCCATCCCTGGCGCGACCTTCACACCGGGACGACTGACGGTCGTGACTCCACCGTGGAACTTCCCCGTCGCGATTCCGGCTGGGTCTACTCTCGCGGCGCTCGCGGCCGGCTCGCCCGTGATTATCAAACCCGCCAGCAACGCGCGTCGAAGCGGCGCGGTCATGGTCGAAGCGCTCTGGGCAGCAGGTGTCCCGCAGGAAGCGTTGCAGTTCGTGACCTTCTCGGACAAATCTCTCGGCTCACAGTTGGTGTCCGACCCCCGGGTGGAGCGGGTCATCCTCACGGGAGGCTACGAAACCGCAGAGGCGTTCCGTGAACTTCGTCACGACCTGCCGCTTCTTGCCGAAACGAGCGGCAAGAACGCCATCATCGTCACCCCCAGCGCCGACCTCGACCTCGCGGCCAAGGACGTTGTCTACTCGGCCTTCGGGCACGCGGGGCAAAAGTGTTCCGCGGCGTCGCTCGTTATCCTGGTCGGGTCGGTCGCAACCTCTGCCCGTTTCCGCAATCAACTAATCGACGGTGTCACGAGCCTGAAGGTTGGCTATTCGTCGGACCCCACGACGCAAATGGGACCGATCATCAGCCCGGCTGATGGGAAACTCCTGTCCGCGCTGACCACCCTCGGGCCAGGCGAGTCCTGGTTGGTCGAACCACGGATGCTCGACAAGTCCGGTCAATTGTGGTCGCCCGGTGTTCGCGCTGGCGTTTCGGCGGGAAGCGAGTTCCACCTCACGGAATACTTCGGACCGATCCTTGGCGTGATGACCGCTCGCACATTAGACGAGGCAATCGACATGGTCAACGCGATCGAGTACGGGCTCACCTCGGGACTGCATTCGCTGGAATCCAGCGAAATCGAGTCCTGGCTTGATCGCATCGAAGGCGGAAACCTCTATGTCAACCGAGGAACGACCGGCGCTATCGTGCAACGCCAGCCGTTCGGTGGGTGGAAAAGGTCTGCTGTCGGTGCCGGGTCCAAGGCGGGCGGGCCGAATTATCTGTTCGGACTCGGTTCGTGGACGGATGCCGACACCCGAGCGCGCGGCGCGGATGTCACGGTCGACCGCGTCCAGGAACTCCTTGCAGCTCTTCCCGAGTTCGACACGGTCACCGCGGCCGGACGCGCGTGGCTCGCGCGCGCTGCGCGTCTCGACGAGGAAGCCTGGCAAACCGAATTCGGGATTGCGCGGGACGTTTCCAACGTCGGTGTCGAGCGCAATGTGTTCCGATACCGACCAATTCCCACCCCGCTCATCGTGCGATTCTCGGACGGCGCGGAACCCACCGAATTGCTGAGGGTATTGATTGCAGGGTTCCGGGCCGGGAATCGACCTTTCGTTTCGGCCTCGGCGTGGCTCGAAACAAAGATTTTTCGAGCACTCGACGAACTGGGCGTCACCATCGAAATCCAGACCGAGTATGAATGGGAAGAAGAGATCAACCGGCGCGCACAAGAACTATCTGGACGCCGCGTCCGGCTCATTGGCGGGAATGCGTCGACGATCACCTCGGCAACGGGGGGACGACCCGACCTGGCGATCTGGTCGGGCCCAGCGGTGACGGCAGCCCGCGTCGAAATGCTCCCGTTCCTTCGCGAACAGGCCGTGAGCATCACGGCACACCGATTTGGAACGCCCAGTCAACTCACCGATCACATCGAACTGGGCAACTAAACGGAAAAGGCCCCCGACAATCCGGGGGCCTCGCATCGTGGCTCCGACGGGCGTCGATCCCGTGACCTCTCGATTTTCAGTCGAACGCTCTACCAACTGAGCTACAGAGCCAAGGAGTTTGTCACTCCTAGACAAAAGAGCCTCTCGCGAAAGAGACTCTGACGTCCGCGACCCTGACGGGACTTGAACCCGCGACCTCCGCCGTGACAGGGCGGCACGCTAACCAACTGCGCTACAGGGCCTTGCTTATTGAATTGTAGACCTGCGTGACCCCAACGGGATTCGAACCCGTGCTACTGCCGTGAAAGGGCAGCGTCCTAGGCCACTAAACGATGGGGCCGTGTCATGCCTCCGAGGATGCGCAACAGACCTGAGTTTATGGGGTATTCGGTTCGCACGCAAACCGCCCGCCGACGCTCAATGTCGGGATTGCCGACAAACCGCGATTACCCTGAAATGACCAGTGTTTTCAGGGGGGGTGTTTGGCATGCGCAGATGGTGGATCGGCCTTGGCGCTTTTGTTGTCGGCATCTCGCTGCTCGTCAGTCCGCTCGTCTCGAACGATTTTGCCTTCGCCGCGAATTACCCCTCGTGGTCAGATGTTCTGAAAGCGCGGAAGAACGTCGCGCTCAAAGAAAAAGCGATCAATGAGATCAAGAGCATCATCAGGGCGTTGGAGAAGAAGGTAGCGACCGCGACGGCCGAGGCCGAACGTGTCGGCACAATCTTTCAAGAGGCGCAGCAGGCTTTTGACGAGGCGGCCTATAAGGCAGATCAGTTGCAGGCTCAAGCCGACGAGGCGAAGAAGGCCGCCGACGCCTCGCGCATTCGCGCCGGCCAGTTTGTGTCCGAACTTGCGCGTGTCGGAAGCGTCAACATCACGACGAGTCTGTTTTCGGACGAGTCCGGCGCGGATGACCTGTTGAGTCGCCTCGGGTTTGCCTCGATCATCGCGTCGCAAGCCGACGGAATTTATCAGGCGGCGATTCGCGATCAGAATTCCGCTCAGTCCCTGACCGACCAGGCCGAGGTCGCCAAGAGCGAACGCGACAAGCTTCGCGCCGAGGCGGAAGCCGCATTCGAGATTGCCCAGAACGCGGCAATCGCCGTCCAAACGGCGTATGAAGAACAACAGAAACACCAAGCAACGCTTCAGGCCCAGTTGGCGACCCTTGTCGAAAACAGGAAGGCCACCGAGAAGGAATATCAGAAGGGCATTGAAGAAGACGGCACCGCCGGTAGCGATCTTCCGCCCGGAGCGATTTCGTCAAAGGGTTGGGCTCGGCCAGCCGCGGGGTATATCTCTAGCGGGTACGGATACCGAGTGCACCCGATTTATGGAACGGTCCGTTTCCACGCGGGAACCGATCTCGCCGCCGGTTGC
>JBILBA010000023.1:0-17698 GCA_044353905.1 Microbacteriaceae bacterium | reverse complement strand
CGTCGAGCGAGACAGCGGACAAGGTGGTGAAGGCTCCGAGAAAACCGGTCGTGACTCCGAGCCGCATCCACGCGGGCAAAGAAGGCATGCCGCGAGCGACGAGGTACCCGAGAGCGAATGAACCGACCAGGTTGATGACCAGCGTCGGATACGGCCACCAATAGTCGTCAATCTGGCCCGCAATGAGGGTGATGCCGATTCGCGCCGCGCTGCCCACAAGTCCGCCGACAAACACGGCCAACACGGACTTCAGGGACGTGTGCACAATCGTCAGCGTACTCGTGTCGGTTACCGAGAATTTGCCAGTTAGGCTTGTCACACCACGCCAAAGGAGTGCCCGTGTCCGTAGTTCCGCTCTTCAGTCACGATGACTATCGTGGTGAAGTCGTTGAACGGTGGGGCAAGAAAGCCTGGAGCCAATCGTCGTCATGGTGGAAGCGACTCGACGCCATAGGCCGCGACGCGTTCCTCGCCGAGGGCGTCGCACTCAAGATTGAATATCTCGAGGCCAAAGACGCTGGCATGTCCGTAAACGATGACGTAGTCACTGCACTCGTCCTTCGCCACCGCGTCTGGATCACTCAGGGTTGGGGTGGGATCGAGCCCACCGCCGAGCAATTCATCGGCCTCGGCCAAATGTACGTCGCCGACGAACGCTTCGCTCGTCACTACGGCGGTGTTGAGGGCGCGAGCTATGTTCGCGACGCGATACTCGCCTGGGTCGCCGCGGAACAACAGAATTCGGATGCTTCCGACGGAAGCAAACGTGCAACTAAAGGAACAGCATCATGAACCGTCTCGCCATATTCAGCCTTCGGAACCGTGCCCTCATCGCCCTCGTCACGGTCGTCGTTGCGATTTTTGGTGGCATCGCGATGTCGCTGCTCAAACTCGAGCTGATTCCCTCGATCACGTTCCCACAACTTGTTGTTGTCACGAACTACCCCGGCGCCTCTCCCGTCATCGTCGAGAAAGAGGTGTCGACCCCGATCGAAACCGCTATCCAGGGTGTTAATGGGCTTGAGGGGACGACGGCAACTTCTCAGAACGGGCTCTCCCAAATCACCGCGGAGTTTGCATATGGAACCAGCCTCGAATCGGCCGAGCAAAAAGTGCAAATTGCGATCAACCGAATTTCTAGCCTGCTTCCCGACGGTGTCGAACCCCAGGTCATTGCCGGCTCGTTCTCGGACATCCCCGTGCTTCAAATGGCCGTCACTAGTGACCTGACTCCCGATCAACTCAATCAAGCGTTGAAGGACATCGCGGTTAGGGAATTGACGAAATTGGACGGCGTACGTGAAGCGGCGGTCTTTGGTGCCAACGGAGAGCACATCGCCATCGTTCCCAACGCGAAAAAGCTTGCCCGACTCGGTTTGACGACGACGGACATCCAAACCGCACTCCAGACCGCGGGAATCCGAATCGGCGCGGGCACAGTCATGTCCGACACGGGTGAGTTGTCGATTGTGTCGGGAACACCGCTCGCGAGCCTCGCCGACATCCGATCTGTCCCGGTCGCCATTCCGTATAAGCCAGCGGCGATCGTCGCACCGACTGTGCCGACCCTCCCAACCATCTCGGTAAGCCCGCGTTCCGCCGGCACCTGGAGTTGGGATGAGTTGAACGGTGGCGAGTGCATCGACAACTACGACGACGCGGACCCCACTACCGACAACGCCTTCAAGGATTCGTACAACGTAGTCAGCTGTAATGACCCTCACGATGCTCAACTCGTTCGCGTGGGTGACCTTCGCACTGACGCCGGAATTCCGATTTACCCCGGCGACGCCGTCATCGGACCGGTTGCTATGGGCGAATGTTTCTCCTCGAAAATCATCAAGGCATCTGCAAAAGTCACGCACCCCACGTTGTCGTCGGATTGGCGATACCCGACGAGCCAGACCCAATGGAACAAGGGCAACACGTTCTATTACTGCTTCGCTCACACAAACCCCATCGCCGACATCACGGGAAGCGTCGCCGGCAAGACGGTCAACACCATCGTTCCCGCAGCGCCGAGTGCATCGGGTAGCAGCCTGTCATCGTTCGCCTCGTCCGGGGCAACGGCAGCACCGACAACGCGCGCGGTCACGACAATCGGTGCTCTTGCGAGCGTGTCGATCCAGCCCGACACCATCACCTCGATCTCGCGGGTCAATGGCGAACCGTCCTTGACACTCGCCATCACCAAGCGCGCCGACGCGAACACGGTCGACGTGTCGCGCACAGTCACGGCTGCACTGCCGGCCATCACGGCTCTTCTCGGCAACGGGACAGAGTTCACTGTTGTGTTCGACCAAGCGCCGTTCATCGAAAAGAGCATCGAGTCACTCGCCATCGAGGGGCTGTTAGGACTGTTTTTCGCAATCATCGTGATTCTCGTCTTCTTGCTGTCCATCCGATCGACACTCGTCACCGCGGTGTCGATTCCGACGTCGCTGTTGCTGACGTTCATCGGCATGTGGGCGAGCAACTTCTCGCTCAATATCCTCACTATCGGTGCGGTCACCATCTCGATCGGTCGAGTCGTTGACGACTCGATTGTGGTCGTGGAAAACATCAAAAGGCACTTGTCGCTCGGCGAAGAACGCATGGTCGCCATCCGCGACGGCGTCAAAGAGGTCGCGACGGCGGTCACCGCGTCGACAATCACCACCGTCGCCGTGTTCCTTCCGCTTGCGTTCGTGGGCGGTTTGTCCGGCGAGCTGTTCCAGCCCTTCGCCGTCACCGTCACGATCGCGCTTCTCGCGTCGCTCTTCGTGTCGCTCACTATCGTGCCGGTGCTTGCCTACTGGTTCCTCGGGGACAAGAAGCCGCGCAAGAAGGCGTCGACCAAGGCGGTCAAGTCGGGGTCGGAAGACAACGACTTCTTGCAGCGCAACTACCGCCCGATTGTCCGCTGGACGGTCACCCACCCCGTCGCGACGATGCTCGTCGCACTTCTCACTCTGGGAGGGACGCTCGCACTGACGCCGTTCGTCAAGACCAACTTCGTGGGCGGAAGCGGCCAGTCGACCATCACGCTCACGCATTCGACTCCGGGCGGGCTGACGCTCATGGACCGCGCAGAGGTCGCCGAGGACGTCGAAGCGAAACTGCTGGACTACGACGGAATCGAAACCGTGCAGACGTCGATTGGCGGCGGCAACGGCTTCGCGGCGTTCAACGGATCGGCCGGGAGTATTACCTACCAGATCACGATTTCCGACGCGGTGGATGCGGACCTCGTGCGCACCGAGATCACGCGTGACCTCGAAACCATCACGGACACGGGTGAGATTGTGTCTGCTCAGGGCGGAGCCTTCGGTTCCCAAACCATCGACATCACGGTGAAAGCGCCGTCAGAAGAGACGTTGGCCAACGTCACGGCGGCGATCACGGCGGCGATTGCCGAATCGAAATCGGCGGACAGCGTCACGACCTCGCTCGACGACACCCAGTCGTTCATCTCGATTTCAATCAAGCGCAAGGCGGCGGCAAAGTACGCGCTGTCCGAAGTTCTCATCGGACGTACGCTGTCGGCGCTCATCGCACCGAGCTCCATTGGCCAGGTTGTCATCGACGACGTGACGATGGACCTCATTGTCGAAACCAAGAATTCGCCAGAGACATTGGATGAATTGCGCAAATACAAACTGACGACGCCCCTTGGCGCCAAGGTTCGCTTGTCGAAAGTCGCAACCATCGAAATCACCGAGACGGCGGCGTCGCGCACCACAGAACGCGGTGTGTTGTCCGCGTCTGTTGCGGTCACGCCCACGTCGGACAACCTCAGCGAGTCGACCGTTGCCGTCAACACGGCGCTCGCGAGTGTCGACCTTCCGACGGGAACCACGGCCACCGTTGGTGGTGTCGCTCAGGATCAGGCCGAATCATTCCAGCAACTCGGGCTCGCGTTGCTTGCTGCGATCCTGATCGTTTACGTCGTGATGGTCGCGACGTTCCGTTCGCTGCGTCAACCCCTGCTGTTGCTTGTGTCGATTCCGTTCGCGGCTACCGGCGCGATCGCCCTGCAGATTGTGTCGGGAATCCCGCTCGGAATCTCGTCGCTGATCGGGTTGCTCATGCTCGTCGGAATCGTGGTCACTAACGCCATCGTTCTGATCGACCTCGTGAACCAGTATCGCGAACGAGGGGGTTCGGTCATCGAGTCGCTGCTCGACGGAACCAGCCGCCGTGTTCGACCGGTGTTGATGACGGCACTCGCTACGGTGTTCGCACTCACGCCTCTCGCGACCGGAGTGACGGGCAGTGGGGGATTCATTTCCCAGCCGCTCGCAATCGTCGTTATCGGTGGTTTGCTCTCGTCGACAATCCTGACGTTGCTCGTTCTGCCCGCGCTCTATTCGCTCGTGGAGGGTCGCAAGGAACGCAAGGCGTTACGTCGGGCTCTCAAGGCTTAAGGCGCCGGAGACAGCACCCACAACACCTCGGCGGGTTCGCTCGTCGAGGGGTTGCGCCACGTGTGCGGTTCGCGACCGCGGAAGGTCATCGCGTCCCCGACATTGAGGTAGTGCGTGGTCGGACCGAGAACGATGTCGAAGTGGCCCTTGAGAACGTAGACGAACTCGATTTCGGTGTCGAGGGCGTACAACTCTTCGCCGCCGGAACCCTGTGGGCTGATGATCGAGTGCAACACCTCGACGTGTGTTTGCGACCCCGGCGACAGCAGGTATTCGCGAGCGTTGATGCCACCGAAATTGATCATGGCGCCTTCACCCGCGCGGACAATGGCGCTCGTGGGTGGTTCGAACAATTCACCGACTCGAAGCCCTAAGGCTTCACACACCGACACGAGCGACGCAACGGACGGGGAAACGTGGTCACGCTCGAGTTTGCTGACGAACCCCTCGGTGAGGCCGGCTGCGGCAGCGACTTGACCGAGCGTGAGTCCCCGCGCGAGCCTCGTCGCGCGAAGGCGCCCCCCGATGGGAATCGCCTTATCGCTGACTTGCTTGGCGGTGCGTCGAATGCTGCCGGCCATGGTCAGCGGGTCTCCATCGCGACGGCACGGACGGGTGCGCCATCGATTCCCACGAATTTCATCGGCAGCAACGATACGAGCGGGTCAGGGAAGTCGATCGATTCGAGGTTGCAGAGGTTTTCACAAATCACGCCAGCGACGTTCGCAATGAGGTGGTGAGCGGGGAAGCCCTCGCCCGAGTGTGTGTCGTCGGGGGTCTCGTCGATATTGAGCGCATCGAGACCCATTGTGCGCACGCCGCGTTCGAGAAGGAACGACACGAGCCCGGCGTCGAGGAACGGGTTGTCGAAGTAGTCGGGTGTGCCGTAGTGACGTGCCCAACCGGTGTGAACCAGAACGATGTCACCAGGGCCGGCTTTCTCGGCGTCGGACCGGACGGAATCGAGAGTGATTCGCTCACGGGCACCAACACCGTCGCAACCGAGGATCACGCCTCGCCCAACAAATCGCTCAAGCGGTATCTCGTCGATTTTTTCGGTGTTGTCGTTGAAGTGGTACGGCGCATCGACGTGCGTTCCGCTTTGGCTGCCCATCTGAATCGACACGAGGTTGAACCCGTCTTTCGCGATCGTCGCGTGTTGATTGATGTGCGGAACGGGGTCGCCGGGGTACACCACCGTCTCGGCGGTGATTTCGCGGGAAAGGTCAACGACACGAACTATCTCCATGAGAAAAAACTATTGCCTGTGAGGCAAGAAGGGAATAGCATGGCGTCACATTGTTTTGCCAACCTGAAGAGAGGACAACAATGAGCAACGTTGCTCAGAACCCCAAACCGAAAATCACCGAGGTCGAAAGCTTCGGAATTGACACCATCCCCGACGCCGACCGCACGTCGACGCCGCGCGACTTGTTCCGCATTCAGTTCGGAGGCGCAAACACCTTCGCCACCGTTCTTTTGGGAACTTTCCCTATCTTCTTTGGACTCTCCTTCTGGGAGGGCGTCGGTGCCGCCGTTCTCGGTGTGCTCGTCGGAACACTGTTCCTCATGCCGATGGGACTCTTCGGGCCTAAAACAGGAACCAACAACGCGGTCGCTTCGGGTGCACACCTTGGTGTCACCGGACGTATCGCCGGTTCGTTCCTGTCGCTCTTGACCGCCATCGCGTTCTACTCGATTTCGGTGTGGGTCGGCGGTGACGCTCTTGTCGGCGCATTCGTCCGTCTGTTCGGCGCAGAAGATTCCCCGATGCTGCGCATCGGCCTCTACTCGCTCATCGGACTCATCGTGATCGTCGTCGTGGTCTACGGCTACCAGTTCATGTTGCTCATCAACCGCATCGCGGTCTGGGCCAACACCGTTCTGATGTTGCTTGCCATCGTCGCGTTCTCGAGCGTTTTCGACCCCTCGTACGCCGGCACGGGTGAATACCTGCTCGGTGGCTTCTGGCCGACGTTCATTCTGTCCGCACTCATCGTCATGTCGAACCCGATCTCGTTCGGTGCCTTCCTCGGTGACTGGTCGCGTTACATCCCGAACGGCACCTCGAACGGCAAGCTCGCGCTCGCCACGCTTGGAGCACAGTCAATGACCCTGATTCCGTTCATCTTCGGTGTTGCTACGGCAACGCTGGTGACGGGCGGCGACTACGTTGTCGGCTTGATTGGCGCAGCGCCCGAATGGTACGCCTACCTCATCATCATCGTGGCGTTCGTCGGCGGTCTGTCGACGGGAAGCACCTCGCTCTACGGAACCGGTCTCGACTTCTCGTCGGTATTCCCCAAGCTGACTCGTGTTCAGGCGACCATCGCCATCGGTACCGTCGCCTTCGCCTTCATCGTGATTGGTCGTCTGTACTTCGACCTGCTCGGTGCGGTCAACGGATTCGTCGGCGCCATCGTGGTGACCACCACTCCGTGGATGATCATCATGGCAATCGGATTCTGGAACCGCCGTGGCTGGTACAGCGTTGAAGACCTCCAGGTCTTCAACCGCGGTAAGAAGGGTGGCCGTTACTGGTACACCAACGGAATCAACTGGCGCGCAATGGTCGCGTGGGTCGTCTCGGCAGTCCTCGGTCTGCAGTTCGCGTACTACCCGCCGATCATCGAAGGACAGTGGAACGCGGTTGCGGGCGGAGTCGACGTCAGCCTCCTCGTCGCCATCGTCTCGGCTGCCGTGTTGTACGTCGGTGCGCTGATTATCTTCCCCGAGCCCGACTACGTGTTCGGACCGAAGGGTCCCCGCATCGGTCGTTCGGTGAAGTCCACCATTCCGCCCGTCCGTTAGAAAGCTGCAATGACTGGTCCTGTCCCCCGCGACAGCGCGGGAAACAAGGTCGGACAGGTCGATGCGACGGTGGTGCCCCGGTTCGCCGGGGCACCTACCTTCGCTCGGCTTCCCCGCCGCGATGAAGTTGCCCACGCCGATATTGCGGTGGTGGGCATTCCGTTCGACGCGGGTGTGAGTTACCGGCCCGGTGCACGTTTCGGCCCCGGTCACATTCGCGAATCCTCGCGCCTTTTACGCCCCTACAACCCCGCACAGGACGCGATGCCGTTTGCGCTCGCTCAAGTCGTTGATGCAGGTGACCTGGGGGTGAACCCGTTCGATATCGCTCAGGCGATTAGCCAGATCGAAGCGGGCATGGACGAGCTCACCGCCGACGGAACCAAGGTCGTGACTCTCGGAGGCGACCACACCATTGCGTATCCGATTCTCAAGTCTTTGAACAAAAAGCACGGCCCCATCGCCGTGATCCACTTTGATGCGCACCTCGACACGTGGGACACCTATTTCGGTGCGCCACTGACCCACGGCACACCGTTCCGTCGCGCAAGCGAGGACGGCTTCCTCGACCTCACGGGTTGCCTGCATGTGGGAATCCGCGGCCCACTGTATTCCGACACCGACCTCTCTGATGACACCGCCCTCGGATTCCAGGTGTTGCGCGCGACCGACGCGGACGACCTCGGAATCGACGAGATGATTGCACGGATGCTGGCTCGGGTCGGCGACCGGCCTGTTTACGTCTCGATTGACGTCGATGTCATGGACCCAGCCTTCACGCCCGGAACGGGCACACCCGAAGCCGGCGGTCTGTCGAGTCGAGAAATGCTGAGGCTGGTTCGCGCGCTCGATGGCGTCAACTTGGTCGGCGCAGACATCGTTGAGGTTGCCCCGGCCTATGACCATGCCGAGATCACCGGCATCGCCGCCGCACACCTCGCCTATGAATTAATCACGGTTCTTGCACGGAGGATCGCGTGACCGCGGTCGACGAGGTCTTGGCCGCAGCGGTGAAAATCGTTGACGACTTCGGGAATCACCGCACGGCTGAATACTTCTCGGGATTCGCGGCCGACGCGACCTTCATGTTCTATACGCACACCGAACGCCTCAACTCGCGCGCCGAGTACGAAGTGTTGTGGGCGTCATGGGAGAAGGATGACGGATTTCGCGTTCACGGTTGCCGGTCGCGTGACCAGCGGGTTCAGATTCTCGGTGAATCGGCGGCCGTATTCACCCACTACGTCGAGAGCGACGTGGAGTTTGCGGGTGACGTGTCAACGATAAACGAGCGAGAAACCATCGTCTTCGAGCGCCGAGACGGCAGGTGGATTGCCGTTCACGAGCACCTTTCGCCCGAAAACGCGGAGTAATCCCGTTTGTTACGCCGTTGACGTAACACAACTACGGCGAATGAAGCCCTGTTTGTAGTCTCAAGTTACGAACCGACCCATCAGGAGAACTTCATGGCGCGCATTTTTTCGGACATCACCGAAGCATTTGGAAACACCCCACTCGTCAGGCTCAACCGCGTGACGGATGGGTCCGAAGCGATCGTCCTCGCCAAGCTCGAGTTCTATAACCCGACCTCGAGCGTCAAGGACCGACTCGGGGTCGCTATCGTTGACGCCGCCGAGGCGTCGGGTGAACTGAAGCCCGGCGGAACTATCGTCGAGGCCACCAGTGGGAACACCGGCATCGCACTCGCTATGGTCGGCGCCGCGCGTGGTTACAAGGTTGTCCTGACGATGCCGGAATCGATGTCAATCGAACGCCGTGCGCTGCTCAGAGGATTCGGTGCGGAACTCGTTTTGACGTCCGCTCCCGAGGGAATGAAGGGCGCGGTCTCGCGCGCCGAGGAAATCGCCGCGGAGCGCCCTGGGGCAGTTCTTGCTCGCCAGTTTGAAAATGAAGCCAATCCCGAGATTCACCGGAAGACGACTGCTGTCGAGATTTGGAATGACACCGACGGTGCCGTCGACATTTTCGTGGCCGGTGTGGGAACGGGTGGAACCATCACGGGAACCGGCCAGGTCCTCAAGGAAAAGAAGCCGAGCGTTCGTGTTGTGGCGGTTGAGCCGATCGATTCACCGATCCTCAACGGCGGCGCACCCGGCCCCCATAAGATTCAGGGCATCGGTGCGAACTTCGTTCCCGATGTTCTCGACCGCGACGTGTATGACGAGGTCATCGATGTGTCGATCACCGATTCGGTCGATACCGCTCGCCGTCTCGCTCGTGAAGAGGGAATCATGGCGGGAATCTCGTCGGGGGCAACCGCTTGGGCGGCGCTCGAACTAGCCAAGCGACCCGAGAACAAGGGCAAGACCATCGTCGTCATCCTCGCCTCCTACGGAGAGCGGTATCTGTCGACCGTGCTGTTTGAGGGTATTCTCGACTAGGTGACCCCCCTCCAACGAATTCGCGAGGACCTCGCGATGGCGTTGGACCGTGACCCCGCGACGCGCACGCGAACCGAAGCCTTTTGGGTGCTGTCTGGACTGCACGCCGTCTGGTGGTACCGACTGACTCACATGTTGTGGGGTTGGGGATGGAAGTTCCTCGCCCGTCTGATCTCGCAGATCGTTCGATGGTGGACGCTCATCGAGATACATCCTGGTGCCACGATTGGTAATCGCTTGTTCATCGACCACGGAGCCGGTGTCGTCATTGGCGAAACCGCGATCGTCGGTGATGATTGCACGTTTTATCACGGCGTCACGCTCGGTGGTCAGGGCGATGTGAAGAACGGTCGCCGTCATCCTGCAGTGGGAAGCGGCGTTGCAATCGGCGCGGGCGCAATCATTTTGGGCCCGATCACCGTCGGCAACAATGCTCTGATTGGCGCGGGTGCCGTCGTGCTCAAGGACGTCCCAGCGAACCGAACCGCTGTCGGTGTCCCCGCCCAACTGCTCCCCAAGTCGCCACGACAGTCACGGGCATGATCAAATTCATCACGCGCGTGCTGTTCCCGCCGATCATTCGCGTGCTGTTCGCGGCAAAGATCATCGGGCGGGGAAACATGCCCGCAAAGGGCGGCGTGATTCTCGCGAGCAACCACCTCTCCTTTTTCGATTCCGTCATCATCACGCTCTTGTCCCGGCGCCCAGTGTCCTTCCTGGCGAAAGCGGAGTATTTCACGGGCAAAGGATTCAAAGGTTGGCTTTCCAAGAAATTCTTTGAGTCAATCGACGCAATTCCGGTAAACCGTCGTTCCGCTTCGGCCGCTCAGGATGCGTTGGATTCCGGCCTCGCGCGACTTGTCGACGGGGAATCATTCGCAATGTATCCGGAAGGCACACGCTCGCTCGATGGGCGACTCTACCGTGGAAAGACGGGTGTTGCGTGGCTCGCACTGACCGCCAACGTCCCGGTCGTTCCGGTTGCATTGACAGGAACCGACAAGATTCAACCGGTGGGCACCAAGGGTATCCGTCTCGCAAAGCTACGGATTGAATACGGTCAACCGATGGACCTCTCGAGTTACGGCGAGGCGTCCAGCGGCAAAGCGCGACGCGACGCAACGGACGCAATCATGGTCGAAATCCAGAAGATGTCCGGCCAGGAATTCGCGGGTGTGTACAACGAGAAGCCCGCCACCACCATCAAGGCAAAGGTCAGGCGCTTGTTCCGGGGTCGGGCTCCGCTGACGTAGCGGCAAGTTCCGCGCGAATCGCATCCATGTCGAGTTTGCGCGCTTGCGCAATGATGTCTTCGAGCGCCGATTCTGGCGCAGCGCCGGCTTGGTTGAACAGCAAGATTCCGTCGCGGAACATCATGAGTGTCGGAATGGACTTGATACCAGCCATCGCGGATAACTCTTGTTCTTTTTCGGTGTCGACCTTTGCAAAGGTGATGTCGGGGTGCTTGGCGCTGACTCGCTCAAAGATCGGTGCAAACTGCCTGCACGGGCCGCACCATTCCGCCCAAAAGTCGACAAGTACGAACGAGTCGTCCGCAACGATTGCCGTCTCGAAAGCGCTTTTGTCGAATTCAACGGTTGCCATGATTCTCTTCCTGTCGTGCTCACAGTCTAAATCGAGTGAGGCTCTGGGTCTGTTGCCCGAGCCGCGATGACCGCCGTTACGGTGACTCGATTGCCATTGGTGAGCGACCAGTGCGCCGCCAGCTCATCGTAAAGCGCCATCCCCAACCCGGCTCGATGGCCCACAGATACGCGGGTCCCATTGTTGACCGCGGTCACGGTCACGGTCTCGGGGGTCGATCGCACCATCGTGATTGCAATCTCGGTGGCGTGACCGTGCCGAATTGCGTTCGAGATCATCTCGAGTGACACGATGTGCAACGCTTCCGCGGCCTCGTAATCGACCGAGGTGGAGGCCCACACCTCTGGGCCGACATCGAGTGTGATGGTGCACATGCCCGCCCAGAAATCCACGAGGTCGCGGATTGCCCCGACGGGGTCGACGGACTCGACCGGTTCCGTCGTCAGGACGTCCAGTGCCGACGTCACAACACCGATTGCTTGGTTACGCTCTACCGTCGAGAGCTTCCCCTTCCCGGATCGAAGAAGTCGGGCCTGAGCGTGAACGCGGGACTGAACAGTGGAATGGAGCGTGTGTGTCAGGTGGCGTTGTCGCAACCATGAGCGCCGACGGGCTTCGGACAATTGAATCAACATGTCGACGCGCGCGCCGTCGAGGCGGGCCAGTTCTGTCCAACTCGAGTACGTACCAAGGATGATGAGTTGGTACAGCAGACCCAGCAATGGCATAGCGATGCTACTGACTAACCACGGCTGAAATTCACTTCCAGCGGGGAAAATCAGGTATTGGTTGATGAGGTGCGGTGGAATCCAGGCGACCGAATGGACGCCAGCAATGATGACCCCACTGACGACAAAGCCAGACTGTCGATTTCCGACAATTACACCGAGGATGCGGACGATTCCAAAAACACACAATCCGGAAATCAACGCGGCAAGAAAGGCGTTGGCGGTCGGGAACGAGTCCAAGAGCACCGTACCCGAACCCAGAAAAACACCAAGGCCGGAATAGGTGGCGTTGATTTGTTCGCGGATTCTTGGGCGGGAAGGGTCGGTGACCTCCCGCAACCCACGACTAGATTTTTGCCCGAGTGTCGATCCGGTTGTCGCCAGCGTGTGACTGAGTGGACGCACCACATCGGTGGCGAAGCCGTCTATGCGGGCGGCCATTTCCGAACGAGCACCTCGCCCACTCGTGATGTCGTCAACGAGAGCGGAAATCGCCGGACGCAGCGTTTCATCCACCTCTTCACGCAATCGATCGTCGCTGGTCCCCAACTCGGCGAGGATGCGGTCGCGCTTTCGTTCGGTCGCTGAAATCTCGTCGCGCGTTGAAATCGCTTTCTCGCGGGCGATCACGATCCGACTCACGACAAGGGAAACAAGAGCCAGTACGGGCGGCAGGCTGAGTGCACCGAGGAACACGCGTGACGTGAGGTGGGATGTCACTTCCAGCTCGGTAGCGTCCATGACGGTTGACACGATTATTCCTCGCAAGGCGCCGGCAATCACAAGTGCACCGATCACGATCGGGATTGATTGACGCCACTTCGCGGGAAGAATCAAGCGGACGAGAAGAACGAGGCCCGCCGCCACGGACACCGAGAACGCGGCAACCCCGAGGGCTACGGGAAGCGATTGAACGGTGAGACGTCCCAGTTCGGACGCGGTCGTGGGCAACATTGTGACGGCAGCGTAAAAGACGATAGCGACCGCGCGAAATGGCCAACCTGTGCCGAGGATGTCGAGGAAGTCGCGGGGCCGAAGGGCGTTTTCGTACGGTCCGCGCCTATCGACCATTGAGCTGGTCCCAGTACAGTCGGGCGAGTTGAACACGTGCGCTGGGGCCGGGTGCGATGTTTGCGGCAATCATCATGCGTGACAACAAGCGCTCCACGGCACGAACGGTGGTTGACCGAGCAGTCGCAATTTCGTCGTTCGTCAGGCCCTCCGACACCAATTTGAGAACGCCAATCTGAGTGTTCGACAACGATTGCGTCGCAGTTTCAGCAACGGGGGGCCTGGCGCCAGCCGTCCGGGAATCGAGTGCTTCGGTGACCGCGGCACGCAACGCCGAAGTCGAACTGATGTCGGTCTTGATGATGTACGAGGCGTCGCTCGGAATCGTGTTCCACCCTTTCCCCGTGATCCGAGGATCGGCGAGGTTGGTGATAAACACCACACCAATCGATGGATTATCGGCGCGGGCGCGCTGGACAACATCGATGCCCGTTGGCCCCATCCCGAGGTCGATATCGGCGATAACGAGTGACGCGGACGTTGATTTGACGGCCGTGATTGCCGACAGCGCGTCTCCTGTTTGGGCGACAACCCACCCTTCGGCCTCGAGGATCTCGGCGATGATGCTACAAATCAGAGGTTCGTCATCGACAACGACGGCGAAACCCTGAGACGACCCGGTCACGTTACTTCTTTCGCGCGGCAGCGATCAACGAGGTGACGACCTGGTCGGTTGTTCGGGATGACTCGGCAGCTTGTGCGTTGACCCATGTCGCAGCGACACCCGTCAGCGTGATGGTCACCGATTTCGCCGACGACGCACCAATTGTCGATGCTGCTGCGTCGTTCTTGCCCTGGCCTCGAACGATGAGCGTCGCAACCGGCAGGGCGATGGTGCACAGCGCGTCGAGAATCAAAATCACGGCAAAGAATCGCCAATAAACATCTTGGAACGACTGGGGCGGGAACATTCCGTCGGTCAGGATAATCGGGATGATCAGTGTCGGAACGATAGCAATGAGAATCAGGGCAACCGAGAGCGACGATCGAATCCAACGCACCGGTGCGGTTTGCAAAAGAAGCATCAGGTTCGCGTGCGCCAGAGACAGCGCAACGAGCCCCGTGATGGCGAATGTCTTCATGAGGTTTCCGTAGATGCCATCTTGTTGGAACATGTAGTCCCCGAAATTCCACCAAATCAGAATTGCGGCGGTAATCAAGGCAAGTGCGCTCGTTCCGATTCCGATCCAGCCGACGGCCTTGACATCACGTTCGACGATGGCAAGGTGACACAGAGCGAGGACCGAGAAGCCCGCGACAGCGAGCGTCGTAAGCATGACCTTGCTTTGGGTCTCGCCGAGTTCCCCCGAAACGATGGTGTAGATGCCGATCAGGGCTGTGATGACGAGAGCGACGACGACGGTCCACACTGCGACTCGACGGATGCCCTTGATGTTTCGGATTTCGGCGGCGTTCTGTTGTGTGCTCATGGTCACAGACTACAAGCGCTCACGTTTTAAGCGCAGGTGCGGGGAATCGCGCTACTGAACGACGGGCAGGCCGGTGACGGCTGCGGCGTCACTCACGCCGCCAGCGTTGGTGAGATTCGCGAAACCCATGTCCGTCATCGCGTCGATTGCTTGTCCGGCACGGTTGCCCGATCGGCAATAAATGATGTAGTTGCCGGCGGTATCGAACTGCGCGATCTCATCGAAGAATGTTGCACCCTGCCAGTCGATGTTGACGGCACCGTCGAGGTGACCGGTGGCAAACTCTTCGGGGGTGCGGACGTCGATGACCGCGGTGACGGAACTCATGTCTACATTCTCGGGGGCACAGGCGGTGACGCCAAACGTGATTCCGATGGCAGCGACGATTGCCGCGATGGTGGTTGCAATTCGTTTCATGGGATGGTCCTTTCGATACCCCCTAGGGTATGCTACGATTGAGGGAAACGCAACTCAGAGGAGCGACATGATTATCGAACCAGCCGAACTGAAGACCGCGCGCGATCGACTCGCTCGTGTTCAGGGCCAAATTGGTGGAATCGTTCGAATGATTGACGAGGGTCGCGATTGCACGGATATCCTTCATCAGCTTTCTGCGGCGAGCACCGCGCTCAGTCGAGCCGGATTCACCATCATCGCGACGGGAATGGCGAATTGCGCCACCGAACCGCACGACAGCGAAAGCCGCGTGGCGCTTGAAAAAGCGTTCATGTCGTTGGCATAGGGAGAGCCCATGAAGACAATCATCATCGGAGGCGTCGCCGGGGGAATGTCGGCCGCCACGCGACTTCGTCGCCTGGACGAGACCGCCGACATCACGATTTACGAGGCCGGTCCGGATGTCTCGTTCGCGAACTGCGGATTGCCCTATTTCATCGGTGGTGTCATCGGAAAGAGGGAAAGCCTGCTGTTGCAGACTCCCGAAAGCCTCGCGGCGCGGTTCAATCTCGACGTTCGGGTCAACTCTCGGGTGACGTCCATCGATCGAGCGGCGCAAACCGTGACTGTTCACAATTCCGAGACCAACGAGACCTACACAGATTCGTACGATTCGCTCATTCTGTCTCCAGGTGCGGCCCCCCGGAAACTCACTGTTCCTGGATGGGATCGTTCGCTGACGCTGCGCAATGTCCCGGACGCAGACCGAATCATCGCGGCCGTGGCGGGTGCACCCAAATACGTCGTCATCCTCGGCGCCGGGTTCATCGGAATCGAAGTCGCGGAAAACCTGCGCCACCGTGGACACTCGGTGACAATCGTGCAGGCCGGGCCGACCATCATCGCGCCTCTCGACCCCGAAATGATCGAGCCCTTCCATCGCCACCTCGAGGAGAACGGCGTGACCATTGTGGTCAACGCGACGGTGGACGAGATCACGGAATACGCCGTCCGCCTTTCCGACGGAACGTCATTCACCGCGGATGTCGTGATTTCGTCCGTCGGAGTGACCCCCGACCACGCATTGGCGGTCGAGGCGGGGCTGCGCATCGGCACAGCTGGCGGAATTTGGGTTGACGACCAGCAACGCACGAGTGATCCCAACATTTACGCCGTTGGTGATGCCGCCGAAAAGGAATCGGCGATGACGGGAGACGACCAGATGGTGTGGCTCGCCAACCTTGCGAACCGACACGGTCGACTCGTCGCCGATGTCGTCGGGGGGCTCGCGGTGCGGGCTCGTCCTTCGGTCACCACAGGAATCATCGGGGCGTTCGGAATGGCTGCAGCAATCACGGGGCTGAGTGAAAAAGCCGCCCGACACGCAAACATCGCCCACCGCACCATGCATCTGCACCCGAGCTCACATGCCGGGTATTACCCCGGGGCAGAATCGATGTCGCTCAAAGTGGTCTTCGCCTCCGACACTGGCAGAATCCTGGGTGCCCAGGCGGTCGGTAAAGACGGCGTGGACAAGCGAATCGACATCATCGCTACCGCAATTTACGGCGGGCTCACGGTGTCGGATTTGATGAACCTTGAACTCGCCTATGCGCCTCAGTTCGGTTCGGCCAAGGATGCCATCAACCAGGCGGGCTACGTCGGTGACAACATCATGGACGGCCGCACTCCGACGGTTCAGTGGCACGAACTTCAGGAACGTCGGTCCGCCGGAGCTGTCTTGATTGACGTCAGAACGGCAGATGAACATCGCGCGGGGAACATCCCGGGCGCACTTCTGATCCCGGTTGACGAACTGCGCGACCGGCTCGATGAGATTTCGGCAACCGACGTCATCGTGCACTGCAAAGTCGGCCAGCGCGGGCACACCGCAACTCAAATACTTCGCGCCCATGGGATAGCGGCATCCAACCTCGATGGTGGATACCTGACCTGGCGTGCGGGGACGGATTCGATCGACCGAGCGAACTCCGTTTCACGTTCCCCCAACCAATAAGGAGACACCATGTGCCAAAAAGTCACGTGTAACAAGTGCAGCAAACCCACGTGGGACGGCTGCGGACAGCACATCGAGGAAGCGCTCGCCGGCGTCAAGCCCGCCGACCGTTGCACTTGTAAATAACCACCCGTCACCGATCGGCGGTGAGGAGCTTCACGCGACTATTTCTTTCTCGCCGCCGAACGCTTTTCCGCTGATGCACCGAGCGAGAAGCTGGCGACCATTGCCATGGCCAAGAAACCGACGGCAAGGTAAGCGGCACTCGTCGTTCCGGCTGAGAGCGCCTCCTTCGCGTCGTCAGCGAACTCTGCGGTTGCGGGGTTTGCTTCCAAACCGCTGATGGCTCCGCCCGCGGAATCAACGACCGCCGCAACAATGGGCGCGGCAATGCCATCGGGGACGTTTCGTTTTTCCAGGGCTGCCGCGAGGCTGAACTGCGCCGTCGAAAACAATACTGTTCCGATGACGGCGATTCCCAGGGCGGACCCAATCTGGCGCGACGTGCTGGACGTCCCTGAACCCTGACCGCTCGCAGCGACGGGCACGTCTTTGAGGACAACACCTGTCAACTGGGCCGTCGCGAACCCGACACCCATTCCGTAGACCGTCAGAAACGGAACAATCGCCCAGCCAGACGTCGCTGGTGAAATCATGAATCCGATTCCCGCCACACCGATCATTTCGAGGATCAGCCCGATGCGGATGATCCAGGTCGGTTGGACCCTGGAACCTAATGCGCCCGCGACTCCACTCGCGAGGAACGAACCGACGGCGAGAGCCACGATGATGAGTCCGGCTTCAAACGGCGAGTAACCGAGCACGAATTGCA
>JBILBA010000022.1:0-17837 GCA_044353905.1 Microbacteriaceae bacterium | reverse complement strand
CCGCTGATTAGCTACGTTCGGGATGGATAACCGCTGAAAGCATCTAAGCGGGAAGCCGGCCTCAAGATGAGATTTCCATGACCTTCGAGGTCGAGAGGCTCCCAGTAGACCACTGGGTTGATAGGCTGGATGTGGAAGCGAGGACTAAAGACTCGTGGAGCTGACCAGTACTAATAAGCCGATGACTTGATTACACATCTATGTAACATAAACTCGCGTCCACTTTGTGGTTCTTGATTGACGGTCAAGAACCGCGCACACATTTATGTGTGCCGAAGACTGATAAATCAATAGTGTTTCGGCGGCCATAGCGGTGGGGAAACGCCCGGTTACATTCCGAACCCGGAAGCTAAGACCACCTGCGCCGATGGTACTGCAGGGGGGACCCTGTGGGAGAGTAGGACACCGCCGGACTTAATTTACGAATGGCCACCCTCTCGGGGGTGGTCATTCGTCATTGTTAAGGAGTATCGATCATGAGCGACGAACGCGACGAGAAAAACGACCCGAACGGTCGTGACCGTCGACCGCGCCGTGATGACTCCAGCAGCAGGCCCAACTCGGGTCGCCCTTCATCGGGCAAACCGAGTTCGGGCCGTTTTGGCGCGCCCAAAAACGGCAGCGATCGTCCGCGCGGCGAACGCCCAGCTCGTGACGGTGAGCGTAAGCCGTTTAGCCGTGATGGGAAACCGGGTGAGCGTAAGCCGTTTAGTCGTGATGGGAAACCGGGTGAGCGTAAGCCGTTTAGTCGTGATGGGAAGCCGGGTGAGCGTAAACCGTTTAGCCGCGATGGGAAAACGGGTGACCGTAAACCGTTTAGCCGCGATGGGAAGCCGGGTGACCGTAAGCCGTTTAGTCGTGATGGTCGCCCGAGTACCGGTCGCCCCGAACCGCGCGAAGAAGAATTCCCGCGCTTTCGCCCGAGCGAAGAACAACGCAAGGCGATTCGCGAGATGGAGCCTGAACTCGAGAACCGATTCGCGGGGAAGGAACTCGATCGGGCCGTGCTTCGTGATTTGTCGACCCTGAGCGAAGACAACGCGATGGTCGTCGGCCGTCACCTCGAAGCCGCGTCGTTCTATGCCGAGATTGACGCGCCTCGAGCGCTTCAACACGCCATTGCGGCGAAAAACAGAGCGTCGCGCCTCGCGATTGTGCGCGAAACCGTGGGCATCATGGCCTACGTCAACCAAGACTTCACCCTTGCCCTTGCCGAATTGCGAACCGCACAGCGCATTTCTGGTTCGAATGACCAGATTGCGCTCATTATTGATTGTCTTCGTGGGCTCGACCGTTCGAACGAGGGGCTCAAGATTGCGCGGGAACTCGACCGAGAGGGCCTGCCTCGCGAAGCTCAGATCGACCTTGCCATCGTTTTGTCGGGAATTCGCCTGGATCGGGACGAAACTGATCGCGCCTACGCCGAGTTGCAGATTCCGCACCTTGACCCGACGAACGCAACGCCGGAGTGTGTCGCACTGTTCGATGCGAACGCCGAGGTTCTCGAAGAGATGGGCCGCGCCGACGAAGCCGCTCAGTGGCGCCGTTATGCCCGACTGACCGAGAGCCACTTCTCGCCGGACGAAACAATCGAATTCCACACCGAATGGCTCGAGGAACCGACCGACGTCACTGAAATTGGCGACGAACCGGCCGAGGATGAGTCCACTCCGTTGACGGACAGCGAACTTGCCGACCTGGTCGGAGGAGTGCCGGCCGTCGAACCCCACGAGGATTCGAAATGACTCCTCTGGACGGAACCGACGTCGTTTTTGCGGACCTCGACGGGGTCGTCTATACCGGCGACCAATCGGTTCGATACGCGGTCGAGGCGCTCAGCAGCGCTTCGACCCAACACCGAGTGGCGTACATCACGAACAACGCCTCGCGCACGACGGAACAAGTTGCCGCGCATTTGCGCGAACTCGGGCTGACGGCGGTTGCCGACGATGTGGTGTCGTCCCCTCAAGCCGCGGTGACGATCCTTAAGACTCTCATTCCCGCGAAGTCCACTGTTCTCGTCATCGGCGGGGAAGGGCTCATCGCCGAAGTCGCCGGTGCGGGATTCCGTGTTACCGATTCGGCGAATGATTCGCCCGCCGCCGTGATTCAAGGATTCGCGCCAACGGTTGGGTGGACGCACCTCGCCGAGGCCTCGTTCGCGTTACACACCGGGATTCCGTGGGTTGCAACAAACACGGACTGGACGATTCCCGTTGCGCGGGGGATTGCGCCAGGGAACGGAACTCTCGTGTCGGCGGTTCACCTCGCGGTTGGTCGACTCCCCGTGTTTGCGGGGAAGCCCGAACGGGCGATCTTTGATTTCGCACGCGACAAGTTCGCGGCCGAGAACCCGCTCGTCATCGGGGACCGTTTGGACACCGACATTCTGGGAGCGAATCGAGCGGGAATGCGCAGCGCGCTTGTCCTCACCGGGATCGATGGTCGCAAACAGGCAATCGCCGCGGCCGAGGAACAGCAACCGACTTACATCCTTGGGGATCTTCGGGAATTGACCACGGACTACCCCGAATCGATAGTCACGGAAAAAGGTGACACGACGACAGTCACGGTCGGCAATTCGTCGGTCACAATGACCGCCAACGTCGTGAGGGTGAAACGCAAAGGGTCGGACCCGCTCAACCTATTGCGCGCCGGGTGCACCGCCATCTATCGGTCGGGGCTACGCATTTACGGGCTCGATGTCGAACCAGCGATATATTCGTGACCATGGATAACGACAACGCGACGCCCAGCCTCGATAAGATTTCGGAGCTGCCGCTGGAGGAACGCGCGGCCGCGTTTTCGGCGCTGGAAAGCGAGATCCGACAGCGACTCGATGAGCAACCCCGCTGAATTCACGCGTCTTGACCTCGCCCTCGTTGAACGAGGACTGGCCGAGAGCCGCACTCGCGCAGCGCGTCTGATTGAAGCCGGAAGTGTCCGGGTTGACGAACGGATTGTCACGAAAACGGGACACAAGGTTTCCCCTACATCGGTTCTCGCGGTGACGGCGCTCGATCGATGGGTTGCTCGTTCGGCGAACAAGCTACTCGGTGCGTGCGAGCGGTTCGGGCTCGATTTTCGTGGCCGCACTGTTCTCGACATCGGCGCGTCCACGGGCGGGTTCACTGAGGTGGCCCTGTTTCGCGGTGCAACCCGGGTCGTCGCGCTGGATGTCGGTCACGGTCAACTTCATCCCACACTTCGCGCGGATTTTCGCGTCCATGTCGTCGAGGGAACGAACGCTCGCGATCTGTCGCGTGAAATCGTGGACGGGTGGGACGTTGGCCCGATTGATGACGTTGTCGTCGATGTCAGTTTCATTTCCGTCACGATGATTTTGCCCGCGCTCGTCGCAGCCCTGGGTACCGCCTTTCGCTATGTCATCTTGGTCAAACCGCAGTTTGAGGTCGGCAAGGGCAACGTGCACGAGGGAATTGTCCGTGACGACGCAAAGCGCGACGCGGCGCTCGTATCGGTCTGCGAGGCCATTGCGGCGTTGGGGCTTCCGATCAGCGGCATCATGGCGTCGCCTATCGACGGCGAACACGGCAACCGCGAGGCGATTGTGTACGGTGACCCCGCTCAGCCGTTGAATGCGAGAGAATGGACTGACCAAGCGAGATCAACGTGGGGAGGTTAGCGTGACGGATCGACTGTTCCTCATCCTTGCCCACACGGGCCGGCCCGCGAGCATCCACACCGCGGCAACCGTTGCGACAGAGCTAACCCGACTGGGTGGAATCCCTGTGTGCCTCGATTCACAACATCCGGCGATCACGTCGGAAACCACGGTCGCGGTCAAACAGCTCGGCGTTGACGCCGAGCCACAAGACATTGAATTAGTGTTCTGTCTTGGCGGTGACGGGACAATCTTGAAGGCCGCCGAGATTATGCGAGGCCAAAATGCGCCTCTGTTGGGTGTCAACATGGGCCATGTCGGTTTTCTCGCCGAGCTCGAGCCCGAGGACTTGGACGAAACCATCGGTCGAGTGCTCGCGAAAGATTACAGCGTCGAACACCGCATGACTCTTGACGTTCGGGTCGAACTGGGTGGCGAAACCGTATTCGAGACCTGGGCGCTCAACGAGGCCAGTGTCGAAAAAATGTCACGGGAACGCATGATCGAGGTCGTCATCGCTGTCGACGACCGACCCATCTCAACCTTCGGGTGCGACGGGGTGCTCATGGCGACTCCGACCGGCTCGACGGCATATTCCTTCTCCGCGGGTGGTCCGGTCGTCTGGCCCACCGTCGAGGCGCTCATCATGGTTCCGCTGTCGGCACACGCGCTGTTCTCTCGTCCACTTGTTACCGCGCCGTCGTCGACCCTGACGGTCGACGTGTTGCCACGAAACGGCGCATCGGGAGTCCTCTGGTGCGACGGACGCCGCACCTTTGCCCTTGCCCCGGGTTCTCGCGTCATCGCGAACCGGTCGGAAACCCCGGTTCGTCTGGCACACACCCACTCGGGTCCATTCTCTGAACGATTAGTCAAAAAGTTTTCGCTACCCACCGAGGGATGGCGCGGCAGTTCCGCATGATCCACGAGATTTCCATCAACGACCTCGGGGTGATTCAATCCGCGACACTGAATCTGACCCCCGGCTTCACCGCGATAACCGGCGAAACCGGTGCGGGCAAGACGATGGTCGTCTCGGCGCTGGGCTTGCTTCTCGGTGAACGTGCCGATTCGGGGGTTGTTCGCCATTCCGCCGAACGCGCGCAAGTCAGTGGACGATGGACAATCGCTGACCCCGCGGTGATTTCGCGCGTCACCGAACTCGGCGGGGTACTCGACGATCAGGAACTGGTCGTGACTCGCTCTGTCAGTTCCGAAGGCCGTTCCAAGGTTGTTGTCGGAGGCGCGGCAACGCCCGTCGGCGCGCTGTCCGACATCGGAGATCACCTTGTCGCGATTCACGGGCAGAGCGAACAGTTGCGACTTCGTTCGCAGACGGCGCAACGTGAGTCTCTCGATCGATTCGCTGGCGAATCTGTTCGCACGCCGCTGGCCGAATACCACACGGTATTCCGGCGCTGGATCGACTCGATTGCGAGGCGCGATTCGATGACGAAAGACGCGTCAGAGCGAATTCGTGAGGCGGAAGAATTGCGCACGGCCGTTGCCGCGATTGATGCCGTTGCGCCGGTCGCCGGCGAGGACATTGCCCTGAAAGCGAAAGCGGAACGCCTGTCGAACAGCGAAGAACTTCGGCGCGCTGCGCAAGAAGCGCACGAGGCACTATCGGCGGATGACGCCGAGTTTGATGCGGTGTCGCTGGTGGAGAACGCTCGCCGAGCACTCGAGCGCGTCACCAACCACGACCCAGCTATCGAGACGCTCTTGACGCGAATTTCTGAGGCGAGCATCGTCGTTCGCGAGGCGTCACAGTCCGTGTCGGCGTATGCGGCGGGACTCGAACTTGACGGCGGTGACTTGGAGCAGGTTCACGAACGCACCGCGGCCATCACCGCACTCGTGCGCGCCTACGGCCCGACCCTTGACGATGTTCTCGCTCTGTGGTCGACGGCGTCCGACCGTTTGTTCGACCTCGATCGCTCGGACGACGCACTCGAGGAACTGGCCTTGGCTATTGCGGCGGACGAAGCGTCCCTCGACGCGCTCGCGACCCGAATCAGCGCCGCCCGCGACGATGCCGCCCGGCGGCTCTCGGGCGCTGTCACGACGGAACTTCACGCGCTCTCGATGCCGACCGCGGAATTCGTCGTTCGGGTTGCACCGCAAAACGGAACTGATTTTTTCGCCCACGGACGCGACGCGGTCGAGATGCTGATGCGACCTCACCCCGGCGGAGACCCGAAGCCGGTGACCAAGACCGCGTCGGGCGGCGAATTGTCACGAGTCATGCTCGCAATCGAAGTCGTCATCGCCTCAACCGACACGGTTCCGACTCTCGTGTTCGACGAGGTTGACGCTGGCGTGGGCGGTGCGAGCGCAATCGAGATCGGACGTCGACTCGCTATCTTGGCAAAGACCGCACAGGTGATTGTTGTAACGCACCTGCCACAAGTGGCGGCTTTCGCAACCAACCACCTGCGCATCATCAAGGACACGACCGGCGCAATCACGGAATCGACGATCACGCGACTTGACGGAGACGGCCGAATCGAAGAAATGGCGCGACTCTTGTCGGGCACTCCCGATTCGGACAACGCTCGCGCGCACGCGGCAGAAATGTTAAATTCTGCGAATCAATGGCGTGGCGAAAACGGTTAATTCGTCAAAAGCCCCTTCCAGCGGTTATCGTTGAATTCCGTGGTGAAACATACGGAATTCGAACTCGACCAGCCCGTCACGAAGCACATCTTCGTTACCGGTGGGGTTGTCTCCTCTCTCGGTAAAGGCCTGACCGCCGCATCGCTCGGTAACCTTCTGACTCGGCGCGGTCTGCGCGTTGTCATGCAAAAGCTCGACCCGTACCTCAACGTCGACCCCGGCACGATGAACCCGTTCCAACACGGTGAGGTCTTCGTGACCGATGATGGGGCCGAGACGGACCTCGATATCGGGCACTACGAGCGTTTCCTCGACATCAACCTCGACCAGGCAGCGAATGTCACGACTGGCCAGATTTATTCGCGGGTGATTGAGCGCGAACGTCGGGGTGAATACCTGGGAGACACCGTTCAGGTCATCCCGCACATCACCGACGAAATCAAACGTCGAATGCGACTTCAGGCTGCGGAAGATCCCGCCCCCGATGTGATCATCACCGAAATCGGCGGAACCGTCGGTGACATTGAAAGCCAACCGTTCATCGAGGCCGCTCGCCAGGTTCGCCACGAACTCGGGCGAAAGAATGTTTTCTTCGTCCACGTTTCGCTCGTTCCGTTCATGAACGCGTCGGGCGAACAAAAGACTAAACCGACCCAGCACTCTGTCGCGGCGCTACGGTCAATCGGTATTCAGCCCGACGCTCTGGTGCTTCGCAGCGATCGCCCCGTGTCCGCAGCGAACCGCCGCAAGATTGCCCTGATGTGTGACGTGGATGAGGACGCCGTTGTCAACGCGATCGATGCACAGAGCATTTACGACATCCCGAGCATGTTGCATTCGCAAGGACTCGACCAATACATCGTCGATCAGTTGCGCCTCGACGGTAGCGACGAAGTCGATTGGACCGGATGGTCGGAACTTCTTGACACGGTTCACAACCCGAGGGGGCACGTTCGCATTGCACTCGTGGGGAAGTACGTCGACCTCCCGGATGCCTATCTTTCGGTTACCGAGGCCCTCAAGGCGGGCGGCTTTGCCAACGACGTCGCTGTCGACATCCGCTGGGTGGCGTCGGATCTGTGTGAAACTCCGGACGGTGCTGCGGAACAACTTGGTGATGTGGACGGCATCCTTGTCCCCGGCGGATTCGGCGTTCGTGGGATCGAAGGAAAACTCGGAGCCCTGACGTACGCCCGCGAGAACATGATCCCGACACTGGGAATCTGTCTGGGGCTTCAGTGCATGGTCATCGAATACGCGCGAACGGTGGTCGGTCTCACCGACGCATCGTCAAGCGAGTTCGACCCGGACACGAAGTTCCCCGTCATCGCAACGATGCAGGAACAGGTCGACATCATCAGCGACGGTGATTTGGGCGGCACGATGCGCCTCGGTTTGTACGAAGCAGCGCTCACGCCCGGCTCGATCGTCGAATCCGTGTATGGCGCTCCGAGCGCGTTCGAACGTCACCGGCACCGATACGAGGTCAATAATCTCTATCGTGACGACATCGCCAAGGCTGGTCTTGTTTTCTCTGGCACGAGCCCGGACGGCAAACTCGTCGAGTTCGTCGAACTTCCGCGAGATGTTCACCCGTATTACGTGTCCACCCAGGCGCACCCCGAGTTGCGTTCGCGACCGACCCACGGCCACCCGCTGTTCGTCGGGCTCATCGCTGCGGCGAAGGTGCGTCACACTGCCGATGTCCTCGACGTCGATTACACCAGCGACAAGTAGCCCACCATGGAGGTAACGCGCCTCGTTGAGCAGTTCCTGCGTCACACGGCGTTGGAACGGGGTCGCAGCGCTAACACGATCGCGGCGTACCGACGCGACCTCGCCCGGTGGGCCGAGTTCGTCGGCGCTCGATCGCTCGTGTCGATTGATTCGGTTGCGGTGACCGATTATCTGACCTCCCTCCGGCGTGACGGGCTCGCGTCATCCTCCATCACTCGCGCTCTCTCGGTCGTCCGATCGTTTCACCGATACCTTGTCGCCGAAGGCCTCGCGCCGAACGATCCGACGGGCGCAGTAATCGCTCCAGGCCGAACCCAACGCCTCCCCAAAGCGTTGAGCATCGAGCAGGTGACCGCGTTACTCGAATCGACACCCACCGAAACTCCCATTGGGCTGCGCGATCGAGCGATTCTTGAACTCATGTACGCGACCGGTGCTCGTGTTTCGGAGGCGGTCGGATTGGTCGTCGATGACGTGCGGGCCGACGAAGTACTGGATGTGATCACCCTGACCGGAAAAGGGAACAAGCAGCGCGTCGTTCCGGTCGGTCGTTTCGCCCGCGAGGCACTCGATGCGTACCTTGTGCGCGGTCGTCCTGTGTTGTTGGCAAAGGGACGTGGCACGCCGGCGCTGTTCCTCGGCGCTCGTGGCGCAGCGCTGTCTCGACAAAACGTCTTTCTCATCATCCGAGCGGCGGCGGTGCGCGCCGAAATCACGTCGACGATTTCACCCCACACGCTCCGGCACTCGTGCGCAACCCACTTGTTGCGGGGAGGAGCCGACATTCGAGTCGTGCAGGAAATGTTGGGGCACGCATCGGTTGCGACAACCCAGATTTACACGCTCGTCACCAGGGATGCCCTGACCGAGGCGTATCGGACGTCTCATCCGCGGGCGCGGTAAAACCGTGCCCTATTCACCGTAGAATTGTGCCGTGACCGTCTTTCCCGTGCCTCAGCCGTTGACCTCCCATGGTCCGGCGCGCGTGATTTCGCTGTGCAACCAAAAAGGCGGCGTCGGTAAGACGACGACCGCGATTTCGCTGGCCGGCGCGCTCGCCGAGGTCGGCCGGAAGGTCCTCGTCGTTGATTTTGACCCTCAGGGGGCACTGACCGCTGGACTCGGGGCCACCGCCCACGAAGGACCGACGATTTACAACCTGCTCGTTCCCGACAAGGCGGTCGATTCGAGCCGTTCGCCGCTCGCGACCCGTGACGTCATTCAGGCGACGTCGATTGAGAACATTCACATCCTCCCCGCGAACATCGACCTCGCCGCCGCGGAAGTGCAATTGGTCAACGAGGTTGCCCGTGAGCACGTCCTCGCCGACATCCTCAAGCCGATTCTCGCCGACTACGACGTTGTCCTCATCGACTGCCAGCCGTCGCTCGGACTGCTCACCGTGAACGCCCTCACCGCGAGCCACGGAGTCCTCATTCCGCTCGCCTGCGAGTTCTTCGCCCTTCGCGGAGTCGCGCTGTTGCTCGACACCATCGACAAAGTGAAGGCGCGACTCAACCCGACGCTCGAACTTGATGGCATCTTGGCGACGATGTATGACCCGCGAACCCTGCACTCGGTCGAGGTGTTGGATCTAGTGAAACAAAACCGACCCAACGATGTGCTGAAGACGCTCATTCGACGCACCGTCAAGTTCCCGGACTCGACCGTGGCCGCGTCACCAATCACCACGTTCGCACCAGACCACCAAGCGGCCGAGTCATACCGCGAACTCGCCCGAGAACTGATTTCCCTTGGAAAGATCGCCTAGCTCAGAGGACGGATTCCGCGTCAGCCTCGCGAATTTCGACGGACCCTTCGACCTCCTCATTTCGCTCATCTCGAAACACGAGATGGACATCACTGAGGTGAGCCTCGCCGCGGTGACGACTGAATTCATCGCGTTCCTTCGGGACCTTGACGGAACCGCGGAACTCGATGCGGCCTCCGAGTTCCTTGTTGTTGCCGCGACTCTCCTCGACATGAAGATCGTGGGGCTCTTGCCCACCGGCGAATACGCCGACGCCGACGATGTGGCGGTGCTCGAGGCGCGCGACATGTTGTTCGCTCGGCTGTTGCAATACCGCGCCTTCAAAGAGATTTCGGTCTGGTTTTCGGGGCGAATCGAAAGCGAATCGACCCGCCACCCGCGCGCGGTGCGGCTTGAGGACAAATTTCGCGAACGCACCCCGGAACTTGTCTGGACGACGTCGATTGAGGACTTTCACACCCTTGCCCTGTACGCGCTCGCGCCGCGCGAGATCCCGTTCGTCGGACTCGAACACCTTCACGCGCCTCTCGTGTCTGTGCGTGAACAGGCGGCTATTGTCATCTCGATGATTCGCTCTGCACCGATGACGTTCCGCCAAATCATCGCGGGAGCCGACCAGCGGGGCGTGATTGTTGCGCGGTTCCTCGCGATTCTCGAGCTGTATCGCCAGTCGGCGGTCGCGTTCGAACAGATTGAGCCACTCGGCGAATTGACGGTGCGCTGGAGCGCCGATACGTGGAACGACGAAAACCTTGTGACCCTGGGAGCCGAATATGGAAACTGAACTTGAGCGTCAACTCGAAGCGATCCTGATGGTGGCGGACGAGCCTCAAAGCCTGGTGTCACTCGCCACGGTGCTGGAACGACCCGTGACGGACGTCAAAGCAGCCATCGCGCGACTCGTTGCCGACTTCGACGGGGTCGACGGCACCGTTCAGCGCGGTTTCGAACTTCGCGAAATCGGCGGTGGCTGGCGAATCTATGTTCGCGAGTCCTTTGACGAACTCGTTCGCGACGTGGTGTTGTCGCAGAATTCGACCAAGTTGTCTCAGCCCGCGCTCGAAACCCTTGCGGTGATCGCATACAAGCAACCGGTTACTCGCTCACAGGTGTCGGGAATTCGAGCAGTCAACGTCGATACCGTGCTTCGAACGCTCGTTGGGCGCGGGCTCATCACCGAGGTAGGGACCGAGCCCGAGACCGGTGCGATTTTGTATGGCACCACCGATCTACTCCTCACGAACCTCGGAATCGATTCACTCGACCAGCTTCCGCCCGTATCGGAACTGCTCGACGACGGTTCTGCTGGTTTCGACGATGTCCACTGACCGACTCCAAAAAGTCCTCGCCGCGGCGGGGGTTGCGTCTCGTCGCGCGAGCGAGATCCTCATCGCGCAGGGACGGGTAACGGTCAACGGTGAAACTGTTACCGAACCGGGTTCCCGTGTCGACCCCGAAATCGACCGAATCACTGTCGACGGCGAACCGATCCAGTCCGACGTCAGCAAGCGCTACGTGATGTTGAACAAGCCGACCGGAGTCGTGTCGAGCCTCGCCGACGATCGGGGGCGACGCGACCTGCGCGATTTCGTCTCGGCTTATGACGAGCGTCTGTTCAACGTCGGCCGACTCGATTTCGAAACCTCCGGTCTTCTCATCTTGACGAATGACGGCGATGCCGCTCATGTGCTCGCACATCCGTCATTCGAAGTCGCCAAGACCTACCTCGCGAAGGTGTCGGGGCTCGTGAAGGGTTCAACATTGCGAGAGATGAAAGACGGAATCGAGCTCGAGGACGGACCGATCGCGGTCGACCGAGTCTCGATTGTGGGGGAGCCGTCGCGCGGACAGACTCTGCTCGAAATCACGTTGCATTCCGGCCGCAACCGCATCGTCCGCCGTTTGTGTGAGGCAATTGGCCACCCCGTCGTGGAACTCCATCGCAAGAGTTTCGGTCCGCTGAGCCTCGGCTCGTTGTCCCTGGGGGACACGCGCGACCTCACTAAGGTTGAAGTGGGGCAGGTGCTCGCACTGGCCCGCGATTCCGACGGTGAGGAGGCGGCTCGTGACTAACGCCCGCGTTTCCGGCCCGGTCCGAATCGTCGGAGCAGGATTGCTCGGAACCTCGATTGGATTGGTGCTTCGCCGCCACGGAATCGACGTTTCACTCGTCGATTCGTCGCCCACCGCGGTCGCACTCGCATCCCAGTACGGAGCGGGACTCCCTGCGGTCGACGGCGAAAAGCCAGAGTTGATTGTCGTCGCGGTTCCGCCCGACGTTGTGGCTGACGTCGTTGCCCGCGAACTGCACGATTTCCCCGACGCGGTCGTAACCGACGTCACGAGTGTCAAGGGTTCGATTCTCGCGGACCTGCAATCTCGAGGCGTCGACCTAACCCGTTATGTTGGCTCGCACCCGATGGCGGGTCGCGAACGCGGGGGAGCGGTCTCTGCTCGTGCCGATATCTTCACGGGTCGCTCGTGGGTGGTGTGCCCTCGACCCGACGCCGATTCGGCCTCGGTCAATCTCGTCTCCGATCTGGCAATCGACTGCGGAGCGAACCTCGTCGAGATGTCGACGGCCGATCACGATTCCGCGGTGGCCCTCGTGAGTCATGTTCCACAAATCGTGTCATCCGCCGTTGCATCGAGTCTGATCGGAGCGCCCGACTCGTCGGTTGAACTCGCGGGTGGTGGATTGCGGGACATGACTCGAATTGCGTCCAGCGATCCGAGCCTGTGGATTCAGATTCTCATCGCTAACGCCGCCGACGTGACGGTCGTCTTGGAAGACGTTCGAGACCGGATCGACGCGGTTGTCACGGCATTGCGCAGCGGAACTCCGACTGCCGCTCTCGCGGACCTTTTGGCGTCCGGAAACACGGGCGTGTCGCGCATTCCCGGAAAACATGGTCGAAGTGCACGCTTTGCCCACATTTTGGTCGTTATTGACGACCGCCCAGGACAATTGGCGCAATTGCTCGCCGATATCGGTGACCTTGGAGTCAACATGGAAGACCTCCGTCTCGAGCACTCGCCAGGTTCGGCCATCGGCTTCGCTGAGGTCTCGGTGCTGCCGACAGCCGAAGAATCCCTCGTGAGTGCCCTGGAAGCGCGAGGCTGGAGAATCGCGGGCGAGAGCCAGTGATTGTTGTTGCCATCGATGGACCCGCGGGCAGCGGGAAGTCGAGCGTCGCACGGGCGGTCGCCGCTCAATTGGGATACGGATTTCTTGACACCGGTGCCGCATACCGAGCCCTGACGTGGTGGGCACTCGATCGAGAAATTGACCTATCCGACGAGGACGCCATCGCGGGGCTTCTCGGCAGGTTTAGGTATTCGATTTCGCTTGATCCAGAACTCGAGCGGTTTGCCGTGGGCGATGTCGATGTGACCGCAGTGATTCGCGAGCCTCGAATCAGCCTCGCGGTCAGCGCGGTTGCGCAGAATCTTCGGGTACGGGAATGGATGAAGAATTCCGCTCGCGACTTGGCCACACACTCGTCCTTTCCCGGAGTTGTCGCCGAGGGGCGGGACATGACGACCGTCGTTTTCCCCGATGCCTCGACCCGGATTCTCTTGACCGCCCGCGAAGAGGTTAGAATTGAGAGAAGGGCTGGCGACGTCGTCGGCCGAGATCTCGCCGAAACGACCGCATCGGTTCGTGAGCGAGATGCCAAAGATTCGAACGTCGTTGATTTCTTTACCGCCGCTCCTGGCGTGACAGTCGTCGATTCGTCGGACATCAATTTTTCGGACACCGTCTCGGCAATCGTCGACATTGTGCGAGCAGGGAGTGACCAATGAGCGAGAACTACGAAGACGACATCGGCGACCTCGTCGATCGAATGTCGGAACTGACCGACGCCGACGCCGCCCAGCGTGCCGAGGCGCTTCGGCAAGGACTTGCGGATTACGACCTCGATGACGAGGACATCTCGATCCTTGAATCCCACCTCGGCGATACCGACGAGGTCATCGAACTTCCCGCCCTTCCCGTTCTGGCGATTGTCGGTCGCCCCAATGTCGGAAAGTCCGCGTTGGTCAATCGAATTCTGGGCCGACGCGAAGCAGTGGTCGAGGACGTTCCGGGCGTCACCCGTGACCGTGTCACCTACAAGGCCGAATGGAACGACCGCAAGTTCACCCTTGTTGACACCGGCGGCTGGGAACCCGACGCGCGCGGAATCGACAAGAGTGTTGCCATTCAGGCCGAAATCGCCGTCGAGCTCGCCGACGCCGTTCTTTTTGTGGTCGACGCGATGGTTGGCGCAACAGCGACCGACGAACGAGTTGTCACGATGCTTCGCGCCTCGAAAAAGCCGGTCATCCTCGTCGGAAACAAGGTAGACGATGCGCGCCAAGAACCCGAAGCCGCTTCTCTCTGGTCGCTCGGACTAGGAGAGCCATGGCCCGTCTCTGCGCTGCACGGTCGTGGTGTCGCCGACATGCTCGACAAGGTGCTCACGGTTCTTCCCGAAATCAGTGCTGTCGCCAAAACCGAGATCGGCGGACCGCGACGTGTTGCAATTATCGGTCGCCCCAACGTCGGAAAGTCGTCATTGTTGAATAAAACTGCCGGCGAAGAACGCGTCGTCGTCAATGAACTGGCGGGTACCACCCGCGACCCGATCGACGAACAGGTCGAACTGGGCGGAAAAGTGTGGCGTTTCGTCGACACCGCCGGTATTCGACGACGCCAGCACATGGCGCAGGGGGCCGATTTCTATGCGTCTCTGCGCACCGCGGCCGCGTTGGAAAAGGCCGAGGTTGCGGTCGTAGTTCTCGATGTCACCGAGCCCATCAGCGAACAAGACATTCGCATCATCGACATGGCATTGGAATCGGGTCGTTCGCTCGTATTGGCATTCAACAAGTGGGATCTGTTGGATGACGACCGACGCCGTTACCTCGAGCGGGAAATCGACCAGGACCTCGCTCACGTGGCATGGGCGCCGCGCGTCAACATTTCCGCGCGAACGGGTCGCCACCTCGAGAAATTGGTGCCGGCACTCGAACTTGCCCTTGAATCGTGGGATACCCGAATTCAAACCGGAAAACTCAATGCCTTCCTCTCGGAACTCGCGGCTGCTCACCCGCATCCCGTCCGCGGCGGGAAGCAACCCCGTATTTTATTCGGAACACAGGCGTCGACTCGTCCGCCAACATTCGTCTTGTTCACGACCGGTTTCCTCGACCCGCAATACCGTCGATTCATCACGCGTCGACTCCGCGAGGTTTGGGGTTTCGAGGGATCGCCCATCAACGTGTCGATGCGTGTTCGCGAAAAACGCGGACCTCGAAAGTAGGTTCGCGGCGTGAACTACCTACCCCCACCACACCAGCGCGACTTCGGCGACAATTGGGTCCACGGACCTAATGGTGAGCGCGTCTGGGGGATGTTCGGTGCGGCCGGTGTTCTGGTCTGGAACCGCACCACCGACAGTGTTTTGTTGCAGTTGCGCGCCGAATGGTCGCATCACGGCGGAACCTGGGGGATCCCCGGCGGAGCCTTGAAGTTCGGTGAGGACGCGACGGCCGGAGCAATGCGCGAAGCACACGAAGAGGCGGGGGTTCCCGAGAGCCTTCTCATTCCGATCGACACCTATGTCATCGACCTCGGATTCTGGGCGTACACGACCGTCATCGTTGAAACGCGCGAGCACTTCGAGCCGGCGTTCAACGACCTCGAAAGCACCGACCTCCAATGGATTACCCGAGATGCTGTCGCGTCGTTCGAGCTCCACCCGCGCTTCGGAAAGTCGTGGTCCCTGTTGAACGACATGTTGGCGACCCATCGCGCGCAGTAGTCTGGGGTGGTTCACGATTCACAAGGAAGTGCACTGATGGCCGAAATCGACCGCAATCGCCTCGACAAACTGTTCACGCGAGAGCGTGACGAGTTCGAAAAGACGCACCCGAAGTCCAAGGCCGCCTATGCCTCGGCGGAACACCTTTTTGGCCGCGTGCCGATGACGTGGATGAACAAGAAGGCCGGGTCATTCCCCGTGTATTTCGAGTCGGCGCGCGGGAACACTATTCGCGACATTGACGGTAACGACTACATCGATTTTGCTCTCGGTGACACGGGGGCGATGGCGGGTCACGCTGCGCCCGAGGTGGCGGCGGCGATTGTGCGCCACGTCTCCGACCAGGGCGGACTGACCACGATGCTCCCCACCCTCGATGCGGAATGGGTCGGAGCGGAATTGACTCGGCGTTTCGGGATGGACCGCTGGAGCTTCGCCTTGACCGCCACGGACGCCAACCGATGGGTCATCCGTCTAGTTCGCGCTCTCACGGGTCGTTCCAAAATCCTCTTCCACTCTTATTGCTATCACGGCTCGGTCGACGAGTCGCTGATCGTGGTCGGACCAAACGGCGAGTCGATGAGCCGACCCGGAAACGTGGGCGAGCCGGTAGACGTTCTCGAAACGAGTCGCGTCGCCGAATTCAATGACCTCGATGCGCTCGAGCGCGAACTTGCTCACGGTGACGTCGCCGCGGTTCTCATCGAGCCCGCGCTCACGAACATCGGAATCGTTCTGCCCGAGGAGGGGTATCACGACGGCGTCCGCGCACTGACGCGCAAGTACGGCGCACTGCTCATCATCGACGAAACGCACACCTTCAGTGCGGGCTATGGTGGGGCTACCCGCGCCTGGAACCTCGAACCCGACATCGTGGTCATCGGAAAGTCAATCGGGGGAGGCATCCCTACCGGCGCTTACGGCCTTTCGGCTGATTTTGCTGCACAGGCGCTCGCCCGCGACGACCTCGATCTGGTCGACATGGGCGGCGTCGGGGGAACCCTCGCCGGCAACCCGTTGTCCGTGGCCGCGATGAGGGCGACACTGGAACAGGTCCTCACCGAATCCGCGTTCGAGCACATGATTGCGATGTGCACACTGTTTACCGATGGCATGAACGTGCTCTTCGCCAAGTACGACCTTCCCTGGTCAATCGCGCAATTGGGTGCTCGGTGCGAATACCGGTTCGTCAGCCCTGAGCCTCGAAACGGCGGCGAATCGAACGCGGCCGCAGACGGAGAACTCGAGGACTTCCTTCACCTTTACCTCGCCAACCGCGGGATCATGTTGACGCCATTCCACAACATGGCGCTCATGTGTCCGACAACAACCGTCGAGGACGTCGCGGCGCACCACCTGGTTTTCGAGCAGGCGGTCAAGGAGTTGTTGGGCACCTCGGTCTGATTTCGGTCTCCATAATTTTGATAGGCTGAACAGGTTGCCGCGAGGCAGCGGGCTGTGGCGCAGCTTGGTAGCGCACTTGACTGGGGGTCAAGGGGTCGCAGGTTCAAATCCTGTCAGCCCGACGTAATGAAAAAAGACCGCATTTGTGCGGTCTTTTTTCATTACTCGGGTCTTCCAGGCGGTCCCGCCGGTTCGAAAAATTGCATTACCGACGCGACAGCGTCGGCGGCCGCAATTTTGAGCCGAGCGGTGCAGCCCGACCTTTTGTCCGTTTTCGCAGCCCGACAATTTGCCCGTCTTCGCAGCCCGACCTTTTGCCCGACCGTTTGACGGCACTAACCAGCCCGCAGGATCTTCTCCATCGACTTTCCTTTGGCAAGCTCGTCAACGAGTTTGTCGAGATAGCGGACCTTTTGAATCAAAGGGTCGCTTATCTCTTCGACGCGAACGCCGCAGATGACGCCGGTTATCTGATCAGCTTTTGGATTGAGCGTCGCGTTCGAAAAGAAAACTTCGAAAGTGACCTCGTCGGCAACTTTTTCGTCAAGTTCGGCTTGGGTGAACCCGGTCAGCCACCGAATGATGGTGTCAAGGTCTTCGCGGGATTGACCTTTTCGCTCAACCTTGTTCACATAGAGCGGATAAACCTTCCCGACGCTCATGTTTCGGAATTTTTCCACGGTTATGAGTCTAGGCGTGAACATTGCGAGTGTCATGTGGGGCACATCGCCGCGGTTTTGCCATAAAATGGAGGCTGACTCTTCGAAAGGAACTCTGTGAAGCTACTTGCTGCGTGGCGACTGCTCGCTGTCGGAACTGTGGCGTCCGCAGTTGCGTTTTCCGGAGTCAGCGCGTCAGCGTCGACGTCACT
>JBILBA010000040.1:0-5075 GCA_044353905.1 Microbacteriaceae bacterium | reverse complement strand
CTGCCCGTAGTCACCGAGCCGATGTGGGGCGCGGCGTGGCTCGTGTGCATCATCTTTTTCACGTATTGCCTCGTCAAGGGACAACAACTTGACCGTCGAAAGGAACAACAATGACCGAACTTCAGGACACTCTCGTCCTCATCAAACCGGACGGGACCGAACGCAACCTCGTCGGAGAAATCCTTCGCCGCATCGAGGCGAAGGGTTACGAGATCGCCGATCTGCGCATGCTCACGCCCGACCGCGCGCTGTTGACCGCGCACTACGCAGAGCACGAGGGAAAGCCCTTCTTCGAACCTCTCGTCGAGTTCATGTCGAGCGGTCCCGTCGTCGCCGCCAAGGTTCGAGGACATCGTGTGATCGAAGGCTTCCGCACTCTCGCCGGTACCACCGACCCGACGCTTGCTGCACCCGGCTCGATTCGGGGCGACCTCGCCCGCGACTGGGGGCTCAAGGTTCAAAAGAACCTCGTCCACGGCAGTGACTCGCCCGAGTCCGCGGCCCGTGAACTCGCGCTCTGGTTCTAGTAACCGGTCAGAAGCATCGGGACAAGCAGCGGGAACTGCGCGATAATCGCGAGTCCGATTCCCGCGATGTTCACGAGCGGCAGCAGCCACGAGTACGGCAGAATCGCCGCACCGATGCGCGACAGTTTTTCGCTGTCAAAGAGAAGTTTCTCGCGAAGAAGCCATGGCAGCACGATCCACAACATGATCGATTGAGTCGCCCACGTGATCATGCAGTAGAGACACAGGAAACCGATGTCATAGACAGCGGTGACGAACAACCACATCAGGAAGAACCAGGCGACGAACATTCCGACGGCGAATGCGCGCCAGTACCAGCGCGCGTAGGTCGCCCCCGCCAGCACGCCAGCACCCGTTGCCGAGACGACGCCCCACCCGATCAGTCCCCAGAAATAGTTCGGGACTCCGAAGAAGGCTCGCGCCTCGTCGGATTGCATGACGTTTCCGCAGCTGAAGAACGGATTGATGTTGCACGACGGTTGCGTGCCGTCCTTGAGCAGGTAATACCCCTCGGTCGAGAGCGTCAGCGCGGCCCAGGCCGAAATCAACCCGAAAACGAGGATGAAGGCGCCGAATGCGTATCGGCCGCGGAAGGTGGGGTTCACCATTCCATTATCGCCCCTTTGACCGTGTTCGCGCGTCGGCGGCTCGTCATTCGGGCTATACTGAGAGTGCGCGTTCATCGCGCAGGACTTTTCCGGACATGCCGGGCTAGAAATCGAAAGATTTGAGCGGATAGTCAGTTCCGCGCGTAGTGACAGTACGCGGATTGCGTCACTCGATGCGATCACACAACAGATTTGAAGCACTGCTTCACAGAATGAGATTTCGAAAGAAATCACCGAGAGGTGCACCTGAAAATGGTGAAAAACACAGAATTTGATCCGAACGAGTACGTCTCGTCACCGTTTACCGCTCCCGAAACGCGCGCGACTCCGGTCACGGAAACGCCGGCAGTAGATGATGCGGTCGAGGTCGTCGCCACCGACGAGTCGCCAGCAATCGAAACCGATGCCGCGGTCGAGGCGAAACCTGCCTTCGAACCGATTGTTCTCGAGAACCCGATGCAGCTCGTGTTCCGTCCGCCGGCGCCCGAGTACATCCCGATTCGTTCCGGTCGCCCGATGGAGGACGAAGGCCCGTCGGTTCGCCGCCGCACTCGCGGAAACCGCGTGGAGCGGTCAGAACGTGTCGAACGCGTTTACATCGAACCAGAGCAAATCACCGAGCCGCAACGTATTCGCGGTTCGACGAGGATCGAAGCCAAGCGCCAGCGCCGCCGAGATTCACGCGACGTTGGGCGTCGCCGTCCGGTCGTCACGGAAACGGAATTCCTCGCTCGTCGCGAAAGCGTCGACCGCAAGATGGTCGTTCGCAGCAAGGACGGCCGCATCCAGATTGGTGTTCTCGAGGACAACGTCCTCGTCGAGCACTATGTCGCGCGTTCCACCGAGTCGAGCATCATCGGAAACGTCTACATCGGAAAGGTGCAGAACGTCTTGCCCTCGATGGAGGCCGCTTTCGTCGACATCGGCCGCGGTCGCAACGCGGTGCTGTATTCGGGCGAAGTCGACTGGGACGCCGCCGCGACCGAAGACAACGCCAACCAGCCGAGGCGCATCGAGACGGCGCTGAAGTCCGGCGACCCGATTCTCGTGCAGGTCACGAAAGACCCGGTCGGCCACAAGGGTGCCCGATTGACCAGTCAGGTCAGCCTCCCTGGGCGGTACGTCGTTTACGTTCCGAGCGGATCGATCAACGGAATTTCTCGTAAGTTGCCTGATTCTGAGCGCACGCGCCTCAAGAAGATTCTTGCCGAGGTCCTTCCGGAAAACGCGGGCGTTATCGTTCGGACCGCCGCCGAAGGCGCGACCGAAGAACAACTGACCCTCGATGTCCAGCGCCTCACCGCCCAGTGGGATGCGATTCAGAAGAAGGCAGAAAAGGGCAACGGACCGGTGCTGTTGCACTCGGAGCCCGACCTTCTCGTCAAAATCATCCGTGACGTCTTCAACGAAGATTTCCAGAACATCATCATTCACGGTGACGAAGCCAAGGCCGTTATCTCGGATTATCTCGCCCAGGTTGCGCCGGACTTGATCGAACGAATCATTGATCACAACGATGGAACCGACCCGTTCGACACCTACCGCATCAACGAGCAAATCATTAAGGCTCTCGATCGTAAGGTGTGGTTGCCGTCAGGCGGCTCGCTCGTCATCGACCGCACCGAAGCAATGACCGTCATCGACGTCAACACCGGCAAGTTCATCGGCTCGGGTGGAAACCTCGAAGAAACCGTGACGAAGAACAACCTCGAATCGGCCGAGGAAATCGTTCGCCAATTGCGTTTGCGCGACATCGGCGGAATCGTCGTCATCGACTTCATCGATATGGTGCTCGAAACCAATCGTGACTTGGTTCAGCGCCGACTCATCGAGTGCTTGTCGCGAGACCGCACAAAGCACCAGGTCGCCGAAATCACGAGCCTCGGGCTGGTCCAAATGACTCGAAAGAAGTTGGGTCTTGGGTTGCTCGAGACCTTCGGAGAAGCGTGTGAGGTCTGCGCCGGACGTGGACTGATCATTCACCACGAACCCGTTGGAAAAGCCCGTGTCGAGGGCTCACCGGAACCCGGTGCATCGCGCCGCGGTCGCGGGAAACAGACGACTCAGCCCAAACAGCAACAGGGCCAGACGGGCACCCACGAAATCACCGACAGTGCCCGTAGTGCGCTCGCCGCGATTGCAACGGCAACCGTCAACCACGACAGCTCGGATGGCGCAACGGCTGGCGGCAAGACGAAGCCCATCGCGGATCTCGATTCACTTCTCGATTCGCTTCCCGAGGCACCGGAACCCGGTGCGCGAACCGCTCGGCGCCCACGTCGTGCGACCAAGAAAGCGACTTCGGACACCTCGAGAGACGAAACGACGTCAGCCGACTAATTGGATTTGCCTGAACGGCACCATTCGGCTATTCTTTACCCTTGGTGCGCAATGCCAACATTCAGGCCCGCACCGAGTTTTCGAAAGGACATCACCGTGGTTTACGCGATTGTGCGCGCCGGAGGGCGACAGGAAAAGGTCGAGGTTGGGACCATCCTCACTGTCGACCGCATCAAGGCCGATGACAAGGGGTCGATTTCGCTCGCTCCGGTCCTTCTCGTGGACGGCGACAAGATCGAATCGAACGCCGCTGCTCTCGCAAAGGTGACCGTCACGGCACAGGTTCTCGAAGACCTTCGTGGCCCCAAGATCATCATTCACAAGTTCAAGAACAAGACCGGGTACCACAAGCGTCAGGGCTTCCGCGCTGACCTCACCCGCGTGAAAATTACGAGCATCAAGTAGTCGAGGGAGAATAGCGACATGGCACATAAAAAGGGAGCGTCGTCCACTCGTAACGGACGCGACTCGAACCCCCAGTACCTCGGGGTTAAGCGCTATGGTGGCCAGGTCGTCAAGGCCGGCGAAATCATCGTCCGCCAGCGCGGAACCCACTTCCACCCCGGTGCCGGTGTCGGCCGTGGTGGCGACGACACGCTCTTCGCTCTCGTCGCAGGCTCGGTTCAGTTCGGCGCAAAGGGTGGCCGGAAGGTCATCAACATCGTTCAGAGCGCTTAAGTTTTTCACTCGGCGGGGCGGGCTTCGGCCCGCCTTGTCGTATTTTTGCAGTAGAAGGAGGTGACACATGGTCTCGTTCATCGATGAAGTGACGGTGCACCTCAAGGCTGGGCACGGCGGCAACGGTTGCGTCTCGGTCAAGCGCGAAAAGTTCAAGCCCCTCGCCGGACCCGACGGCGGAAACGGCGGAAACGGCGGAGACATCATTCTCGTGTCCGATCCCCAGGTGACGACCCTCCTCGACTTCCACTATCGACCTCACCGCTCGAGTGAAAACGGCGGCTTCGGTATGGGCGACCACCGCAGCGGGCACAAGGGCGAATCGTTGACACTGCCCGTCCCCGTCGGAACGGTCGTCAAAGACGTCGATGGCGAGGTACTCATTGACCTCGACAAGCCCGACATGGAATACGTTGTCGCTCCGGGTGGCCAAGGCGGTCTCGGGAATTCGGCCCTCGCCTCGCTCAAGCGCAAGGCTCCCGGTTTCGCACTGCTCGGCACACTCGGGTGGGACGGTGACATCGTTCTCGAACTCAAGACCGTTGCCGACGTGGCCCTGGTCGGCTACCCCTCGGCGGGAAAGTCCTCGCTGATCGCCTCGGTTTCGGCGGCCAAACCGAAAATCGCGGATTACCCCTTCACGACACTGCACCCGAACCTCGGTGTCGTCGACGTCGAACAGTACCGCTACACGATCGCGGATGTCCCTGGACTCATCGCTGGGGCGTCCGAGGGCAAGGGACTCGGGCTCGACTTTCTTCGACACGTCGAGCGTTGCCGCGTCCTCATTCACGTGATTGACTGTGCGACCCTCGAACCGGCGCGCGATCCGATGAGCGACTTTGACGTCATCCGGGCCGAACTCGCGGCCTACCCCGTCCCCGACGGTTCGATTCCGCTCATCGAGCGCCCCCAACTCATC
>JBILBA010000039.1:0-5171 GCA_044353905.1 Microbacteriaceae bacterium | reverse complement strand
AATGTGACGCCGGCATGCTCCGCAACTCGTCGCCACAACGCTTGCTGGTTTTGAGCTCGAAGCATTGCTTCTTCGATACCCCGTCGCCCATCTGTCGGAATGATTGTTCGCACGATGTGGTCACTGAAACGAAGAATCGCGTCTGCAGCATCGGCGCCGGAACCCGGTGCCGCGCGGTTCAGGATAAGGACCGGCGACTCACACAGTTCGCGAATCTCGTCGAGACCGCGAATGATTCTGGACACACCGACTGCATCGGGCGAACCGACCGCGATAACCGAATCTGCCCTTCGCAGAATTTCGCGGGCTGCGCCGTCGCGCTGGGGCGCTTCGTCGATCCACTCATTCTCTTCGATACCAAAACCAACGTCGACGATCACAACGTCATACATTCCTCGGACCAGGTCCACCACCTGCCGAACTTTTTCCGGCCCAACTTCGGCCCAACGGGAAGCGCGAGGCACGCCCGTCAAAACCGAGAAACTCACCCCGTCACGTTCAACGGTGTTCACAATTCGCCGAATTTCCGAATGGGTCAATTCGTTTCGACCAGCCAATCGACATGCGGCAGCAAAACCGGGTGTTTCGTCGAGAACGCCCAGAGCGATAGCGACGGATGAGCCGCGAGAGTCAACATCACAGAGAAGTGTCGATAGCCCGGCTTGAGCACACACCGTAGAGAGGGAAATCGCCGTCGTTGTGATGCCGGGCGCGCCGATCGGCCCCCAGACTGCGATTACGACGGGGTCGCGTGGCGAAGTTTCAAGGGCAGGATCCGGCCCTGATGTTGCCGCCAGCCCGCCATCCGATTCCGGGTCGGCTCTCACGACGGTTTGAGAGTCCGCGAAACTCCGGACCGCAACAATCCCATTCAGACCAGTCGCCCACTCGAAAACCCCATTCGCCTCCGCGACAGCGCAAATCTGACCAATGGAGTGCGGTGTCAGGCGCATCAATTCGTCGGTCAGATAGGCCACACTCGCTTCGGTGACGAGGACGTCAACGGGCGATTGGGAAACGTGGCGGACCACGTCTCGAACCGAATCAACGCCCCAGACAATATCTGCCCATTGGCTTAGAGCACTGAGATCAGCCAACCTCGTCGGCGGCCCGAGCACTCCGACTGTTGTCACCGAGATTCCCCTGAGGTTGCCACGATGACGTGCGATGAACCGAGGACTCCCAGCACCCTGTCAACCTGAGCAGGGTCAACGAGAACCGTCAGGACTGAGTCCCCACCGAAACCACTGTCGGTGACGGACACAATGACAGCATTCCGAGCCACGGTGATTGGAGGCACATCACCGTCCTCGTTGACGGACCAAAGATCAACCAGAGTGCCATTCGCGAACGCCGAAGGTGGAGCCACTCCGAGAGGCACCGAGATGATCACGCGTGAAGACGGCGTTGGTTCCAACAAACGAGCGGTGATGATCTCGCCCCCACCGATGTCCGAACCAACTACCCGGCCAATCACATCTGTCGGTGGCTGGTTCACGTTCGCGGCACGTGACGAAACCCGGCCCTCTTCGATGACATCCTCGGTGATAACGGTGCCCGCAGGCAAAAAACTGTTCGCCATGATCACCCGGTCACCGGGTGTCGAAAACCGAACGACACCGACGACTCCAACCACACTCGCGACAATCAGAGCGATACCAACGATTGTCCGCGAAGCGGCCAACCGTCGACGCAGGAACGAGAGAATTGTGGTCATTTCACTTCCTTTCCGCAACCTATCGTGGGGCTCAATTCGGTGTTCCGAATTAGTTATCCACACGAACGCACTTCAATCCTCGGGGACCGCGAATACGTGGCAATCTCGCTGTATGACCGAAGAGTGGATGCTAACCGTTGCTGATGTAGCCGAGGTGTTGGGGACATCCAGGGAACACGTTGCGGGGTTTATTGCCCGTGATGAACTGCGCGTGGAGCCAGGTCGCAAGATTCGAATCGCTCACGCCGCACTGGCCGAGTTTGTCGCCTCGCGGCAGCGGGACGCACTGATGTTGGGTCAAGAACCCGATTTTGTGCCATCTATTCTCGGGTTACGACCTGCCAGTGTCGTCGACGAGAACCACCCTGACGGCTGACCGACGCAACACCGTGTCGCGGTGTGACGAGCGCACCGTAACGGCATCGCGCCAAACCCCGGTGATTCGCCCTCGAACACCGAACCGCTCGCCGATGATGGTGACCGATGACGAGTGGCGTTCGATTTCGCGCAACACAGCACCCAGCGGAACCATCTCGTAATGGGTCGGACGAGAAACTGTGCAGGCGCACGTGGAGGGGGAATACGCGGCGCCAATTGCGTCGAACGGAACAATCGCCCGATCAGCCGAGCCGCACACCACGCCATCAATCCACATCATCCCAATTCGACGAACATGAATGATGCGGTCAAACGCCGTCACCTGGACCGTTACCCCGTCGGGTCCGGCGAGTGCCAACACTGCATCCGAGAAGTACAGTTCCGATTTTCGCTCGCGTTCCCGTTCCCTCGCTACGTCCCGTTCAATGTTGAGTTGCTCGGCGTCCCACAAAGAACCCAGCCCCAAGAGGTTTTCATTTACAGACATATGCCGAATGATAGGTAGGACAATCATTCCGAACCACTTATCCACAGATTTTCACGACCTGGCTCACGCTTCCGCGAATTGCGACAAGGTTGTGGCGTTATGAGGCATTGCCTCTGTCACGAATCCACGCTCCGGAATCGAGTACAGCAATGGTTACAACAATCTCCTCCTCAGAAACACCCAGGCACAACAAATCACGCGCAACAGAGTTCTTTGACCCGCAACCCACACCGAGAGCCGAACTTCCCGACCCTCGGGAGGCAATCGAACGTCTCGCTCTCATCGGTTGCGAAATCATCGCCGGGGTCCGTCCCGTCGAACAAATTGGTCGATGGGTCACCGAAGACGTCTACCGTGTCGTCGCCGAACGATCAATCGCCGCTCGTCGAAATCGCATCGCCCGGGGTGAGACATCAAAAGCGTCTCCCCTCATCATCGTCGGGCTCACCGTTGTGACCGAACCTAGCGACGGTGTCGTCGAAGGCGTCAGCCTGATTCGCTTCGGCCAACGAACGCGCGCCGTGTGCGTTCGACTCGAAGGGCTCGACCACCGTTGGCGCGCGAGCGCGCTCGCGCTGCTCTAGTTAGTCGAGGGACTGACCGAACGCACCCTTCGCGCCACCGCCCTTGGCTGGGGGCGGCGGGTTTCCGCGGCGCGGGCGAAGTCGCTCTTGCGGGGCGGCTGGTTGGCCACTCGACTGATCAAGGAAGACATTTTCGCCGTCCTCGTTCGGAGCCGAGTAGGACAGGCCTTCGGTCGGAATTGGTGCCGGTGCGATACCGGGTGCCTGAACCTGCGTGACGCCACCGGCCGGAACGACCTGAACGTCGAGGTTGAAGATGAAACCGACCGACTCTTCGCGAATCATGCCCATCATCGCTTGGAACATCGTGAAGCCCTCGCGCTGGTATTCGATCAGCGGGTCGCGCTGTGCCATCGCCCGAAGACCGATGCCGTCCTTGAGGTAATCCATCTCGTAGAGGTGGTCTCGCCAACGGCGGTCAATGACCGACAGAACGACGCGGCGCTCGAGTTCGCGGATGGCGTTTTCACCAAGTGAGCCCTCGCGGATCCCGTACTGAACCATCGCGTCCGAAATCAGTTCGCGCGTGACGTCGGCGGACACAATCTTTGCGCCGTATTCGGACAAGACCTCGTGCACCGAGATGGTCACGGGGAAGATCTGACGAACATCGACCCAGAGGCGTTCCAGGTCCCATTCATCCGAGTTGCGGGCACCGCCCGTGTTCTGTTCGACAACCTCGGTGATGCTTCGCTCAATGAACGAGGTCACTTTGTCCTTAATGGACGCGCCTTCGAGAATCTGGCGGCGGTCGCCGTAGATTGCCTCACGCTGGCGGTTCAGGACGTCGTCGTATTTGAGGACGTTCTTTCGGATTTCGGCGTTGCGGGCCTCGACCTGGGACTGCGCGGATTGAATCGCGCGGGACACGAGTTTTGACTCGATGGCCATGTCATCGTCGCCCGTTCGGCTCATGATGGCCGCAGCGGCACCCGAGTTGAACAGACGCATGAGGTCGTCCTGCAACGAAAGATAGAAACGGCTCTCGCCCGGGTCCCCCTGTCGGCCCGAACGACCGCGAAGTTGGTTGTCGATACGACGAGATTCGTGGCGCTCGGTTCCGAGCACGTAGAGTCCGCCAGCAGCGACGACCTTCTCGGCTTCAACCGAGACGTCGGCCTTCACCGCGGTGAACACCTCGTCCCATCGCGCTTCGAATTCTTCTGGGTTTTCGCTCGGGTTGAGCCCCGCCTGGTGGAGTTTGGTCACCGCGATGAATTCGGCGTTTCCACCAAGCATGATGTCGGTACCGCGACCAGCCATGTTGGTGGCAACGGTCACGGCGCCGAAGCGCCCGGCCTCGGCGACGATGGCCGCTTCGCGCGCGTGATTCTTCGCGTTGAGCACCTCGTGCTTGATTCCGCGCTTGGCGAGCAGCTTCGACAGCATCTCGCTCTTCTCGACCGACACGGTTCCCACGAGGACTGGCTGGCCCTTCTCGTGACGCGTGGCGATGTCCTCGACAACCTGACGGTACTTGGCGGCCTCGGAGGCGTAAATGAGGTCGGACTGGTCGAGACGGATCATCGGACGGTTCGTCGGAATCGGCACGACACCCAGTTTGTAGGTCGACCCAAATTCGGCGGCTTCGGTTTCGGCGGTACCCGTCATTCCCGAGAGCTTCTCGTACAGACGGAAATAGTTCTGCAGCGTCACCGTGGCCAGCGTCTGGTTTTCAGCCTTGACCTCGACGCCCTCTTTCGCCTCGATGGCTTGGTGAACACCTTCGTTGTATCGACGACCCGACAAGATTCGGCCGGTGTGTTCGTCGACGATAGCAACCTCGCCGTTCATCACGACGTAGTCCTTGTCGCGGCGGAACAGTTCCTTTGCCTTGATCGAGTTGTTCAAAAACGAAATGAGTGGCGTGTTGGCCGATTCGTAAAGGTTATCGATTCCGAGATAGTCCTCGACCTTGGTGATTCCGTCTTCCAGGACTCCGATGGTGCGCTTCTTCTCGTCGAATTCATAATCGACATCGCGGACGAGTTTCTCGGCGATCTTC
>JBILBA010000012.1:0-30783 GCA_044353905.1 Microbacteriaceae bacterium | reverse complement strand
AAATCGGGATTCACGGACATATCCCCAGTCTACAAACGCGAGCGCTAGACGGGGTCGAGCAGGTGCGGGCCGTTCCCAGTCAGCGGCGCGACCTCGTGAACGAGGAGTGCGCTTGCGACAGGTCGAGACCGCGCCACGGCGTCGTCGACGAACGACTGATCCGCCGTCGTCTCGCGGTTCAGCCACCAATCCCAGTCCTTGGCAGCGAGAACGACGGGCGTTCGATCGTGAAGCCACGCAATCGGTTCGGGGGCCTGCATTGTCAGGATTGTCGCGGTGAGCACCCACTCGCTCGCCGGGTCCGCCCGCCACCACGAATACAGGGCGGCAAACGCGAGCTCGCCTGCCGGCGAGGTCACCGCGTGCGGCGTCTTGACCTTCCCCTCGGTCAACCACTCGTAATACGCATCGGCGGGAAGGATCGCACGTTGATGTCCGACGGAACCGCGAAAGGTGGGTTTCTCGGTCACGGTTTCGCTGCGGGCGTTGAACGTCGGGTATTTCAGGGTAAGGCTTTCGGCGAACGGCGGGACAAGCGACCATCGCGCGGTCGTTACAAGACGCGCGCGGTCGTCACGTTTCTCAACCACAATCGGCACGGACATCGTCGGGGCGATGTTCCACCAGGGGCGCATTTCGACGTCGGCGATTTCGTCGGCATGAAAATAGCGACCGAGGTCTTCTCCGCTGAGCGTCGAGGCGTACCGGCCACACATCTAAATCTCGCTGTCGACCGCTCCGCGCTGAGCGACGAGCAGACCCCACCACGTTCCAATGGCGACGTGATCGGGGTGAGCCTGATACGTCGCGAGCGCCTCGCGAGACTCGTGAATAGAAATCAGGGCGACATCAAAGTTTGATTCGACATCGCGGATATCCGGTGTCAGGGCAACACTCACGAGTCCCGGCACAACTCCGACGAGAGCCTGGAGTTCGGTGCCGAAACGTTCAAGTGCGGACGCACGTCCAGCGTCGTCCAGGTCGATGAGTCTCCACATCACAGCATGTTGAATCACAGCAGTTCCTTTTCTATCGCGACCCGAAACTCGTTCGCATCCACACGCCACGTTGCGTGCCGACGTCCGTTGACGACAACGACCGGAATGTCGTTCTTCATGGTTTCAAACATCTCGGCGTCATCCAAAATATTGTGCTCGACGAATTCCGTTTCCGGAAAGTCGTCGAGCACGGTACTTACGATCGCTCGAGCATCGTCGCACAGATGGCAACCGGGCTTCCCCATCATTTCGACAGTGACGCGGGCCATCGGAATCGCGGACGACTACTTCTTGTTGCGACGCTGGTGGCGAGTCTTGCGAAGCAACTTGCGGTGCTTCTTTTTCGCCATACGCTTGCGGCGCTTCTTAATAACGGAACCCATAAGACACCTTTACCTGGTCCGACCGATTGGCCGGCAAATGGACAATAACGTCAAGTCTAGCGCGACTTGCGGGATCGAGTGTGCGCGGCCGTGATGAATGGCGCGACAACGATGCCCAACGAAAACGGGGCATCCCTGTCGGGATGCCCCGTTTCGCCACCGCAGAAAGGCGGATTGAGCAAACTTACGGAGTTGTCGTCGGCGCGGGTGTCGTCGTGCCGTCGTTGGGAGCGGTCGGTGCAACAGGAGCCATCATTCCGCCGTGGCCGCCTTTGTGACCGCGTCCAGCCTGGTCGCCGCCCTGGCCGCCCTTGTGTTGACCTGCCTGATCGCCCTTGTGTTGACCTGCCTGGTCGCCGTGTCCGCCCTGAGGTCCGAACTCACCGGAACCATTGGACTGGCCTGCGGCGAAGTCGCCTCCGCGGGGACCGTCGGAGACGTGTCCGATCGCAGCGCCCGCCGCGAAAGTTGCGCCGAGTGCGAGGACTCCGCCGGCAATCCAGCCCGCGGTGACTAGCTTCTTTCGATTGATGGTCACCGTCGGTTCGACGGTGTCTTCTTTCTTAGCCATGTGAGACATCCTTTCGGTTCGTGTGTTTCACATGACTACTGTCTCTCGCGGGTCTTGACGTTCCCTGTGGGCTTCCTGTGGGTCGTCTGTGAATCTAACGACCGAGTTCGCGGGCCATTTCCTCGGCGCGGGCGAGAGCGGCTTCGGCCGCAGCCCGATAAATCTCGGCGAGGTGAGCGTCGTCGAGCACGGCGATTGCCCGCTCGGTTGTTCCATTCGGGCTCGTCACGCGTCGACGGAGTTCGGCTGGGTCGACATCAGAAGCCTCCAACAATGCCGTTGCCCCGGCGAATGTTTTCTCGACGAGTTTGCGAGCATCGTCGTCACTGAATCCGAGCTCGAGCGCTGCGGTCGTCCACTGTTCCATCGCGTGGAATACATAGGCGGGGCCGGATCCCGAGATGGTACTCAGGGCGTTGATTCGGTCTTCGGGAAGTTCGAGAACCCACCCGACTAGTTCGAAGACGGCACGAGCACGAGCCATGTGGTCAGCGGTTGCACGAGAGCCCGCAGAGATTCCCGTCACTCCTTTGCCGACGAGCGCGGGGGTGTTGGGCATCGAGCGAACGACCGGGTTCGGCACGACCAATTCCATCGTTGCGGTCGTGATTCCCCCCGCGACAGACACGATGAGCGCGTCGGGATCGAGGGCATCGGCGATGTCCTCGAGAAGGGCGAGCACGCCACCGGGCTTCACCCCGACAATCACGAGAGATGCGCCTTCGACCGCCCACCGGTTAGCGCCCGGGTCGGATTCTGTCGACCGCGACTCAACCCCTGGTCGGTTGGTCGTCGAAGTTCGGGTGGTGGCGCGCACGGACGCGACTGGGTCGGCGGCGCGCAGGCCGTCAAGAATCGCCCCACCCATCGACCCTGTTCCGAGGAATGCAAAGGTTTCCGACATGGTGCCAGCGTATTATGACGACAGGCGCATCATGCGCCTTCTGAAAGGAAACATCGTGAACACCGTTCTCCCCCTCATCACCGAATCCTTCGTGCTCATTCACCTCACGGGAATGGCGATTCTTGTTGGTGCGTTCATTCTCCACATGCGCTCGAAGGACAACTTCCCCTTTCGCATCATGGTCTGGGGTGCCTCGATTCAATTGGCCACCGGCACAATCCTCGTAGGACTCGCGTACGCGGGCGACGACGCACCCGACAACCTCAAGATCACCATCAAGATGCTCCTTGCCGCTGGGGCGCTTGTCGCGGCGATTCTCGGAAGCAGCCGCCAGAAGAAGGGCGAAGCGAAGCTTCAGCCGTTCTTCCACGCCGCCGGGGGCTTGGCGTTCATCTCGCTGATCATCGCCGTTCTCTGGAACGCCGAACTCTACGTCTAGTCGCGAAGGCGGCCGAAGAACTCGGTCAACAGCGCAGAACACTCGTCGGCACGAACACCGCCGACGACCTCGCCAACTCGAGCAGGAAGTGTCCGAGTTCGCAACACATCGGTGACGCTACCCGCCGCTCCCGCTTTGTCGTCCCACGCGCCGAAGACGACCTTCGAGATGCGGGAATTGAGAATCGCGCCGGCGCACATGACGCAGGGTTCGAGTGTGACGACCAGCGTGTGGTCGCTGAGGTTCCAATTGCCCGTTGCTGCGGCCGCATCGCGCAACGCCACGACCTCGGCGTGTGCGGTCGGATCCCCCGTCAATTCACGTTCGTTTCGGCCGCGGCCGACGATCACACCGTCCGGAGAAAGCACGACGGCTCCAACCGGCACGTCGTTCGACTCCAACGCGACCCGCGCGAGTCGAAGCGCCTCGTCCATTGCGCCGAAAGCCTCGGTCATCTGCCACTCCATTCGATAGATTGAAGCCTATGCGAGTCATAGTTGCCGATCACCCACTCATTACCCACAAGCTCACGATGCTGCGTGACAAGACCACGCCGTCGTCGACTTTTCGCACGCTCACCGACGAGCTCATGACACTTCTCGCGTACGAGGCGACCCGTGACGTCCGCGTGGTCCCTCACCGCATCGAGACGCCGGTCGCACCGACCGAAGGCGTGATTCTCGCCGAGCCTCACCCGCTCATCGTGCCGATCCTGCGAGCCGGACTCGGGATGCTCGATGGACTGTTGCGTTTGATGCCCAGCGCGGAAACCGGATTTCTCGGGATGGTTCGCGACGAGACGACCTTGCAGCCCAGCGTCTACGCCGAACGCCTCCCCGCGAACCTCACTGGTCGCCAGTGCTACGTGCTCGACCCGATGCTCGCAACTGGCGGATCGCTCATCGCCGCGATTGAATTTATGTTCGAGCGTGGCGCGACCGACGTCACCGCTGTCTGCCTGCTCGGGTCACCCGAGGGTGTGGCCGCGGTTGAGAAAGCGGTTGGCGATCATGACGTCACTCTCGTCCTTGGTGCACTGGACGAAAAGCTCAACGAGCACGGCTACATCGTTCCCGGACTCGGTGATGCTGGCGACCGTCTCTACGGCGTCGCGGGCTAAACGGTAAAATATCGGGATGCCTGACAACGCCCAGAATCCCGCGCAAATACGTGGTTTTGCGGTGTACGTCGGCGTTGACGAAGCGAGCGCTCTCGCAGCGGGTACCTCTATTTCGGAATTAGTAGACGCAGTTCGTAACGTGGTCACGACGGCGGTTCCCGGTACCGAATCGCACGCCGCGGTCGCCTACGCTCCGGAAAGTCAGCGAGGAAAAAACCTTGACATTGTCCGTTTGGCACTGCGCGAACCGCGCGCCGTCACCGAACTGCTTCCGCCGAAACCGGTCGCTGCGACGAACGGGGTCACGATTGACCTTTCGCGGAAGCGCGTGGTTATCAATGGCGACGTTGCACCGCTCACGTATAAAGAGTTCGAACTGCTGCAATTCCTTGTCCTGCGTGAAGCGATCACCGTTGACCGCTCGGACATGATCGACACGCTGTGGGCAGCGAGCGACGTCGACAGGCCCAACAGTCGAACAATCGATGTTCACGTTCGGCGGCTCCGTTCGAAACTTGAGCCATTCGAAGACATCGTGCGCACCGTCCGCGGAGTCGGTTACCGATTCGATCGCCACCCAGACGTCACCATCAACTTTGGAACGGGCCGCTCGCCCGACATCTACTAGGCGGCGTGATGAGCACTTCTTTGGTCTGGCTGCGCGACGACTTACGTCTTGCCGACAATCCCGCGCTCAACGCCGCGGTTAGCACCGGTGACCGGATTGCTGTGCTCTACGTCCTCGACGACGAATCCCCCGAGATTCGCCCGATCGGTGCCGCATCGCGCTGGTGGCTCCACCAATCCCTTCACCAATTGCAACAAGACCTCGCAGCGCTGGGTGGGTCGCTCATCCTTCGACGGGGCGCCACCCGAGACGTCCTTCCTGCCGTCGTCGCAGAGGTCGGCGCGACCAGCGTTCACTGGAACCGTCGCTACGGCTCGGCCCGCGCGATCGACACCGAATTGAAGGTGTCCCTCCCCGATGCGCACAGTTACACCGGCTCGTTGTTGCACGACCCGTGGTCGGTGACGACCGGTGCCGGAACGCCCTTCAAGGTGTTCACGCCGTTCTGGAAGTCGATTCTGGCGGGCCCAGAGCCGCGCCAGCCTTTGGTCGCACCAGCCTCGATTGCGGGCGTGGAGGCCGCATCCGACTCCCTCGAATCCTGGAATTTGCTTCCCGACCGAACGTGGGCAAGCGAATTCCCCGACCAGTGGGCCCCTGGAGAAGCGGGCGCCCACGAGCGCCTCGACCGGTTCCTCACCACCGGGCTCGCGCTGTATCACCGGCGAGACGAGCCTGGGATTGAATCGACCAGTGGGCTGAGCCCGCACTTTCGGTTCGGCGAAATCAGCCCGTACCAGGTGTGGCACGCGGTCGAATCGGTGGTCACCCCCGAAACCCGAGCGAACGCGAGCCGGTTCCTCAGCGAAGTCGGGTGGCGAGAGTTTTCGTACCATCAGCTCTTTCACAACACCGACATTCACCGCCGGAACCTTCGCGCCGAGTTTGACGAGTTCCCGTGGGAGAAGCCGAACGCCGCCCACCTCTCCGCCTGGAAAAAGGGGACCACGGGGGTTGAGCTGGTCGATGCCGGAATGCGCGAACTCTGGAAAATCGGCACGATGCACAACCGCGTGCGCATGGTCACCGCGAGCTTCCTCATCAAGAACCTCGGGATCGATTGGCGGATCGGTGAAGCGTGGTTCTGGAACACGCTGGTCGACGCCGACGAAGCGAGCAACCCGGCGTCGTGGCAATGGGTCGCCGGAAGTGGCTACGACGCAGCGCCGTACTTCCGCGTTTTCAACCCCGAGTTGCAAGCCGCGAAGTTCGATCCGGACAGCGTGTATCGCGCGCGCTGGATTGAGGAATACAACACCCCGCTGTACCCCGAGCCGATCGTGAGCCTTTCCGAGACACGCGCCCGCGCACTCGCCGACTATTCGACTATGCGGGGCGAGCGCCCACCGCAGTAACCGCCTCGGCGGCGACGATGACGGCCGCACGTGTGGCGTCGACAGGCGACAAACCTCGCGCGAGCCCCGCCAACAGGCCGGCGTTGAAGGAATCCCCCGCGCCCGTTGGGTCGACGACGTCGATGGGGTCGACAGCAACGCGAACGACCTCTTCGCCGCGTTGCCCGACGATGACGCCGTCACGACCGCACGTTGTCACGACGAGCGGGAAAAGTTCGGTCAACTTGACGGTGGCCGCTTCGACATCGTCGAGCCCGGACAGGATTCGGACCTCGTCCTCGTTGGGTCGCAGGATGTGGGCGCCGTCACAGAGCCGCAGAAACTCGGCGACCCCGAAATCGGAAATGAAACCCGCCGAGGCTGGGTCGATGCTGACGCTGACACCGTGTGCCGCCGCCCGCGAAATCAATCGCACGACGGATTCGCGTTTGGGTTCGTCGATGATCGTGTGGCCCGTGAAGTGCAGATATTCCGCAACGGCGATGAGTTCCTGCGGGACGGTATCGAGGTCAAAGATGACGTTCGCCCCACGATCCGTCAGCATCGTTCGCTTCTCACCCTCGACGATGATGACAATCGTTCCCGTCGAGCGTTCCGTGTCACTCTGCAGGTGTGCCTTGACCCCGAACTTCTCCAGTTCGCGAGTGTGCCTGGCGTTATCTGCGTCACCGACCTGGCCAAAGAAGTGCACGTCGGCGCCGATGTGTCCGAGCCAGGCGGCGGTGTTCGCCGACGAACCTCCCGGATGCCGTTCGATCAGCGCGGGGGTGTCGGTGTCCGTGCGAATCGCGCCCTGGGGACGAACGATGATGTCGTCGATGACGTCACCGACGACGACAATCGTTCCCGCGACCGTCATGCGCGGAGTCGACACCACGCGGTCGCGATGTCGCCTGCAACCCGAATGTTGTTGCGCGCCAGATCGAGATTGACCTCGAGGCTGCGCCCACCGGACGCCTCGACGATGTACCCGAGAAGGAACGGCGTGACGGCCTTGCCGCGCACTCCGGCCTTTTCGGCTGCGAGGAAGGCTTGCGACAGAACGTGGTCGTGCTCGGCGGGATCCCACTGTTGATCGAGCGGGATCGGGTTCGCGACAACGATGCCCTGACCGTGTCCCGTCTCGTCGTGTGCCTTCATGATCGCGGCGACTTCGGTTGCATCCGCCGCCGACCAGTCGAGGGTGTACCCGCTGTCCGACAACCAGAACGCGGGGAAAGCGGTGGTGCCGTAGCCGACAACTGGCACCGACAGTGTTTCGAGTCGCTCGAGTGTTGCGGCGATGTCAAGAACGGATTTCACGCCGGCAGAGACCACGGAAATGTTTGTGACAGCGAGGGTCGAGAGGTCGGCCGATTCATCAAACGTTTCGTTGGCACCGCGGTGAACGCCACCGAGTCCGCCCGTCGCAAACACGCGAATTCCGGCTTGGGCAGCGATGTGGGCGGTCGCAGCGACGGTTGTCGCGCCACTGAATCGCTTGGCCAACAGAATCGGAAGGTCTCGAACGCTCGCCTTGGCGATGTCCTCGTCCGCGATTGTCGCGAGCCCCTCGGCGTCGAGGCCTACCGTCGGGATTCCATCGATGACCGCGATCGTCGCGGGGACGACTCCCTTGTCCCGCAAAATCTGTTCGAACTCGAGAGCCGCCTCGCGATTGCGCGGGCGCGGGAGTCCGTGCGAAATAATCGTCGATTCGAGGGCGACGACGGGCTTGTTGTCCGCAAGCGCGCGGGCGACTTCTGGCGCAATATTCAACGTAGGCACCCTGTGACGATACCGCACGCTCTACTATCGAATTGTGCCCAGTGAAATCACTTCCGACCTTCCCCTACGCCGTGGAGACGGCGGCTTGCCCGCTCTGTGTCTCGTGACCGGGGCGACCGGATACATCGGTGGCCGGCTCGTTCGGGAGTTGCTCGCCCACGGCTATCGTGTTCGCGTCATGGCACGCCACGCCGAGCGCTTGCGCTTCCACCCGTGGATCGACAAGGTCGAGGTCATCGACGGTGACGCCACGAACCGCGAGGACCTCACGCGCGCGGTCGAAGGCGTCGACGTCGCGTATTACTTGTTGCACGCACTCATGTCCCCGCAGAACTTCGAGGAAGAGGAACGCCTCGTCGCAACGTTGTTTGGTGAGGAATGTCTCGCCGCGGGAGTTTCGCGAATCGTCTACCTCGGCGGAATGGCCGACGCGGATTCGGCCCTTTCCCCCCACCTTCAATCACGAGCCGACACGGGTGACATTCTGCAGAACAGCGGTGTCCCCACTCTCGAGTTGCGTGCAGGAGTTGTCATCGGTTCGGGTTCCGCGTCGTTCGAGATGCTGCGCTATCTGACCGAACGACTTCCGATCATGACCGTCCCCAAGTGGGTGAATTCGCGCATCCAGCCGATTGCTGTTCGAGATGTTCTTCGATACCTCGTGGGTGCCGCATCGCTTCCGGATTCCGTTTCGGGCGACTACGACATCGGCGGACCCGACGTATTCACGTATCGCGAGATGATGGAGCATTACGCTGCTGCGGCGGGGCTTCGCCCGCGCATCATCATCCCCGTGCCGGTTTTGACGCCGAGACTGTCGAGCGGCTGGGTCGGGCTCGTCACCCCCGTGCCGTATACGCTCGCCCGCAGGCTCGTCGCGAGCTTGAAGAACGAGGTCGTGGCTCGGAATGATGACATCCGGCGCTTGATTCCCGATCCGCCGGCCGGTCTCACCACCTTCGACCGTGCGGTGACCCTGGCGTTGTCGAAAATCAAGGACGCCCACGTCGACACCCGTTGGTCGGATGCGTCCCTTCCCGGTTCACCCTCGGAACCCCTTCCAACCGACCCCAAATGGGCCGGTGGCACGCTGTATCAGGACATTCGTGTGGCGCACAGCACCGACTCGGTTGACGAAGTGTGGAAGCGCGTCGAGTCGATTGGCGGCGATAACGGTTATTCCACGGCGAGTTGGGCGTGGGAAGCGCGCGGGCTTCTGGATCGCCTCGTCGGTGGACCCGGTCTTCGCCGCGGGCGTCGCGATCCGAACCACCTGGTCGAGGGTGAAGCGCTCGATTTCTGGCGCGTCGAGTCCCTTCGTCCACCGCACGTCCTGCGCCTTCGCGCCGAGATGCGCAATCCGGGCTTGGCCTGGCTGGAATTCACGGTTGAGGCCGAAGGCACTGGCGCGAAGGTCACGCAACGCGCCTTTTTCGCACCGCGCGGGCTCGCGGGTCACGCGTATTGGTGGTTCGTTTGGCCGATGCACGGATTGGTTTTCCCGTCGATGGTGAACTCCGTGGCACGCGGTCGAAAAAACAAACGCTCGTGAATCGAACCCCCAGTGCCGACGGCCGACTTGCCGTCCTCGCCCTCTTTGTTGTGACCGCAGCGTGGGGCGCATCGTTCGTGCTCATGAAGCCCGCGATTGAGCGTCAGCCAGTCCCAGACTTCCTCGCCACGCGGTTCGTCATCGCGGCCATCATCTTGATTCTCGTTCGTCCGTCGGTCCTGTCGAACATCACGCCGCGCGTGTGGTGGACCGGAGGCGTCGCGGGAATTGTCCTCTCGGTCGGCTATGTCGCACAAACCATCGGACTGCACTACGCAACCGCCGCAATCACCGGATTCCTCACGGGCCTCTACGTGGTCGGAACACCGCTGCTTGCCTGGTTGCTCTTTCGGCAACCGCTCAACCGCAAGGTCATCATCGCCGCTGTTCTCGGTTTGACCGGGCTCGGGATTATCTCGTTGAACTCGTTCGGAATCGGCGTCGGGGAAATCTGGATCATCGTGGGGGCACTCTTTTTCGCTCTCCACATCGTTGTTTTGGGTCGCTGGGCACCCGGCAACGATTCCTACGCTCTCACGGTCGTTCAGATCATCGTCGTGGCGATCTTCACCGCCGTCCTGACCTTCGCCGACGGCGACGGATATGTCGCTCCACCGGACGCCGACGTCTGGATTGCGGTTCTCGTCACCGCGGTGTTCGCGACCGCTCTCGCGTTCCTTCTGCAAACGTGGGCGCAGTCCAAAATGGACTCGTCCCGCGTCGCGATTATCCTCACCGCCGAGGTCCCCTGGGCGGCGGGCCTCTCGGTAGCGGTCGGACAAGAAACGCTCGCCGTTCGCACGATTATTGGCGGGTGCATCATGATTGCGGCGATGCTGATCGCCGAATGGCCCTCTCGCCGAAAGCCCAGGAAGGGCGAAATCCTTCCGGTTCACCCGCTCGGGCACTTCGAATAGCCGGCGGTAAACCCGTTAGTCGATGACGCCGAGCCGTTTCTTCCAGGCGAGGATTCGGGCGACCTTCTCGATCAGTTCCGCCCTCGACAAATCGCTGTCCGACACCTTCACCGCAACGCGGTTGACGATTTGCGCGGGGGCCGAACAAATCACCGCAACATCGGCTCCAGCGTCGAGCGATTTGTACACCGCATCGGCCGAGCGATGTCTGACTCCAATCAGCGCGGCTTCCATGGAAAGTGAGTCAGTAATAATGAGTCCGTCCGGTCCGATCTCGTCACGCAGCACGGCAAGCGCTTTCGGTGACCTGCTCGCCGGCACACCACGTTCGGTGAGCCCCGCGGACTCGAGATGCCCGACCATGACCGCGGTGAATCCCTCGCCAATTGCCTGAGAGAACGGCTTCAAGTCGGCTTTGACCAGTTTTGAATACGACGGTATTCGCCCGGGTTTCCGGTGCGTGTCCGAAGCTCGGCCGTGGCCCGGCCAGTGCTTGATGACGGGCGCGACGCCCGCACTGTCGAGTCCCGTCGCCCAGGCAACCGCGGCGTTGCCCACGCGTTTGGGGTCGTCGGAAAAGGCTCGAGATTGCGTCGCGATGAATTGGCCAGGAATGTTGAGGTCGGCAACAGGCGAGAAGGCCATGTCGACCCCGAGCCGCTTCATGCTCTTGCCATAGTCCTTTGCTGTGGAGGTGATGCGAGACGCGTCCCACGTTCCCATAACCCGAGCCGACGGGAGGGGATAGATCGCACTCGCCAGACGCTGAACCGCGCCGCCCTCCTCGTCGCTCGCGATGAGCGGTGCGACTTTGCCGCGGATTTTCTTGACCAACGAGGCGATCTGGCGTTTGAGGTCGCTGGGGGCCTCTCCGCCAAGAAACACGACACCACCAATCCCCTTGGACACCGCGTTCCGCGCACCGGCAACATTGGCGACCGAGGTGCAGACGAATATGGTCTGTGCAACGAGTTGACGATCCGTCCACGTGGTTGGATCGCTGGGGTCATACGGTCGGTCGGTCGGTTCCGCGCTGGGGGTGGGCTCCGGGCTTGCCGTTGGCCCTGCGGATTCGGCTGCATTCGGGGATCCCGTCATCGGGTCGACGTCGAACGACAGTGAGCACCCCGCAGACGTGGCGACGAGCAGTAGCGAAGCAACGGCGACGCGAGGAAGTCTGCTCATGAGCCACGACACTATCAGGGCGCTACGTTCGTGAGCGAGCCCTCGCCCCGGTGGCTAATGACTGGCGTGATCCGACTTCATGAGGGTCTTTGCGACGGAAATCAGCATGCGACGGGGAACAAATCGTCCTGCCATCGCCATGACGCGATTGGAGGGTCCGACGATGACGCTGGGCGGCGGGGATTTCGAGTCAAGAGCTGACATCGCGGTGGCGACCACTTGTGCGGGTGTCATGAGTCCGCCCGCCATCGCGCGACCGCCGGCGACGTCGAAAAACTCGGTTGCCGTACCGCCGGGCGAGACGGCGAGCGCCGTTACTCCGGTTCCCTGGAGTTCACCCCAGAGCGCTTCGGTGAAGGACAAGACATACGCCTTCGTCGCCGCATAGACCGACATGTTGGGGACCGGCTGATAGGCGGCTGTCGAGGCGATGTTGATGATGGTCCCTCGGCCGCGTTCGATCATCGGGGCGACGAACAGCCTGGACAACTGAGTCAGCGACACAATGTTGACGTTGATTTCGTCGGCAATTCCGTCGAGGTCCTCGGTCGCGAATGCGCCGATGTGGCCCCAACCCGAATTGTTGACGAGAACGTCGATGGGGGTCTTCCCGACCGCGGTCGCGAGTTTCTGGGCCGAACCGGGGACCGAGAGGTCCGCCGCGATCACCCGCACGTTGACGCCGTGAGCCGAGGTGATTTCTGCGGCCAGCGCCTCGAGTCGATCGGTTCGCCTTGCGGCAATGACGAGATCGTGTCCGCGTGACGCGTATTCGCGGGCGAACACCGCGCCGATTCCACTGCTCGCGCCGGTGATGAGTGCCGTTGGTCGTTTGTTATTCATGTTTCTACCCTAAACGCGCCCGATAACCCCATCGCGTGGTCAGTATCAGGTAACGCTCGTGGTGTTAGATTTGGAATCCAAGGATTCCCGCCCTGTTGGGGCGCTGCGAAAGGTTCGGCGTGTGTTCGGAACGTTAAAGAAACTGGCAAAACGTGTTCTCGCAAACCCAGTTTTCAAAGCTGCCTACGACGGGATCAACACAGCGATTCTCGAAGTTTTTGGGTGGAATCGAATCCTCACCCACCTGTATTACACGTTCCTTCCGTTGTCGTTCAATCGCGAGCAGGCTGCCGTTTTCCGCGGTCGCCGCAACTATTACCGCGACAAGTACCGTCCTGATGTTTCCCACGTCGGTCTGCGCCGGAACGTACACCGCCTCGAAAAGGCTCTCATCATGAAGAACCGTCGCGCGGTTTTCGCGGCGGACTACATCGGGGAAACAGTCAAGTTTTATACCGCGTCCGTTGCTCAGTCGCTGACGAACACAGGTTCGATGGAATTGAGCGAACTGCAGTGGTCGCACGACGTCCTGTCGGCCTATTTCGGCGCGGCGGACAATTCGCACCCGCGGATCGCGGCCGCGAAGACATTGTTCGACGCTCAGCCCAGCCCCGCTCGTTCGACGTCACCGAAGATCCCGTTTGTCAAAAAGAACACCTCGAACATCTCATACGAGGACTTCCTCACTCTGACCGAGAACCGTCGCTCGGTGCGATGGTTCCAGGACCGGGCGGTACCTCGTGAGGCGATCGATAAGGCAATGATGGCGGCCCGCCAGTCTCCGACTGCGTGCAACCGGCTTCCTTACGAGTTCCGCGTCTTCGACGACAAGGACATGGTTCAGAAAGTAGCGGCGGTCCCGTTTGGAACGGCCGGGTGGGACACCAATATCCCGTGCATCATCGTGATCGTCGGAAAACTGTCGAGCTACTTTTCGCCCCGCGATCGGCACGCTTTTTACATCGACTCATCACTCGCGGCGATGTCCTTCATTTTCGCCCTGGAAACACAGGGGCTGAGTTCGACTCTCATCAACTGGCCCGATCTCGAACCGGTCGAAATCAAGATGCAGAAACTGTTGGGACTCGACTTCACCGAACGAGTCGTGATGTTGATGGCTGTGGGTTACTCCGATCCGAAACAGCAGGTTCCCTTCTCTCAAAAGAAGGAACTCGACTCGATTCGCACTTACAACGTGTTGGGCCGCGGCCAGTGAAGTCGCTGGCGAAAAAATACCTTCGACCCCTGCTGGCCTTCGCGGTCGTCGGGACGGTCCTGTACTTTTTCGTCACAACACTCATCACCAACTGGGATCGCGTGCAGCAGTACCCAATCGGGATCAACGCCCAAACCGTCGGTGCGATTGTCATCTTTGCGTTCGCCGTCGTGGTGTCGGGTTGGCTATGGGCGCTTGTTCTTCGTGCGTTGGGCGAACGCCACATCGATGTTTGGTCGGCGACCGAAGCCCACCTCGGTTCGTGGCTTGTTCGGTACATTCCCAGTGTTGCCCAGCCGCTGTACAAGGTCTCGTGGGCGTCCGCTCGTGGAGTGCGCCGCGCGACTGCCTTTCTGGGGTTCATGTACGAATTCGCATTCGTCCAAATCGCGTCCATTCTCGGCTCTCTCGTCGTGCTCGTCATCGTCCGACGAGACACCCTCGGCGACGAGCAAGTCTGGACGCTGTCGCTTCTACTCGTCGTAACTGGCGCGGTGGGGCTCGTCTCTCTTCGGTACCTCATCAATCCCCTCGCGAGCCGAATCGCGCGCATGCGACGAATTGACGACTTCGACACGCTTCCCCACATGCCCTGGCGTCGCGTCGCACCGCTGGTCGGCGCATTCACCCTTCCGCGAATTGTCAACGGATTCGGAGTCGCACTCCTCACCTTCTCGTTGTTGCCGGGCACATCCCTCAACGACGTCATTGCTTTGGCGGCGGCGTACACAATTGCTGGTGCAATCGGGGTGCTGTGGGTGTTCGTGCCGAGTGGTCTCGGTGTCCGAGAAGCCACCTTCGTCGCGATTCTCGCTGCGATCGGGTTCAACGTCGTTGATGCCATCGCCATTTCCGTCTTTGCCCGCCTCGCGTCAACAATCTCTGACCTGCTCGTCGCGGGGGTTTACGGAGTCATGAAATATTTGTCACAGTCATCCGCCCGAAAACAAGGAAAATAACAATGCACTATTCGATAATCGGTTCGGCACTGTCGGGCAACAAGGGCGCCTCGGCGATGTTAGAGAGTTCCATCGCGTCGGCGCTCGCGCTCGATTCATCCTCCACATTCACCCTGTTCAGCATGTATCCCGCCGAAGACCGCCGCCTGAACGAATTCCCGCAACTGGAAATCCTCGACGGGTCGCCGGCCAAGTTGGGTGTTGTGATCAATTCGCTCGCACTGCTGTACTTCCTGCTGCCTCCACTGCGGCCCCTCATCCGACGTTCGTCGAAATCTATTCGCGCACTCGCGTCCAGCGACCGTTTGATCGACCAAATGGGAATCTCGTTCAGTGACGGCCGCGAGAAGTTCCTTATTTATAACGTCGCCGCGATTCTGCCGGCGCTGTTAGTTGGTACCAAAGTCGTCAAAGCGTCCCAGGCGATGGGGCCGTTCACGAATCCTCTCAACCGGCTCGTGTCGAAGATTTTCCTTCCCCGCATGACGTCGATCACGACGCGGGGTCGGATCACCCACTCGTTCACCGACCAACTCGGGCTTACTAACACCGTGCTCGGAGTGGACTCGGCATTTGCTCTCAAGATGGACCCGAAAGAGAAAGCGCCCAGTTTCGCGAGCCTGATTCCGGGTTACACCGCGGGGACGGTCGTCGGGGTTTCACCCAGTGTGGTGGTGCGCAACAAGGTCGAGGCGCAACAACCCGGCTCTTACCTTCCGCTGATGCAGGACCTGGTCTCGCACATTCGGGCGGCGGGTCATGCTGTGGTCGTCATCCCCCACAGTGTCCGAACGGGTCAAACGAAGACCCAAAACAACGACCTTCCGCTGTGCCGCGAAATCTACGACTCGATCGCTGACACCACCGGTGTCGGGCTGTTGTCCGAGGAGTTGTCGTCGCAAAGGCTTCGGGCGCTCATCGCGAACTGTCACATCCTCGTGACCAGCCGTTTCCACGCGATGGTGTCGGCCCTCGCCGTTGCAACACCGCCTCTTGTGATCGGATGGAGCCACAAGTACGAAGAGGTTCTTGAATTGTTCGAACTACAGGACCTCGCGCTACCGTTCAAGGGCATCACGAGCGCGAAATTGAACGCCAAGTTTGACGAGTTGGACACACGTTCGGCGGCCGTCAAGAAACTGATTCTGAAACACCTGCCGAGGGTGGTTTCGCGAGCCGACGAGCAGGCTGTGGAACTCCTTACAGTAGGCTAAACCAGTTATCCGACCCACTTGTCGACGGGAAAAATGGTGAAAAAAGCGCGCCACTGCACGATTGTGATTCCGGCCTTTAACGAAGCCGAAAACATCCCAATCGTTATCCCCGACATCGTGAGCCATATCGAAAAAATCGATTCCGCGTATCGCATCATCATCGTCGACGACGGTTCGACGGATGGAACTGCGGCGGAAATCTCGAAACTCGTGGCCCGCAATAAGAACATTCGCGGCGAGGCGATGCCACGCAACCTCGGGAAAGCGGCGGCCCTCAAACACGCTTTTGCGCTCGCGGACGAACTGAAATCCGAGATCGTCATCATGATGGACGCGGACGGCCAGGATGATCCCGCCGAGTTGGAAACCCTCCTTGGCAAATTGGATGAAGGCTACGACCTCGTGACCGGAGCGCGGTATACCCGCAACGATCGCTTCATCAAACGAACCACCTCCAAGCTGTACAACCGCACCACCTCGATCATGTCCGGCGTCAAGGGCAAAGACTTCAACTCGGGCTTCAAGGTGATGCGAATGGACGTCGCCGAGGCCGTCGGCTCGATGATGTATGGCGAGATGCACCGCTACCTCACCGTGATTGCCTCGTGGTTCGGTTTCCGAATCACCGAAGTGCCCGTCACTCACCACCAGCGACTTCTGGGAAAGAGCAAGTACGGAATTGCGCGATTCTGGCGCGGATTCATCGACCTTGTCACGATTCGATTCCTGCTCGCATACGAAAACCGGCCCTCGCATTTGATTGGCGCCTTTGGTGTGATCTCGCTGCTGAGCGGCGGCGGAATCCTTGCTTACGTCACCGTGTTGCGCTTGTTCTTCGACGAGACAATTGGCAATCGTCCGATTCTGACCATCGGAGTCCTATTGACCGTTGTCGGAATTCAGTTGCTCGTGTTTGGTCTGCTCGCTGAGCTTCAGGTTTTCGGTCGCCATCGCTCGGTCACGGTAAAAACTCGTCAGATCAAGTAGTTCGGCGAGCACCCCAAGTGCTCTCTGACACAATTGTTTGTATGAAGAGTTCTCTCGTGTTGTTCTCGCGACTCGTCCCGTGGCTGCTCGGTGCGTACATCACGTTGATGTTCGGATTCACCCTGTCTGCTGCCGCCGAATTGAGCTATTTCGAAGACGAATTTTTCCACCTCGAAAAGATTCAACTCTTCCTCGACCACGGATACTACGCGCTGTCGGGTGGGGAAAACGCAGCCGGTGAACTTCTGGGAATCCGCGGGCACCTCTACGCGTACGGTCCTATATTCACCCTGGCCGCACACCTCGTCACCGTGATGGTCGGCGTCGAAACCTGGGGCACAATCGAATACACCGACGCAGCGTTCGTGGTTCGCCACATCATGGTCTCGGTCTTCTCATTCATCGCTGTTATCGCAGCGGGTTGGGCCGTCGCGATCGTCACTCAGTCTCGGCGATGGGGGCTCGCGGCGAGTGTAATTCTCGTGTCAATCCCGCTCTGGACCGGATCGGCCATGTTCAACCTGAAGGACACGCCTGCGGCGACCGGCTACACGCTGCTCACGGCGGGGTGTATCGCCCTGACCCTTCCCGCCGATCGACTGACGCGCGGGATAAAGTTCCTCGGCTGGTTGTCGATGTTCGGCGGAACGCTCGTCATCTGGGGCGTTCGACCGGGACTCTGGCCGGCCATCGCGCTGGCCTTTTTCGGAATGCTTCTCGTTCGTGCGCGATTCAACAACTTTTCCCGGTGGAAAGAATCTTTCTCTGCATTGATTTTCCCGATCTCGGCCGTGGTCGCATCGTACGCGAGCATGATGGTGATCTACCCGAAGATATTCCTCAACCCGTTGAGGCTGATTTACGGGAGTTTTTCCGAAACGTCGAGCTTTTCCCACGACACTTTTGTGCTGACCAACGGAGTCGCGTTGGGTGCACCGCCACCCTGGTATTACATTCCGCAGTGGCTGGCCGCACAACTGCCCGAGGTCCTGCTGGTGTTGCTGGTCGTCGCGACCGCAGTCGCCGTATGGCTTGTTCTTCGCCGGTTATTCCAATCGAAATCCTCGACACTGGACGTCGTCTTTCCCGCCATGGTTTACGTCTTCATCCAATTCGCCGCGTTCCCGGCTGCCGTCATCATCCTGAAGTCAACCGTGTACAGCGGGCTTCGACAATTTTTGTTCCTGCTTCCGGCAATCGCAATGCTCATTACGCTGGCGTTGTTTGTCCTGGTCCAGCACGGAGGGCTTCGCAAGATTCGCGGACTGTGGCCCACCATCGCTGGGCTTCTCGTTGCATCGACCATTGCGACGACATCGATCCAGGTGCAACTGTTCCCGTATGTGGCCAGTTACTTCAACCCGATTACGGTCTCTGGCGGGATCGATGGGCGTTGGGAAATGTATTCACGCAAACTCGCGGTCGGCGAGCTCTATGCGAAGCTTTCAGCCGAACAACGGCAGCGGTGTACCAAATGTCCTCCGATTGACTCGTTCCCCAGTCGCTATGCCGCACCGGCCACGGGTGATTCCGAGCCCATGCAGTATTGGGAATCCATCCGCTTTCCCCCCAACGTCCCGAAGAAGAACACGAAGGCATGCCCGACGGTAGCCGATTCCGTCTCTCGTCCATACTTCGGTGCAACAATCACGATGCTTGCTGTGGAGATGTGTGACATCACGGGACCACCCGTCGGAGCGAATCCGCCGTCGGCGGAGGGTGATGGCAAATGGTGGAAGCAGGTCTCGCAGTGGGGTTGGGAAGACACTCGTTCGAGCGGCGTGACCTCGTCACCAGGACAGCCAGCAGCGCTCGCGTGGTCGATGGAACCGATCGCTCCCGGTGGGACGCGAACTTTCGTTCTCGATTTATCGGTCCTCGATGGTTCCGCTGATTTTGTGACGCTGTCGGTGACAGTCAACGGAATGGGATTGGACGATTTCGTTATGTCGGCTCAGGGCGGAACGGAGCTCGTCATCGACGTCCCCGCTCCGTCGATTGAGGGAGCCCCCGACGACCTCGTCGTGGTCGAGTTTGTTCTCACCGATGGAAATGGGACCCCGGTCACAAACTCTCTCGTCGTGACGTCGATCAGGTCTGCCGTCTAGAGACAATCTCATCAAATAACCGAACCCCTGTTAGTATTTCGGCATGGGAAGACCGCCGAAAGGAACACGTCCAGTAAGTGACCCGTCATTGACGGAAGACTTCTGGCGGGACCTGACCGGACAGTCCGAACCAGCGCAGCGCGACCAATTCCTGTGGCTGTCAATTCACCTCGTCCGTGAACTCGGTTTGAATCAGTTCAAGATTACGACGGTCGCAAAAATGCTCGGATACTCGGTGGCAATGGTCAATCACCATTTCGGGTCCCGCGACGGGCTCATAGCGGAATGTGCCGAGCGCGTGCACCAGAACTACTCACTCGAATTGATCGATGCAACCGAAGCCGCCGAGAGAAATCCGCGAGCCCGGCTCGAGGCATATATCCGAGCCCGCGTGGTGTGTGGGCGACGGCTTGGGGGCTGGACGCAAGTTCTCAACTACCCTTACCACTCCTTCGAATCACCAGCCATCGCAATCTCGCGATCGGGCGACTCGTTCGAAAACAGTTTTTTCCGCAACCTGATGTACATCACCCAGTTGGTGCTCGACCTTCAACAGGGCACCGTCTCGGACACGCGGCCCGACCGTCAAGCGTTCGCGACCGAGATCATGAAACGCAACCCCGTGGCGATTTTTCACGCGTCCAATATCGGTACCGCGACGGCAGGGGCCGTGATGTGGATGTCGGGACGAATGGATGTTTTCACCCAACCACAAGAGATTGTGGATCTCGCAAACGCGGCGCTCGAGTGGCAGGTTAGCCACTTAGTCGACAGCATTCCCGTTCCCTGAATCCCGTCGCCGGTGCGCAACAATAGACGTACAACCCGGTGAAAGGACTCGACCATGGTCGCCGACAAACGCATTTCTTCTGGTGGCCCGTGGGAGGACATCATTGGCTATTCTCGAGCGACTGTTGCCGGTCCGTCGGTTCACGTCTCTGGCACAACCGCCACAGTGAACGGTGAACTTCAGCACGCAGGCGATGCGTACGGGCAAACAAAAGTTGCCCTTGACATCATCGGAAAGGCTCTTGCCGAGGCAGGGCATTCGATCAACGACATCGTCCGCACCCGGATGTTCCTGGCCAACGCGTCCGACATGGACGCGGTAGGCAAGGCTCATGGTGAGGTGTTCGGTTCGATCAAACCCGCCGCGACCATGATTGCTGGACTTGAGTTCATCAATCCGGAAATGCTCGTCGAGATCGAGGTCGACTCGTACAAGCTGTGAGGACACGATCCGGGGAACAATTCGCTGTCACATGAGCAGAGTCACACCGCGAATGAGGGTGGCGACAGATCCAAGGATTGCGAGCCACGTGATCGCGTTGCTCGTGCGTTCGAGCGAGAGTTTTCGTGAGATCAGTTGTCCGACGAGAAGTCCGACCCCCAGTGCCGCCAGCAACACGATCCACGAAATGAGCGAATACGACGGCAGCGGAATCGAGCCACCCCAGGACTTCAACAAGAAGGAGCCTCCGCTCATCATGATGAGGAGGGGCTGAATCGTCGGGATGAACCTGTCCGGCGGCCACCTTTTCAGATTGCGAAACACGACCAAGGGTGGGCCACCGATCGACGCGACGGCGTTCAGGAACCCGGACGCCAACCCCGTCAGAGACGCGGGAATGAACAGTGACTGTGTCGACGGCAGCGGAGGGGACTTCACCGTGATGATGACCGCGAGCAGCAACACGAAACCGATGCCGACCTCGAGAAAGGCAGGGTCGACCTCCTTCAGGAACGACACCCCGAGCCAGATTCCCAGAGCACAGGGAAGAAACATCGGCAGGATTATCTTCCATTCGATGTTCCGCCAGTTCAGAAACATCGCCAGTCCGGCCGCAGGTAGACCAAGCAGGTTCATCAACAAGACGCCTTCGAACGGTCCTACGGCGATGATCGCCAGCGGAGCCGCCGCCAAAGCGAAGCCCATTCCCGTTGCTCGTTGAGCAATTCCACCCATGGCAACCGCCAGCAGCAGGAGCCATGCGTAATCGATCATCAGAGGTGCGTGACCTCCGCAGCAAGAGGGGCGAGGAATGTCGTTGCCGTCTCGTGGAGCACTTTGCCGAGTTCGGCGTTGTCCAGACCCATCACTCTCTCTACTGTCTGAACCGGGTTCATGTCCGCCATGTCGAACGGGTAGTCGCTTCCCAGGAAAACCCGATCCGCACCCATTCGGTTGATCAACAGAGCCAGCGACTGATCGTCGTGCGCGAGCGAATCAAACCAGAAGTGCTTCAAGAGAGTGGATGGCGCGACAGGAAGATGAACCTTGGGCTCTGGTCGAACTGACCAGCCATGATCGAATCGGCCGATTTGATAGGGAAGGAAGCCGCCACCGTGCAGTAGACCGAACCGAAGACGTGGGTGACGAGTCAACACCCCGCCGAACATCAATGAACCCGCCGCGAGCGTCGTGTCGGTCGGGTTTCCCACGAAGTTGTGCAGATAGTGCGCCTTCATTCGGCCGGTTCCCTCAACCACGTCGTGGGGATGAAGGACAATTGGCATTCCGGCCAGCGCGATGGCAGCCCAGATTGGATCGAGTTCTGGCGCATCGAGATTGACTCCCGCTACGTTCGTGGCGAGTTCAACCCCGACCACATGAGTTGATTGTGCTAGTCGGGACAGTTCCGCAATCGCAAAGTCGGCGCTCTGCATCGGCAGCGTGGCGAGGACAACGAACCTGTCCGGGCTCGCCTCTGCCATCGCAATCATCGAATCGTTGTGGCTCGCGGCGACGAGCGCGGCAAGTTCAGCGTCAACGTGATAGTTGAAGTGTGTCGGGGGGACGCTGAGGGCTTGAACATCAATCCGCATCACGTCCATATCCTTGATGCGCTCTTCGTGGTCGAACATTCCGATAGGCATCGGTCCACTCCGGCGTCCGTCTTCATAGACAAAAGTGCAATTCGCGCCGTCCAGTTCGATGCGAGGTGCCAACTGCGGCGCTTCGCTTCTCATCCTCTCGATGTGATCGGCAGGAACGGTGTGGGCATGTACGTCAATTGTCATTTTTCTCCAAGTCAGGGCGGGATATTGCAGTGGATCTCCAGAAAACGATTCTCTTCTCTGCGAAAGAAATCAGAAGATATGCACTGACTCCAATCACCAAGAAGCACAGAATGAGAACCCAAGCGGCCGGGGTGTCATAGCTGGAGCGGTACCTCAACAACAAGAAACCAAGGCCCGCGTCGGCCCCGACGAACTCCGAGACGATCGCACCGATGATCGCGGTCGTGGCACCGAGTTGCAAACCGCCAAAAATAACGGGCAGCGCAGAGGGAACCCGCAGTTTCAACAGTGTTTGGATTTTTGATGCACCGAGTGACTGCATGAGGGAAACGCTGTTTGCGCTGGCCAGCGACAAGCCGGACAGCGTTGTGATGAACACTGCATAGAAACACGCAATGGCCGCCTGCACCGCCTTACCCTCGATGCCGAAACCGAACCACGCGATGATCAGCGGGGCGATGATGACGGTTGGAACTGCTTCCAAGGCGCTGAGCGCTGGAAGATATGCGGCGCGAAGAACGCTCGATGAACCGAGTAACAACCCGAGGAGGAAACCGACCGCGGCGCCCAAAGCGAATCCCGCTAGCGTCTCGATCAACGTTCGTGAGGCGTGCATTCCGAAGGTCTCTGAGCCGAACACGCGAGGAATTGACGTCAGTACCGCCTCAGGCCCAGGCAAAAGAATGGGATGCAAGACTTCGAGTTCTGTCGCGATAAACCATGTCAACAGAATCGCCGGGAAGAGCGCGGCGGTTATCCAGTAGGGCGATATCTTCCTGCGCTTTTTTTGAGGGTCGAGTAGCGTCGCCTGTGCGCCGCTTGTGGCTGCTGTGCTCATGACTTTTTGCCTCGCTCGCTCTCGGACCAGAAGACCGCTTTTCTCTCAAGCACGTCCATGATCGACACCAATGACACCGCAATCGTCAGAACCACGGTGATGACGGCCAGCGTCAGCGGCATGTTCAACTGGATAGAGAATTCCTTGACCAGTTTGCCGAGTCCATTTGACGCCGACGACAAAATCTCTGCCACCAAGACGCCGGTGAACGAGAGCAACATCGCGTGCTTCATGCCCACTAGGACGATCGGGACGGCTGACGGCATTTGCAACTTCCGGAACAACTGCACGCGCGTTGCATTGAGCGACCGCATGAATGTAAATTCCGCTGCACTGGGAAGTGAAAGTCCGACCATCGTGTTGATCCAAACCGGGAAAAAGCAAATAGCGACCGCGATGGCGATCTTGCTTTCAGGTCCGAAGCCCAGCGCGCCGATCAAGACGGGAGCAAGCACGATTTTCGGAAGCGCCTGAAGGGCGATTGCATAGGGGGTGATGGCCGTGCGGACAAACGGAGAAGTCCCGAGCACAATGCCCATGGTGATTCCGAAGGCCACACCGATCGTCCAGGCAATCAACACGGACGACAGAGTGCTGGCCAAGTCCTCCCACCAATAGCCACCGGTGATGAGTTGCTGGAGTCCCCACACTGTGTCCGAGACCGTCGGGATGAGCACGCGATTGAGTATGCCGAATGTCGGAAGCAGCTCCCAGAGAGCCAGGAAAACAACAAGCGTGATTCCACCGACAATCAGTGATTGCGTCGTGGCCTGGCTTTGCCGTCTGAGTTCTTTGCCGCGAGACCGAACATCGGCAGCGGTGGAGGTCATGCCAGGCCTAGCATTTCGCGGGCCTGGACCACGAGCTTGGTGAACTCTGGGCGACCATAGAGTTCGGGCTTACGAGGCCGCTCAAACGGAACATCGATGACCCCGATCAGGCGACCCGGTCGTGCAGTCATCACGGCAATTCGATCCGACATGAACACCGCTTCGCTGATGTTGTGCGTGACCAACACCGCGGTCGATCCCGAGTGGCTTTGAAGCCTCAGGAGTTCTTGGTTCATTGTCTCGCGGGTGAATTCATCGAGAGCACCGAAGGGCTCATCGAGAAGTAGAAGTTTGGGGTGGTGAATGAGCACGCGGCAGAGCGCAGCACGCTGCTGCATTCCACCCGACAATTGCCACGGATAAGAATTGGCGAATTCCGTCATGCCAACCATCTCTAAAAGTTCTTCGGCTTTCGCAACATAGTCCTTTTTGTTCAAGCCAAAGACTTCGATCGGCAGAAGAACGTTTTCAATCGTGGTCCTCCACGGGAACATGACCGCTTGCTGGAACATCATTCCGATGTCTCGACGTGGCTTTGTCATCTCTTCGCCGGCGATCGTGATTTTTCCCTCGGACGCTGTCAGCAAACCACCCATGATGTTGAGGGCGGTTGACTTACCGCAACCACTGGGACCCAGGAGGGAGAGAAACTCCCCCTCCCGGGCCTCAAGGTCAAGGCCACTGAGCGCAACGATTTCATTGCTACCCGACTGGTACTTCTTAGAGACACCCTCTAATCGCACCAATACATTGGAATCGTTGTTTGCGCGCATGTCAGTGGCCTTTCGTTTGTACTAGTTAGTAGTTCGCTGCGTCTGATTCAACCCGAGCACGGTCGAAGTCATTGGCAACACTGAGGTAATCGGTGTTCAGGAACACCGAGAGGTCGACGTCTTGAGCGTTCTCAATTGTCGATGCGATGAGAGCCAAGAACGCGGTGGTTCCAGCCTCGTTGTGTGCACCATAAGCCGCTGAATCCGCGGGCGGCACCTGGGTGAGTGACAGCGCGAAGCGCAATCCACCCTGCGAGATGCCATCCATGTTTTCTTCGAACGCGGCCGGGATTGCTTCCTTCAACATTCCAATACATGCTTCATTGTTTTGGAGGCAGAAGTGCGTTCCCATGGCGGTTCCCTTCGCAAAGAGACCCCATGCGTCACCCTTTTCTTCGATCTTGGCGCTCGTCGTGATGATTCCACGTGCGGGGAAGGTCGAGAATTCTGCAGGAGTCAGGTCAACCAGGTTCAAGCCCTGAGTCTGCAAAGCGAAGATGTCGTTGTATGCGGTTGAGTAGGCGTCGACTTTTTGCCCTTCAATTGCAGCAAAAGTCTCTGGTCCACCGTCACCGATTGGGATCAGGGTAGCGCCAGTGATGGGGTCGATTCCTTCATTGATGAGTGATGCCTCAAGGAATGAAACCTCGCCTCCACCAGCTTCCGAGATGCCGATCTTCTTACCAGCAAGACCAGCGATGCTCGTGATACCTGAGGACTCCGGGGCGAAGATACCGAAGATCGCACCGGTCGAGTAGGTGTAGACGTTGACGAGGTCAAGACCGACAACGATTCCTTCACCAACAGCGGGCATCGACGGGTTACCCGCATCGATGTTGCCAGCAACGAGCTGTTCGACAACGTCGCCACTACCGCCAACTGCTTCGAACGTGACATCGAGTCCCAATTCGTCGTAGTAGCCGAGTTCAGACGCTGCAAGCCAGCCCCACCATTCAGCAGTGAACGTGTCGCCGGATGCCATGCCCATAACGATTGAAACCTTTTCGGTAGGGGCGGCTGGAGCACACGCAGAAAGAGCAAAGGCGCCAACGGCCAAAATCGCCATTGAGCCAAGCCGTCTCGTTTTGTTCATTTGTTTCTCCTTTGATGGTTTTTAGTTTTCTTTCTGTACCTTTTCATACCGAGCCCGATATCTCGCAAAGCGAGATTGTGAGCCCCCTAGGTGCGAACCTCTGCAACGATCGCGGAGATTGCCACTAAGTCTTCGGTGGATAACACGGCATCTGCTGCTCGGGTGTTATCCACTACCTGTTGCGAGCGAGAAGCGCCCGTGATGACGCACGAAACCGAGGATTGGCGAAGAATCCACTGAATTGCCGCAACCAGTGGGTCATAGCCCTCAGCGATGAGAGCAGACACGATGTCCTTCGCGAGGTTTTTGTCGTCGTCGCTGAACCAGTCTTGATAGAGCTTGATGGTCGCGAGCCTGGTGTCTTCCGGGTCCGCTTTACCGTGCTGGTACTTTCCCGTGAGCAAACCGCTCGCCAGTGGGTAGTAGGGCACAAACGCCGTTCCCGTCGCCTCACAGAAATCGAATACGCCGTCCGTTTCCGAACCCGTTCGAATCATCGAGTACTCGTTTTGGACGGACACATACTTCGCGAATCCGTTGGCGGTTGACACGTCGTGTGCCTCTTGCAATTCAGCGGCCGTAGCATTCGAGACACCGATTTCTCGGACCAGACCTTCGAGAACCAGGTCATTCAGTGCGCCGAGTGTCTCCTCGAGCGGAACCTTGGGATCCGGCCTGTGCAGCTGATACAGGTCTATGTAATCGGTGCCGAGCCGAGTGAGGCTTCCCTGAACCGCCTGGCGAATCCAGTCCGCCGACGCACCACCGCTCTCTGGCTGGTCGGGCAAGACCAAACCGAATTTGGTCGCAACGATGACGTTGCTTCGCTTGGACTTGATGGCTTCACCGAGGAATGTCTCTGAACGTGTCTCGCCGTACTTATCCGCGGTATCGAAGTAATTGATTCCGCAATCGAGAGCGACATCGACGATTTCTTGAGTCGCACGTTGGTCTAGCCCGCGGCCCATGTTGTTGCAGCCGATACCCAGTACTGACGAACTGAGTGAACCAATTGTTCGCATCATCATGATGGGTCCTCGTTTCCGAGAATCGCCGTGGCGTGTGATGCCAGGGTCATCCCCATTCCGTGTACAAGAGACAGTTTTGCTCCGTTGTGTTGTCGAGCGCCGGCCGTGCCGCGAAGTTGCGCGACCGCCTCGATCATGAGGAACATCGACAACATTCCTGGGTGTGAGAAGGAGAGCCCCCCGCCGTTCGGGTTCAACGTCAATTCGCCACCGGGCGCGAGCCGACCGTTCTCGACAAACGACCCGCCTTCGCCCTTTGCGCAAAAACCAAGGTCCTCCATCAGAATCAGCAGGCTGATCGTGAATGCGTCGTACACATGGGCCGTATCAATTTCGGCGATTCCAACCCCGGCTTGCTCGAACGCACGCTTGGCCGAAACCGACGCCTTCGTACTGGTGAAATCGGGCATCTGCGAAATGTTGCGGTGGTTTTGCGCTTCACCGGTTCCCAGTACCCACACGGGTTTCTGCTTGAGCGATCGCGCACGCGCTCCCGAGGTGACGACGATTGCGCCCGCACCATCCGTGACGAGGCAGCAATCAAGTTTGTGCAACGGGGATGCGACCATCGCCGAACTCAAAACCTCATCGACCGTTAGCGGCGTGGGGTACGGAGCCTCTGGGTTGAGCAATGCCCACTCTCTCGCCGAGACAGCGTATTGGGCCAACTGCTCGCTCGTGGTTCCAAACTCTTTCATGTGGCGATGAGCAATCATGCCGAATGCACCAACGGGGTGAATAACTCCGTACTGCTGTTCGTACACCGAGTGCTCGGCGATGCTGATGAGTTTCCCGGCATCCGTTCGTTGGGTGCTTCCGAACACAATCAGTGCGACGTCGCAGAGCCCCTGGTTGATCATGGCGACCGCATGGCCGAGGTGCTGGACGAACGAACACCCTCCCGTGGAGGTCGAGTCCACAACGTTGGGCGAGAGCCCCAGATACTCCGCCATCGTCAGTGTCGGCATCGCGTAGTACGACGACGACGTGAACACGGCATCGACATCCGACAGCTGTAAACCGGCCTCTTCGACCGCGCGCTTCGCGGCAACGGCGGCTAATCCAACAGGAGACCTGTCGGTGGTCTTGAACGTGTCGACCTGAGCAGCACCGACGATTGCAACGGACCTATCAGTCATGTGACACCTCCACTCGGAAATGCACGACCGAGTGCTCGTTGTCGGGGTGTTCAATCTCGGCGACGACGGGCAGTCCGATGCTCACGGCATCAGGTTCCGAACCAACGAGGTCCGCCAACATTCGATACCCCTCGTCGAGATCCACCATGACGATCGTGTACGGAACCTGGTCTTCCAGCGCCGGATTTCCCGCGCGATACTGCGTGGTGAACGAATAGATTGTCCCTCGCCCAGAACCCACGCGCGATTCGATGTCATCACTGTGACAGGTCGGGCATACGGTTCGTGGATAGAAGTGTGACGTCGAGCACGCCAGGCAGAAGCCATAGGTTAGGTTTCCTTCGGCGAGCGCCGAGAAATAGACTTTTTCTTCGCCGCGAGGCAGGATTTGCGGTCGTGTCATTTCACACCCGCCCCACTCAACGTAGCGATTGCCTGCGAGATTGCGTCGCCGACTTCGGTTGTCGAGGAATGCCCTCCCAAATCTTTGGTCAGCGTTTGACCTTCGCGAGTCACGTGGTTGATGGCCTCGGCGAGAAGCTCGGCTGCAGCGCTTTCCCCGAGGTTCTCGAGCATCATCACTGCAGACCACACCTGACCAATCGGGTTCGCGATTCCCATTCCCGCGATGTCCGGGGCCGAACCATGAACAGGTTCGAACAGTCCGGGTCCGCTTTGGGGGTTGATGTTTGCCGATGGTGCAACACCGAGGCTTCCGACAACAGCAGCACCGATGTCGCTCAAAATGTCGCCGAAAAGATTCGACGCGACAATCACGTCAAGGGTTTGGGGGTGGCTGACAAGACGCGCGGCCAGCGCATCAACGTGCATCGACTGCCAACTCACATCGGGATAGTCGGTCATGACGTCCTGAACGACCTCATCCCAGAACGTCATCGAATGAATGATTCCGTTTGACTTGGTAGCCGAGATAAGAGTCTTCGAACGCTGCGACGCGAGCTCCGCCGCGAAACGAACGGTCCGCTCGATTCCCACGCGGGTAAACACTGATTCTTGAACGGCAACTTCCCTGACCGTGCCGCGGTTAAATCGCCCGCCGACTTCGCTGTATTCACCCTCGGTGTTTTCTCGGACAATCCGGAAATCAATGTGTGGAACCGGGTCCCGTAACGGCGACTCAATTCCCGGCAAGAGCGTCACGGGGCGAAGGTTGATGTAAAGGTCAAACTCTCGTCGGATCGGGATGAGCAACCCCCAGAGCGAGACGTGGTCGGGAACACTCGGCCAGCCCACGGCGCCAAGGAAGATCGCGTCGTGGGCGGCCAAGGTCTGAAGCCCGTCGTCGGGCATCATCGTTCCCGTGATTAAGTAACGCTCGCAGGACCAATCCAACTCGGTCCAGTCCATGGTGAACCCATGTATTTGTGCCACTTCGTTGACGAGTTTTTGGGCAACGGGAACTACCTCGCAACCGATTCCATCTCCTGGAATCGTCGCGATGCGGTAGCTCGTGGTTGCCATGATGTGTCTCTCGTTACTTGATCGCCATCGGGTTCACCGGTGAGCCGACGCCCTGGGTGATGACGAGTGGGGGTGCACAGAAGAAGAAGTCGTACTGGCCGTCCTCGGCGCAATCCGCGGCGAGCTCTTCGAGGTCGAAGATTTCGCCGATCCAGAGTCCCATCGCCACAATGAACACACAGTGCAGTGGCTGGAAAACATCGGGGGTTTCGTTGGGAAGCACTTCGGCACCCCACGTGTCCGTTGCAATTCCCGCGACGTTCGAGTCGTAGACCCACGAGATCGCATCGAGACCGAGGCCCGGAGCACTTCCACCCGCATAGTCACCCCAATTGCCCTTGCGTTCGCCCATTTGACCCGTGCGGATCAAGACGAAGTCGCCTTCCTTGATGGTGACACCCTGTGCGGCAGCACAGTCGGTGAGGTCTTGCGATGTGATGGCGTAACCCGGCTCGAGGAACTCGACCGACTTGAACCGAGCCACGTCGAGCAACACTCCGCGACCCGCGATCTGATCGCGCGCAACCGTGATTGCACCTCGTTGGGCGCCCTTGCTGCTGATGGTGTTAGCGGCGACGCCGTTGTACATTTTGTCTTCAAACAGGATGTGCGCCAAGGCGTCCCACTGCGTTCCCGACTGCAGAGGCATGATGATCATGTCGTCAGTTCCGCGAATGTGCCTGTCGCGTCCACCGTAAAAGTCGTCAACAATCTGACCCGAAACGATGTCTCCGCCGTCTCGGAACATCAAGTGAATCGGATTGAAACGTCCGAGACCGCCGGTCTGAGGCCCGTTCGAGTCGACGGGGAGTCCCATCGAGATTCGTTTTCCGGACCGAATCGAACTCGCTGCGTCGCGAACGATGTCGGGCGTGAGGAAGTTGAGCGTACCGAGCTGGTCATCCTTGCCCCAACGTCCCCAGTTGCTGTACTTCTTCGAAAGTTCGCGAACGGTTTCGACGCTCGGCTTTCCAGGAACGGGTGCTACTACCTTCGATTGATCAGTCATGGGGTCTACTTTCTATGATTCGGTTTACTAGGATTTCGTTGCTTGTGGGCGGGTGACTCCGAGGTCTACGCGAGTTCCGAGTGAATAGTCACCCGAACGGAGTCGGTGCTTTTCGATCTTTGCCGTTGGCGTTTTGGGGAGCGCGTCCAGCACCTCGACGTATCGAGGAATCTTGAAAAAGGCGAGTCTTTCTTGGGCCCAGTCGATGACTTCTGCGGGATTCAGGTCATGGCCAGGCTTGGGAACCACGAACGCGAGGATGTCCTCATCGGTGAGTTCGGAGGGAACTCCGATGACCGCGGATTCCATGACATCGTCGTGACTGTTGAGGACAAGTTCGACCTCGAGTGACGACACGTTTTCTCCCCGCCGGCGAACGATGTCTTTCATTCTGTCGACGAAGTAATACCAGCCGTCCTCGTCC
>JBILBA010000011.1:0-31427 GCA_044353905.1 Microbacteriaceae bacterium | reverse complement strand
ACCGGTTCGTAGCCAACCGTCACGGAGAACCTGTTCGGTCTTCTCTGGATCGCGGAAGTAGCCGAGCATCATCGCTTCATTTCGGAGAACAAGTTCGCCCACTGTGCCGGGCGGCTGGCGGTTACCGTCCTTGTCAATGACCATCACCTCGGTCGGCTTCAGGTCGGGGCTCGGGTGGCTGCGTGGGAGGCCCATCGACGCGGCGCGGCGCGGTTGGTCAAGCGGTTCCAACAAACCAAATGTGGTCTCGCTCATGCCAAACCCGGAAACACAATCCAGGTTGAAGCGTTCTTGAATCTCCATGCGCACATCATGAGGTAACGCGGGAACTCCATATGCGACCCGCACCTTGTGGTCGCGGTCTTCGGGACCGGGAGCTTTCTTCGAGAGGATCACGGTCATGGCGCCGATGAAATTGAAAACAGTGACGCCGTGTCGTTTGACGTCTGGCCAGAACTTCGACGCACTGAAGCGCGCGGCGAGGACAAGTGCTCCCTGAGCACCAATCGCACCCATCGTCGAGTACGCCTGCGAGTTGATGTGGAACAAGGGAAGGCACGCGTAGATGCGGTCCCCCTTCTCCATGCCCATCCAGTGGGCGTAGGCCTGTCCCGTGAGCACGTAGTTCTTGTGGGATTGCATGACGGCCTTGGGAAGACCGGTGGTCCCCGAGGTGTAGATCAGGCTGATGAGGTCATCGCCCACAACCGTCACGTCGGGAACCTTTGCCGGCATGGACTCTTTGCTCGCCATGAATTCGTCATGCCCATCGACGTTTCCTAGTGTGAGAACCTTTTTCAATCGAGGAACGTCCTGGACAACTTTGTCAAAGACCGCCATGTGCTCCTGGCCGACGAGTGCAAACTCTGACTGAGAATGATCCACGAGATAGGCCGCTTCTTTTGCCTTGAATCCGGTGTTGATTGCAACCAACACTCCGCCGATCTTGGCTAAACCGAGCCAGGCGTACAAGAATTCGGGCGAGTTGTCGACCATGAACGACACGCAATCCCCGTGCTTGACTCCGAGTGAATGCCAGAGTGCGGCTGCCTGATCCACGTGAAAATTGAAATCGACATACGAAACGACTTGCTCTTCCCAAATCAGGAACGGGTCGTTCGGGTTGGCCTCTACCGCGCGCTCCAAAAACTTCCGGAGTGTGTAGTCACTGAAGTCGTGGGTTGACATCTACTTAACCAGACCCTTCGGTAGGGCGATGGTGGAGCGTTCCGTCGTTCCCTTTGGAGCGACTGCGCCGATGTCGGTAACAACGTCGATGAGAACCGGGCCGGAAGTCTCGTGTGCTTGCTGCATCGCCGATTCCAATTGGCTCGCTTTGGTGACGCGGATTCCCTTGACGCCAAAACTCTCGGCAACTTCCGCCATGTTGACGTCGTTGAAATGCCAGAGTTCGGCGTGTTTGCCGTGAAGCGTTCCGCCATAAGCCGGAAGGTACGGGTTGATCTCTTGGTTGAGCGAACGGTTGTCATTCACCACAAAGGTCACGGGGACCTGCCAGCGGGCGGCCGTCTCGAGCTCGCTCAAGTGATAGTAGGCACCACCGTCACCGGTGAAGACCACAACGGGAACATCGGGTCGCCCGATTTGAGCGCCGATCCCGGCGGGCAAGGCCCAACCGAGGGATCCCGCGGCTCGCAGATAAGTCTGTTCTGGTTTGGTCAAATCAAGATGCGCGGCTGTCCACATTCCGGCGTGCCCGGTATCGGAAACGACCATTGCGTTGTCCGGCAGCACGTTCGAGAGTTCACCAACGAGCAATTCAGGTCGCATCGGGTCGACGTTCTTGTCCATCACTGGCTCGAGGCTGTCCCGCCACTCTTTCGCAACCGCCCGAGTCCAGTCCGCCCACGCGTCATATTTGTTGGCTGGTTGATCCCACGCTTTGATGAGTTCGGTCAGGGCAAGGCGAGCGTCCGATACAACGCCGATGGTGTTCTTGTATTGATTCCCCACTTGTTCGGGGCTGATGTCGAAATGCACAACGCGTGTGTCGGGGTGCGGGACTTGCCAGGTCAACGTAACCTGGCTTCCGGTTTGGCTTCCAATGAAAATCACTAAGTCCGCTTCGAGAACAACCTGGTTCGCGCTCTTTCGGGCATACAAGCCCGGAGTTCCGACCGACAGCTTGTGGTCAGCCGGGAATACATCTTTCGAGTTGAGCGAGGTCGCCACCGGAATCCCGGATCGTTCGGCAAACGCGACCAACTCTGCGCCCGCCCGTGACCATCGAACTCCACCGCCCGCAACGATCACCGGACGCGAGGATGCGGTGATTGCTGCGAGAGCCGAGGCAAAGGCCTCTGGGTCAGGAGCTGTTCGGTGTAACGGCACCTCGTAGTGGTTGGAGTAAACCGCGGCCTCGATGTTCTGGGCTTCGATCATGTCACCCGTGTGACCAGCCAACTCGAGGTGGGTTGGGCCGGGCCTGCCACTTGTTGCCTGGCGCAGGGCGGTGTGAAGCATGTCCGGAAGACGTTTCACATCGAGAACCTGGCCCGAATACTTGGTAACGGGCTTGAACAGCGGGAAGTCTTCGATTTCCTGGTAATAGTTGCGTCCTCGGCTCCACTCGTAAGGACCGCCGGTCAGGGCCAGAACAGGAGAGTTGGCGAGGTAGGCGTCCCGAAGGCCGGCGGCAAGGTTCGCGCCGCCGATGTTTTGAGCCGCGCAGACACCCGGTCGATTGGTGGCACGGGCATATCCGTCAGCCATGTATGCCGTCGCTTTTTCGCCGTGAGCCACGATCCGCTTGATGGCGGTTTCGTTCTCCATCGTGAAGAGCGTGTTCGTGAGAGCCGTGGGGACAAGGAAGATCGCGGTTACTCCGCACGCGTCGAGCGTCCGAGAGAGATATTGTGCTCCGGTTACGGTATCCATCAGACTTCCTTGTCTGTTTAAGCCTGTCTCATAAAATGAGACACAGTCTTATTTCTTCGAGCATACAACTTTTCGACGAGTTTGGCTAGAGCGTCTCGAGTTGTTGCCGATTTGTTACCAAAGACCGATTCGGGCCCGACGAGCAAAATAGACTGATGCTCGTTGAGCGGGAAGGATGAGCACGTGACGGAACCTGAGGCGACGCCGCCCGTCGGCGCTAGTGGGGTTCTCGGTCGCGCAATCGACCTCATCGAACTCGTCGCAGCCGAGAACAACGGGCTCGGTGTCCGCGAGGCCGCCCGACTCAGCGGAGTTGATCGCAGTGCCGTCAGCAGAATCATGAGTCAGCTGGAAAAAGCTGGGTACGTCGAGCAGGACCAAATTCGAAAGCTCTACTTCCCCGGTCCGAAACTTTTCTCACTGGCGTCAACCCTCGTAGAGCACGACAGTCTTTGGAAAGCGGCGGAACCGTTCCTGAACGAACTCGTACAGAAGTTCAACGAAACCTGTTACCTGTCCGTTCGAGTTCGCGATGAACTCGTCTTCCGCGGCAAGGTCGATTGCAATCACACCATCAAGTACGTGATTGAGCTGGGAAAGCCATTCCCCTGTACATCCGGAGCCGCGGGCACGGCCATCTTGTCGGGAATGACAGAAGACGCCAGCAATCAAATCCTCAACAAAGGTTTTGCCCAATACACCGAACTCAGTTTTTCGTCGACAAAGGAGTATCAAGAGCAACTCCGTATCGACAGGAGTCTCGGTTACTCGTATTCACCGGGACGCTGGGTCAAGGGCGGTTCGGGTGTCGCGTCCCCCTATTTCAATGCGGCGGGCGAGTGCGTGGGCTCCATCACTCTGAGTTGCCCGAGTGATCGCTTGGCTGGAATTTCGATCACGGAAGCCGGTGCCGCGGTCCGCGATGCCGCGCGCGGCTTATCTCGCCGACTGGGTTACCTGGGCGATTGGGCTGGCTGGTCCGAAGTCGCCTAAAAAACTTCACGGGTTCGATGTTCCGCCTGTGCGGTCGATGAATGTTGAGATGAGCCGAGCGACCTCGTCGGGTTTCTCAATCGGAAACAAATGCCGCGCCAATCGGATTTCGACAAACTCACCGCGCGGAATCAACTCGCTGAGGTCGCGTGCTCGATCCAGCGGAACCACCTCATCCCATTCCGCGGCGATGACGAGCACTGGCACGGAAGTGTGTCGCGCAGTCTGTGTTCCATCAAAGCTCCCGAGAGCCTCGGCGCACAGCGCATACGATTCGCCGTCGACGCTGCCCAAGCTGTCCAAGGCCTTGTTCACATCACCGGAATTGCTGTCGACGAACTCGTCAGTGAACCATCGCGATTGAGCGGCTTCTCTCATGACGGTCGTCCCCGCCGTGCGTGCAAGTTCCGCTCTGCTCTGCCAGACATCGGCGTCCCCCATCGTTGCCGCCGCAGCCATGACGACTGCCGCCGAATCGCCGGACAGAGAACCGGCAAGTTCGAGAGCGATTGTGCCGCCGATTGACAGCCCGATGACAACAACGCGTTCAGCGTCTCGAGCGTTGTTCTTCAGGTACTCGCGACATTCGTCTGCGAGGTCGGTAATCGAAAAAGACTGGTCCGCAGGCGAGTTGTCGCCGTGTCCGGGAAGTTCGACGAACACGCTGGTCCAGTCATCGAGTGCGGTCGGCATTTCCGCCCACATTCGTGATTGCTGACCGAGGGAAGGAATCCAGATTGCAATCTTTTTTCCGAGGTCACCGGAATGTCTAAAACTCAGCATCGATTTGCCTCTCTCAATTGCGCTCTGCCAGAGTGCCCTATGGTGGTGGTGGAATCACCACTGTGATGATCCCGTCGACACTGAGAGGCAGTCAATCGTGTTCCTGGTTGTCGCACTTGGCATATTAGTAGGTGCCATTGCACAGCGCGTTGCGGGAATGGGATACGCACTCACGCTTGCTCCGATCTTGGTACTGACACTCGGACCCTTCGAAGGGCCGATGGTGGTGAACATTGCGGGAGCACTGTCGTCAGCGCTGGTTTTCCTGCAAAGCAAAAAATCGGTTGACTGGAAACAATTCTGGATTCTGTCGATACCCGCGGTGATCGTGATCATCCCGAGCGCATTTTTCAGTGTCGCTTTCAGCGGGCCACTGTTGCAGATCGGCATCGGTGTCATTCTCATTTTCGCGCTGGGGACATCCCTCATTGCGGTGAAATCCGATCGATTCCTTCCCCGCGGAGGCCTCGGAGTTCTCTTCGGAGCGAGTTCAGGTTTTATGAGTGCAACTGCCGGGATCGGCGGTCCAGCAATGGGCGTCTACGCAATATTGACGGGTTGGGACCAAAAATCTTTTGCCGCAACCCTGCAGCCGTATTTTGTCGCCCTTGGGGTGACGTCGTTCCTGTCCAAATACGCCGCGTCCGGCACGTTACCGAATCTGTCCATTTGGATGTGGGCAGGTATTGCCGCTCTCACGTTGATTGGCTCGTGGCTGGGGATTTTTCTTCAGAAATACGTGTCGGTGGAATTGGCCCGATTGAGTGTCATCATCATTTGTTTCACGGGCTCACTTGCCGCCATCGTTGATGGGGTGATTGACCTTTAGGCTCGCGACAGAGCGGCCCAGTTTCTTGATCTAAGGCCCCGAGCCTATGGGCGTGAACTGCACCAGTGAGGAAGAAAGCCGCTCACTCCGCGGTTGGAGGTGCCGTCCTCAACGCGCACAAAAAAGATGGAGGTTGCGCTATAGCCGATCACGCTGGGGTAATTGTCGGCGACTCCTTCACCTGAAACAACCTCGACAGCGAGATATTCGCCATTAGGCGAGAGGCAAAAATTTCGAATCTGGCTTCCGGTGGCACCTGTTTGAAACAACTCCCTACTACCGGCTGTATCGGTCCGAACGAGCGTGGATGAAATCTGTTCGTCGTTTTCGATCTTCGTGTTGAGTAGCACGTAACTGTCGTCGCTGAGCAAAACGAGTTTGCCCGGAAAAAGATCTGGGGAAGTCGCTGGTTCCGGGAGTGAAAGCGTCGTGGTTGCTCCATCCGCGAGGTCGATGATTGAACCGCTCAGGGGGTCTGCGACTACCAGTCGCACCGTCCCCGGGATAAAACCACGCATCTCGACGTGCCCACCAAGGGGGATTGGTTCAGCACCAGAAAGCACATCAATGAAGTAAAGCTGTTGGTCTTGAGCTTGCGCGACGATTGCGGTGGTGCCGGGCACGAAGGTCCAGTCCATGACGGGTAACGGTTCGTCTCCGAAACCGGTGACCACCACCGGAACGCCCTTTCCCGAGGCGAGGTCATAGAGATACAGTCTGTTGCGTAAATCGATTGGCGCACCGTAGCCGTCGTCGAGGACGTAGCCGAACATGTCGCCGGTGTCCGAGGCCTGAAGTTTGTCGATTGTCGCGGCTCCCCCAGTATCAATGGGGATTGGGGTTCCGTCGGCAGGTGACGTCACGAGCAGGGAAGGTTGGTTGTTCGAATCGAGAGTGACCACGGCAAGTTGTTCTCGAAGGGTTACGTACCCCTGAATTCGCGGCGATTCGAAGACGGTTTCTTCAGGAGTGTCCCCCGAAAGGCTGTTACGCAATACTTGGTCCGGCGTGTCCCGACCATTGGCATCCATGCGGGTGTCCCGGCGGAGGGAATACACGTCGACGTCAGAGGTCGAGAACCGGTGTTCGATCCGTCCCGAAAGCCCAGTCGACGAACTCTGTACGTCCACTGCGACGGTGTACTCGGTGTTGTAGTGAAGCATGTTGGCGAATTGGATTGTGACCGTGTTCTGGTCGACCGTGACCTCGTTGTCCACCTCGGGCGTGATCGTCACGTGGTCGGGGCGGACATCGGCGAGCGGTTGGTCGACGTGCAGCAGCAGACGTTGGCCGTCACGAGTGGTCAGGGCGGTCGGATTGACTTCAACCGAGCTAAGGCGTGGGCCCTGCGCTGCATTGGCCGCTCCCAGAGAAGCAGCAATCACCACGAGGGCAACAATCAATCTCTGGCTTATCCGGCGGAACCCTTGACGTTGGTCCGCTCGTGCGCGTTGGGGGAGAGGATCAGTAGACATAGGGTTGGGTGGGCTGTTCGGTGGCGATGATTTCGGTTGGGGAAAGAACTACCGACTGGCGGCTACTGGTGCTGGGGTTTGACACAAACGCACCGGTCACGCTCACCCAGCCATCGACCTCAAAATCGTCCTGCCATCCTGGAAGATAGACGGGTACACCGATGGGCTGAGCATCAACGGCACAGCAGGTAACGGTGAAACGGGCGACGTAAAAGACGTTGGCTGGATCGTCGGTGTCGGGGGTGACGAACCCGACAAGCGTGACAGCTTTTCCGGCAAAAGAGTCTTCGACAACTCCCTGGCGCAGGAGTCCCGCCCAGTCCTTGACGGTGAGAGAGCTGAGGTCCCCAACGCCCAAATCAATCGACTCGTTCTCGAAGGACGAGGGTGCGGAACTATTGATAGCGCGCTGCGCCACTGTCGAGGTCGTCAGTGTTGCCGGAGGGAGCACAAGTAATCCGACTGTTGTAGCGGCAATGAGAACCACATGCGCCGACACCCACCACCAGTCGCCTCGAGCGGGCTTGGCTGGGGTTTCATGGTCATGCGATTCATTCACGGACTCGGGCAGCAAGGCGAATCCCAACACCACAAACACGCTGGCGAATGCGGCCATGATCACGGTGAAAACAAAGTAGCGCGGATGGATGTAAAGACCGAGCTGGTCAGTGAGCGCAAGCCAGGCGATCGAGACGACGCCGATCAGGCTCAGCACGATTCCGCGCCAGTGTGTCAGAAATCGTTTAGCCAATGAGGTTCACCCCGAATCCCAGGATCATGCTGCACAAACCCACAATGACCGTGAGCCGCACAAGAGTCGGAATCGTAAAGGTGGTTCGCAACAAGGCGAGCATCTTGACATCAACCATCGCCCCGAACGTGAGGAAGGCGACAATGCTGCCCGGCATGAACGTCGATCCGAAAGAAAGAATGAAGAATGCGTCAACGTTCGAACAGATTGCGATGATGAACGCGAGGCCCATCAAAGCAAGCACCGACCAGATCGGATTGGATCCCAACGCGACGAGGATGTCCCGCGAGATTCCGACCTGGATGGCTCCCGCGACAGCCGAGCCGAGGACGAGGGCGGGGAGCATCGCACTCGTTTCCTCGGCGAATCCCGTGACGCTCCGACGAATCTTGTTCCCTACCGCGGGATTAGTGCGGTGCGATTGACAACTCGCTTCGAATTGCGGGGTAAGCAGTTCGTGTTGGCGCGGGTGCTTGCTGAAAAACCAGCCCACGAGGTTCGCAATGACAAATCCCCCGATGATTCTTCCGGCGAGAATCCCGTGGTCCCAGCCGAACGCCTGATATGTGGTGATGATGGTCACGGGGTTGAGAATCGGCGCCGCGAGCACAAAGGTGATGGATTCCGAGACGGTGAGGCCGCGACGAATCAGTCCTCGCGCGAGCGGCACGTTGCCGCACTCACACACCGGAAGCAGAACCCCCATCAGGGACATCGCCGCGCGGCGCAGCACTGGTGTGCGGGGTAGTAGCCGGTCGAAAAGGTTCGAAGGAAACCAGATCTGCACGAGCATCGACAACAAAACACCGAGAAAAATAAACGGCACCGATTCGACAAAAACGCTAATTGACAGCGTGAAAAAGTCGCGGGTGGCACCGGGCAAACTCACGTCAGGCTCCGGGGACGGTTGTGCTCGCAAAGCGAACGCGCCGACAAGAATCAGGAGGCCGAGACTGCCGCCAATCACCATCCGCCGGCCGCTGCGAGTCCTCATCCTGCAAGAATATCGCGCGCCGTGAGGGATGGGTTTTCCTCGCGGTAAACCTGCCGACTCGTCGCGTCCGCAACGCACGCTGGATAGGATTCGCTCATGCTCATGGACACTGCGATCACGCGTCACGGGTTCGCGGATTTCCGAGAACTGCATCGATGGTCGATCGAAAACCCTGACGATTTTTGGCGCGAGGCGTGGGACGAATTGGGAATCGTTGGCTTCCGCGGCGAGCGGACGACACATGGGGGTGGGTTCGAGGGGACGGAATGGTTTCCCGACGCGCGACTGAACATCGTTGACACCCTGTTGGCGGGGGACCCGTCGTTTGAGGCGCTGATTGCGCACGCCGAAGACTCTCCGCGGCGTTCGCTCACGCGGGGGGAACTCCGGGAACACGTTGCTGCCTGTGCGGCTGCTCTTCGAGCCTCGGGAGTTCAGGTCGGCGACCGAGTCGTGGCGTGGACGCCGAATGTTGTCGAAACCGTGATTTTCGCTCTCGGTGCCCTGTCGATTGGCGCCGTCGTGAGCACCGCATCGACGGATTTTGGTCCCGCCGCACTGGTTGATCGGTTCGGACAAATCGAACCGACCGTCCTTCTGACGGCCGCGTCATACCGCTATGGGGGCAAACAAGTTCTCCTTGCCGAATCGATCGCACAGGTCGTCAGTGATTTGCCAACGCTCACGACCGTCATTGTCATCGGCGGGAGTGACGCGCACCCGTCGTGGGAGGACTGGCTTTCCCCGCATCGAGGTGGCGAGTTAGCGCCAACCCCGCTTCCGTTCAACCACCCGGGCTTCATCCTGTTTTCGAGCGGAACGACGGGGCGCCCCAAGTGCATCGTCCATTCGGCGGCGGGCGTTCTGATGAAAGTCCTGAGTGAACAGGGATACCACCTCGATGTTCGCCCGAGCGACACAATGCTTTACGCGACAACGTGCGGTTGGATGATGTGGAACTGGCTGGTGTGCGGACTCGGGCGTGGTGCGACGATTGTGTTGTGCGACGGCAGCCCCGGGTATCCCGACACTTCTCGATTGTGGGTGATTGCCCACGAGGAACGCCTGACGTTCCTCGGCGTTTCCGCCGCGCTGATTGATTCCTGGCGCCGAGCCGAACTCGAGCCTCGCCACACATTCGACCTATCCGCACTTCGAACGATCGCGTCTACCGGTTCCCCGCTCGCGGCGACCGGCTACGACTGGGTGGCCGATGCGGTATCCCCCGATGTGCACGTTGCATCCATCGCGGGAGGTACCGACCTGTGCGGCTGTCTCGTGCTGGGGGTCGACACCGAGCCCGTCGTCCGCGGCGAGATTCAGGGCCCAGCGCTCGGACTCGATGTCACTGTTCTGCGGTCGGATGGGTCCGAGGCCGACGTGTCCGAAGAAGGTGAACTGGTGTGCCGAACGCCGTTTCCGTCCGTGCCGCTGACGTTCTGGGGGGACACGGACGGTTCGCGGCGTCACGGCGCGTACTTCGATCGGTTCCCCGGATTGTGGGCTCACGGCGATTACGCGAAACGAACCCCCTCGGGCGGATTCGAGATTTTGGGTCGATTAGATGCGACCCTCAACGTGAAGGGGGTTCGCATCGGGACCGCGGAAATCTACCGCGTTGTCCTGTCCGTTCCCGGCGTGCTGGAAGCGATGGCGATCGAACAGCCCGATGGCGACGATTCGCGCGTTGTCCTTTTCGTGGTGCTCGAACAACCCCTCTCTGCCAAGTTGGAGGGGCTGATTCGATCAACTCTTCGAACCCAGGCGAGCCCGAGGCACGTCCCTGCGATCATCGTCGAAGTTCCCGAATTGCCGCGAACCCGAAGTGGCAAGATGACCGAACTGGCGGTCGCCGACATTGTCACGGGCCGACCCGAGCGCGACACGTCGTCGCTCGCCAACCCAGAATGCCTCACGTGGTTTCGCGAGTGGGCCGCCGCCGCGTCTACGCCGTAACAGAGACGGGACCGGTGGTTCCTCGAACCACCAGGGTCGCCGATACGTGTTGACGGTTTGCCGGCGCAGTGCGGTCGTTGATTCGATGGAGTAACTGCTGGGCCGCGAGCCGACCGAGATCCGCGAGCGGTTGCGCGATTGTGGTGAGGTTGAGGCGGCGCATGCCCCCAATACTGATTCCGTCGTATCCGATGACCGAAATGTCCTCTGGGATTCGCAAATTCGCGTTCTCTACTGCGGCAATCGCGCCGATTGCTGCGACATCGTTCGCGACAAAAAGGGCCGTGGGCGCAGCCGCCAGCGCATCGCGAGCCGCCGCGTACCCCTTTGCGTCCGTCAGCCCGCCGGGCACGACGCGAATGTGTTCCGCCAAACCGTGTTGGGTCATCGCGAGACGATAACCCTCTGCCCGTGCGTGCGAGACCGGATTGTCACCACCGCTCAAGTGGACGATTCGGGAATGTCCTAATTCGACGAGGTGATCGACCGCCATTCGCGCCCCGGCAACATCGTCATTGGAAACGGAGTCCATGTTGGGGACCGCGATGTCGTCACGAGTCACGACGACCGTTGGAACTTCGGCGGCGATGGCCTTTAGTACCGAAGCGGGCAACCGGTGCGCGATGAGAATGAGTCCCTCCACTTGAAACTGCAGAAGCGTGTCGATTTCCACTTGTTCGAGTTCGGGGTCGGTCCCTCCCGAAATCAACATCGTGCTGAACCCGTGTTCGCGAACCTCGATTTGGACACCGTCGAGGATCTCGGCGAACACGGGGTTGTGCAGATCGAGAATGAGCACGCCGATGGTGTGGCTTCGACGAACCGCGAGGCTTCTGGCCGCTGCGTTTCGGCGGTAACCTAATTCGGCAGCGGCGTCCACGATTCGTTGTCGACTGACGGCACTGACCCTCGTCGAGCCAGAGAGGGCGAGCGAAACGAGCGACTTCGACACGCCCGCTCGTGTGGCGACGTCGTTGATGGTGGGGCGTGATGACGGCATCGGTTTAGGTGACGTCGGCGACCCGAACCGCGGAACCGGTGGCAACCGATTGCTCACACGCGATGGCGATGCGCAGGCTCTCGACGGCCGAATCGGGCGGGCACGGGTTAGCGATTTCTCCGGCGGCGAAAGACACGAAGGATTGCGTTTCGTTGCGGAACGCCTCGCGGAAACGATCGACGAATCCGCGATACGGGTCGGTGTTGAGGGTGAGGTCACCCTCGGCCGTTCGCAACGGAGTGCGGGGGTTGAGCCCGGCGGACACCGAGTCGTTGGAACCGAACGCTTCGAGTCGAACGTCTTGACCGAGGGCGCCGTGACGCGTACCGGTGATGACCACCTGCACTCCGCCGGTCGTGACGGCGACGACGGAACACACGTCGGCGTCGTCGAAATCGGCATAATCCTGGTGAGCGAGGACTCCCTTTGTCGCAAACACCGTCTCGACTTCACTTCCCGTCAACCACCGAACGAGATCGAAATCGTGCACGAGCATGTCGCGGAAAATCCCGCCGCTGCCAGCGATGAACTCGCGAGCGCTCGGTGTGTGATCGTGTGCCGTCATCGTGAGGGAATACATCGTGCCGATGCGACCCGATTCGATCGTGTCGTAAACCGAGCGAATCGCGTCATCGAATCGTCGTTGGAATCCGATCTGAAGCGACGAGCCGTGGGTGTTCGCGGTGTCGATCACCGCTTGGGTTGCGGCGAGAGTCAGTGCGATGGGTTTTTCACACAACACCGGGATTCCTCGAGGGAGGACGGCCTCCAGAACGAGTTCGTGGGCGTCGGTACCAACGGCAACGACCGTCGCATCGGCATCCGTGTCGGCCATCGACTCCCACGGAACGACGGTGGCACCGAATTGGGCCGCGACGGTTCGCGCTCGCTCGTCGCTTCGATTGGTGATCGCCACTTCAGTGACTCGGGGGTCTACAACGAGGTCCTCGACACGAATGGACCCCATGCGACCTGCCCCGACAACGAGAACCTTCACGGCAAACCTCCTCGGCACTTCTTCGATGTATTGCGGTGTGGACTTTTAGTCTGCCATACTTGTTGGAGCGTTCCAACGAAAGGTTTTCCGTGTCCGACTTTCTCTCCCGCGTCGCCTCCGCCCCAATCTCGTGGGGTATCTGCGAGGTTCCCGATTGGGGAGCCATGCTCCCGACGAGCCGCGTTCTGGGCGAAATGGCGGGATTGGGATTCACCGCGACGGAACTGGGCGCCGAGGGGTTCCTCCCCGACGACCCGGCGAAATTGACCGCAGAACTCGGCGAATACGGCATCGCGCTGCTCGGAGGATTCACTCCCGTGGTGGTTCACGATCCCGCCGAACGAGAAGCCACCATCGCGAGCGCGACGGCAACCGCGAAATTGTTCCAGCAAGCGGGTGCGACAAAGATGGTGTCCTCGCCGGTTCAGGACTGGGGCTGGGCTTTCCCTCGCGCATTGTCGACCGAAGAAAAACGTCACATGGCCGAGATGCTCGGTGTCATCGATGACATCTGCGGCGAGCACGGAATCCAACAGGTTCTGCACCCTCACGTCCAGACGCTCGTCGAGACAAAAGACGACATTTCCCGAGTTCTCGACAGTTGCGACGTGAATTTCTGCCTCGACACCGGGCACATGGCGTTCGGCGGCCAGGACCCGGTCGAGTTTGCAAAGGACGCTTTCGATCGCGTCGGACACGTCCACCTGAAAGACGTTCGCCTCGACATGACCGCGGCCGTTCTTCGCCGCGAGGTCACCCTCATGTCCGCGGTGCAAGCAGGAGTTTTCACCAATCTTGGTGCTGGCGATGTCGACATCCTCGGAGTCGTGCAAACCCTCGAGGCGGGCGGTTATCGCGGTTGGTACGTCATCGAACAGGACACCGCGATTACGAGCGGGTTCCCCGCCGAGGGCGAGGGGCCGGTCAAACAGGTCTCGGCTTCGCTTCAGTACTTGACCGACGTCGTCGCCCCCACTCTCGGATAACCAGGTGGACACCGTGGATGTTCTCAGCGTCGGCCGCATCAGCGTCGACCTGTATTCGATGGAACCCAACATCGGGTTCGACGGTCAACAAAGCTTCCAGAAATCCGTCGGGGGTAGCCCCACGAACGTGGCCGTCGCCGCGGCGCAGCTCGGGCTTCGAGTCGCACTCGCGACGAAAGTCGGGGACGACGCCTTCGGCGAGTACGTGAAGGGCCGGCTTGCGGGATGGGGTGTCGACACGGAATTCGTGGGCACAGTGAAGGGTGCTCAAACACCGCTCGCATTCGCGGCACTGACTCCCCCGGAAAGCCCGACCGTGATGTTCTATCGCGGCCCGGCAGCGCCGGACACCACAATCACGACCGCCGATGTGCCCGTCGAGGTCGTGCGGCACGCGAAGGTCCTCTGGATCAGTCAGGCTTCCCTCTCCCAGGGTTCGACAGCAGACACGTGCCTCGAATGGATGTCGCTGCGGTCGCGCGACAATCACACCATCCTCGACCTTGATTACCGACCGTCACTGTGGGCGAGTGTCGAGGACGCGCGCTCAATGGCCGAACGTGCGATTGCGCTCGCGACCGTCGTCGTCGGTAATCGCGAAGAATGTGCCATCGCCGTTGGGACGGACGAACCCGACGCCGCCGCAGACGCGCTCCTCGCGGCCGGCGTCCGCCTCGCCATCATCAAACTGGGCGCCGAGGGAGTCATGCTCGCGACCGCCACGAAACGAATCAGTATCCCCGCCATGCCCATCGACGTCGTGTGTGGGCTCGGAGCCGGAGACGCATTCGGCGGTTCGCTGTGCTACGGACTGCTTCACGAATGGGATCTTGACCGAATCGGCCGCTTCGCGAGCGCCGCGGGTGCTCTCGTATCGACTCGTCTGACGTGCGCCGACGCGATGCCGACCGTCGACGAGCTCGACGCACTGATGGGGGAACCAGCATGAGCCTTGACCGCACCCGCTATCGCGAACTCATTGACGCGCGCGTTTTCCAGCCGGCATCCTTCGCCGATGCGCTACTTTCTCGGCGACGCCGTCCGGTTGCTAGCGCCGACGGGCGCCTCATCATCATCGCTGCTGACCACACGGCGCGAGGCAAGATCTCACTCGGCTCCGACCGGTTGGCGATGGCCGACCGATACACGCTGCTCGATCGACTCGTTCGCTGCCTCGCGCTGCCCGAAGTAGACGGCGTTCTCGCGAGCGCCGACGTTCTCGAGGAACTCGCATGGCTCGGAGCGCTCGATGACAAGTTAGCGATCGGCACGATGAACCGCGGTGGCATCATCGGTGCGACCTGGGAGTTGGATGACCGCCTCACCGCATACGACTCGAATCACATTGAATCGACGGGATTAGACGGCGGCAAGACGCTCATTCGAATCGACTATTCCGACCCCGGTGTCGCTCGGACCATCGAGACGGTCGCTCGACTGACCACCGAACTCGCCGACCGAAAACTGATGGCGATGATCGAACCACTTCCGTACCTCAAAGACTCCGCCGGAAAAGCGATCCTCGACACCTCGGACGAGGCACTCACCACGGTGGTGGCCATCGCGTCGGGACTCGGGTCGTCCTCGGCGTACACATGGCTGAAGATTCCGGCGACCGCCCGCATGGCCGAGGTGGCTGCGGCCACGACGCTTCCCATCCTCATGCTCGGTGGCGAACCGGTCGGCGACTCCGACGAGACCTTTGCGCTCTGGGCGAGCGCCATGAACGAACCCAATGTGCGCGGGGTTGTCGCCGGTCGCACGCTTCTTTATCCCAACGACGGAAACCCCGAAGCGGCGGTGGCTCGCGCCGCTGCGGCCATTCGGCCCACGTCATCAACCCACTCGAAAGGCACGTCATGACTTGGTTTTTTCCTGCAGGGAAGTTGGCGAGCGGTGATGCCGACGTTCTCGTCACACCTGAAAACGCTGGCTGGGCGTACAGCGGACTTCACGTCTACACCTTGAGTACCGGCAGCACCGTCTCGGTCGTGCTCGACGGCGAGGAGGGCGTGCTCGTTCCTCTTTCTGCCGAGAACGTCGCGGTCACCGTTGACGGCGCCGAGTTCACTCTCGCTGGTCGAAAGGGAATTTTCGCCGCGGTGTCGGACTGGATATACATTCCGGTTGGCTCAACCGTCACGATGTCTGGTCATGCCGGCGAGATTGCGCTGTGCACCGCGCGCGCGAGCGAGACTTTCCCCGTCGAGCACATCCCCGCCGCTGACGTTCCCGTCGAAGTTCGCGGGTCAGGTCAGGCAACTCGCCAGGTGACCAACATCGCGACGCCCTCGTCGTACACCGCCGCCCACCGCATCAATGTGTGCGAGGTCATCACGCCCGGCGGCAACCTTTCGTCATGGCCGCCACATCGCCACGACGGAATCGGCGACTGCGCGACGACCAACGAAGAAATCTATTACTTCCGCATCGGGCGGGGCGAGAGCCCCCACGGAGACCCGACGGGCCAAGGTTTGTTCCACATTTACACCGTTGACGGCTCGGTCGACGACACCGTCATGATCCACGACGGTGACGTGTACAACGTCCCCCAGGGGTACCACGGTCCGACCGTCGCCCCGCCCGAATATCCGATGTACTTTCTTAACGTGCTGGCCGGTCCGGGCGGCGAGCGAACGATGGCGTTCTGCGATGACCCCGAGCACCACTGGATTCGAGAGACCTGGAATACCCAAACACAAGATCCCCGTCTGCCGATGACCTCGGCCGAGGGCCGTACAGGAAAGAGCTGAACATGAACCGTCGAATTGGAGTCGCCGTCTTGGGCCTTGGTTGGATGGGACAGGGCCACAGCCGGTCCATGCTCCGTATCCCCTCGCTGTTCCCCGATCGCTCGTTCGATCCCGTGCTCGTCGTCTGTGCGGACACCGAGGAGGAACGACGTGAGCGAGCCGTTCGCGACTTCGGCTTCGAGCGTGCCGTAGCCGACTGGCGCGAAGCGATCGCATCGGATGACGTCGATGTCGTTTGGGTGACCGCGCCCAACATGCTCCACCTGCCGATGATTGAGGCGGCTTGCGCCGCGGGTAAGGCCGTATTCAGCGAGAAGCCCATCGGCGGAAAGCCCGAACAGACGGTCGCCGCCTACGAAATGGCCAAGAAGGCGGGCGTCCGCACGGGTGTCGGATACAACTATCTGTGGGCGCCTCTCGTTATGCACGCACGAAATCTCATTGCCTCCGGCGAGCTCGGTGAAATCACCCACTATCGCGGTCGATTCGTGTCGATGTACGGCAGCGACGAACTCGGCCTTCTGACGTGGCGCTTCATCCTCGACCAGGCCGGTTACGGAGTCACGAGTGACATCCTCAGTCACTCGGTTTCTATGGCGCAGTACCTCATCGGCGACATCACTGACGTCGTGGGAATGCGCAACACGACCATTCCACAGCGTCCCCTGCCATCCGGCGCCGCGAGTCACTACGGCCGCGGTCGACCTGAAGACCCCAAGGGTGATGTCGAAAACGAAGACTTCGCCTCGATGCTGTGTAACTTTGAGAACGGCGCGACAGGAACATTTGAAGTGAGCCGCACGCTCGTCGGCCCCGAGAGCCAGAACGCGTTCGAGGTTTACGGCACCAAGGGCGCAATCGCTTGGAACCTCGAGAAGATGAACGAGTTGCAGTACTACAAACTCACGGACGACATCAGCTCGGGATACACCACAATCTTCGGTGGCGATCGCTTCCCGTTCCACGGCGTCTTTTCGCCCGGTCAGGCGAATCCGATCGGGCTCGAAGACCTCGTTGCGATCGAGGATTATTCCTTCCTCGAGGCGCTGGCGACCGACAGTTCGTTCTCGCCCAGTTTCCGCGAAGCAGTCGACGTCGTCAACGTGCAACAGGCGCTGATCAATTCATGGGATTCCCGCACATGGGAGACCGTCACAGACCTCACAGGAGAAAACCGTGGCAAGTAAGACCGTTCGAATCACGACGTCCGAGGCGCTCGTCCGCTATCTCATCGCGCAGCGCACGATTGTTGACGGAAAGAATGTTCCGCTGTTCCCCGGCGCGTACGGCATCTTTGGTCACGGAAACGTGACGAGTCTCGGGCACTCGCTCGAGACTCACCGTAAGGAACTTCCCGTGTGGCGCGGTCAGAACGAACAGGGAATGGGTCTCGCCGCTGCGGCGTTCGCCAAGGCAACGCGCAGGCAGCAAATCATGGTGTGCACGACCTCAATCGGCCCTGGCGCTACCAACATGGTCACGGCCGCCGGTGTCGCGATGTCGAACCGTCTTCCTGTCCTCTTCATCGCCGGGGACACGTTCACGTCGCGACTTCCCGACCCGGTCCTTCAGCAAGTCGAACACTTTGGAGTGCCGTCGACCACGGTCAACGACGCCTTCCGGCCGGTAGTTCGGTATTGGGATCGCATTACCCACCCCGCGCAACTCCTCAGTTCGCTGCCGCAGGCGGTCGCAACCATGCTCGATCCCGGTGATTGCGGACCGGCGTTCATCGGTTTGCCCCAAGACATCGCCGCCGAGGCGTTTGATTACCCCGAGGCGTTCTTTGAGACGGCCATTCACGAGTCCCCTCGACCCCGTCCGGACCGAGGGCAACTCGCGCGAGCCGTGGAATTGCTTCGCTCGGCCAAACGCCCCGCCATCATCGCCGGAGGTGGCGTCCACTATTCGCGCGCCGAGGCCGAGTTAGCGATGTTCTCCGACAAACACGGGATTCCGGTCGTCGAAACGGTCGCGGGAAAGTCATCCCTCGTTGCCAGCCACCCGCGCTATGCGGGACCAGTCGGCGTGACGGGTGCGGAAGCCGCTAACGCGGTGGTGCGGGACGCCGACGTCGTGCTCGCGGTTGGAACGCGCCTCGAAGACTTCACCACCGGATCATGGACGCTCTTTTCGTCCGAGACTCAGTTCGTGGGGCTCAACGCGGCACGGTTTGACGCAATCAAGCACCGCTCGACGCCGCTCGTAGCCGATGCTCGTGAAGGGCTCACCGAGCTGAGCGAGGCACTGGGCGACTGGTCGACCGACGCGTCTTGGACCGAAAACGCTACGCGTTTGCGAGGCGAGCTCGAGGTCTTCGTCAATGGGCGCACCGCGGACGACGGAGCGTGGCCGCCGAGCTACGCCCAATTGATCGGATTGGTGCACGGCGCTGCGACCGACGAGGACTACGTTCTTACGGCTGCGGGCGGTTTGCCAGGCGATCTGAACGTCAACTGGATGAGCAAGGCGGTCGCGAGTTTCGACTGTGAATACGGCTATTCCTGCATGGGGTATGAAATCTCGGGGGCGTGGGGTGCCGCGATGGCACGCCCCCACGGTGAGGTCTTTGCGATGGTCGGCGACGGCTCGTACCTCATGATGAACTCGGACATCTATGCGTCAGTGTTGTCCGGTCACAAAATGATCCTCGTCGTCTGCGACAACGAGGGGTACGCCGTCATCGAACGACTTCAAACGAGCCAGGGCGGTGCTTCCTACAACAACATGTTGGCCGATTCCGTGGGAACTGGATCCGACGCGCGCGTCGACTTCGCAGCCCACGCCGCATCGATGGGGGCTGTCACGTTCGAGGTGCACACTCTCGCCGAGTTTGCTGACGCACTCGCATCAGCGCGGAAGGCGGACAAGACCGCAGTGATCGTGACCAAGGTTCGCGCCAAAGACTTCACCGAGGGTGGCGCGTTCTGGCAGGTCGGCGTCCCCGAGGTATCCGAGCGTGCGAGTGTCACCGCGGCTCGTGCCGCGATGGACAAGGGTCTGAAAAACCAGCGGCCAGGCGTTTAACGACCGCACCGGTGGGGGAATGTTAATTCCCGTTAGTCCTCAAAAGACGAGGTCATAGCGTTTGAAGACATCGTCGGGCACCCACCCGCGTCCTTCATACAGCGCTTGAGCTGGGCCGTTCAGATGTGCCGTTCGTAACCAAATTCGAGCCGCTCCGGCGTTTTTCGCGGCTCCCTCTGTTTCAGTCATCAACTGTTCGGCAATGTGTCGGCGTCGAAAATCTGGGAGGACAAACACATCGTTCAGCAGCCAAATCTCCGCGAGCGCGACCGTGGAAAAGCTCGGGTAGCACTGCGAAAAACCAACGAGTTGACCTTCTTCCTCGGCAACAAACACAATGCTCTCGTTTCTCGTAACCCGATCATGCACAAATTGCTGCGTTCGAAGATTCGGCTCTTGGCCGTAAAAACCCCGGTACTGCTCGACCAAATCGGTTAACTGTTCGACATCGATTTCGGATGCACGACGAATGTGAGCCATGACGAAACTTTACCGAAGTTCACAAAGACAACGAGAGGCTCCCGATCAAAAACTCAACCTCTAGTTGTGCGCTGTGACCAAATCCGAATTCATCACCTTTGTCCACGCCGAAACGAAATCACTGACGAATTTGCCCTTGTTGTCGTCTTGCGCGTAGACCTCGACGTACGCTCGCAGAATCGAGTTCGATCCGAACACAAGATCGGCTCGGGTTGCCGTCCATGCGACCTGCCCGTTGGTGCGGTTCCGCATGTTGTAAAGGTTCGTCCCCGCGGGCTCCCAGACGTATGTCATGTCCGTGAGGTTGGTGAAGAAGTCGGTCGACAGAACTCCGACGTTGTCGGTCAGGACACCGTGTTTGGTTCCTCCGTGGTTCGTACCGAGAACCCGCATCCCGCCAATCAGAACCGTCATTTCCGGGGCGGTGAGTCCCATGAGCTGGGCGCGGTCGAGCAGAAGTTCTTCCGCGGTCACAACGTAGTTTTCCTTGACCCAGTTGCGGAAACCATCGTGCAACGGTTCGAGTGGGGCGAAAGAGTCGACGTCGGTTTGCTCGGCCGTGGCGTCGCCGCGACCGGCAGTGAACGGAACGGACACGGGGTGTCCCGCCGCCGCAGCGGCTTTTTCGACGCCGATGTTTCCGGCCAAGACGATGACATCGGCGACGCTTGCTCCGTGCTCGGTGGCGATCGGCTCGAGGACCGCAAGCACGCACTGCAAACGCTCAGGTTCGTTGCCCGCCCAATCCTTCTGGGGGGCAAGTCGGATGCGCGCGCCGTTGGCACCACCACGGAGGTCAGAGCCACGGAAAGTACGTGCGCTGTCCCACGCGGTTGCGACCATGTCGCTCACGGACAGTCCGCTGGCGTTGATGGCCGACGTAATCGCCGCGATGTCGTAGGACGTCGAACCGGGAGTTACCGGGTCCTGCCAGATGAGGTCCTCTGCGGGAATCTCTGGCCCGATGTAACGCGCCTTGGGACCCATGTCGCGGTGGGTCAACTTGAACCACGCGCGTGCGAAAACGTCCGAGAAGTATTCGGGGTCTTTGTAGAAGCGCTCGGAAATCTCGCGATAAATCGGGTCGGTGATCATCGCCATGTCGGCGTCCGTCATGATCGGGTTGAGGCGAATGGTCGGGTCCTCGACGTCAACCGGCATATCCGATTCCTTGATGCCAACCGGTTCATACTGGTGAGCGCCGGCGGGCGACTTTCGCAATTCCCAGTCATAGGTGAACAACAGATAGAAATATCCGTTGTCCCACTGAGTGGGGTTGGTCGTCCACGCGCCTTCGATTCCACTCGTCACGGTGTCGCGACCAATGCTGCGGGTCGTGTGGTTCATCCAGCCGAGGCCCTGTTCCGCCAGGTCCGCGGCTTCCGGTGCCGGTCCGAGGTTCGCGGCGTTTCCATTTCCGTGAGTCTTTCCGACGGTGTGGCCACCGGCGGTCAACGCGACGGTTTCTTCGTCGTTCATCGCCATCCGAGCGAACGTCTCACGGATCTGCCCAGCGGTCTTCATCGGGTCCGGCTTGCCGTTGACACCCTCGGGGTTCACGTAAATCAAGCCCATCTGGACTGCAGCAAGCGGGTTCTGCATCGTCGAGGGGTCATCGACGTTGTCGTAACGCTCATCGCTCGGAGCGAGCCATTCCTTCTCTGACCCCCAATAGGTGTCCTTTTCGGGGTGCCAGACGTCGGCACGACCGAACGAGAAACCGAATGTCTTCAGCCCCATCGATTCGTAGGCGACGTTTCCGGCGAGAATCATGAGGTCTGCCCAGCTGATTTTGTTGCCGTACTTCTTTTTGATTGGCCACAAGAGGCGACGGGCCTTGTCGAGGTTGGTGTTGTCGGGCCAGGAATTGAGAGGCGCGAAGCGGTGGGTTCCCGACCCGCCGCCACCTCGGCCGTCGGCGGTTCGATAAGTACCGGCCGAGTGCCATGCCATGCGAATCATCAATCCGCCGTAGTGACCCCAGTCGGCCGGCCACCAGGGCTGGCTGTCGGTCATGAGGTCGGTGAGGTCCTTTTTGAGGGCTGCGACATCGAGGGACTTGACGGCCTCGCGATAGTCGAAGTCATCGCCCAACGGGTTCGTCTTGGTGTCGTGTTGGTGGAGGATGTCGAGGTTGAGGGCGTTCGGCCACCACTCAACGGCACTCGAACCCATGTTCGTGTGAGCGCCGTGGGGAACCGGGCATGTTGCGTCTGTCGACATTGTTTTTCCTTTGCATCAGGGATTCTCTGACTAGCGAATCAACCTCGGGTACCCAATCTACCTCAGCGATGTGTGGGAACATTGGGTGTCGCACAAAAGGGAGGTTCTCGTGGCTGACACATTTAGCAAAGAAGAAAAAGCGGCGATGCGCGCAGCAGCAGCGGAACGCCGCCGAAAGTTCACCCCCGCGGAACACGCAGCCGATGTGCTCGAGAACTATCAGGCGATGGACCCGTCAGATCGCGAAATTGGGCTGCGGGTTCACGAACTCGTCATGGCCGCCGCCCCCGAGTTGGCCCCGAAAACCTGGTACGGGATGCCCGCGTATCACAAGGACGGAAAGAACATTTGCTTCTTTCAGGCCGCGGGAAAGTTCAAGGTTCGATACAGCACGTTCGGTTTCGACGTCGCCGCCAATCTCGATGACGGGCCAATGTGGGCGACGGGTTTTGCGATCGTCGGAATGACGCCCGAGGTCGAAAAGCGCATCACCGCGATGGTGAAAAAGGCTGTTTCATAACCACGTCGGCGAGTTTTCTATGAATCTAGCCAGTGAATTAGAGGCTGAACAAGAAGTGTGCGCCTGGAGGGATTCGAACCCCCAACCGTCTGATCCGTAGTCAGATACTCTATCCGTTGAGCTACAGGCGCGAGTTGTCTCTCGACAACTTGACGAGTCTATCAGGTGCGCTTAGTGCGCCAAACCCTTGTGGTCAGCGACTTTTGTGGCTTCGGCCTCGGAAGAATTCCATCGTCTTGTTGATGCCAAAGAAGTCGGCGACTCTATCGAATGCTCGGACGGGAAGCAATCGGACCAGCGGGAGCGTCCGGGCGAACCACGGTAAAACAAGCATGGCGCGTCCACGTTCGATCGAGTCGAGTATTTGCCCGGCGACGACAACTTCATCGAGGATTGGCAGCAGCGCCGGAAACTTGGTTTGGACGCCGTCGAACATCCCCGTGTTGATGTAAAACGGGCACACGGTCAACGTGTTCACGGACGAGTCCTGCGCCCGCAGTTCGGCGCGAAGTGATTCCATGAACCCGACGGCAGCGAACTTGCTGGCGGAATAATCTGTCTGCTGAGCAACCCCGACGAGCCCGGCCGCGCTGGCGATTGTGACGACACAGCCGCGATTGCGGTCGGTCATCCCGCCCAAGAACGCGCGCGTCACCCAATACAGGGCGAGGACGTTGACCTGAAACAGTCGCTCGATTTTGTCGGGCGGCGCGTCGAGGAACCACTCCCCAGTGACCAAGCCCGCGTTGTTGATGACGACGTCGACCGCGCCAGACTGCGCAGCCACTTTATCGACAGCATTCCGGTCGGTGATATCAATCTCGAACGATTGAGCCGTTCCGCCAGCAGCGCGAATCTCGTCGCCAACACGTTTCCCGCCTGCACCGTCGCGATCCCAGATGACCACGGCCGCCCCTCGCGCGGCCGCCTGAAGCGCCAATTGGCGTCCGAGGCCGCTCGCACCGCCCGTCACCAGGAAGCGCGAGGACGACAGTCGGTTTCGGCGATTCACGAGATCCGATTCCAGATCGCGAGCAGTCGGTTGAGCATGCCCGCGAAGTCTCGATTTGATTGGTTGCCAATGGGGGCGATTCCGTGAAGTCGCTGGGTGGCCACGGTTTGAGATTCCGTGTACTTGAGGATTCCCTCGCGCCCGTGACGTCGTCCAACACCCGACGTTTTCATGCCACCCATCGGTGCACCGTGGGAGGCCCAACTCGCCGAGAATCCCTCGTTCACGGTGACAGTCCCCGAGTGAATGTGAGGCGCGACGTCATCAGGACGATTTGTCCAGAGGCTCGCGTTCAGCCCGTAGTCAGATTCGTTGGCGCGACGAATCGCCTCCGCGTCGTCGGCGACGCGGTACACCGACACGACGGGGCCGAACGTTTCCCCCGCGCCGAGGTCCATCTCGTCGGTCACACCGGTGAGGATGGTCGGTTCAAAAAACGTGGGGGAGATGTCTGGGCGGGCGGAACCGCCGACCACGACCGTCGCACCTCGTTTCGCGGCATCGGCGACCTGTGTTGTCACTCGGTCGAATTGTGCGGCTGAAATCAATGGGCCCATATCGATGTCCCAGTCGAAGCCGGACCCGAGTTTCATCGCTCGAACGTGTTCAGCGAACTCGGCCAAAAAGCGGTCGTGCAGTTCGTCGACGACGTAAATCCGTTCGATACTGACGCACAGTTGACCGGAATTCGAAAAACACGAGCGAGCGGCGGCGCGAGCAGCGGCAGAAACGTCGGCGTCGCGAAGGACGAGCATCGGGTTTTTCCCGCCCAGTTCGCCCGAGAACCCGATGAGCCGCGTCGCGCACTTTTCGGCAACGGAACGCCCCGTTGCGGTCGAGCCTGTGAACATAATGAAGTCGGCAGTCGCAACAAGGTCGTCTCCGTGCACCCGACCACCCCCATGAACAACGGTCAAGACGCCCGCGGGAAGTCCGGCCTCACGCAAAAGTCGTTCAACAATGTCCGCAGTTGCGGGGGTCGCCGCATCCGGTAACAGAACAACGGCGTTGCCCGCGATGAGGGCAGGAATCACATCAGAAGCGGGAAGCGTGAATGGGTAGTTCCACGGGGTGATGACGCCGACCACCCCGATGGGGCGTTGGTGTTCGACTGCGTGAGTCAAAAACGGGATCGCGCCGCGGCGACGGGCCGACCGCAGGATTCCCGGTGCACGTCGCCCGTAGTAATGAGCCTGTTGAGCGGCGTCGATCGCTTCCTCAAAAGCACTGAGTCGGTTTTTGCGGGTTTCTGTCTGAATAGAATCGAGGATTTCCATTTGGTTCGCGTAGACCAATTGGGAAAACCGGCGGGCTACCGAGGCTCGTTTTCGGACGGGAACGAGAGCCCATTCACGCTGAGCCTCTCGGGCTCGACTCACGACCTCGTGCATCATCACTTACTGTCCTTGGGTGCGATAGAAATCTTCGACAGACTGCTTGTCGTTTTCCCACCACGTCCGATTTTCGGCGTACCAATCAATTGTCGCCGAGATACCCTCGTCGAAATTGGTAAACCGAGGTCGCCAATCGAGTTCGGTTCGAAGTTTGGTCGAATCGATCGCGTACCGCAGGTCATGACCGGGGCGATCAGTAACGAAATCGAATGCATCGTTCGGCTGGCCCATCGCGCTGAGAATGATCTGCAAAACCTCGAGATTCGACTTTTCACCGTCGGCGCCGATCAGATAAGTCTGTCCGATTTCGCCGCGTTCGACGATGCGCAACACAGCCGAACTGTGGTCGTCGGCGTGAATCCAGTCCCGCACGTTGTTTCCCGCACCATAGAGTTTCGGTCGGATTCCCGAAAGGATGTTGGTGATCTGGCGGGGGATGAATTTCTCGATGTGTTGGTACGGCCCGTAATTGTTGGAACAGTTCGACAGTGTCGCCCGAAGCCCAAAGGATCGAGCCCACGCCCGAACCAAGAGGTCACTCCCCGCCTTCGTCGCGGAATACGGGCTCGACGGGTTGTACGGTGTGGTCTCGGTGAATCGTTCTGGATCGTCCAATTCGAGGTCACCATAGACTTCGTCCGTTGAAATGTGGTGAAACCGCGTGCCATGCCGTCGCGCCGCTTCAATCAGCGTGAAGGTTCCCACGATGTTGGTGTCGACGAACGGGCGCGGATCGTTGAGCGAGTTGTCATTGTGAGACTCGGCCGCGAAGTGCACGACGACATCGGTCTCGGCAATCAGTTGGTCGACCAAGACCGCGTCACAGATGTCACCCTGCACGAACGCGGCGCGTTCGCCAAGCACAGATTCGATTGACGACTTGTTTCCCGCGTACGTCAACGCGTCAAGCACGGTGACGTGATAATCCGTGTGGTCGATGACGTGGTGCACGAAGTTAGAGCCGATGAAACCTGCGCCACCGGTGATGAGCATCCGATTCATATTCTCAGCCTAATTGACGGAATCGTCGCTCGAATCGAATCCTCATTTTGCCTTGCTGTGCCACATTCGCCCTCAGTGAGGCCGGGCAAACGGTCTCTCACCCCGTGACAACCATCAGAGACGGTAGGCTGGAGCGTATGAATTCGAAGAGCTCAAACGACGAAGATGCTGTCCTCGACGCCCTCGAAGCCGAAGCGATTTGGATGATTCGTGAGGCAGCGAGCGCCTTCCAGAAGCCCGTCATTTTGTACTCCATCGGTAAAGATTCGACAGTTTTGCTGCGTCTCGCGGTCAAGGCATTCGCGCCGGCACCCGTTCCGTTCCCCGTGTTGCACATCGATACGACCTGGAAATTCAAGGAAATGATCAAGTTCCGTGACGACACCGCGCGCACGAACAACCTCGACCTGGTGGTTCACACGAATCCGGACGGACGTGACAACAAGATCACCCCATGGACTCACGGAGCGGACGAATACACCCGCCTGATGAAGACGGTTGCTCTTCGTGCGGCGTTGGACGCTGGTGAATACGATGTCGCCCTCGGTGGCGCACGTCGCGACGAGGAACGTTCGCGTGCCAAGGAACGAATGTTCAGCCTGCGCGAACCGGGTCACGCCTGGGACCCGTCGAGCCAGCGACCCGAGTTTTGGCACACTGTCAACTCAACGCTCAAGCCGGGCCAGACGATGCGGGCATTCCCCATTTCGAACTGGACCGAACTCGATGTGTGGAAGTACATCCGCCGCGAAAAGCTCGAGGTTGTTCCCCTGTATTTCTCGAAAGAACGCCCGACCGTCGAACGCAACGGGCAGCTCATCATGATTGATGACGACCGATACCCGCTCGAGCCTGGTGAAGAAATCGTGAATCGCCGAATTCGTTTCCGCACTCTCGGTTGCTACCCGCTCACCGCAGCGGACACCGGCGAGGCCGCCTCGGTCGACGAAATCATCGACGAATTGTCCCTCTCGACAACATCAGAACGATCCGGTCGACTGATTGACGGAAAAGGCGCATCGTCAATGGAGCGCAAAAAGCACGAGGGGTATTTCTAATGTCGAGTGCGCTTCTTCGAATCGTCGTCTGCGGTGCCGTGGACGACGGCAAATCAACCGTTCTCGGTCGGCTCTTGGTGGAGACGAATTCAATCCCGCTCGATGAAATCGACAATTCTCGGCTCATGGCAAACGGCGAGGTCGATTACAGCCAACTGACCGATGGCCTCGAATCGGAGCGCGAGCAGGGCATCACCATCGACGTTGCCCACCGCCACGTGTATCTGCCATCGGGTCGTCGTGCGATTCTCGCTGACTCACCAGGACACGAGCAGTACACGCGAAACATGGCCGTTGCTGCCAGCGAAGCAGACGTTGGTTTGCTCCTCGTCGACGCCGTCAAGGGTGTTCGTGACCAATCGGTCCGGCACGCGGCTATCAACTCGCTCATGGGTGTCAAGCACATCGTCGTCGCCGTCAACAAGATGGACGCGGTCGGCTACGACAAGTCAGTTTTCGACGCGATTACCGAGGAACTCGCGCGACGATTCGAGCCGTTTGGTTTCGAGGACATCACCTACATCCCCGTTTCCGGCATGGTGGGCGACAACGTCACCGTTCCGTCCGAAGAAATGACCTGGGGGAATTCCGTCACAATCCTGTCGCTGCTCGACCAAGAGCGAACCTTCAACCGATCGGGTGGCGACGGAAGCCTACGTCTTCCTGTGCAGTTTGTGTCCAAAGCCGGTGACGTTCGTTGGTACGCCGGAACCGTAGCGCGTGGAACTGTCACCGTCGGTGACACCGTGCGCGTCTGGCCCGCGATGACCGAGGCGGTTGTTGCCGGAATCTACGCGCCCGACGAAACTCAATCGGCAGGCGACGCACAGGCGGTTCATGTCACACTCGATCGCGAAGTCGACATCGCTCGCGGTGACGTCATCGTTGGTGCGACCGGGGAAATCCCTTCATCGCGCGCGCACCTCGCGGACCTCGTCTGGATTGACACCAAGCCCCTCGATACGCACGCGTCCTATATCTTGCGCAGCGGGCCAATCGAGATCCCGGCTCGAGTCGAAACCGTTCGTTACGTTCGCGACATCACGACAGGCGAACAGGCTCGTGGTCGGGCGCTCGAGGTCAATGACATTGGACGTGTCGAAATTGTGACGGATCGGCCGATTTTGCTGGACCCGTATGCCGAATCGCTCCACACGGGCGGGTTCATCCTCGTCGATCGGGTGACCGCGGTGACGGTCGCGGCGGGAATGTCTAAGCACCCGCTTGTGCGTGAATCGGACGTCGTCAAGCACGATTTCGCAGTAGACCGCGCCGAGCGCGAAAAGCTCAACGGCCTGCGGTCGTGTGTTCTGTGGTTGACGGGACTTCCCGGTTCGGGAAAGAGCACCGTTGCCGACGAACTGGAAAAGTCACTCATGACCCTGGGGCTCCGTTCGTTCACTCTTGACGGTGACACCGTTCGATCGACGCTGTCCGAGGACCTCGGGTTCTCGCCGGAAGATCGCAAAGAGAACGTGCGCCGTGTCGCCCGTGTGGCGGAACTCATGATGGACGCCGGAATCGTCGTCATCGTGTCGCTCGTGTCGCCGTTCCGCGAAGACCGCGAAATGGCGAAAGAACGGTTTGCCGACGGAGACTTCATCGAGGTCTTTGTGGACACACCGCTCGAAGTCTGTATGCAGCGTGACCCCAAGGGTCTCTACGCTCGCAGCCAAGCAGACAAGACGATGCAGATGACAGGTGTCGGTCAGGGCTACGAAGCTCCGCTCGCGGCAGACGTGACGCTCGACGGGACTCAGCCGGTCGAGGATTCCGTCCAGAAGCTGCTGAGTCTCGTTCTCAGCCGTCGAATCTAAGCCGACATGCACGAACTGTTCTTTCTGTGTCGACACTTCCGCTGGGAACTGGCGTACCGAATTGTCTCCGCACTCATCAGCACGTTCCTCGGACTCTTCGTTTTCGGAATGGTTCTCGCGGACACCTTGCCGGACTGGATGAAATCCTTCTCATGGATTCGCAACTTCACCTCCGCGCTGCGCGAGTTACCGCCGTGGGATTTCATTCTCATCGCGTTTGCTCTGGCTTTGCTGGGCGGCTACCTCCAGCGAATCACGACATATTTCTTTCGGCGGCGCAACACCAAGAGTCTTGGAAAAGTCACACTAAAGGAACTTGAAGACGGTTCGGACGGTCGCACAATCCAGCAGCGCCGAAGCCACATGATGGAAAGAAGTCGACTCCTGAGCATGGTGTTCCGAATGGGTAGTTCACTCGGCGCCGTTTTCGGAGTGGTTGGTGCGTTGGTGGTGTTTGGCTATTACCCGTCGGCGATTGCGCTTGTTGTGCTCGTTGCGCTCGTCCTTGTCTACTTACCCACTGCCGTGAAGCGATGGCTCAACGGTTTTGAGAAAAACGAAGCGGATCACGATGCGTTGCGTAAAGAGCTAAAGGCCTCCGGTTCCGATAGCGACTCAGCCGAGATTCGCGTTTACACCGAACGAATCCGGATTCGTGCAAAACTCCCCATCCTTCGCCTCACGGTGATTTGGCCTTTGCTGGTGATTGTTCTGCCCGGCACAATCGGGGCCGCCGCGATGGAATCGTGGCTGTTCGCCGTCAGTGTCAACGATTCCGCGCTCAACAAACTTCTGATCGTTTTGATGGCGATGTCACTGAGGTCGATGTTGAGAATGATGACCGTCGTGGAAAGCCTCTCCAACCGAATCGCGCGCGTGCTCATGCCCGATCCGACCGACGAAGAAGAGCTCTAGGCAGCTAACTCCACTGCACGGTTCGGTACGCGTCTCGAACCTGGTTCATGTCCACCGTGTAACGGCGTTGGGCAAACTCGTGGGTCGGTGTGACATGTCGATAGTGCAACCCGCGCAGGTCGGCGATGCGGCGCTGCCAATGATTGTTTCCGGGTTTCATCTGCGCCGAAATGTAGATCAATTTGGTCCCCGGTTGCGAAAACAACGAGTTGTGCGGCGCACTACCGCCTTCCGCGATGATGTAGTCGGCGTCGCGGAACATCGCAACCTGCTCCGGGAATGAATACCGTTCGGGATACACGACCTCGAATCCCTCGGTCGCAAAAAACTTCTCCAACTCTTCGCGATTTTGACAACCATCGCGATACTGTGCCACATCGCGGGTCGATCTCGAAACATACAGTTTCCGCCCGACAGGACTCGGAGTTTCGCTCGCTCGGTCGAGGAAATCAGTTGACATGGCATCAAACCGTTCAGAGCCGAGTGGGAAAACCTCGACGTTACCGCGGGGTGCGGCGTGCGAAATGACGACACCGCGTTGGACGTGAACATAACCACCGTCGGTCCCATCCTGGGGGAAGAAAATCATGTCGTCGAGCGTCAAGCCGACCATGGCGAGTAATCCGCTCGGATTCCAGCCCGGATGACGAGTGAGGATTCGTTTCGACTTGTCGATTTGCAGGGCGCGGTGAATTCGCGGAAGGACATGCAAAAGCCAGTGTCCGAACGCGTCCGATCCGTTCTGGATTATCCACACTGGTTCGTCCACCGACATCGCTACGCCGTCGGAGGTGTGGCCACGAGGGCGATGGATATTGACAAAGGGAAACTGCAGCCAACGCCCGTCCGCAAGACGAGCTTCGCCGTGCGAACCCAAGGTGACGTCGGTGAGCTCGACAACCCATTCGCCAGAGACTTCCGGCTGATAGAGGTTGCGGGGTGTCGCCTCCCAACGACCATCGCTGTACGTTTCGTCCGAGGCGGCGTAGCGCAGCGTCAACCGAGGTTTCATCCCGGTCGGCCGCGACAGCAGCTGGATTCCCTCGGGCGGGCGACTATTCTGGCGGAAAATTCGATACAGGTTGATGAGGTCGGGGGATCGGTCACGAAGGTTCGTGTACGCAAGTCTCACGAGCCCATCCACGTGCTTGGCCCTGACGAGTAGACGTCGCGCGAGCGAGACTTTTCTCATCGTCGCCTCGGCTTCGCCATGAGCCTCGTGCCGAACTCTCGCCAGTCTTTCGGAAAGTCCTTCGACAGTTTCACCGGTGGAAGTGGGGGCAAGTCATTCGCGCGCAGAATCGCGGTGGCCCAACCCTGGACATCAAACGGTTCGATGACGGTCACAGCATCGTTGTCAAACTTCGTCGCGAGTTCCGGAAGGGCCGTCGAGTTCGCCACGAGCACGCGCTTTCCGCGGGAGAGCGCTTCGACAACCGGTAGTCCGTAACCCTCGGCCAGCGACGGAATCGCGACCACATTGACCGCGTCGTACACCGCGAGCAGTTCGGCATCGGAAACAATTCCCTCGATGCTGATTCGCGAACGCTGTTCAGGAGTACAC
>JBILBA010000038.1:0-5276 GCA_044353905.1 Microbacteriaceae bacterium | reverse complement strand
GGTTCTGGGTGCGGAACTCGGTTACAAGATCGAGATCGTGAGCCCCGAGGACGAGGACAAGGAAATTCTCGACTCGTTCAACATCGACCTTGACGCGGAAGAGGACGAGAACGACCTCGTCATCCGTCCGCCGGTGGTCACGGTCATGGGACACGTCGACCACGGTAAGACCCGCCTTCTCGATGCGATTCGTCGCGCCGATGTCGCCGCGGGCGAAGCCGGTGGAATCACCCAAGCGATCGGTGCTTACCAGGTGTGGACCGAGCACGAGGGCTTCGAACGTGCCATCACCTTCATTGACACCCCGGGCCACGAGGCGTTCACCGCCATGCGTGCTCGTGGTGCACAGGTCACCGACATCGCGATCCTCGTGGTCGCGGCGGACGACGGCATCATGCCCCAGACGATTGAGGCACTCAACCACGCTCAGGCCGCGAACGTTCCGATTGTGGTCGCGGTCAACAAGATCGATAAAGAAGGCGCGAACCCCGCGAAGGTCCGCCAGCAGTTGACGGAATACGGACTCGTGACCGAGGAATACGGCGGAAACACGATCTTCGTTGACGTCTCGGCTCTCACGGGTGACGGTGTCAACGACCTTCTCGACGCAGTCCTGCTCACCGCCGATGCCGGTCTCGACCTCGTCGCCAACCCGAACAAGGACGCCCGCGGTATCGCGATCGAAGCGAAACTCGACAAGGGACGCGGAGCCGTCGCGACGGTCCTCATCCAGTCGGGAACGTTGCGCGTCGGAGACGCCATTGTCGCCGGAACCGCCTACGGTCGCGTTCGCGCGATGGTCGATGAGCACGGCGACAAGATCGACGAGGCCTACCCGTCTCGTCCGGTTCAGGTCCAGGGTCTGTCGAGTGTCCCGCGCGCGGGTGACTCGTTCATCGTGACCGACGACGACCGCACCGCCCGCCAGATCGCTGAGAAGCGTGAAGCCGCCGAGCGCAACGCTCTGCTGGCCAAGGCTCGCAAGCGCATCTCGCTCGAAGACTTCTCGAAGGCTCTCGAAGACGGCAAGGTGCAAGCGCTCAACCTCATCCTCAAGGGTGATGTGTCGGGTGCCGTCGAGGCGCTCGAAGAGTCGCTGCTCAAGATCGAGGTCGACGATTCCGTCACGCTCCGCATCATCCACCGCGGAGTCGGCGCGATCACCGAAAGCGACATCAACCTTGCCACCATCGATAACGCAATCGTCGTCGGATTCAACGTTCGCCCCGACACGAAGGCGCGCGAGCGTGCCCAGCGTGAAGGCGTCGACGTTCGTTTCTACAACGTCATCTACAACGCGATCGACGAGATCGAACAGTCGCTCAAGGGAATGCTCAAGCCGGAATTCGAAGAGATCCAGAGCGGTGTCGCCGAAATTCGCGAGGTGTTCCGTTCCAGCAAGTTCGGAAACGTTGCCGGTTGTATCGTGCGCTCGGGAACGATCACACGAAACGCCAAGGCACGTGTCATCCGCGAGGGTGTCGTTATTGCCGATGGTCTTGCCATCGAGTCGCTCAAGCGATTCAAGGACGACGCCACCGAGGTCAAGACCGACTTCGAGTGTGGAATCGGCCTCGGCAAGTACAACGACATTCAAATCGGTGACGAGATCGAGACGATCGAGATGAAGGAGAAGGAGCGCGTCTAATGTCTGCTCCCGACCGCGCGCGCAAGATGGCGGAACGCATCAAGGAAATTGTTGCGCGCCGCCTCGACAAGGGTCTTCGTGACGACCGACTCGGTTTCGTCACGATCACCGATGTGCGCGTGACGGGCGACCTGCAGCACGCGACCGTCTTTTTCACCGTGTACGGAACTGACGAAGAACGACAGAATTCGTGGGACGCATTGAAGTCCGCGACGGGGATGTTGCGATCCGAGGTGGGACGCAACATCACCGCACGACTGACTCCGTCGCTCGAGTTCATCCTCGATGCTCTCCCCGAAACGTCGGCGCACATCGAAGACCTTCTCGCTCAGGCGAACCAGCGTGACATTCAGGTCGCGAAAGAAGCCAAGGGCAAGGAATACGCCGGTGACGCCGACCCCTACGTCAAGCCGCACGAGGATGACGACAAGGAATAGCGACCGCGAACGTGCCGCGATGATTGTCGTGGCGCGCTGTTTTCGTCGTTCCGCCCGGCAGTTGCCGTGGCGTGAGCCCGGCACGACCCCGTGGGGTGTCCTGTTGTCGGAAATCATGGCGCAGCAAACTCCCGTCGGCCGAGTCGCGCCGATGTGGATCGAGTGGATCGAGCGCTGGCCGACTCCGGCCTCCCTTGCCGCTGCGTCACCCGCCGACATTGTTCGTGCCTGGGGGAAGCTCGGTTACCCCCGTCGCGCGCTGAACCTGCATGCCGCAGCGACCCGAATTCGTGACGAGTTTGGGGGAGAGGTCCCCAGTGACGTCGACGCTCTCGAATCCCTGCCCGGAATCGGTTCCTACACCGCCCGAGCGGTCGCGTCGTTCGCCTTCGGTCAGCGAGTCCCTGTCGTGGACACCAACATTCGGCGAGTCCTCGCCCGCGCGGTGCTGGGCATCGCCGAACCCGAACCGCCGCGCACGAAGGTCGACATGGACCTCATGGAGTCGGTCTTGCCCGCTGACGCCGTCGAGTCGGTCGCGGTCAACGCCGGCGTGATGGAGTTGGGCGCCGTGTTCTGCACCGCCCGCTCCCCGAACTGCGGCGAATGCCCGATCGCGGAACAGTGTGCCTGGGCACTCGCCGGATTCCCTGCCAACGCGGGTCGCACTCGGACCCCACAGGCGAAATACGAAGGAAGTGTTCGTCAGGCGCGAGGTGCGATTCTTGCCCTCGCCCGCGAGCGGGCACACATCACCGACACCGATATCGTCGTCGCTGTGCCCGACTCTTCTAAACGCGATCGCGCACTTGAGGGACTGCTTACCGACGGCTTGATCGTTAACGTGAAGCGGGGCTACGGACTACCGAAGTAGCTCGCAGCCCCGCTGCAACTGATTATTGGTTAGGCGCGCTGTTCGCGTCGGCGTGCGACGGCTACTGCAACACCGACACCGACAATTCCGATGCCCGCCCAGAGGGCGAACGAGGGTTCGACTCCACCGGTTGTGGCGAGTCCCTCACCGAAAACGATTCCGCCAGCCGGACCCCACATTTCGTATGTTGTCGACTGCGCAATCGGGTCCCAGGTCACACCGCTGGCGCCGGATGTTGAACCAAATTGTCCAGCAGCGAAGTCGGTGCTGCCCACGGTCCTGAACGGCATGTAGACGAGGGTGTAGTTCCCAGGCTCGAGTGTCGTTTGGAACCACGGCCATTGGTCTTGAAGAATGTCGCCCGATTCAGTAACAAGACCTTCAAAAGAGTCCCCTGGGTCAGATGGGTCGTCCCAGGCATCATCGATAGCTGGGATCCCTGTTCCGTCATTGTCATCGTTACACCCCACCACACCAGTTTCGGGAAGTGCGGGGTTGAACGTTTCATATACTGCCAAGAACGGGTCGGTCGTCGGATACGTATCGACTCCCCAGTTCAAGTCCTCGTCTATCGGGCTCACTGCAACGGCACGGAAGTCGTAAGTTCCCGCTGTGGTGACCGTGAATTCCAGTGTCTCGTAAACATGGAGGCCGGGTTCGACCTGACATTCCTCTTTCCCGGCGATGTAGATGTCGCCATTACCGTCATCGCCTTCGGGGTCACCAATCATCTCCTCACGAACCATCGTTTCTGGCGCGGAAAGATCGATGGTGATTTCTTCGGTGGCCAGAAGTGTTGACGAGGGGTCGTCGGTAGGTCCGGCAACATACACATCAACGTCGGGTTCGCTGTCGTCGATGTCGAGGTCTGCCTCGCCGTCGACAGTAACCACAAAGCTGTTGCTCGAAATTGTTTGGGTGTTCCCAGAAACGATGACCGTATTGTCCGGCATCGTGGCGTTCCCCGTGTTGTCCTCGTCTTCAATTGTGAAGCCGGAGCAGTTGGCGAAGGTCACCGTCAGCACCTCACCTGGCGCGAGGACGTGGTCGTCTTCACCGGTTTCACCTAAGCCGCAGTCAACAGTGATGTTGAGGCGATCGTATTCAACGGCAAACGCGGGAGTCGCGAGTGAGATAGGGAGGAGGGCTGCGACCAGCGCTGCTGAAACCTTGAGGGTTTGTTTCACATGCATACTTTCCTTTCGAAGGATTCTGGTTCCTGCCAGATTAGCACGGGGTTTGTCATCGAAGAGGTTAGTTCAATCCTTCTGTGTTAGTCGGGGGCGACCTTTCGTCACGATCGCCAGCCGACCGGCGAGAACGCGCGGGCGATACGCTTGCACCGTGAAGAAGATCCTCGGCGTCGTGGTGTTCCTCCTCGCCCTGTTGAGCCCGAGCGCGGCGTTCGCCTCGGTCGACGATTTCACGTTCGACAGTTTCGACGCGGTATACGAATTGTCGAGGGACGCGGAAGGTCGGTCGGTGCTCACCGTTGAGGAAACGCTCGTCGCTCGATTCCCCGATTTCGATCAGAACCGCGGAATCAAGCGGGCGATTCCCGAGAGTTACCTCGGTACTCCGCTCGAACTCACCGACATCTCGGTAACCGACGGAGAAGGGACGGAACGACCGTTCGAGACCGAATCCGACGGTGAATTCACGATTCTGACAATCGCCGTCCCCGAGGGCGAATTCGTCTATGGGGTTCAGATCTACACGATTTCCTATGTCGCGCACAACGTGGTTCTCAGCGAAGGCGCCGACCAACCCCAAGAGTTTTATTGGGATATCAACGGCACCGGTTGGCCGCAGACATTCGGCAGCGTTTCGGCAGAAATCCAGTTCGCCCCGTCAATCGCCGACGCCTTCACGGGTCAAGCAGCCTGTTACGCGGGGGACCCCGAAACCACGACTCCCTGTGAGGCTCTGGAAGCATCGTCGACAGTCGTCACTGCCTCGCACGGCTCACTCGGCAGCTACCAGACACTGACGGTCGCTATTCAGTTCGAGCCGGGAACCTTCACGCCTCGCGACAATTCCTATTGGGCATCGCCCGTGTGGCCCGCGCACCTCGGCTCGACCATCGTGCTGGTCGCTCTGGCGGTGCTCACGTTCGTGCGGAAGTTCACCGTCGGCCGCGGTGGACGAGGACGACCAACCATCATCGCCGAATACGGACCACCGCCCGGCGTCTCGCTCCACACCGCCGCGGCTCTCCTCAACAAACCCACCAATGTCTTCGCGGCCGCGGTTGTCGATCTTGCCGTTCGCGGTGTCATCGTCATTGAGGAATTCGACCCGCCCGGGTTCGGCAAGC
>JBILBA010000037.1:0-5288 GCA_044353905.1 Microbacteriaceae bacterium | reverse complement strand
CATCGGCAATCCCGGCGTTCCCGGGGGCGACCACAATCTCGTGGGCGGTCGTGTCACGCAACAGTGCGTTGACGATGGCGTGCTCTCTGGCACCCGACCCAATCACGAGTATCTTCACGTGAAAACAATACCTTTGCCACTGCTAGCGTGTTGGGCGTGCCCCTTCCCCGAATCGATTCCGACCGCGGCTTAGCCGCCGTGGCCGCAATTCGAGACGGGTCCACAGATCGCGAAACCACTGCAGTCGCCGTGAGATTCATCTTGCAGGAATTCGCGCGCATCGCGCCGGGCAAATCCGTCGAGGTGCGCGTTCCTCCGCACGGGGCAGTCCAGATTGTTGAGGGACTCGGTCACACGCGAGGAACCCCGCCCAACGTCATCGAGCTGGATGCAAACACGCTCGTGGCGCTCGCCGTCGGCGCTGAGTCCTGGGACGCGGCCGTCGATCGCGGTGCAGTCCGGGCGTCGGGAACCCGGGCCACCCTCGTCGAACTTGTGCCTCTCGCTGTTCTGGGAGAATAGAACCATGCCGAAAACCGACGTCACCATCCGCCGCGCCCCTCGAATCTGGTCGTTCATGATCACGGGCGCGGTTGTCGGAATCATCGTCGCCGCCGTCATCACGGTGGCAACGCCCACCGACCCGGCGGTGGGCGTCATGCCGACGTTCGGGTTTTTCGCGCTCTTCGGATTCGCCATCGGGCTCATTCTCGGTGGACTGGTCGGAGTGTTCCTCGATCGGGCCACGAAAACGTCCCGCGGAGTGGCCCAAATCACCGAAACGAAGCCCCGCGCAACGAAAGCGCGGAAGCCGAAGAACTAAGACGACTGGTTTTCTTCGACCCAGCGCAGGTACTCGGGAGTAACGGTTCCCGTCACGTAGTCACCAGAGAAACACGACATTTCCAGCGCGGTAACGCCGCTGCCCTCGAGGATTGCACTCTGCATATCAGCGACCTCTTGATAGATCAGGTGGTCGGCACCTATCTCGGAGGCAATCTCGGGAATCTTGCGACCAGCCGCGACGAGCTCGGCCCGGCTTGGCATGTTGATGCCGTAAACGTGGGGGAAGCGAACGGGCGGTGCCGCGGACGTGAACGTGACCGAGTTCGCCCCAGCATTGCGCGCCATGTCGACGATCTCGCGCGAGGTCGTGCCGCGCACAATCGAGTCGTCGACGATGAGGACGTTCTTGCCTTTGAACTCTGACGGCATCGCATTGAGCTTTTGCTTGACGCCCTTTCGGCGTTCTTCCTGCCCAGGCATGATGAACGTTCGGCCGACGTAACGGTTCTTGTAGAAACCCTCGCGGTATTCAATTCCGAGCTTTCGCGCCACCTGCAGCGCGGCTGGGCGCGACGAGTCCGGAATCGGCATGACAACGTCGATGTCGCCCGCGGGCGCCCACTTCGCAATCGTGTCGGCAAGACGGTCACCGAGGCGCAGACGCGCTTCGTAGACCGAAATGCCGTTCATGACCGAGTCGGGTCGCGCAAGGTAGACGTACTCGAACGAACACGGGATCAGCACGGGGTTCGCGGCGCACTGGCGGGACACCATCTCGCCGTCCTGCGAGATGAAGAGGGCTTCGCCGGGCTCGACATCTCGAACAATCTCGTAGCCGCCGGCCTCGAGGACGAGCGATTCGCTGGCGACGGCCCACTCGGCTCCGACAAGCCCCGCGTTTCGACGGCCCAGAATCAGCGGGCGAATCCCGAACGGGTCGCGGAATGCGAGAAGCCCGTGTCCGGCGATCAATGCGATGGCGGCGTACGACCCCTCGACACGTTCGTGCAGTCGGGCGACGGCATCAAAGACGTTGTCGGGCGAGAACTTTTCGATGGTCGTTGCAGCCTGCAGTTCGTGAGCGAGCACATTGACAAGAAGTTCGGTGTCGGAATTGGTGTTGAGGTGACGACGGTCGTCCTCGTTGAGCTGTTTTGTCAGTTCTCGCGTGTTGGTGAGGTTGCCGTTGTGAACGAGGATGATCCCGTACGGCGCGTTGACGAAAAACGGCTGAGCTTCCGATTCGCGGTTCGCGTTGCCGCGGGTCGCATAGCGAACGTGACCGAGCCCGACATTTCCCAGCAGGCCGCGCATGTCACGGGTGCGGAAGGCTTCTCGAACTTGTCCCTTCGCCTTCGCCATGTGCAGGGTCGTGTCTTCACACGTTGCAATTCCGGTGGAATCCTGCCCGCGGTGTTGCAGAAGCGCGAGCGCGTCATAGACCTGCTGATTGACGGCTGTAGATGAGACGATTCCGACGATGCCGCACATGTCGAGAGGGTCTCCTTTGGCTGGGTGTCGATGCCCATCGGCTTTGGCTCAATACTCTCACATCGAGGGGAGGCAAGGTCGATAGAATTGCCCAATGACGGCGTCCAATTCATATTCCGCCGCCGGTGTCGACACCGCAGCGGGCGATAAAGCCGTCGAACTCATGAAAGCCGCCGTATCGGCGACGCACGGCCCCGACATCCTCGGTGGAGTGGGCGGTTTCGCAGGACTGATCGACGTGTCCTTTCTCAAAGATTTCCGTCGCCCAATCCTCGCAACGTCGACCGACGGCGTCGGCACCAAGGTCGCAATCGCTCAAGCACTCGACGTTCACCACACCATCGGGCATGACCTTGTTGGCATGGTGGTCGATGACATCGTGGTCGTCGGCGCGAAGCCCCTGTTCATGACGGACTACATCGCGTGCGGCAAAGTCGTCCCCGAGCGCATCGCCGACATCGTGCGCGGAATCGCCGAGGCCTGTGCCCTGACCGGAACGGCTCTCGTCGGCGGCGAAACGGCAGAACACCCCGGACTTTTGGGGGAACACGACTACGACGTCGCCGGCGCGGCAGTGGGTGCCGTCGAAGCGGACGAGATGCTGGGCGCCGAGCGCGTTCAGCCTGGTGACGTCGTCATCGCGATGGCATCGAGCGGACTGCACTCGAACGGCTATTCGCTCGTTCGACACATCGTTGCCAACCGCAAGCTCGCGTTCGACGCAACCGTTCCCGAATTCGACCGTGTCCTCGGTCTGGAATTGCTCGAGCCGACTCGCCTCTACACGACACCACTGTTGGACTCGCTCGCCGAGCACCCCGGCGCGATTCACGCTCTGAGTCACGTCACGGGAGGCGGGATCGCCGCGAACCTCGCGCGCGTGTTGCCGACGGGAGTGTGGGTCGACCTCGATCGCTCGACCTGGAGCCCACCTGGCGTCTTCCGAGTTCTCGCGGATTGGGCGGGGGATTCACTCGAATCGACTGAAGGCACCTGGAACCTAGGAATCGGAATGCTCGCCGTTGTGTCTCACGAATCGGCCAGCACCTTGACCCGTGAATGGACCGCCGTCGGAATCGATTCCTGGGTCGTTGGGCACATCTCGGATCGTGAACACTCGTTGGACGGATACGTCACGGGCGCCAAGGGTGTCGACGGCGGAGCCGTGCGACTGGTCGGCACTTACGCCGACTGAGGCTCGTTCGTCTCGTCGGCTTCGCCATCCACCGACGCGTCGGCATCAGCGCTGGTCGAATCGGGTGACGCATATTCCGGCCACTTGGCCAGGTCTTCGTCGAGACGCGGGTTCACACCCAGTTCCGATTCGAGCTTGGTCAGGTCGGTGTCGGGACTGAAGTACTTCAGTTCGCGCGCAACCTTGGTGTGCTTCGCTTTTTGACGGCCGCGGCCCATAGTGGACCCCTTTCCCTCACACATTTCGCCTCACCGGCGATCGTCGTGTCCGGGGCGTCAGACGTACAGAATATCACGACCCGAGCATCCCGATAGCGGAGATATACCCAAGTGCTGCCACGACAATCCCGACGAACACGTGCGACGTCACCGTGATTGCCCCGATTCGAATTTCACGACGCTCGATGTGCTGAGCCGCCGTGACGGTCAACGTCGAAAAAGTTGTGAGTCCCGCCGCGAACGCGAGGATGAGTGACGCGATTGTCCAGTCAAGAGCGTTTACCGCGAACGCACCTGCGGCAGCGCCGACCGCGAGACTTCCCGCTCCGTTCACGGCGAACAGTCCCCAGGACCACACGCCGGGACGGATGACGACCATCACCCCGAACCGAGCAAGCGCACCGAGCCCGCCCGCCAGGATTTGCAGGAGAACCCACGAGACGTCGATCATGTTGCCGCCGCCCTGCGAGCGCCGAGGCGCAGGCCCACAATCGCACAGACGAGACCCAGGATGATTGATCCGACGGCGTAGGACCCCATCACGATGAGCGGCCCGACACCGTGGCGAATGATGGGCACCGCGACGTCGAGCGAGACAGCGGACAAGGTGGTGAAGGCTCCGAGAAAACCGGTCGTGACTCCGAGCCGCATCCACGCGGGCAGAGAAGGCATGCCTCGAGCCACGAGGTAACCCAGAGCGAATGAACCGACAAGGTTGATCACCAGCGTCGGATAGGGCCACCAATAGTCGTCAATTTGGCCCGCAAAAAGTGTGATGCCGATGCGCGCCGCACTGCCTGCAAGTCCGCCGACGAGTACGGCCATCGCGGACTTCAATGACGTGTGCACAATCGTCAGCGTACCTGTGTCATTACCCGAGAATTAGGCAGTTAGGCTTGTTACATCACGCCGAAGGAGTGCTCGTGTCCGTAGTTCCGCTCTTCCACCACGATGACCATCGTGGCGAAGTAGTCGAACGGTGGGGCAAAAAAGCCTGGAGCCAATCGTCCTCATGGTGGAAGCGACTCGATGCGATCGGGCGTGAAGCCTTTCTCGCCGAGGGCGTCGCACTCAAGGTCGAGTACTTGGAAGCGAAAGCGGCAAAATTGCCCGTTACAGACGCCTCTGTCGTCGCTCTCGTCCTTCGCCACCGCAGCTGGATCACTCAGGGTTGGGGTGGGATCGAGCCCACCGCCGAGCAATTCATCGGTCTCGGCCAAATGTACGTCGCCGACGAACGCTTCGCTCGTCACTACGGCGGTGTTGACGGTGCGAGCTATGTTCGCGACGCGATACTCGCCTGGGTCGCCGCGATACAACAGACTTCGGATGCTTCCGACGGAAGCAAACGTGCAACTAAAGGAACAGCATCATGAACCGTCTCGCCATCTTCAGCCTCCGGAACCGCGCCCTCATCGCCCTAGTCACGGTCGTGGTTGCGATTTTTGGTGGCATCGCGATGTCGCTGCTCAAACTCGAGCTGATTCCCTCGATCACGTTCCCGCAACTTGTTGTTGTCACGAACTACCCCGGCGCCTCTCCCGTCATCGTCGAGAAAGAGGTGTCGACCCCGATCGAAACCGCTATCCAGGGTGTTA
>JBILBA010000036.1:0-5330 GCA_044353905.1 Microbacteriaceae bacterium | reverse complement strand
GTGGCCTGCTCATTGAAAAGCGGACGATGTCCGACGTGTCGCAGGACCTCGGGATTCGCCAGGGTGAACTGGTCACGCGCCTTCACCGCGCGATGCTCTCGATATCGATGTCACTGATGAACGGCGGTCGCCCGCAGTAAACGCGGGCGCACGGCTACGGTGGAACTATGTCAACCGAAAGCGTGTTCCGACTCGATGGCCGAGTCGCCCTCATAACCGGTGCCGGATCCCCGAGCGGAATCGGCTTCACCACCGCGCGGTTTCTCGGTCGAATGGGTGCCACGGTTTTTCTGACGGGTGCGAGCGACCGCGTCGCCGACCGTGAAGCAGAGCTTCGGGCCGATGGCATCACCGCGTTTTCGTCTGCGGCGGACCTCACCGTCGATGCCGAGGTTGACGGACTCATTGAGCGGGTCGTTGAGGCGGCCGGACGAATCGACATTCTGATAAACAACGCCGGAATGACGAGTGTTGCGAAGCCGATGGAGGCCTCGGGCGAGACGGGTTCAGTCGCCGACATGACTCGAGCCGAGTGGGATGCGTCACTCACCCGCAATTTGACGACCGCGTTTTTGGTGAGCAAAGCGGCACTCCCTGCCCTCCGCGCGAGCGGCAACGGGCGAATCATCTCGGTCGCATCGGTGACCGGGCCGGTCATGGCGATGGTGAATGATGCGTCGTACGCGGCGAGCAAGGCGGGAATGGTCGGGCTCATGCGATCGCTCGCCATCGACGAAGCAGCAGCGGGAATCACCGCGAACACCGTTGCGCCTGGGTGGATCGCGACCGGATCACAGACCCCGCACGAAGCACGTCAGGGACACACGGTTCCCGTCGGTCGCTCGGCAATCCCCGAGGAAGTCGCCGCGTGCATCGGATTTCTCGCGAGTACCGAAGCCGCCTACGTCACGGGCCAAGTTCTGGTCGTCGACGGTGGGAACTCCATCGCCGAAGAACGAGCATGACCGACACTCAAGTTTTTGCGCTCGACGGTGGGCTGTCCACCGCGCTCGAAGCCCAGGGTTTGGCCATCGACGGCGCGATGTGGACGGGCGAGTTGCTCCTGACGAACCCCGAAGCCGTGACCGCCGCCCACCGTTCTTTTGTGGACGCCGGCGCCGACATCATCATCACGGGGTCGTACCAGTTGTCCTTCGAGGGTGGTCGACGCGCGGGTTGGACCGATGACGACGTCGAACGAGCCCTGCGCAATTCGACGACGGCTTCACGACTCGCAGCGAGCGACGACACACTCGTCGCGGCGAGCATCGGACCTTTCGGGGCTCATCTGAACGACGGCTCGGAGTTTCGCGGAAACTACGGGGTCACCGACAGCGTGATCCGTGACTATCACGACCGCCGCCTCGACATCCTTTTGGACACCGAGCCCGACCTGCTCGCGCTGGAAACCATGCCCGACCTCGCCGAGGTTCGAGTCCTTCTGGAACTCATCGAATCGAAGAGTGCCGACATGCCGTTCTGGGTTTCGTTCACCGTGACCGAACCCGGTGCGATCAGCGGTGGTGGAACTTTCGCCGAGGCGTGTGCGTTGGTCGAACAATATGGGAACGCGATGGCTGTCGGAATCAATTGCTCGCCTCTGTCTGTCATCACACCGACACTGTCTGGAGTCGAGACCGATATACCCTTCGTCGTGTACCCCAACGCGGGACAGACATGGGATTCCGACGCGATGGCATGGTCCGGCGAGCCCGAATTCGCGACCCGGGTTGACGTCGACGAGTGGGTGAATCTGGGTGCTCGAATTGTCGGCGGGTGTTGTGGGTACGGGGCGTCAAACCTTCCGCCCGCTCGGTAGCGACCGAACTATTTCTGTTAGAACCCTCAAGGGTCAGGTACCTTGGTCTTATGGCTCGATCAACTTTCAGAATTTTCAGGTTCGCTGTTCTTGCCATGAGCGTCATCGCAATTGTGGGAGCAACCTTGGTGGCCCCGGATTCTTCAGCAGAGTCGGCGCCTCGCGACAGCCGTTCGAAGTTCTTCGAGAAATTTGAATCCCTCGCGGAATACGCGGAATCGAACGGGGGTAGCCCACACACCTGGATGCCTGAGACGCGGGTTTCGCGAAATGCGTGGACGTCATCGGTTGCCGATGAATCGGTGCGTGTTGATAGCCTGGGCCGCGCCTTTGTCGTCGACTCACTTGCCGTGGAGCAGCCACCCGTTGTTCCCTCAGCACAGCCAGCCGCCCCTGCGGCCGACGTCCCGTTGGCGGACGCTTTCCTGTTGAACAGCATGCCGGGCGCTAATCGAACGATTTACCTCGACTTCACAGGTCATTCACTCTCTGGAACCTATTGGCAATTGAATATCAAAACGGTTAACGGTGTGACGGTTGACGGAACTGATTACACCGACGAGCAGATGCAAATGCCGGCCTACGACGTAGACGGAAACACTGCTACTTTCAACGATCTCGAGCGCAGGAACATCATTGATGCGTGGTCCGCCGTGGCTGAGGATTACGCGCCGTTCGATGTCAATGTCACCACGCAGGACCCTGGTTCCCCCGCTCTCCTGCGGTCGAATGAAGCCGATGTTGTCTATGGTGTGCGAGCGCTGATCACTGACTCGGCCAACATCATTGGGTCGACGTGTGGTTGTGGTGGAATCGCCTATGTCGACGTTTTTGACTACGCGGGCTACAACACCTACCTCGGTCCGGCCCTGAACTTCGCCCAATCGTGGTTTACGGGGAAGACAATTTCGGACGTTGTAAGCCACGAGGTGGGCCACAATCTCGGACTTATGCATGATGGCGGAATCAACCCGCCCGAAACTGTCGCGGAAGGTTATTACGATGGACATGATGGCTGGGCGCCCGTCATGGGCGTCGGGTATTACGAACCGTTAGTTCAGTTCTCGAACGGGACATACACATCGGCTAATCAGTTCCAGGATGACGTTGCAGTGATGGCGGGAAACGGAATATCCCGCCGCGCTGACGATCACGGCGGTACTCTTTTTACCGCAACGGCCGTCACCCTCGGAACCGATGACGACGGTGTCATTTCGTCCCGCACTGACGTGGATTATTTCAGGTTCGTCGCATCCGCTTCTAGTCATGAGATTCAAATCACGTCACCGAGTTCGAGCAGCAATCTTGACGTCGAAGCACAATTGCTCGATTCATTGGGCAATGTAATGTCGACGACCAACCCCAATCTCCTCCGGGTTGGCGTCGATAATGCCACGGGTCTTGACGCTTCATTTTCGGCGTCCACCGTTCAGTGCCAGGTCTATTACGTCCGAGTCGACGGGGTTGGTTACGGTACGGGGGCATTGACCGGGTATTCGGACTACGGAAGCCTTGGCGAATTCCGCATCGCAGTTACTGGAACACCGACACCGGAACTTGCACCGGGTACCCCGGCAATTTTGGGGTCAACGGTTTTCGGATCAACTCTGACCGGATCGACCGGCACCTGGACCGAAGGAGCCGAATTAGCGGCCGAGTGGTATCGAAACGGAGTCGCAACAGGTGTCACCGATTCCACATACTCACCGTTGGCGGGAGATGTGGGCAAGTCGATTACGTATCGAGTCGACGGCTCGAAAACAGGGTATTGTCCGGGACAGGCAACCAGTTCCGCAGTAATCGTCACGGGCGCGACGATCTCGACACAAAGTACTCCGACCGTTTCGGGAACTGGGGCCGTCGGAACGACGCTGACGGGCTCGACCGGAATGTGGCTTGATGGTGTGTCTTTCTCCACTCAGTGGTATCGAAACGGTAGCGCTGCGAGCGATTCCGATTCGAGTTACACAATCCTTCCGAGTGACCTCGGTAAAACTCTTGTGTTCCGCGTCATTGCGAGCAAGGCCGGTTACAACCCGGTGACTGCCAACAGTGTTTCCACGACGGTCATAGCGGGGACCATTTCTCCGACCGCGACGCCCACGATCACGGGAACGGCGAAGGTGGGAAAGACGCTGAGTTCGAACGTTGGAACCTGGCAGCCTGGCGTCACGCTGAAGCGTCAGTGGCTGCGAAATGGAAGCCCGATCAGCAGAGCAACGGGTTCGACCTACAAGCTCAAGTCAACCGACAAGGGCAAGAAGATTTCGGTAAAAGTCACCGCAGCGATGACGGGCTACAACTCCGAAGCGCTTATAAGTGCCCAGACTGCAAAGGTTCGCCGCTAAACGAAAGCTGCGCTCGGCAAGTCTTTCTCGTCGTTGACAATAGCGGCGACGATTCGAGCAGCAACCGCATCGGTCGTGAGCCCGGCACCGAAGTTGGGGGCCTCCCCGAATAGTGCCCGCGTCGCTAGGCCGGATTCGGTGTGGCCTGGGCGTGCGTCGACGAACCGAACGCCGATTCGACGGAATTCACGACCGGCCGCGACGCTGAAAGCATGCAAGGCCGCCTTGCTGGCGGAGTACGCTGACAGGCCCGCCATCGGGGTCTCGGCGATCATGCCCGAGAGTGTCACAACAAAACCGTCGCCCGATTTTCCGACGATGGGCGAAAGCGCCGAGAGCACGTGGATCGGTCCCGTTGCATTGATTGCCATCATGCGGTCGAAGCCGGCGGCGGGGACATCGACGGCGTTACCGAATCCGACAACACCAGCGGCCACGATGATTCCAGTGAGCGCGACGTCCTCCGCCTCGATGTCGTCCAGGAATGCGGCGATGGAGTCACCATCGGCGAGGTCGAGGACCCGCTGACTCGAAGTGGTTGTCGCGAGGCTTGACAACTTTCCCGCGTCTTTCGTCGTGCCGATGACCGTGGCGCCAGCGGCGTGGAGCGCGGCGCACAGGCTCTGCCCGATTCCGCCCGCCGCACCAATAACGAGGACGGTGGCGTTGGTGAGTGATGTCATGGGGTCTCCTGTGCTGGGGATAAAGACTGTACCCATAGGCTAATTGCACCATGACTTCCAACAACCCTATTCAGGAATGGGTGTCGGTGCGTTTTCGCCGACTGCTGTCGGGGGCGGCGGACGGCAAGCCACCGTGGCTCGACATCATCGCTGGGGGAGACGACGGCGGACTCTATGTTCCATCCGATGCTCCGTGGGTCATTCATCGAGACTTCGGCACGCTCGTCGGCGGAATTCGCGCGCTGTTGATGCAGGCGCTTCACCCCGGTTCTCTCGCGGGAGTGGCCGACCATTCGCGCTATGAAAAGGACCCCCTGGGTCGGTTGGCGGGAACCATTCGGTGGCTCACCATCACGACGTTCGGAAGCCACGAGGCCGTCCACAACGAAGCCAGCCGTGTGAACCGACTTCACGATCGCGTCACCGGCACGTACGACACGGGGCACAACGAGACGCGTCCCTATCGAGCGGCCGACCCTG
>JBILBA010000001.1:0-266526 GCA_044353905.1 Microbacteriaceae bacterium | reverse complement strand
ACGACGTTCGGAAGCCACGAGGCCGTCCACAACGAAGCCAGCCGTGTGAACCGACTTCACGATCGCGTCACCGGCACGTACGACACGGGGCACAACGAGACGCGTCCCTATCGAGCGGCCGACCCTGACCTCTTGCTGTGGGTGCACGTCGCGTTCATGGAATCATTCCTCGTCGCACACGAAATGTACGCCGCGACACCGATTCCTCGAGGGTCAGCCGCATCGCCCGCCGACAACTATGTCGAGCAGTGGGGGCGTTCCGTCGCGCCGCTCGGACTCAACACGACACCCACAACGCGACGCGAGATGGACGACATCATCACGGATTTGTGGCGACGGGGCGTGCTCGTGTCTAGCGAATCGACAACGGCAGTCGTCGGGTTCATCCGTCGCCCGCCGCTGCCGTTGCCGGTCCGCCCAATTTATCGCCTGCTCTTCGACGCCGCCGTGGTCTCGATGCGCCCCGAGTTTCGGGCGATGCTGGGGCTTACGGCGAAACCGCGATGGCTTGTGGTTCCGCTGACGCGGGCTGTTTTGCGGTTGATTCGAGTGGCGATTGGGCCAGAGAGTCCGATTGAAGATGGCGCGCTCGATCGACTTAGGCGAATCGGCGTGCTGTGACGACTCGTAGGCTGTTGTCATGAACTTTGTCGGAAGTCCCGCCCTCTTCGCCGCAATCGTCGGACCGGTTCAAGCCGTGATGGGTTGGGTGGTTGCCGGTTCTCTGTGGCCCGGATACGACCACGTCACCAAAACAATCAGCGACCTTGCTGCGGATGACTCACCCGTCAAATGGGTGCAATCCTCGTTCTTTCTCTTGGGCGGCACGCTGTCGCTTATCGCCGCCGTGTGGTCACCGGTCTTATCGATGCCGGGTCGCATCACGATTTTTGTCGCCGGGCTCACGACCTATGGGCTGACGTTCTTTGCCACGCCATCCCAAGACTCGTCGTCCTATTGGCACCGAGTTTTTGCGATTGCGACTTTCGTTCTGATGTCGGCGTGGCCGCTGTTTTCAATGCGGTTTGACCGCACCTACCCGTGGATTGTGCGCCCCGTCGCAGCGATTTCCGCGACGCTGATTTTCACCGTCGGATCGATCGCGTTCTTGTCGGTGTGGACAAACCCCGAGCAGCCGATGGTCGGTCTGTGGGAACGGGTCATCGCCGTCGCGCAGGTGCTCTACCTGTCGATCGTTATCGTTGTGGCGTGGCGACACCAGCAAGGTGCCGCTCGCGCATCGCTAAAAATAGCGGGAACGTAAACGCCATCGCCGTGACACCGGAAAGTGCGATGTAGAGCCAGACGCGCTTCATCCCGATCCGACGGGCCTCCGCAAGCATGAACACGACCGACGCGATGGCGACGACCGAGAGGTCCGCCGACAATACCCAGTCCACGGCGGTGCCGAACCAGGCCGCGGCGTAGTCCTGACCGCTCATGACGGCGATCCCATTGAACACCATGGCGGTGACAAGTCCGATGCCGGCCAACACGAGGAAGATCCAAAAACGAATTTGTGACTCTTTGTTCATGAGTGAAGACTACGCCGAAGCGAGGTACTCGCGTAGGTCGTCCAGCACGCGCTCGTCGATCGAATGCCCCAGCCCGGGGTAGGCCTTGTCGATGACCGTGGTGTGAGTGTGAAGGAATTCGGAGGTGCGCTTGACGGCCGCCGGAACGATGACGGTGTCGGCGGTTCCGTGCGACCAAAACACGGCGGGCTTTGCCGCGACGAGTTCGGGGTCGGCGGGTTGAGGCGTCCCCGCGACGAACCCGGCGAGCATCGCCGCCTTCGCGATTCTGTCGGGGCGAGTGCGCAGCAACTGGCTGACCATGAATCCGCCCTGCGAGAAACCGATTGCGACAATCGGGGCCACGGGCACGTGCTCGTCCAGCCATCGCCACAGCCCATCGGCTGCAACTGCGGTGTCGTCGGGATCGGGGTTACCCGGGATCGTGATGGGCGCCCACGCGAAACCGCCGTTCGGAAGAACAATCGGTGCGCGGGGGGAAACCCACGGCGTCGAAAGCCCGAGCCACTCCAGAATCGGGGGCAAGTCCTGTTCGTGCGACCCGTAACCGTGCAGAAGCAACGTGACGGGGTCAGCTGGCTGTCGCTCGTCAAAACCGTTCGAGGCAACCCACTCGGTGATGTCGGTGTTCACCGTCTCACGCTACCTGTCCCACGCTTGCCCGTGCCACTCGGTCGCCCAGCCCTACAATGGGGTGAACTGACGGGGGTGGATCGATGGCGACAACGCTGACCATCGACATTGGTGGCACAAAGTGCGCGGTTGCAATCACGGACGATGACGGTGTGCGCGGGCTCGAATCGTGGCCGACGACCGGGTCGACTGAAAACCTCGAGCGCGCGGTCGCGTTCTACCAAAAACACCTGGAGTCCGGCGGTACCGCTGCCCTCGCGGTGGGTGTCTCGTTCGGCGGTCCCGTCGACTTTCGAACGGCGACGGTAAAACGTTCAGTTCATGTTTCGGGCTGGAGTGGTTTCGATTTCAGTACGTGGTCCCGCGACACGCTCGACCTTCCCATCGCGGTCGACAATGACGCCAAGATCGGGGCGCTCGCCGAATTCCACCACGGCGGCCACGGTTTCGACGACCTGGTCTATGTGACGGTGTCGACGGGCATCGGCGCGGGGGTCATCAGTTCCGGGCGCATCCTGCGCGGAGCGTCTAACGAAGCCGGCGAATTGGGGCACACTCGTGTCAGCGACGACCCGAAAGTCTGTTCGTGCGGGCGGATGGGGTGTCTCGAGAGAATGTGCAGTGGTTTTTGGATCGAACAGGACCACGGCCGACCCGCGATTGAATTGTTTGCCGACGACGATTTTCTCGCCGAGTATTCGCGAGTATTCGCCCGAGGGCTGAGCCACGCAATCCTGCTCTACAACCCGTCGGTTATCGTTCTCGGCGGAGGTGTCTCGCGGGTCGGCACCCGCCTGACGAAAAGTCTGACTGATAGCGTCAGTCGTGAACTAGAGAGCTGGAGCCACATGGCCCCCGTCATCACGACATCGAGATTCGACAGCGAAGGCGTTCACCTCGGCGCGAAGGAGCTAACCCGTGACCTATTTTGATTCTTACCGAGAGTCGCTGACCTCGGCGTTGGGTTCGATTGACCTCGATGCCGTTTCGGCCCTCCGAGAGTTACTCGTCACCGCCCGCGCCGACGGGCGAACGATTTTCACGTGCGGAAACGGCGGGAGCGCCTCGACCGCGTCGCACTTTGCGACAGACCTGCTTAAGGGTGCGAGCTACGAACGCGACGCCAAGTTCCGAGTCATCGCGCTTACTGACGCCACATCGACCATCTCGGCGTATAGCAACGACGTCGGATACGACATCGTCTATGAAGAGCAGTTGCGGAACTTCATCGCGCCGGGCGACGTCGTGATCGCGATTAGTGGTTCGGGCAACTCGGAAAACGTGATTCGAGCTCTTCGTTTCGCGGACTCAGCGGGGGCACACGCCGTCGCTCTGACCGGTCGAGATGGTGGAACGCTGGGAACGGTCGCGACTCTGCACATCAACGTCGCGGAACAGCACATGGGACGCATCGAGGACGCACATCTTGCGATCTGCCACATGCTGGCGTTTTCGTTCATCGACACCGAAAGTTAACTTCTCGCCCCTGAAGCGAGTACTTCGGGTTTTTGCCCGGACTAGAAACCGAGAAGCGCGCCGGTGAGGGCGACAAAGATTCCGATGAAGATGGTCGGAGTCACGTATTTTGCGACGTTGAGCCACGGCGCGTAACGAATAATCGTGCGGGTCGTGTGGCTGGGCTTTGCGATTGCGGAAAGGTCGCGCGCGACAGCCTGGGCTTCGTGTGCCGCGGCAAACTCGACGAGTGCACCAAGGATTCCCGACGCCAGCAGGATGCCGAGGGCAGCCCAAATCGTATACGACCCTGCTTCGCGGATCGCGGGACCGAGCCCGACGGCGGTGATGAGCAGGAACGTCGGCGCCAATTGAGCGAACACGAGATGAGTTCGGGCACGATTCCAGAGATCGAGGAGTTCTTTTTCCGTCACGGCGCAATTCTGCCATGCATAGACTGAATTACTACCCATGCCAACCTCCAACGCCGAAACCACGCCCCCACTCGGGGCGATTCGTGGTCTCGCGCGGATTCTGCCCTTCGCCGGTAAAGATGTTTACGGTCTGATCGCGGGAATGGCCATCTCGCTCATTTCGAGTGCACTGGCGCTGGGAATCCCGATCGCCCTTGAGGCTCTCGTGGACGGACCACTGCGCGGTGACGACCCATCCCTCGTGTGGCCGGCGGTTGGTCTCATTGCACTGCTCGGGCTTTTGGAGGCGCTGTTCATCTACCTTCGACGGGTCGCGGTTCTCACGCCGGGAACCCGAATCGATTCACGAATCCGAAACGCAATTTACGACCACCTGCAGAACCTGCCTGTTGCTTTCCATGACAAGTGGCAGAGTGGCCAGTTGTTGTCGCGCGCCCACACCGATGTCGGCCTCATGCGACGGTGGCTTTCGTACGGTGCGGTGATGCTGGTGGGAAACTCGATCGCCATCGTTCTCGGCATTGCGATCCTGTTCACGTGGAGCCCGACCCTCGCAATTCTCTTTTTGATTTGTTCAATTCCGATGTTCATTTTTGGGTCTCGTTTTCGTAATCGATTCACGGGACTGTCGAGAGCCGCTCAGGACCAGTGGGGCGATGTCGCGACGTCGGTCGAGGAATCGGTTCACGGGATTCGCGTGTTGCGTTCGTTTGGTCGCGGCGATGACTCGCTGTCGAGGTTCGCGGAACGCGCAACACACGGGCGAAACCTCGAAGTCGCCAAAGGCAACGCGCGAGCAACGCTCGGTTTTTGGCTGGAGTGGATTCCCGATTTCGCGATGGCCGCCTGCTTGCTCGCAGGGGTGTGGCTCGCGAGCGAGGGCGACCTGACCACCGGTCAACTCTTTGCCTTCTTTGCCACCGCGGCTGTTCTCGCTGGCCCGATTGAATCGGTCGGATACTTGTTGGCCCTGACCCTCGAAGCGCAGAGTGGCCTCGACCGAATCTTTGACATCTTTGACCGCGACAACGCCATCACGAGCCCGGCTGCACCCGTCGTTCCCACGACGTCTGCCGGTTCATTGGTGTTCGAGGATGTCCACTATCGACACGAGGGCGGCGATGGCCATGTGCGCGACGTGCTCAACGGTGTTTCCCTCGAGATCCTGCCGGGCGAAACGATGGCGGTTGTTGGTGCAACGGGCAGCGGGAAGACGGTTCTGACGGCACTGCCGGCGCGGTTGTATGACGTCACGGCTGGCCGAATCCTGTTGGACGGGGTCGACATTCGTGACCTGAGTTTGGACACGCTGCGTACACGGATTGCGATGGCATTCGAGGACGCGACGCTGTTCTCGGACACCGTTCGGAACAACGTGTTGCTGGGGCGACACGACCTCGTTGACGCTCCCGCGTCCGAGTCCAACGCGGTGTTGGCGCAGGCGTTGTCAATCGCGGAAGCCGAGTTTGTCTACGACCTGCCGGACGGTGTGGACACCATCATCGGCGAACAAGGATTGAGCCTCTCGGGTGGACAGAGGCAGCGCCTCGCCCTCGCGCGTGCGATTGCCGCGGCACCGGAGGTGCTGGTCCTCGACGACCCGTTGTCGGCCCTCGACGTCGAAACAGAAGCACGGGTCGAAGCCGCACTGCGAAAGGTGCTCTCGACGACGACGGCCCTGGTGGTCGCCCACCGACCGTCGACCGTCATGCTTGCTGATCGGGTCGCCCTCTTGGACAACGGGCGCATCGCAGCGGTAGGCACCCACTCGGAACTGTTGGCGACGTCCGCGACGTATCGCCATCTCATTTCGTCACTGTCAGACGAGCCCATCGACGTCGATGACGAGGGGGGTGTCTCGTGAGCACGACCGGAGTTTCGGGTGAAGACCGTCAAGATTTCACCAAGCGGGAAAACAAGGCGATTCGCGTTCGGTCCATCGCCCTGTTGAAGGTTTTGATCCGACCACATCGCGTCAGGTTCGCGTGGACCGCCGTCATGATTGTGGCCAGCACGGCTGCCCAGGTCGCAGGCCCTCTGTTGATTGCATGGGGAATCGACATCGGATTGCCCGCCGCGGTCGACAACGGTAACTTCGCGCCGATTATGACCATCGTTGTTGCGTTCCTCGCCACCGGAATCAGTGCAGCGGGATTCCTTGCGGCCTATACGCGCTGGTCGATTGCGATCAGTCAGGACATTCTCGGGGAACTTCGTCGACGCATCTTTGAGCACACCCAACGGCTCAGCCTCGAATTCCACGAGCGGTACACGTCGGGCCGAATCATCGCCCGCCAGACGAGCGACATCGACACTCTCGGTGAACTTCTCAGCGGTGGGCTAAGCAACCTCGTGGCGGGGCTGCTGTTTCTCGTGTTCACCGCCGTCGCGCTCGTGTCAATCGACCCGCCGAGCGGGGTTGCCCTTGCGGTTGCGCTGATTCCCATCGTCGCCGTCACCTGGTGGTTCTCGAATGCTTCCCGCCGTGAATTCCGAGCGTCGCGCATCTATTCAACGCGGCTTATCATTCAGTTTGTCGAGAGCATGACCGGAATTCGAGCCGTCAAGTCTTTCCGACGGGAGCCCGCCGACCGCGCAGCGTATGCCGCGAAGGTCGAGGATTATCGCGAGGCGACCCGTCGCACAATCCACGTCTTCGGAATCTACGACCCGGCACTCAAGGTTATCGGGACACTGACGGTCGCCGCGGTTCTGCTGTTTGGGTCCTTCCGCGTGATCGACGGAACGCTCGAGGTCGGAGCCCTTCTCGCGGTCGTCCTGTACACACGACGTTTCTTTGGCCCAATCGAAGACCTCGCCATGTTTTACAACTCGTTCCAGTCCGCGTCGTCCGCGCTGGAAAAGATCTCGGGGTTCCTCGAAGAACGGCCCTCTGTCGTCGAGCCAGTTAACCCTCAGTCGTTCGAGGCCAGCCGCGGGGATCTCGTGGCGACCGACGTGTCGTTCTCCTATTCCGCCGGGAATCTAATTTTGCCGAAGTTCTCGTTGTCGATTGCTGGGGGACAAACGGTTGCGCTTGTCGGCGCGACGGGCGCGGGTAAGTCGACGCTCGCCAAACTCATTGCTCGTTTTTACGACCCGACTGAGGGCGTCATCACCCTCGATGGTCGCGACCTGACCACCATTGGCGATGTCGATTTCCGGCTAGCCGTCACTCTCGTCACCCAAGAGGCCTACCTGTTCTCGGGGAGCATCGCCGACAACATTCGACTGGGCAAGACCGACGCGACCGACGACGAGGTGATGGCGGCGGCACGGGCCGTCGGTGCGCACGATTTCATTACGGCACTTCCCGACGGTTACGACACGGACGTAAACAAGCGCGGCAGCCGGATCTCGGCTGGACAACGACAATTGGTCTCGTTCTGCCGAGCATTCATCGCTAATCCTCGGGTTTTGATTCTCGATGAGGCAACTGCGTCCCTCGACATCCCCAGCGAGCGTCTGATTCAGAGCGCGCTTCAGAAGCTTTTGAAGGACCGAACGGCGATCATCATCGCCCACCGCTTGTCAACCGTCGCGATCGCGGACCGGGTTTTGGTGATTGACGACGGCCGGATCGTCGAGGACGGACCCACAGCCGAACTGCTCGAGGGCACCGGTCGTTTTGCAACTCTTCACCGGGCGTGGCGGGACTCGCTCGCGTGATTTCGCCTCTGTTCGCAGGACACTATTCGCACTAGGCTTGCCGTAATCATCCCCCGATTCAACGAACGGTAAACGAACATGACAACTGTTTTTCGCGCAGACGACCTGAATTCAGACGACTACACCGAATCCCTTCTCGCCCCGCCGATGGCTACCCCCATCAGTGGTGACATTGTGGTTCGTGACAAGTCTTATCTTGCGGACGGCGACCACGGCGTGTGGTCGGGATCGTGGGAATCCGAGCAAGGAACGTCGCGCTGGGAATTCACCGACACCGGTGAGGTCATCACCGTAGTTTCTGGTCGCATGACGGTGGAAGAGGACGGCGGCGAACCCGTCACCCTCACCGCAGGCGACACCGCCTATTTCCCAATCGGCTGGAAAGGCGTGTGGACGGTTCACGAGAAACTGCGCAAGGTCTACGTCGTCTATTCGGCGTAGCGCCAATCGGGCGCTGTTATTCTGCGGGGAGTGAACATTAACAATCCGCAGAGCCTCGGGCGCGGCGCGCTCGTCGCCGCGACTCTGATTGCGCTCGCGGCTCCTGCACTCTTCGTTACCCGGGGAATTCCCGTGTTCATGGGGATGGGGTACGCGGCCCTCGCCATCGGTTTGGTGATCGCGTTCACGAACAACCGCGCACTTGGACGAGACCTGTCGCTCATCGCGGTGCCTCTCGTGGCCATCAGCTTCATCTCAATCGAGGCGAACCTCGAGTGGGGCAACATCGCGCTGATGGGTTCCGTGCTGACGCTGTGCGTGGTCTTTCCCTATGTGATGAGCCGCTGGGTTTTTCGGGACCACATCGTGCGGTTCCCAGGCCGACCGGGCGAACCCTGGTCGCGCGGCGAGTGGCTTTGGCTGGGCGCGGTTCTCGTGCTCGGCTACCTCATCCTGCCGGTGTATTTCATCACCTCGGGGAGTTACCAGAACTGGCCCGCCGTCGAGACTCCCAGCGAAATCGCCCGCCTGTTCGTGGGCGTTGGATTCGTGGGTATCTGGGACGAGCTCTTCTTCATCTGCATTATTTTCGCCCTCTTGCGCCGCCACTTCCCGTTCTGGATTGCAAACGGATTGCAAGCAATCGTTTTCGTCTCGTTCCTCTGGGAATTGGGCTATCGATCGTGGGGCCCCTTACTCACCTTGCCCTTCGCGTTGATTCAGGGCTGGATTTTCGAAAAGAGCCGTTCGGTGTGGTACATCATCACTGTGCATCTGCTTTTCGACGTGGTCGTTTTTCTCGTGCTCATCTATGCGCACCATCCGGAGTGGCTGCCGATCTTCCTCGTTGCGCCGCCCGCACCGTGATTTCCGATACCCGTTAGTGTGCCGACTGTGAATAACTCATCACCTCGCGGTAATCGGCTTCGCGGGTACATCACTGCGACGCACTTCCCCCAATCGCTCGCGATGGTTCTGCTCATGACAATCGCAACGGCACTCACCGGTGGTTCGTGGTCGAGTGTCGCACTCGTGTTCCTGGCCAGCGCCGCCGGTCAGGCCACGGTCGGTTGGACGAACGACCTGCACGATTCGGCTGCCGATCGAGCGGTGGGACGCGCCAACAAACCCACCGTCCGAGGAGATCTGCGTCCCGAAGACCTTCGCCTGCCAATTCTGGTCAGTGCGACGCTGACGATACCCCTATCGTTCTTCGCCGCAGGTTGGATCGGTGGCGCCGCGCACATCGCCGCTGTCGCCAGCGCGCTGGCCTACAACTTTTTTCTCGCACGTTCGGTGTGGTCGTGGGTCCCCTACGCGGTGTCGTTCGCCCTCATGCCGGTGTTCATCGCGCAGGCAAGTTCACTGTCGCTCTGGCCAACAGTCCCAGTCGTTCTTCTCAGTGTTCTGGTCGGAGTCACGGCACACCTGCTTAACGCGATTCCCGACATCGATGTCGACCGCGAAACCGGGTGGGGTGGGCTCGCCGTCTCGCTTGGTAAACGGCGTTCGATTTTTCTGGCTGCTGTGCTTGCGGGTGGCGCAGCGGTGTGTCTTGGTGTCGTGATCAACGACCTGTTAAATGCCTAGTTCCCCCTAGCCAAGCGGCGAGGGGGAACTAGGGACTAATCGTTGGTGTTACTTACGCCGTGGTGTTGCGTCGGCGTGCGATCACGGCTGCTCCGGCGAGGGCAACGAGTGCCATCGCGACGAGGCCACCGAACGAATTGGTGTTCAACCCGGCACCGGTGGGGGCGAGTGCTTCTTCAGAACAGCCGGCTGCACCAATCGCGGGTGACCAGTTGGAGTGTCCTCCCCCAGAGTAGTCGTGGACAACAATGAACCAACCTTCGAAAGCACACCAACCGGCCGGTGCGCCTTCCACGTCAGACTCCGGTGGGTCCATGAGGAGGGGGTCACCATCTGAGTCGAGATACCTCGAACCGCCCGGAGAGGTGAGCCCAGGTACGGATTCGTTTTCCAACTTCCACGACATCGTCAACGCTGTCGTTTCATTCACGAAGCCAGCCACTGAGCCACGATGCCAGAAAGTCATCTTTGCGCACTCACCGATTTCACCGCCGTCAATGGCCTTCACGTCCTTGTTCGGGCAGGCCCAAACGTCGAAGTAGTCACCCACGGGAGTTTCACCGTTTTTGAAAGCAACCGTCATGTATTCGCCGAGAACAGCGTCACCAGTGAGCGTCATCACGCTTCCGCCATTTTTTCGTAAAGCCCCTTCGCGAGTTAGTGACAGGAGCATCTATGCACAGGCGCGGGCTCGTGGTTAAAATGAAGCATGGACCGCCTGGCAGACCGCTCGCTGAGTGGGGCTATGTTCGCGCAGACGGATTCAGTGTCGTTACCTCGGAAAGCCGCGGTTGTTGTGGTTGGTGGCGGGATTGTCGGCTCGAGCATCGCCTACCACTTGACTCAATCTGGAGTCGATGATGTGTTGTTGGTTGAGCGCAATCTGCTCACCAGCGGAACGACGTGGCACGCGGCTGGACTGATCGCCAATGCCCGGGGATCCATCGCGCTGACGGAAATGGCTCAATACGGCCCGGAATTTTACTCAACGCTGGAAAGCGCAAGTGGCATCAATGTTGGCTTTACCAGGTCGGGATCGGTCAGTGTTGCTCGGAGCGCGGCACGCGTCGACGAGTTCACACATGCTGCGGACATCGCCCACCATTGTGGCGTAACGGCTCAGTTGCTCTCTGCCGAAGCCGTTGCGGAACTATGGCCGCTCGCGTCAATGGAGGGTGTCGCCGGGGGACTGTTTTTCCCCGATGACGGGTATGTCAATCCCGGGTATGCATCGATTGCAATGGCCAAATTGGCAAGCGGTGCGGGTGCATTGATTCGCGAGAATGTGCACGTTCGTGACATTCTGACGAAAAACGGCAGGATCGTGGGGATTAGCACGGATGCGGGCGCGGTCGAAGCAGATGTGGTAGTTCTGGCGGGTGGTCTGTGGAGTCGCGACTTAGCGGCAACAGCCGGTGTTCACCTTCCGCTGTATGCGGCAGAGCATGTCCATGTGAGAAGCGAACCGATACCCGCGAATCTCGAGGGTCTGCCAGTTCTGAGAGACGTTGACAACAGCTACTACCTTCGTCGTGAAGGAGACCGACTGCTGCTCGGGGCTTTTGAACCCCGGGGAATCCCGAGATCGACTGACGACATCGACTCATCAGGTTTTGCGACATTCCCCCCGAATTGGCAACACTTCGCCCCAATACGCCAGAAGGCCGAAAAAACAGTCCCGGCGTTAGCCGACTCGGGCTATGACCGGTTCATCAACGCCCCGGAAAGTTTCACACCGGATAACAACTTCCTCCTCGGCGAAACCGCGGAGGTCGAAGGTCTCTTTGTTGCGGCGGGGATGAATTCGCAAGGAATCATTTACGGCCCGGGCGTGGGTCGGGCCGCCGCACGCTGGATTGCCAACGGATCACCCGATTTTGATTCCGCTTCGGTTGACGTGCAGCGGTTTTCCCGAAATCAAAGTAACCAAAAGTATCTGCACAGTCGAACCAGCGAGAGTCTCGGTCGGCTGTACGCCACTCATTGGCCCCGCCTCCAGTCGACAACGGCGAGGAATGTCAGGAGAAGTCCGCTGCACGCTTCACTCGCTGAACGGGGCGCCAGGTTTGGGGAGATAAACGCGATGGAGCGAGCAAACTGGTTCGGGGGTCCGAGTGTCGAAGAGTCTTACTCGTTCGGGCGACCGGGCTGGTTTGACCAGGTGGCGCAAGAGCATGTGAACACGCGGGAAAACGTCACCCTTTTCGACTTGAGCGCGTTTGCCAAATTTGAGGTTGTCGGTAACGACGCGATGCAATTGTGTCAGCGGGCGACAACGGCAAATATTGACCAACCCGTGGGGCAGGTGGTGTACACCCTTTTCTGCAACGAGGCTGGCGGGATCGAACTGGACGGAACGGTTACCCGAATGTCGGCCACCCGGTTTTTGGTGGTGACCCCGTCAACCAGCCACACCAAAGCCCTCGGTTATTTGACCCGCCTCGCGCGGGACTTTTCTGCGCACGTCGTTGATCAGACGGCCTCGCTGGCCACAATCGGCGTGATGGGCCCCGCGAGTCGTGAATTGATGTCCCGAATCTCCCTGGGCGATTGGTCTAACGAGGCGCATCCGCTCTACCGCGCCCGGGAAGTCGAGGTTGCTGATGGGTTCGGCTGGGTGTTGCGCTTGAGTTATGTCGGCGAGTTGGGTTACGAGATTTACGTTCCCACGGACTTGGCCATCAACGTGTATGACGCGCTACTGGATTCCGGCGCAGATCGTGGTGTGTCCCCCGCCGGTTTTTATGCGTTGGATTCCCTCCGACTGGAGAAAGGTTACCGTCACCTGGGTCACGATATCGGCGCGACGGACGACCCGTACACGGCGGGATTGGGGTTCGCGGTCGATTTGCGCACCGACAACGATTTCATTGGCGCGAATGCGCTGAGGACTATTGATCGCACTGCACTGAAATTCCGAACCGTTTACCTCACCGTGGACGACCCACAGGTTTTTCTCACCCACGACGAGACACTCTTTGCCAACGGCCGCCAGGTCGGACGTGTGACGAGTAGCGCATACGGGCACACCGTCGGGAGAACCATTGGACTCGGTGTAATCGAACGAGGTGTCGAGTTGGATGCCGCTTTTTCCCTGCGCAGTATGGGACGCGAGTATTCGATTACCGTCTCTACCCGGCCTTTCTACGACCCCGATAGTCATCGCATGTTGGACGCATAAGAATGGAGGGTCACAGTGCACACCTATGACGCCATCGTGATTGGTGCCGGTCTGGCCGGCTTGAGCGCCGCCCGCGACCTCTCGGCCGCCGGAGCCGATGTACTTGTGCTCGAAGCTCGAGCACGGGCCGGCGGCAGAGTAGAGCAAACAACGACGGCGGATGGTCGTCTTATTCAGTTGGGCGGCGAAGTGATCGCCGACTTTCACACCTCGTACCGTCAGTTGGTCGCCGAACTCGGATTGACGATTGTGCCGAGTTTTACTGATATCGCTGGGGATTCGACCTGGTTGATGCGCGATGGGGTCTTCCACGGCGAGGACATGCCGTGGATGTCAGATAAGGATCGCGCTGTATACGATCGCATTGACAAGACTTTCGCTGCGTTGGCCGCGAGCGTGAATGCGGACGACCCGTGGTCGCATCCCGATGCAGTGGCCCTGGACAAGCTATCTTTTGGCGAGTGGTTGCGATCCGAAGGTGCGACACCCGATGTGTTGAGGGCGATGGAGTGTCGTGCATTTGGTCTCGCGGAGGACTCTATCGAGCGTCGGTCCCTCCTGGCCGATTTGCGCAAAGAGGCAGCGGCGGGGGCAAACGGCTTCTATGACTACGACGTGTGGGAGAGCTCAAAGGTTCTGGAGGGTTCGGCTACGGTTGCGCTCGTCATGGCAGATCAACTGGGTCATCGGATTCGCTACTCGACCCCGATCCAATCAATCGATATCCATCCGGCTCGCTCGCGAGTACAGGCTGTATCAGGCGAGCAGTTTTTCGCGCGTCATGTTGTCTCGGCAATTCCTGTCGGGCCACTGCGTGATGTGACGATAACGGGCGTGAGCTCGGCCCGATTGGATTCCCTACACCGCCAGCAACACGCTCCGACCGTGAAATATGTGCCAGTGTACGAATCATCGTTCTGGGAAGGTCAAGGTCAAAACGGCACCGGATATTTCGAGAGCTCGATCCTCGGCGGTACGTGGGTGCAGAACGACGGTGTTTTATCCGCGCTTGTTCCCGTCGATCGTCTCGGAGCGTATTTCGCACTTCCGCCTCATCGACGGGTAGCGGTTCTTCGCGAGGAGTTGGTGAATGCTTTCGGGCCGTCCGCGGACACCCCTCAAGACGAATACATCCGAAATTGGGGCACTGATCCGTGGACGCAGGGGTACATCACATCCTGGCGACCGGGCGAGCTAACGGCAATCGGGCCTCTCCACGGCTCACACGAGCCACCGTTTTGGATAGTGGGTTCCGACCAGTGGGTGTGTGGCTACATGGAAGGTGCTGTGCGAACGGGGCGTCAAGCCGCCGAGGCGATTCTCGCCTGATTAATCGACGGGCCTCGAATGCTCGATGGTCGTTGACATGACCTGAAATCCCATTTTTTCGTAAAGTCCGAGCGCTCCCGAACTGTTTTCCGTGTCCACACCCAGTTCGGCGTGTGAATAACCCCTGCGGGAAAAGTGCGCAAGTGCGGCCTCCAGCAACAGCTGCCCGAAGCCGTTTCCACGGTGTTGTTGTGTGACGCCGAGGAGAACGACGAAGCCCCGTGATTCGGCTGCGTCGATGTCATCCAGCCAGACAAATCCTGCTGCGCTTCCCGCGCTGTATAGCAGATAGACACCGTCAGAAGGGATGCTGGTGTCGGCTCGAATTCTCTTCACCCACGAATCAAAGTCGCGGGCCACAAACCCGAAGTGTTCCGCAAATGAATTTTGGTGAACCGAGTACCAATCCGTCAAATCCTTGAGGTTTGTGAGGTCAACAACTCTTAACTCAACACCGTCGGGCAATTCCGTGGGCTGAAGGTTCGATGCAACCGAGGCGCGAAGCCGATGGTAGTAACGAATGATGTCAAACCCTCGCGTGGACAGGGTGGATAGGTTTTCATGATGCTGCGCGTGGACTTCGATGTGAATGGCGAAACCGGGGTAATCGCGCCTAGCCTGGGCCATTAACCAGTCAAGGAGAACCGGAAATCGGGAATCGCCGGCCCGAACAGAAATCACTGGCTCGAGAACGCCCGCAGTCAGGTCAGGATGAAGGTTCCCAAAACCAAAGGCTTCGGCATCCTGCGCATCACAAAAAAGCCACGTGGGTGAGGGGTCGCCGGGAGTTTCGATGATTTGCTTGGCGATGTCGATGCCGAAACTTCCATGGGTCGGATCGATCGCGGCAATCTCAGAATTCAGAATCTCGTGGATGACGGCGGCGTCTTCCGGGGATGCTTGGCGGACAAAAACCCCGGCGATTCCAGCGTTGATTGACGTCATGACTTCCTCCTAGAGGAGTCTATGACTTTGTCAACATCCCTCCGCTTTGAATCATGGCTTTGCGGTAGGCCCCGACGGGCTCGAACCGTCGACCCACGGATTAAATGCTCGCCCGTTAGGACTGGCAATTACTGGGAACCGGCCCCCGGGCCGAGGTCGTAGTTTTTAACTTGTTGAATCAGATGATCAATGTGTGCCTGGACGATGAACTCGGCGCGTTGGTGCGCGTCCTCTGAGTCCGCGGAGGGTGCGTGCGAGCCCGCCATCCACACCGCCGCACCTAGCGTGGACATTGCAATAGACGAACCTAACGCGACGAGCGTGGGGTTGGACAAGAATTCCCTGAAATCACCGCTCTCTTCGGTTATCTCGTTTGGCGAGACCGAACCCGACTTGACATCCAGAATGAGCTGAGCGAGCCGACCGAGGTTGACTTCGAATTTCGCCGACATCAACATTCGGTATTTGGGGTCGATTGCGAGGGATTCCTTCAGGGCCAGTGTCGGATAATTCAAGACCATGCCCCACGCGCCCACTCGCCGAGCGACCGCTATTTGTGTTCGGATCCATGCGCGAAGGCGTTCCTCTGGAACTCGCGGGGCGTTGGTTATTGCCTCGAACATCTCGTCGATGTATCGCGCATAAACCACATACGCCGCCTCGGAAATCAGGCCATACCGCGACCCGAAGTAATGGTTGATCATCGCGACGGTGACACCGAGTTCACGCGCAATTTTTCCCGGACTGAATGCTCCGGGGCCTGCCTGTCCGAACTCAACAATGGTTCGTTCAAGAAACTGCTCGCGAATCGACAATTCAATGCTGTGAGAAGCGCTGTGTTCGTCAGTCACAAGAGCCAGCCCGAACTTCCGAAGGGAACCAAATTCTCATTTCCCCAAAATAGCACGACAATCATTTAGCCGAAAAGTTGCCTACTATCATTATGTTAACAAGTAAGGTATTGGTCAACTGGATAGATCTGGGCACAAACCAAGGGAAAGGATTCACAATGAAAAGGTTTGGATTCACGTCAGCAGCGGGGGTCGCAATCGGCTCGCTTGCGCTGCTGGTTTCGGGAGCAAGCGCCGCTCACGCGTTTATTCCCACGATTAGCGAAGTGCGCTACCTCGAGAGCACGGGAAACTCGTCTGATTGGGATGACTCGTGGTACGACCTGGCACTCACGTCAGACGCATCTACCGCTGTCTGGTCGACCGACAGTGGGACATATATCGTCGACGTGGCGACGAACACGGCAACGCCGATCGTTGGCTCGGATGGAGGAAACCGCCTAATTCTTGACGCGACCGAATCGTTTGTATACATCGCGGAGAGTCGCAACCTTTTTAAGGTGAGTATGTCAACCAAGGCGATTGTCGCTACGTGGACAGATGCCGCCTACACCCTCAATCCGGAATACATGTATCTGTCCGCAGATGGGGCAAGCCTGTTTTTAGTCGGAAGGAGCGGTAGCTACCCAAACTTTGAAAATGCGGTTGCCAAGGTAAACCTTGCGACGGGTGCGTTTACCCAATACGCATCGGGTGATCCTGGACACTACATGTCGCGGGCAGCCTACGATACGACCTCGGGCCTGATTTATATTCCAACGAGGGATATCGCAACGGGTCTGGACCGCTTTTTTAACGTTTTTGATACCGCCTCAAACACTTACACCGATCTCCCGTGGACCGATTCTGGAAGGCCTACAGACTGTGACTCCCAGTCTGGTGTGGTGGTGTGTCTGGTCGACGACACGGTCGACTACGTGGCAACGATTGACGCGTCGGGAGCAGTCGTCTTGTCATTGAACGTGGATACCGCGGTTTCATCCACGGACAGTGTCACGCTCACGCCGGGCGGCACCTTGGCTTACGTTTACGGCGACAACGGCGCCTTCAACAATGTGGAAGTTGTCGATCTGACCACGATGTCGTCCATGGCGGTGCTAAACCTCGACACCCAATACCAGAATCAGGTTAAAGTCGCGGCGGACGCGGGCGAAATCTGGTTCACCGCCGACTATGTCAGGGACTATGACGGCGGCTATCAGGTGGCCACGTTCGAGGATATCGGCGCTGACTCAGGTTCCGGCGAGGGGTTGGCCAAAACCGGTGCGAACCCCGAACCTGTGGGTCTGCTTCTCGCCCTGGGTGGACTCGTGCTTGCCGTTGGGTTGGTTGCCCGCTACGAGTTGACTCGACGAATCGTACGACGATAACTCCAAGTAGTTCGCGAATGTAGCGACGAAAAACTAAGAGAGCCCTCGACCTGTCAAAGGTTGGGGGCTCTCTGGCTTTGGCAGGCCCCGACGGGCTCGAACCGTCGACCCACGGAACCTCGAGTCTTTATGCATTTGGCCCGCCACCACTTTCCGAGAAGTTCAGCCCATGGCCGCGGTCGATTGAGGAGTCGGATCACCCCGGTCGTACACGAGCGCCAATTCCTGTCCCGCTCGAGCGAGCCAGCGTTGCGGTTCCGACATCGCGCTGTCGAGAGACGGCGCAAGTTCCGCCAGGGCGCGAGCCTGCGGGAAATGCTCCTCTGCGCCCTCGACCGCACCTGCCACCAACCATGCTGGGATGTCGGCTGCTTTCGCCATTGCCACTAGCACTCCGACCGCTTTGCCGTCCAGCGATTGGGAATCAAAGCGCCCTTCCCCCAGAATCACGAGATCGGCGGAGGCGATGAGCGGGCCGACGTCCAACATGTCCGCGACCGTCTGCGCCCCCGGTCGAATCGTGCCACCCAACGCGAGCAGCCCGAACGCGGCGCCTCCCGCAGCGCCCGCACCCGGAGTCGCGGGGTCGAGCCCGGGAAAACAGCGCGCAAATGAGACGAGTCGGTCGTCCATTTGTGAAACCTGTTGGGCCGTTGCACCTTTTTGCGGACCGAAGACGCGGGCGGCACCGCGCGGCCCGTATAACGGATTCGTCACATCGGTGAGGATCGTTATCACCGTTGACGGCGGCAGTGTCGCGGTCGATTGATCGACCGTCACAACGTCGCCCACGCCTAGGTTGCCGTCGGTGACATCGAGCCCGTTGTCGTCGAGCAATCGCACGCCGAGTTCGACCAGTATTCCGGAACCTCCGTCTGTGGACCCACTCCCGCCCAGAGCAACGATGACGTGCCCACAACCTGCGCGGACCGCGGCGTCGATGGCGATTCCGACACGTCGTGTCGATGCAGTTTCCGGTGATTCCGTCCCGGTAAAGCCGAGTCCGCAGATACGCGCCAACTCGACGACCGCTCGACCATCGCCAAGGTTCAACCATTCAATGGGCGGTTCTGTTTCGTTTCCAGTTACACGCTCAAGCGTTGATTGTGGAATAACAGCGCGGTAACAATCGAGTGTCCCTTCGCCGCCGTCGGCGAACGGGACTGCCACCACGGTGTCCTTAGGTCGCACCGAATGCCATCCCTGCGTGAACGCGGCAACAGCGTCCACCGCGGAGCAGGTTCCTTTGAACGAGTCCAGAGCGACGACGATTCGCGCCATTACTGCCTGAACCCGGGTGGAAACTCATGTTTCGCGAAACAACGTTCCACGTCGAAAGGTTCAAACAATATTTTCTATCCCAAGATTTCGTCGCACAAGTTACGTCGTTATTTGTTTGCCGCTTTTTCCACGAGCGTCAATCGCGTCCAGGATGGCATTTAATCCCAATTCAAAAATTCGGGGATCATCGAAAGCAACCAACGTCAATGATGCTTCCGCTAAGTGCGGGAACTCTGATTTTTCAAGAACCATGGATGCGCTCTTCATCTGCAGGTAATCCTTTGCTCTTAACTCAGGGTCAAGGCAGGAAACCGATGCATCGAAGCTCGACATGGCCCTTACATAGTTTCCAATTAGTCGTAAATAAAGCACGGCGTCGTCCGGCGAAAGATTAGCGCGATCGAGCGCACCTAGAGCAAATTCAACATTTTCAAATTCTTTCTTTCGATGCGTGGACCTCAAGGACATTTCGTGAGCGAAAGGTGCGTAACGCAAGTAGTGGTCACGGATCTGAGTTGCGATAAGGCGCAGGTCTGCGCGCCAGTCACCGGTTGACACCAAATCGGATCCGTAAGAGTTTTCTCGGAGAGTATCGATGATTTCGAGGAGCAGTTCATCTTTGTCTCGGAAGTGACGATAAACAGAAGTGGCGTGTGCGCCGAGTTCATCCCCCAGTGCCTGAAAGGTTAGGCCTGAAAGACCATCCCTTTTAACTATGGCCAATCCTGCGTCAATAATGACGGATCGATTCAGGCTATCCCTGGGCTTGCGGGCTGCGCTGCCGGCAGACGCAGGCTTAGCTCCACGCCTTTTCGGTCCTGATGCTGCGGTTGGGTCGAGGGCATTCGTTTCCATGCCGTTAATGCTAGACCATTCGGTTAGGTAACAAGTCTATAACATTGACTATCAAGTTGTCTTTAGCCCTTGCGTGAATCGTGCTCTGAACGCTAAATTTCACGTGTAGGTCAATGTCACGTTCGCCCGAGTCAGTTTTTTGGAGGAAATCATGCAGTTGTTCAACGTTGTGTCGAATCGTAAGAACCGAAAGCCAGTAACTGCGGCGATTGCCCTCGTGGCTGCTGCGACGCTTCTGCTTGCCGGTTGCACCTCTGAAAATGCCCCCGCTGCTGTGGACTTGCAGCAAGGTGGAACTTTGGTCATCGGAGCGGAACAAGAACCTGATTGCATGGACTGGATCGCAAGCTGCGGTGGTTCCATCTGGGGTTCGTACATGGCGCAAATTACAACCACACCATTCGTTTTCAATGTGCGCAAGGTTGGTGACGACTGGGTGCCTCAGATTTCAGGGATTATGGCGTCCGAGCCAGAAGTTAGCGCCGGGCCCCCGCAAACCGTTACGTACAAATTCAATCCAGACGCAGTGTGGTCTGATGGAACGCCCATCACTTCAGCTGACTTGAAGTACACCGCGCTGCAGATCCGCGACGGTGACGATGTTCTGGATAAAACTGGATATTCGGCGATTGCAGACATCGCAACTCCGGACGAACAGACTGCTGTCGTAACGTTTAACACGGTTTATGCAGGGTGGAAGACGTTGTTCAGCGGAAGCTATGGACTTTTGCCGAGCCACTTGCTCGAAGGTAACGACCGAGCCGCTCTGATGGCAGACGGCTACTCCTGGAGCGGTGGCCCATGGGTCATTGAATCGTGGAAGAAGGGTGAATCAATCACACTCGTTCCGAATGATGGCTACTGGGGCGAAAAGCCAAAACTCGATAAGGTCGTTTTCCAGTTCACCACGGACACCGCGGCTGCTTTCCAAGCGTTCAAGAGTGGTCAACTGGATGCTCTCTACCCAAGCCCACAACTTGATGCCATCGATCAAATCAATGCCGGACTTCCCGGTGCGCGCGTTCAAGTTGATGCAGCGTCGGGAAACCTTGAGGCAATTTGGATGAACAACGCCACGCCTCTTCTCGCGTCACAGGCAGTTCGCCAGGCGTTGGGATACGCAATCGATCGCGCCGCAATCGTTGAGCGCGTTTACGGTCCACTGGGCGTGACGAGCCCGGCCCAGAGCTTCTACCCACCGAGCCTCTCGGCATTTGGCGGACAAGACTTCTCGGTCTATTCGCTCGACCTAGCAAAAGTTGATTCACTGATGACAGGTGATGGTTGGGCGAAAGATGCCGACGGCATCTGGGCGAAAGATGGAACTTCTGCCAGCCTTAAGATCACAACCATCGCTGGAAACCTGCGCCGTGAACTTATGGAGCAAGTCATCCAGGAACAGTTGAAAACTGCTGGATTCGTTCTCACGATTGAGAATGCCGCCGCTGCAGATTTGTTTGGAACCATCCTTCCGGATGGAACCTTCGACCTCGGGTTGTGGACTTTGGTTACCAATTTCCCAGACCCAGGGCTCAGCTACGCATTCGACTCCAACAGCATCCCGAGCGACGCCAATGGCTTCTCTGGCTTGAATTACAGCCGCACCAACGTACCGGGGTTGAATGAACTTCTTGCGATGGTGGACAGCGAAATCGATCCTGCAGCTCGTCTGAAGGCAACTCAAGACGGCGACAAGTTGATTGCTGATTCTGCTACCTCATTACCGTTAGCGGGAGTGCCCAACATCCTCCTTACCTTGGAAAAGGTGGGTGGCCCAACTTCGATTAATCCTGCGGAAGGGCCGTTCTGGAACCTCGAGCAATGGGGCTTGGTGAAATAATTACTTCCTAACACGCTCTGGGAACAAAGCGGATTGAGCAAGGCCATAGTGAGGATTCGGGTGTTGCTCAGAATGTAACGGGACGGAGGTAGGCAGCGATGCTCGCATATGCCTCTCGCCGGATCGTGTCCTCGATCCCGGTTTTGGTCATCGGAAGTTTCCTACTGTTTTGGGCAGTGAGAACAGCATTCGACCCGTTGACAAAATTGCGTTCGATTCGAGACCCAGAAGTTATTGTTCGTGAGACTGAACGCCTTGGACTGGATCAAGGAATTCTCGTGCAGTATTGGCGATGGCTTTCTGGGTTTGTTACCGGCGATTGGGGCGTTAGTAGCCGCACATCCGGCTCGGTACAACCGATGATCCAATCATCACTATCCGTCACACTCCAGCTGCTTTTCTGGGGATTGCTGTTTGCCGTTGTTCTGGCGGTCATCCTTGGGGTGTGGTCTGCCGTCCGACAATACTCAATCTCGGACTATGTGGTCACGGGTGCCTCATATTTGGGGCTCGCTCTTCCTGCGTTTTGGTTTGGATTGATTCTGATTCAATTCTTGGCAGTTTGGCCACAACAATTGTTTGGATGGGACGAGCCCTTGTTCTTGTTTATTGGGCTGACCTCACCCGGGGAAGAACCAACATTTATTGATACTGCGCGTCACATGGTTCTGCCAGTCCTCACGCTAACCGTGGGTCTCGTTGCAACGTGGAGCAGATTCACCCGGGCGTCCATGTTGGACGCACTGTCCAGTGAATACGTTCGCACGGCCCGAGCAAAGGGTGTCCCGCGACGTCAAGTGGTGATCAACCACGCGCTGCGAAATTCATGGGGGCCTCTCGTTACCGTCGTGTCGATTGACGCCGCACTACTCGTTGGCGGACTTTTGGTAACAGAACAAGTCTTTTCGATACCCGGTATGGGTCGACTTTTTCTTGATTCACTTCTTGCGGGGGACGTCTTTGTATTGCTTCCCTGGATGTTGATTACCGGCATCGCGGTTATTGTTCTCAATCTCGTAGCAGACATTGCCTACGGTTTACTCGATCCGCGCGTGCGCTACTGATGGGTGAGGTGAATTCAGTGGCAAAGTCGACATCGAATGGCAGAAGCAAATTTCTGCAACGATTCATCAGACATCGGTTGGCACTGCTCGGCGGCCTAGTTTTACTGCTGCTTTTCGTCGCATGCTTTGGAGCACCATTCTTTGCGCCATACCCCAAAAATCAACAGGATCTGCTGTTGGGTCCATTGCCGCCATCTCTCGAACACTTACTCGGAACAGATGATTTAGGCCGCGACTACTTCACCGAAATCCTCTATGCAGGGCAGGTCTCGCTTCTCCTGGCACTTTCGGTCGCGCTGATATCAACCGCTATTGGGGTGCTGGTTGGAGTGTTAGCCGGGTACAAAGGTGGCTGGGTAGACAACGTATTCATGCGCATAACTGATTTGTTCCTCGTGGTTCCTGCAATCGCCTTACTGGCGCTGGCGCTTCAGGGCCTTGGCCGCAGCCCATTGTCGATAGTCATGGTCTTGTCTCTACTTGGTTGGACCTATATCGCGCGAGTCGTTCGTGGCCAAGTGCTCTCTCTGCGCGAACGTGAATTCATCGACGCTGCGCGAGTAATTGGGGCCAACGATCGTCAGATTATTTGGAAACACGTACTCCCCAATTTAGGTGGAGTCATCGCAGTCAATGTCGCTCTGGCAGTTGCGTCCGCGATCATTATCGAATCAACGTTGAGTTTCCTTGGCTTCGGCGTGCAGCCTCCTGAGACAAGTTGGGGCAACATGCTGAGCCAGGCTTCAGGATTGATCGGAACATCTAAGGTTTACCTGCTCTATTTCCCCGGCCTGTTCATTTTGACCGCAGTTCTGGCAGTGAATTTTGTCGGCGACGGTCTGCGAGATGCATTAGATCCACGTTCTGGATTGGGAGCCACTAAAGGGAGGAAACGTCGATGACACAAGACTCCACAAACGAAACCTTGCTCGAGGTCAAAGACTTATCCGTTTTTTTCCGCATGCGTGATGGGGAAGATTTTTATGCCATTCGCGATTTATCCCTGAGCATCGCCAGAGGTGAAACGTTAGGTGTTGTGGGGGAGTCCGGTTCGGGCAAGAGTTTGACCAGTGCAGCGATTATGGGACTCCTTCCTGCAAACGCAGACGTCTCTGGTTCTATTCGCTTTCTCGGAGAAGAACTTATTGGAGCGACGGAATCTGAACTGAGGAAATTGCGGGGCAAGCGGTTAGCGGTCATTGCGCAGGACGCCCTTAGCGCACTAAATCCGGTACATACGGTTGGAAAGCAGATTGCCGAAGCGATCAGTGTTCACGACAACAGTCTGTCGCGATCGGAACTACGCAGTCGGGTGGTGGAGTTACTGGATTTAGTTGGAATTTCACAGCCCGAAAAACGAGTCGACAGTTACCCGCATGAGTTTTCCGGTGGAATGCGACAACGTGCGCTTATCGCGATGAGCGTGGCGAACGAACCTGATCTAATCATTGCTGACGAGCCCACAACCGCGCTCGATGTCACGGTGCAGGCCCAAATTCTCGATGTTTTGGAACGAATTCAAGATCGCACACGCAGCTCGCTCATGCTCATCACCCATGACTTAGGAGTGATTGCAGGTTTCGCAAATCGAGTCGCGGTGATGTATTCCGGCGACGTGATTGAAGAAGGCGACGTCGACTCTGTCTTCTACGAAACAGCACACCCATACACACGCGGATTACTTGGTTCTCTGCCGCGCCTCGATGCAAGGAACAGATCAGAAACCCTTTACCGGATCCCGGGTTTTCAGCCGTCACCGGCTCAGCGACCCGGCGGTTGTTCGTTCCATCCGCGCTGTTCGATAGCCGTCGCAGGACGATGTGACACCGAAATTCCGATTGTTCACAGAGCAGGGCCAGAGCACGTGGCACGCTGCCATTTAGTTGAGGATCAGGAGGCGAACTGATGTCACCAATTTTGGAAGTTCGTGACCTCGTAAAGGAGTATCCCGTTCGTGGCGGCCTGTTGCGACGGCAGACAAACACGGTCAAGGCGGTCAACGGAATCTCGCTCACTCTTGAACGCGGCAAAACTTTGGGTTTGGTCGGCGAAACCGGTTGCGGAAAATCAACCGTCGGACGGTGCCTGGTCAACCTTGTGACTCCGACGTCTGGTTCAGTACTGCTCGATGGGCAAGACCTTGCAAAGATGACTGCTCACGAGTTGCGCGCAGCACGCCGTCGGATCCAACTGATTTTTCAAGACCCTTATGCATCGCTCGATCCGCGTCAGTCGATCGCGTCAATTTTGGTTGAACCACTTCGGTTGCATGCTTTGGCACAAGGCCACGAGAACCAACGCATTAGTGAACTGGCGGACCTTGTTGGCCTCAGTCAATCGGTACTTGAACAGTATCCACACGAACTCTCCGGGGGACAGCGTCAGCGCGTAGGTATTGCACGGGCACTGGCACTTGAGCCAGAAATCATTGTGTTGGACGAACCGGTTAGTGCCCTTGATGTGAGTGTGCAGGCCGGAGTGCTTAATCTGCTGGATGAATTGCAAGGACGACTCAATCTTGCGTATGTTTTCATCGCACACGATCTGTCCGTCGTTAGACACATAAGCCATGAGGTTGCCGTTATGTACATGGGCCGGATCATTGAGCAGGTCACCACAGAGAAGTTGTACGAAACGCAACGCCACCCCTACACAAAAGCATTGATTTCCGCCGTCCCTGTCCCGGACCCCCGCATCGAGAGAACGCGCCAGCGAATTCTCCTCGAAGGTGACCTGCCGTCACCACTCGACCTTCCCGTTGGCTGCTCTTTCGCAAGTCGTTGCTGGAAAAGCACCGAACTGTGTGCCACGGTGCCACCATTGATTGCTCACGATGGTCACTTCGTGGCGTGTCATCATCCAGAGAAGCCTTGAACCGGAGAATTCATGAAACAGATTCCCTTAACTGATCGCCTGGATTCCCCGTATGCCATTGTCATTCGAGCAGTTCGTGGACCAGCTGACCTTGCCGTCGTAATCAATCATGACCTCGAGGGATTGTCACTGTCCATCTGGAACGGTAAGTCGCGAGAGATACGTAACATCCCATTTGGTCAAGTTACCTATGCGACGACCATCACACCTGACGGACGATACATTCTGGACTTGGATGACCCAACTGGTTCGGAGCTCGGGCACTTGCATGCAACCCCAGTTGCGGGCGGCGTTGGCCGCGACCTAACACCGGGGCATGGCTCCTATACCGTTCGTGGAATTGATTGTGCAATCGATGGCCACTCAGTCCTGATTACGGCGGGGGATGAATCAGGTTTCTATGCGGTGCTTTCTGATGTTGAAAACTCGGATGCCGCCAAAGTCATTTTCCGTTCGGAAAACGAGGCGTGGTCAGGGTTGCTTTCGGCGGACTGCAAGCTGTCTGCCTTAGAGACAACGGATCACAATCCGGGCATTCGCCGTTTTGCCGTATCGGTAGTCGACAACCAAACCAGTGAAGTGATTGCAACGTTGTCGGACGGACCATTTGGACCCATTCGCCCCATACGCTTTGCGCAACAGCCGGGGGACAGTCGCTTGCTGGCAAGCTCAGAGAGTTCGGGCTTTGCGCGACCGCTTGTGTGGGACCCAATCAGTGGAGTGAGAATCGATATCCCATTGGATTCGTACGCGGGTGATGTAGTTCCTCTTGACTGGCATTCCAAAACGGGAAGATTGCTTCTGGTTCATGTTGACGGGGGAATCCACCGACTGTTGGAACATGACCTGGAGTCTGGAAATACGACGCCTGTGCAACACCCCGAGGGTGCATTCTTCGAACCCGACACCGGGGCAGAATTTCCCGTCATTTGGTCTTCGTATTACGCACATGATGGCGCGCGCAGACTTGTGACAAGTAGTTGGGACGTACCTCTTCACATACTGGAGTCCCGAGGGAGCGATATGCCTCACGTTGTACTCCCGCCGGCCAATGTCCCGCACGCAACGAAGTTTGCCTCTCGCTCCATTACAAGTCGAGATGGCACCACGGTGCAGTTGTGGGTTGGACTACCACAGGGAGTCGAAAAGCCCCGTGGAACAATTCTTGAAGTACACGGCGGCCCCAATTTAGTCACAGTGGATCGCTATGACGCTGCGGCTCAATCCTGGATCGATGACGGCTGGGCATACGCAGCGCTTAACTATCGAGGCAGCGTTACTTTTGGCAGAGAGTTCCGCGAGAGTTTCTGGGGTCGTGTCGGCGTAGGCGAAATCGACGACATCGACGCAGCAATCAGTTGGCTGGAATCGGAGGGCGTTGCGCGCACGGATTCGCTCTTTATTACCGGCGCATCGTACGGAGGCTTTCTCACGTTGTTGGCACTAGGAAAGCTGCCGAATCGAGTCGCTGGCGGACTTGCTCACGTAGCGCAAGCTGACTGGGTTGCGGCATATCCACAGATGAATCCAGCATTACAGACAGCCTGGCGAGGTTTTGTTGGCAGCGATCCGGAAATAGACCCAACACCCTGGCAAGTGGCATCCCCCATTTCCTATGTTGAGCATGTGCGGGCACCGGCATGGCTCAATCAAGGCGCATTCGATACCCGGACTCCACCCGAACAAGCTCAGCGTTACGCCGATTCGCTCCGCGAGCACGGCGGCGACGTTGTGCTTGATTGGTTTCAAGGCGGCCACATGCCTGGTGGACTTGCCGGATTAGCCCACGACTACCGACGGATGAAAGAGTTAACGGACAAAGCATTTCGCGGTCAGCGGTGGGATCACGATTGACTCAGATCGGCGTCCCGTCGGTAAGGGCCAACTAGCGGGTGAGACCTCCGCTAACGACTCGCTCGCAGATCAACGCAAGCCATTCAGATCTTTTCGTGAGACTGTTCAGATCCACCCATTCATCTCGCGTATGGGCACCACCGCCGAATGCACCCACCCCATCAAGGGTCGGGATACCCATTGCCGCGGTGAAATTTCCATCGGATCCTCCGCCGACACCAATTGCATCAATCGAATCAAGTCCTATGTCGTTTGCTGCCTGTTGGGCAAGACTCACCAATTCAGAAGACACGCGCGCTTCTAGGGGGGGCCGATTGATACCGCCGTGAATTGCGACGTTGACTCCGTTAACTTTGGTTTGTCGAGATCGAATTGCTGCGTCAACGCGCTCAAGTTCCTGCAAAGTCCATGCACGAGCATCTACATGCAGGATAGCTTCATCCGGGATTGTGTTGACCGCCACGCCGGAGGTCGCCACAGTTGGCGAGACGGTTGTTCCGATTGAATCGTTGTGCAGATCGAACAAATCGGTGATTAGCGATCCAAGTTCAACAGTCACATTTGCGCCGTGCTCAGGCTCAAGCCCTGCATGCGCTGCCTTGCCGTTCAAGATGAACTTGTAGAGCGCGACGCCTTTGCGAGTCATCTTTATGCCGCCGGAAGGCGTGGCTCCTTCCGTCACAATCACTGCGAGCGAATCCTTGGCAGACGTTTCAACGATCTTCCTGCTTGCGGCGGAGCCAGTTTCCTCATCGCCGGTCACCAACAGTGCGACGTGATCCGACACTTCACATCTCGCTAATGCACCTACTGCAATCACCAATCCTGTCTTCATGTCGAACACGCCAGGACCAGTCGCGACATCGCCGGAAACGGTGAAAGGGAATTCGGCCAAAGTTCCTTGTGGCCACACTGTGTCCAAGTGGCCAATGAATAGCACCGAGGGCGATGCGATTGCAGGTACGTAGAGAAATGGGACGTCGCCAGCAGTATCTATTTGGGCGCTCCGACCAGTTGATTCCTCGATGAGGCTTCGTAGTTTGAGAAAACCGGCGTTTAGTGCCTCATTGTTTCCGCTGGGTGTTTCAATTTCGACCAACGACCGAAGGGCGTCGACCATGCTTTGTCTAGTTTTCACTGGGTGAGCTCCGCACTAAAGAACTCGCCCAAAACTTCAGCTGTAAAGGCCGGTGTTTCTTCAGGGATGTAGTGGTCGCTTGGCGCCTGAATCCCTGTCACGTGATCTGCATAACTTTTCCAAATCTGGACTGAATCGAAATTTCTCCCTACGTAACTGCTTTGTCCCCACATCACCAGTAGTGGAGCAGTAATCCGGAGTTTCGATGTGCGATCGGCGCGATCGTGATCGAGGTCTATTGAAGCGGCCGCGCGGTAGTCGGCGCAGGTTGCGGCAACATGTGCGGGGTCACGAAAGACGTTGGTGTATTCAGCGATAGCCGAAGAATCGACCGCGCTGTGCTCAAGGTGACGCCCACTGAATCTGCTGGCGATCCATGCCTCAGGGTCTGCATTGATGAGCTTTTCAGGGATACCGTTGCCCTGACTCAAGAAGAACCAGTGAAAGTATGTCTGCGCCATTTCGCGATCAACATTCTCGAACATGTGAAGCGTCGGAATGATGTCCAGAACAGCGGCACGTTGTATGCGTGTTGGGAAGTCAAGCGCAAGCCGATGCGCCACTCGGCCACCACGGTCGTGGCCTGCAACCATGAACTGATCATGGCCGAGCAATTCCATAACTTTTGCTTGGTCCATTGCCATCGAGCGCTTGCTATAGGTCTCGTGATGTTCATCATCAGGTGGCGTCGAGCTGTCACCGTACCCACGTAAGTCAGTTGCGACGACAGTGAAGTTCTCTGCGAGTCGGGGAGCAACTTTGTGCCACATCAGTGACGACTCTGGATAACCGTGAAGCAGCAAAATGGGCGGACCATTCCCCGCTGTGCGAGCATGTATCTGTGCGGGGCCAACATCGAGTTTTAACGACTCGAATTCGGCGAATTCCAAACTCACTTCGCGCCAATCGATTCACGATAAGCGCTGATCACAGCATCGGTTACGTCATCTGTGGTGTGCGTGCCCCCAAGGTCAGGTGTTTTTATGCCTGACTGAAGTACCGATTCAATCGCATTAACGATCGATGAAGCTGCAGTGAATTCCTGGAGATGTTCGAGCATCATCGCTGCGCTCCAAATCTGTCCAATGGGATTGGCAATTCCTTTACCCACGATGTCAGGCGCCGAACCATGAATAGGTTCGAACATCGAAGGATTACGCCGAGTCGGATCGATATTCCCACACGGCGCGATACCAATGCTTCCCACTAATGCTGCAGCCAAGTCTGACAAGATGTCGCCGAAGAGGTTGGAGCCAAGGATTACGTCGAATCGTCCTGGCTCGAGAACAAGCAGTGCCGCAAGGGCGTCGACATGGAAGCGGGTTAACTCAACCTCGGGGTAATCTTTCGCAACCTCGTCCACGACTTCATCCCAGAATGGCATCGTGTGAACAATTCCATTGGACTTGGTGGCGGATGCCACTCGGCCGGTTCTCGTGCGAGCCAATTCGAATGCGTATCGGGCAATCCTTTCGATACCCACGCGCGTAAACACCGCCTCCTGAATAGCAATCTCACCGGGTTGACCAGCGAATAGCCGCCCACCAACTTCGGAGTATTCGCCTTCGGTGTTTTCTCTGACGATGACAACATCGAGGGCGTCTCGTGATGGGGCCAACGGGCTTTCGATACCAGGCAAAAGACGAGCAGGTCGCAATGAGACATACTGATCGAAACTTCGTCGAATTGGTATCAAAAGCCCCCAAAGCGAAACATGGTCAGGCACATCGGCTCGACCAACCGCTCCGAGCAGAATCGCATCAGATTCGGCAAGTTTGCTGATACCGTCAACGGGCATCATTCGCCCAGTTTCACGGTAGTAGTCGCATCCCCATGGATATTCGATCCAATTCAGGGTGAAGCCCTCATTCTGGGCAACTACATCTAAAACTCTGCGAGCTGCCGAAACCGTTTCCTGACCTATGCCATCACCGGGCACAGCTGCAATCCGGTAAACACCAGGCGCCGCATTTGTCATTTTTCTAGTCTATGAGCATGACTATCTTTGAGCAACCGCCGCCTGCGCTCTAGAGAACTTCGTCCGTCCGGGCCGTGACTGAATGTCACGCAAAGATCCAAGTCCTCCACGACACGATGTACACCGGACTCAAACCATCAGGTAAATGATTGAGCAGGCGAATTCTCTGTAGGCCCCGTCGGGATCGAACCGACGACCCACGGATTAAAAGTCCGTTGCTCTACCAACTGAGCTAGAGGCCCGCGCCAAGGCGCAGAATCAACTCTACCGACTTGCGAAACGCTAGGTGACCTCGCCTGTCAGACGGGCTAGCCTCTTTTGTACCGAGTCAGTCAGCGCAAACCACACGCCAGTTAGCCCCGCCAGCGACGCGACGAAGATGATGGTGCCCACCAGGCTTAGATCGTTCCGCGCGGCGAACATCACGTTGAGGTTCTGCACGGCACCAGTGAAGAGCACAAGACTGACGTGCACGACAACGAACGCGATGAAGGCAAACAGCACGAGTACGTGAAGGCGACGAATGGGACGCTCGGGTAGCACACGATTCAGGCGAGGAGCATCCAAAGGCCACGCGGAGGACAGGCGCACGCCGGTGAGAATGGCAAGCGGCGCAAGCACAAACACCACTCCGAAATACGAGAGCACCTGCAAGCTGTTGTAGACGACCCAGGGGTTCTCGACCGGCCAGGTGAACGTGAGGTACTGAATCAGCGCTGACGCTGCGTTGGGAAGGACGTCCCAGGTGGTCGGCACGATCCGCACCCACTGGCCGGTGGCAAACAACAGCACAATGTAGACGCCGCCGTTAAGCATCCAGAGCATGTCCACGGTGTTGTGCAGCCAGACGTTGATGCCGATGCGGCGAGGCGACTGTCCCAACACGCCGCGGCGCGGAGTGACGAACGCGGGCGGGCGTTTCTTCGAACGAATAGACAGGGCGGTGCGGATGATCAACATAAGAAAAAGAATGTTGAGGAAGTGCGTCACGTTGAGCCACACCGGAATGCCTGTCGGCGCATCTGGTGTCGGCGTGATGACGCCAGGGTAGCGAACCATGAATTCCTGCACCGCGGGCTGCGCGCGCAACGTGAACGCGATGGCGCTGAGGACAATGGCACCGAGCACAACGGCCAATACCGCCCACAAAGCCCGACCTGTGCGACCTGCGGCGGGGGTTTCAGTGCTCACGAGTTAGACGATACCGAAGGTTGAGAGCCCGCACCGTCGTGGCGTCACCTATCGTTGAGGATTGTGAACAGACCCCGCCGCCCCGTTGCCGTTGAACCGAGCACGTTCGACCAACTCGAAGGGGCGATGGACCCCGCTCTGAAACTGCAACTCGCTCACGACACCGCGACGACCCTCGTCGCCCGCGTACGCGACGACGGCACGACCGAGGTGCTGCGGCGGATTCTCGACTACTCCCGCGACAACGGTTTGGGTGAGATCGCCGAACTGTGGGCCGCGGCTCCCGCTCATTCCCTGCCTGGCGCGCTGTGGCGCTTGTACGTCATTCACGCGAGCATCATTGCGGACCCCGACATTGCCGCGCACGCCTATCAGCGCGGTGTCGACAACCTCAATTCCATCGATGAGGTCGTGGCGGGTGCGCGGCAACCCACCGGACCAGACGACATCCGTGAACTCGCGGACGAAATCCTCGGAGGAGCCTTCACGGGAGACCTCGCCGACGCGCTCGATCGCGCAGCCGCGTATTGCCGCATCGAAGCACACGGGGTGACGACCCTCGTCGCTGGGACCGAAATCGGGACGAGCGCGCTTCTCGAACGTGCAGCAACCCTCGCGGACTTCGCCACGGACCTTCAAGCGAGTTCGGTTCTTGCGAGGGCAAACAAACTCAACTAGAGAAACGATTTGGCGAGGCTCGTACACTGGAACAGTCGGGTCGTGCGGATTCCCCGGGTTCCATTAATTATGAGCCACCGCGAGTGGCAACGTGCCGAGAGGCGTAACCCACGGCCCGACACCTTTTACGGCGCGGTGTGCGTTTCGATGGACACCAGCCGAAAGCCACGCTCGCTTTTCGCGATGTGGAAAATTGCGAAGTCACCGGTTCCCAGCGACGCGGCTCGGCGTGCGTCGTCGGTGACGACACCACCGGTCTGTGAGATGATTTCGCTCACGATTTGGGGAATCACGGGTCCGTGCGAGCACATCACGACCGGAACGGCTTTTCGCAATCGTGCCCCAACAAAATCGACAACGCGATCGCCTTCGCTCGTCCACTTGTCTTGAGATATCTTGCCCGACTCGCGAATCTCCATGCCGAGTTTGTAGGACAGCGGCGCGACGGTTTGAAGACACCGGATTGCGGGCGACGAGATGATTGCGGCCGGGCCGAATGCAGCGAGACCGCCGGAAATGTCTCGAGACTGTTGCATTCCGTGGGCGACGAGGGGGCGAAGCGCATCGAGCCCGTCCCAGTTCTCGTGCGCGGTCGCTTTTCCGTGGCGGGCAACGATGAGCGGAAAGGTGTCCATCGACCCCGATTTCCACAGAGAACGAACGTCCTCGACGAGCTCGCGATCGTGCTCGTAGGTCAACGCAGCGATTGCCTTTTTCGCACTGAGCCACTCGAGAGCGAAGATTTCGTCGTTCGACACGAATTTGGACTTGGCTTCGGTGACCGGATCGACCTCAGCGGCCCAGTAATGGACAATCTTGGGCTTCCCGTTGGACGCTTGAACATAATGAACCGAACCGAGCGACGCCCCCAGATTGACCTTCAGTCCGGTCTCTTCGAACACTTCGCGGACCGCGGTGTGTGGCAAGGTCTCGCCTGGGTCAACTTTCCCCTTAGGAATCGACACGTCCCGGTGTTGTTTGCGATAGACGACGAGCACCTGCAGTTTCCCGTTGACGACGCGCCACGGGACCGCGCCCGCGGCGACAACTGGTTCGGGCTTGCTCACTTGTTTTTTCCTCGCGAGTTTCGGGAAGTGTATTCCGACATCAGGGTGTCTTGGATGTCAGCGAGTTCTCCCGCCAGTCCAGTGTGGCGTGTCCACACGCCATCTTCCGCAAGCGACCACGTGGATGACGAGTCGCTCATGTGTAATTCGAAAAGGTGGTCGATTCGCTCGAGGTGTTCGGGGGTCTCGATCTTGACGAGCACCTCGATTCGCCGGTCGAGGTTTCGGTGCATCATGTCGCTGCTGCCGATGAAAGTCGCCGGCTTCCCGCCGTTGTGGAACGAGTAGATGCGCGAGTGCTCGAGGTAACGTCCCAGGACGCTGCGAACCCGAATCGTCTCGGATAACCCGGCGCGACCAGGGACGAGCGAACAGATTCCGCGCACCGAGACATCGATGGGGACCCCGGCGCGACTCGCGCGATAGAGCGCGTCGATGATCGTTTCGTCCACGAGGGCGTTCATCTTGAGTCGGATGCCTGATTTCTCGCCTGCGAGGGCGGCCTCGGTTTCGCGCGCGATGTTCTTGAGCAGCCCGTTGCGCAAATAACGCGGGGCGACGAGGAGTCGCTTGAACTTCTTTTCAATCGCGTAACCACTGAGTTCGTTGAACAACCGAGTCAATTCGGCGCCGACCTCGGCCGAACTCGTGAAAAGCCCGAGGTCTTCATAAATGCGGCTTGTTTTCGGGTTGTAGTTTCCCGTTCCGATGTGCGAGTAATACGAGATGTCTCCCGACTTCTCGCGGCGAACCACCTGGGTCAATTTGCAGTGAGTTTTCAGCCCGACAAGCCCGTACACAACGTGCACACCAGCACGTTCGAGTTGCCTCGCCCACGTGATGTTGTTCTGTTCGTCGAAGCGCGCCTTGATTTCGACGAGAGCGAGCACCGCTTTCCCGGATTCCGCGGCGGCGATCAGGGATCGCACGATGGGGGAGTCGCCCGAGGTTCGGTAAAGGGTCTGCTTGATCGCGAGCACGTTGGGGTCGGTTGCCGCCTGTTCGACGAATGCCTGGACGCTCGTTGAGAACGATTCGTAGGGGTGGTGAACGAGCACCTCACCCTCGTTGAGAGCGCCGAACAAATCGGCCGGTGTTCCGGGTTCGGGGGACTGGAACTGGGCGACGGTCGTCGGACGGTGTTTGGAGAACTTGAGGTCGGGTCGTGCGATTCCCGTGACCTGAAAGAGCTGGTCGAGTCCGAGGATTCCGGGAAGGCGGTAGACCTCGCCGTCGTCCATTCCGAGTTCGCGAATCAGCAAATCGAGAGTGACCGCGTCCATGTCGTCACTGATTTCGAGTCGAATCGGTGCGCCGAATCGGCGTCGCGAGAGTTCCTTTTCCAACGCTTTGAGGAGGTTTTCACCCTCGTCCGCGTCGATCTCTAGGTCTTCGTTTCGGGTGACTCGAAAAAAGTGGTGATCGAGAATCGCCATGCCGGGGAACAAGGACCCAAGGTGGTGGGCGATGAGGTCTTCGAGGGGGAGGAAACGAGTCGGGCCGCCCTCTGACGTGGGCAATTCGACGAATCGAGGCAAAATGGCGGGCACCTTGACGCGCGCGAAGTTCTCTTCGCCCGACTTCGGATTTTGCACGCGAACCGCCAAATTCAACGACAGTCCGGAAATGTAGGGGAACGGGTGCGCCGGGTCGACAGCCAACGGAGTGAGCACAGGGAAAATCTGCGAGACGAACAATTCGTCAATCGTCTTTCGGTCCGCAGGAGACAGGTCGTCTATCGGTGTGATCGAGACTCCGGCCGCCTCTAGTGCTGGGCGAATGACGTCCGCGGTCAGGCGAGCGTGGTCGACCTGAAGCGCGAGGGCCGCCGCATGGATATCGGCCAAAACTTGTTGTGGACCCCGTCCGACGTTGTTGTGAACCGCAATTCCTGTTTCGACTCGGCGCTTCAGGCCCGCGACGCGAACCATGAAGAATTCGTCGAGGTTGTTGGCGAAGATTGCGAGGAAGTTGACACGTTCGAGAAGCGGGATCGATTCGTCCTTCGCGAGTTCGAGCACACGCCCGTTGAACGCGAGCCACGACAATTCTCGGTCGAAAAAGCGGTCCGACGGAAGCGAGGCGTCGTTCGCCGGGCGGGATTCGCCCCAATCGTCGTCGAGTTCGGCGTCGGTGGACCCCGTGGTGGGGTTCGTCTCGCTCATTCGTCTTCTCCTGTTGGCGCAAATCGATAACCGACGTTGCGAACTGTCCCGATCACCGATTCACGGTCACCGAGTTTGAAGCGGAGGCGACGAACATGAACGTCGACCGTTCGTGTTCCCCCGAAATAGTCGTAACCCCACACGTCTGAGAGTAATTGCTCGCGGGTGAACACGCGACCTGGATTTGCCACCAAATATCTCAACAATTCGAATTCCTTGAAAGTGAGGTCCAGGGGCCGACCGCTCGCCGTGGCCTGGTAGCTCGATTCGTCGATGGAAACCCCCGAGTGGCTCAATCCGGTTGTGGCAATTCCGCTCGAGTTCTGAATGGCTAGACGGATTCGCGCGTCGACTTCGGCAAGTGTCGCCGACGGGAGCACAAAGTCGGTGACTCCCCACGAACCATCCAGGACCGACAGTGACGTGTCGGACACCACAATGAGCACGGGAATGGGTAATTGCGCTGAGGTCAACACCGCGGACAGGGACTTTGCCGCAACCAAATCGGTCACTCCGTCGATCAGAACGAGTTCGGCGTCGGGGTGAGAAGCGAGAGATTGAGGTGCGAGAGGCGCGACGGTCAAATGGTGAGGCAACAGCCCTAGAGCGGGAATGACTGAGGCGGAAGATGAGGAAAGCAGCAGTATTCGAGACACGACCCACCCCTCCCACGATTCGATTAAGTTTAGGCGCGTTTAGCATGGTGATATGCCCCGCCGATTCGCCTCCGCACTCCCCTCGTGGATTGTTGCCATTGCAGGGACTGCTTTTGCGCTGACGCTCGGATCCGCCCAGTGGGCAGAAGTGATTTCGGTGACAATCGGCGCATCACTCGTGTTGTCGTTTGTCATTCAACTGTCACTGCAGCGAAAGCAAGGTCTCGTCAATCGTCTCGCGTTCACGACAGCGGGAAGCCTTGTCATCGGTGCCGTGGGAATCGTGGTCGCGTTGGTCCAACACGGATTAGGCTGAACACATGATCTTCTGGTTTGAAATCTTCTTCCTCGTGCTGTTGGGGCTCGCGTTCGTCGCAATCGCATTCACGAGTATCGTCGTTCTCGTTCGACTCTTCCGCGGTCAGCGCTGACGATGTCCAACCCCTTCGTCGACCAACGTCGACTGGTAGAGGGGAACGCCGCGGTGGCAATCGAGGCGGGCGTTGTCCTCGTCACCGGGCCCGACCGATTCGACGTCCTCAACGCGACGCTCAGTCAAGACCTACGCGGCCTCGCTGTCGGAGAATCGCGTGACGCCCTCGAACTCGATGGTCAGGGACGAATTCAACACAGTATTCACGTGCTCGAATCGTCCGACGGCACTCTTCTGGTTGTCCCCGGAGCGTCGGGGGCCGACGTTGCGGCGTGGCTCGACGCCCGAATCTTCATGGAGGATGTCCAGGCCGTCGACGTGACAGCGCGGTTCTCGGTGTGGGGCGGAGCCGTCGCGTTCGGCGAACTCTCCTGGACCGACCCGTGGCCAACAATCGCGCCCGGCGGAGTGACGTATGGCGAAACCGAGATTCCCGCCTGGACCTGGGTCGAAACGCTGCTTCCCGCGGGCGAAAAGCCGAACGTCGATGTTGTCGACTCAGACCTCGTCGACCCGCTGCGGGTTGTCGCTGGACGGCCATCGATGGCGGAGGTCGACGATCGATCCCTTCCGCACGAACTCGATTGGCTGCGAACCGCGGTCCATTTGTCCAAGGGGTGCTACCCGGGGCAAGAAACGGTGTCCAAGATTCACAACGTCGGGCACCCGCCGCGACGATTGGTGCGGCTGCACCTGGACGGTTCCGATTCCGTCTTTGTCGAAGCCTCCGACCCTGTCTGGGCTGGGGGCGATGTGGTCGGGAAGGTAACGACGGCTGGATTCCATTTCGAGGACGGTCCCGTGGCGCTCGCCGTCATCAAGCGAAACGTCGACGTCACGGCCGTATTGACCGTCGTACACGATGATCACCCGTTGACCGCCACTCAACAGGTCCTCGTGCCTCCCAGCGCGGGCGCTACCGCAGCGGAGCGACTGCGTCCCAGTCGACCGTAATCTCGCCGAGGCGCCACACGGCGGCAGTCCCCTGAACCGGCCAACCCGACGCTTTCATGGCGCGAACGGTGGCGATCCAACGCTGACTGGGTGAATAAACCTGGAGTGGTGCCGAAACCGCCCAGTGTCGATCGAGGTCCGCGAGGAACCGGTGGATTGCCTCACCGTCGACGTTTCGATGAATCAGGGCTTTCACTAGTCGCTCGGCGGCGATGCTGGGTGATTCCAGTTCGGCCAACCGAAGGGCGACGGTGAAGGATTCGGGCCCGCTCACACCGAGCGAGACCCACGTTGCGACGCGGCCGATTTCGTCACAGGTCCCGTCGAGGAAGATTCCGCCCGGCGACAGTCGCGTCTGAACCCGCGCCCAGATGTCGGCGACCTCTGGCTCGTCATACTGGCGCAGCACGTTGAACGCACGAATCACGTCCGCAGTTCGATTCTGGGGAAGCGGAATTTCAAACCCGCCGCGGATGAACGAGACGCGGTCGGTCGCACTCGCTTGTGCGCTGGTGACGCGTTCGGGATCAATTTCGATGCCGATTACGCGAATCCCTGGTTGTACGCTCGCGAGCCGGTCGGCCAATTCGAGTGTCGTGTGTGGCAGAGCGCCATAACCGAGATCGACGACGAGTGGGTCGAGCATCGCCCGAAAACGCGGGTGACGAGAAAGCCAGCGGTCGGCGCGACGAAGGCGGTTCGTGCCCGTCGTTCCGCGGGTGATTCGTCCGACTACCACCCCACCATTCTGGCTCGTTAGGCTAATGAACATGACTCACACGCTGATTTTGCTTCGTCACGGAAACTCGATCTGGAATCAGAAGAACCTCTTCACCGGCTGGGTTGACGTTCGGCTGTCGGAACAGGGAGTCGTTGAGGCCGCGCGCGCCGGGGAACTTCTCGCGCAGAGTGGACTGAAACCCGATGTTCTGTACACGAGCGTTCTGTCCCGTGCGATTCAGACGGCAAACATCGCCCTCGATACCGCCGACAGACTCTGGATTCCGGTGAAGCGTTCGTGGCGACTCAATGAGCGTCACTATGGAGCGCTTCAAGGTCTGGACAAGGCGCAGACCCTCGAAGAATTCGGCCCGGAGCAATTCCAGTTGTGGCGACGGTCATTCGATGTTCCGCCGCCAGCTCTCGATGACGACTCGGAATTCTCGCAGGCACACGACGAGCGATACGCCGATCTGGGAGCGGACTTGCCCAGAACCGAATCACTGTCGCTCGTGATTGACCGCATGCTTCCGTATTGGACGAGCGACATCGCCCCCGACCTCCGTGCGGGCAAGACCGTGTTGGTCACGGCGCATGGGAATTCTCTTCGCGCTCTTGTTAAACACCTCGAGGGCATCAGCGATGACGCAATCGCCGAGTTGAACATCCCGACCGGCATCCCGCTCGTCTACGTTCTTGACGACGACTTGGCGCCAATCGGCGCGGGCGAATACCTGGACCCAGAGGCGGCTGCAGCTGGCGCGGCCGCCGTGGCGAACCAGGGGAAAAAGTAGCGGTCGACTAGCCCTCGGGAGTGGGGGAGGGAGTCGCTGAAGGCGAAACCACCGGTTCCGGAATGAACAACGACGGTGCGTAGTCAGCGTAAAGCGAATGCGAGGCGTCGAGAACGGGGATCGCCATCAGGACTCCGTCTTGACCGCCGTACTGGAAATAAATGTCGACATACTGTCCGGCTTTGAGCGCGGTGCCCGTTGCAATCGCGTGGTTGTCGTCGGCGAGACCGACCTTGGTGATTCCCTCGTTCGCAACGATTGTCAGATCGACGGGAGTTTCGGTGCGGAACTGCACGGTCAGGTATTGAACGTTCGTCGTGTTGTTGACGCTGGTGAAAACCAGCGAAGCATCGCCCGACTCGTCGGTGATGACGAGCACGTTGCGCAATTGAAGCCCACCGACGTCGACGTTGAGCCCGTCACTAGCCGAGTAGGGCTTCAACGTTGCTGAGTCGACAAAGAGGCCGCAGCCGGCGGTTCCCAACAACAGAGTTGCAGCGAGGGTGGTACTGGCGAGTGCGCGAATGTTCACGACAAATCCTTCTCGAGTGATGCGGTAATTCCTTGTTCAGTCTAGCGGAGCGGGCAACAGCACCTCGCGGGACGATTCGGGGCGGTCCTCTGTGGTAAAATTGAAGTTCTGCTAAAGGAGAACCCAATACATGGCATTCAAAGTCGGCGAAACCGTCGTTTACCCCCACCACGGTGCTGCAAAAATTATTGCAATCACCACTCGTGATTTTCAGGGTGAACAGCAGAAATTCCTCAAGCTTCAGGTTTCCCAGAGCAACCTCGAGATCATGGTTCCCGAAAGCAAGGTCGAAGACGTCGGAGTTCGTGACGTGATTGACAAAGCCGGACTCAAGCTCGTCTTTGGCGTCCTTCGTGACCCGATCGTGGAAGAACCCGCCAACTGGTCGCGCCGCTACAAGGCGAACCTTGAGAAGCTGGCATCGGGCGATGTCATCAAAGTGTCCGAGGTCGTCCGCGATCTGTGGCGCCGTGAACAAGATCGCGGACTGTCCGCGGGTGAAAAGCGCATGCTTGCCAAGGCCCGTCAGATTCTCATTTCGGAACTCGCCCTCGCCGAAAAGACGGACGAGGAACGCGCCTCGAACCGTCTCGACGAGGTCCTCGCTTCTTAGCCCCTCATGCCAACGGTCGGAATCGTCATCGTTGCGGCCGGTTCGGGCGTGAGGCTCGGGCGTGGAATCCCGAAGGCGTTCGTCGACATTGACGGCACCAGCATGCTCGCTCGTGCTCTCGAGGTTGTTCGAGACGTCAAGCCCGCTGCGCTGGTAATCGCTGGTCCACCGGCACACCTCGATGCCGTGACCGCGATCGTAGACGGCGTGGGGGTTGCCGCGACCGTAGTCGCTGGCGGCGAAACGCGCACGGACAGCGTTCGACTCGCAATGGCGGCGATGCCGTCCGTTGACGTCGTGCTGATTCACGATGTCGCTCGTTTCGCCACGCCGACCGACGTATTCGACCGCGTGATTGCCTCTGTTGTCAAAACCAACGACGGTGCCGTTCCGGTACTGCCCGTCGCTGACACCATCGTTGTCGCCGATGACGGAATCGTGACGGAAAATACCGAGCGCGCGCGTCTGTATCGAGTTCAAACCCCGCAGGGTTTCCCCTGCGCTGACTACGCTGCGGCTATCTCCGGGTCGGTCGGAGACTTCACGGACGACGCGAGCATCTGGCGCGGAATCGGGGGAACCGTTCGAACGGTTGCCGGAGACGAACGTTCGCACAAGATCACGGTCGAGTCCGATCTCGCTTCTCATACCGGGTCAATGCGCGTCGGTCTCGGGACCGACACCCACGCGTTCGGCGGTTCTGAGCCGCTCTGGTTGGGGTGCCTCGAATGGCCGGGGGAGACGGGACTGTCCGGACACTCGGACGGCGATGCGGTCGCCCATGCGTTGTGTGACGCCCTTTTGTCTGGTGCCGGGCTCGGAGACATCGGCACGGTGTTTGGCACCGACGACCCACAGTATTCAGGCGCTCGCGGCGACGTGTTTCTTCGCGGCGCACTCGACAAACTCGCAGAAATCGGTTTGGCACCGAAATCGGCATCGGTTCAGATCGTTGGAAACCGACCGAAAATCGGGCCTCGGCGAGTCGAGATTGAGCGCACACTCACCGGCATCCTCGGCGTGCCCGTGTCGGTCAGCGCAACAACAACCGACGGATTGGGCTTCACCGGCGAGGGCAAGGGAATCACCGCCATTGCCATCGCTCACGTCTCTGCCCGATAACGCTCGGTAACATGGGCAAGTGCCCATCCGTTTGTTCGATACCCTCTCGCATTCCTTGCGAGACTTCGAACCGCGCGTCCCCGGCCAGGTTGGAATCTACGTGTGCGGTCCGACGGTTCAGTCCGCGCCGCACATCGGGCACCTGCGCAGCGCACTTGTGTACGACCTGTGGCGCCGATGGTTCACGTACCGAGGATTCACGGTGACGCTCGTTCGAAACGTCACCGACATCGACGACAAAATTCTTGCGGTCGGTGGCACAGAAGAATGGTGGGCGCTCGCAGCCCGCATCGAGCGCGAGTTTGACACCGCAGCCTCGGCGCTGGGAATCCTGCCGCCGACGATTGAACCCCGCGCGACCGGACACATCGGAGACATGATCACCCTCATTTCTCGATTGATCGACCGCGGTCACGCGTATCCCACAGACGATGGATCGGGTGATGTGTATTTTTCCGTTGCGTCCTGGGCCGATTACGGCCAACTGACCCGCCAGTCGCCCGACGAGGTCGAATCGGATGAGGTCAATTCCGAACGCGGAAAGAAAGACCCTCGCGACTTTGCTCTGTGGAAAGGCCATAAAGACTCCGAGCCAGCAACGGCCTCGTGGGAATCCCCGTGGGGCGCCGGTCGACCCGGTTGGCACATCGAGTGTTCCGCGATGGCAACCCGCTATCTCGGTTCTGGTTTCGACATTCATGGCGGTGGGCTCGACCTCCGTTTCCCGCACCACGAAAACGAACTCGCACAGTCGCGCGCAGCCGGAGACGAATTTGCCACGACGTGGCTTCACAACGGGCTTGTGACGATGAACGGGCAGAAGATGTCCAAGTCGGTCGGAAACGTGATGAGCGCAGACGACTTGTTGTCGCAGACCGATTCGGCGACGGCTCGGTACTTCCTTCTTGCGCCTCAGTACCGTTCGACGATGGATGTCAATGACGGGTCGCTGACGGAAGCCGCTGCGGCATGGGATCGAATTCGCGGGTTTGCTCGACGGACCGCTGACGTGGTCACCGCCGCCCCCGAGGTTCCCGAGGCATTCGCCGCCGCGATGGATGACGATCTCGCCGTTCCAGCTGCATTGGCGGTGTTGCACGACACCGTTCGAGCCGGGAACACCGCGCTCGACGCGTCGGATGATGCCGCGGTTCTCGCACGCGCGAACGAGGTTGCGGCGATGTTGACCGTTCTTGGGTTGACCGTTGCGACAGACTCCACCGAAGCGACCCATGCGGCGCTGGGAACACTCATTGACCGGCTCATCACCGAACGCAACCGCGCCCGCGCGGACAAAGATTGGGCGACAGCCGACAGAATTCGCGACGATATCGACGCCGCGGGAATCACGCTGGAAGACGGCGCCGACACAACCCGATGGAGCATCAACAATGGTTAAGCCAGGACGACCAGGAGCGGCAAAGAGCAAAAAGGGCCCACTGAAAGGTTCCGGCGGAAAACAGCGTCGTTCCCTTGAGGGCAAGGGACCGACCCCCAAAGCGGAAGACCGGACGTGGCATCCCGCGGGGAAACGCAAGATCGCGCAGGACCGATTGACCGAAGCCCGCGAACGATTCGGAAAGACGAGCTCGAAGGCGCCGCAGAAGACGGTTCGTCGCGGCAAGGACAGCGACAACGAAATCATCAACGGTCGTAACTCGGTGCTCGAAGCGCTTCGAACCAACGTTCCGGCCACGACCCTGTACATCGCCTCGCGGGTTGAGTTCGATGATCGCGTCAAAGAGACGCTCGCGCTTGCCACAAAAAAGGGCATCGCGATTCTCGAAATCATGCGCCCCGAGATGGACCGCCTGTGCGGCGAGAATTCGGTGCATCAGGGAATCGCGTTGGCGGTTCCTCCCTATGCCTACAGCCACCCGCTCGAACTGCTTGACGCTGTTGAGAGCCGCGGACAGACCGCGTTGTTTGTTGCGCTGGACGGCGTGACCGACCCCCGCAACCTCGGCGCTATCATTCGATCGGCCGCTGCATTCGGTGGACACGGAATCATCGTGCCGCAGCGACGTAGCGTCGGAGTTACCGCAGCAGCGTGGAAGACATCGGCCGGAGCCGCGGCGAGGCTTCCCGTGGCGATGGCCTCGAACCTCAATCAAGCGATCAAGAATTTCAAGGAACGCGGAGTCTTTGTCATCGGCCTCGACGGTGGCGGGGACATGACGTTGCCGCAGATCGACATTGCGGATCGCCCGTTGCTCATCGTCGTTGGCAGTGAGGGCAAGGGGCTGTCCCGGCTCGTCACCGAGAACTGCGACGCGATTGTCTCGATTCCGATCGGAGCAGCCACCGAGTCTTTGAACGCGGGAATTGCCACGTCCATCACTCTCTATGAGATCGCGATGCGCCGTGCCGGCGTGAATGGCGCCCGCTAACGCACGAGCACCTGTCGGCTTCGGGAACCGCGAATTGCCGAAACGGGCTTGCGCGATAAACTAGGGAAGTTGTTTCGACATTTGCGCATACGCCGCACTGACGTCAGGAAAATTTTCAATGAACGCACAACGACCCACCCGGAACCAAGCCCGCGAACTAGCGCGCGAGAAGGCTCGTGAAATGCGCCTTGCCGGCAGCTCACGCGTCAAGCGAAACCGAATCTTTGTCCAACTCGGACTCGGTGTCCTCGCACTCGCAGTCATCGGCGCTCTGACTGCCGTCATCCTCACCGCGTTTCAGCCTGCCGGACCCGGTCCGCTCAACATGCAGAGCGACGGAATCAAGATTTCTAGCGGAAACGTTGCCGTACCGACTCCCGCAAACCCGTCCGATGCGAGCCCCGTGGCGAGCCCCGCAAACGCTGAGGGAGTCGTCGACATCACGCTGTACGTCGACTACCTGTGCCCGATTTGTCGCCAGTTCGAAGAAGCGAACAAGGACGCGATCGCCGACCTTCTCGCTCGCGGAGCAGCGACGATCGAGATTCACCCCATTGCGATTCTGACGAACCGTTCGCAGGGAACTCAATACTCGTTGCGTGCAGCGAATGCTGCGGCGTGTGTGGCGAATGACTATCCCAACAGCTTCATGAATTTCCACAACGCCCTCTTCGACAACCAACCTCAAGAGGACACTCCCGGCTGGACCGACGAGGAACTGTTCGGATTCGCGACTCAAGCGGGCGCGGGTCCAGAGGTCGAACAGTGCATCAATGACCAGAATTTCAAAGACTGGGTCAAAGCGAGCACCGAACGTGCGATTAGCGGAGACATCGCCATCAACAACAAAGACAAAAAGTTCACGGGTGTGACTGGTACACCGACGATTGTCATCAATGGCAAGCAGTTCAACCCGGTGTACGACCCGACTGCAACGCCACAGTTCAGCGTCGAAGACTTCCTTCGCGCTGTTGTGACAGCCGCCGGCGTCCAACAATAGCCCGCGTCGCCAGCGGCCACTTGGTACTCTGGTGATGTTGCCGACTTAGCTCAGCTGGTAGAGCATCTGTCTTGTAAACAGAAGGTCACGAGTTCGAACCTCGTAGTCGGCTCGAATACGCCACAGAACCCAGAGGAGTGAATCGTTGACAACAGAAAACGCGGATTCTTCGTCTGCACCGCGACGTTCACTTAATCCTTTTGTCGTCCTCGGAATTGTCGGTGTTCTGGTAGCCGGCGCCTCGTTCGGTGCGGGATACCTGCTTGAGGCGGGTGCTCAGACGCCTGTCGTAGAGCCGACGGCGGTCGCGCGACCGGTTCCCGCCGAACTCGCGGAAGCGTCGGGGGTCCGAACGTGTTCGGTGGGCAAATCAATTTCAAACCGCGCCCTCGGCACCCAAACGGTAGTTGTGTTCGATGAGGCGGGGAACCGACTACTTCTCGACAATGCGGACGATGCGATCCCGATGGGCAGCGTCATGAAAGTCATCACCGCTGTCGTCGCACTGGACGTTCTCGGGAAAAACGGTCGATTCACGACCCGTGTGGTTGATGGCTCGACGGCGGGAACCGTCATCGTGATCGGCGGCGGCGACCCCACCCTCCGGGCTGGCGGATCGACGATTTACCCGGGAGCTCCGAGCATGTCGGAGCTTGCCAGTGAAACACTGAGCGCTTACCAGGAAGAGCACCCCGAAAGTCCGACAATCACGAGGGTCCTCATTGACTTATCGATGTTCCCCATCGACGATGCGTGGCATCCGTCGTGGCCAGAGTCGGAACGCACCATCGGCTACCAGCCCCGAATCGTTCCCTTCATGGTCGACGGTGACCGTGCCAACCCGAGCCTTCGGACGAGTCCGCGTTCGACGGATCCGGCCCGTAAAGCGGCGAACGAATTCGTTTCCGCTCTCCAGCAAGCGGGAAATGGCGACGGAGCTGTCGAGATTGACTACCAGAGTGCTCCGAGCAATGCCACAGAACTCGCGTCCGTGCAATCGGCACCGGTATCCACATTGATTCCTCAAATGATGTTGTACTCGGACAACACCTTGGCCGAGTTCCTGATGCGGGCATCGTCGGTCAGTGCTGGCTTTGACGGAAGTTCCGATTCCATTCAACAGCTCGTCCTCAGTTCACTCAACAAATACGGGGTGGACATGACGGGCGGGAACTTCGTTGATGGCTCCGGCGAATCGAAGAAAGACCTGATCCCGCCACGAGCGATCGTCGAACTCGTCAACCAGATTTTCCAGGGCGACAAAAAGCTCACTTCGATTAGTGACTCTTTTCCCGTAGCCGGACGATCGGGATCGCTCGCGTCGCGCTTCGTCGGTGGCGCAGAGAAAGCGCGTGGACGCGTTGCCGCAAAAACTGGTTGGATCAACGGCGTTTACTCACTCGCCGGAGAAATCAAGACCAAGCGCGACGGTCGTCTCTATTTCGTGGTGGTGGCGCGGGGCAAGGTCGATGCGTCCTCAATCCCCGTGATCGACAAGCTCGTCGCGGACATCTATTCCTGTGGCACCAACCTCGCGTCGTTTTAGGACCCCATGACCAACGCTCTCATCGTCGTCGACGTCCAGAACGATTTCACCGAGGGTGGATCGCTCGGGGTAAAGGGCGGAAACGTTACTGCGGCGTCGATCACGGAGTACATTCGAACCCACAAATCGGGCTACTCACGAATCATCGCGTCGCGCGACTGGCACTCGCCCGACGGGGACAACGGGGGACACTTCGCGGACAAAGCCGACATGGTGACGACGTGGCCACGGCACTGCGTTCAGGGAACGACAGGCGCCGCCTATAACCCAGCGCTGGAGTCGGAACTCATCGACGTACAGATTTACAAAGGAGACGGCAAGCCCGCCTATTCCGCGTTTGAGGGGAATACCCCAGGCGGTGCGACGCTTGACGACGTCCTCGCCAAGGCGAAGGCCCGGCACGTCGACATTGTTGGAATCGCAACCGACCATTGCGTTCGGGCGACCGCTCTTGACGCGGTCGCGAAGGGCTACACCGCGACCGTGTTGGTGGACCTTTGCGTCGGGGTGATGCCCGTCACCACGATCGCCGCGGTAGCGGAAATGGCGGCAGCGGGAGTCAACATCCGTTACGCCTCCAGTAACGAGCGATAGAAAAGAGCAAGACTGCCGGCGATAGGCCCCCCTGTCACAGCCGTCTAAACGGAAAGAGACCGCCATCGGCGGTCTCTTTCCCTTGTCGGGGTAACAGGATTTGAACCTGCGACCTCGTCGTCCCGAACGACGCGCGCTACCAAGCTGCGCCACACCCCGTCTCTAACCGCTTAAGCGTACCCGATATCCTTTGCCCGCAGAGTTATGAGAACTGCTTCCGGTGGGCATGCGAACCGAACGGGAGCGTAGATTGACGTTCCGATTCCGGCGCTGACATTGAGAAAAGCGTGACGGTCGAAGCGGTTCCACACATTCATTCCACGTGCGAGGGCGCGCGGAAGATCGCTGTTCGTGGTCAACGCGCCGATCCCCGGCACGCAAACTTGACCGCCGTGAGTGTGCCCCGCAAAAATGACGTCAGCACCGAGAGTTGTCAGAGCGTCGAGCACGCGACGATATGGCGCGTGGGTGACACCCAGAATCGCGGCAACCGGTTCGTTCGCGTGTTCGAGAGCTTCGTCAAGAGAACCTGCGACGAGATCGAGCCGATCGAGGTCAAGGTGTGGGTCATCGGTTCCCGTGAACACAATTGACGATCCGTTGACGGTCATTCGGTGTGACGCGTTGTTGAGGTCGAGCCACCCCAGCGACGAATACTCCGCGTCGAGGCCCTCGGTATCGATGCGTTCACCGTCCTGATCGGGCTGAGACGGCCGAAAAAGGTAGGTGAAGGGGTTGGGCATTCGCGGTGCAAAGTAATCGTTTGAACCGTGCACGAATACACCTGGTGTTCCCTTAAAAACAGACAGTGCGCGAGCGAGTTCCGGAACAGAATCCGCGTGTCCGAGAGAGTCCCCGGTGACGATGACGAGATCTGGACGCAGAGAAACCAAACCGCGAATCCAGTCGACCTTGCGCTTTTGCCATGGCGCTAGATGAATGTCGGACAAATGGAGTACCCGAATACTGGGTGATCCTGGTTCCAGAACATCGATTGATTCGTTCCGGACCCCGAATAAGTTTCGTTCGAACAACGAGGCGTAGGCAAAAACTCCCACGCCAATCGTGGCCACCGCTCCGAAAACTGCTCGGAAAGACATTACATGCAGCTTGTTCGAAGAATCGTGATCCGCACGTATTCCGTCGGCTCCTGCATTGTGCCCGCAACCGGATACTGACCAATCACGCTACCGATTCTGGGGTCGGTGGCGTCGTTGGATTGCGAACAGGTGACAGTCACCGTTGCGACACCCGCGTTATTCAACGCAAGGACCGCATCTGCCTCCAGAGTCAGCGTCGAGATGAAGTCCGGCATAGTGAACCCTGCGGGGCCTGAAGAACGATAGAGCTTGACCACGACTCCAGCAGCGGTGAGTCTTCCGTCCCCGGGCGAACTTCGCGTGACGAATCCTTCCGGGACGGTTTCGGATGGTTCAAATCGCGCGATCTTCACTTGGAGTCCGAGACCGACGAGCAAAGTTGTTGCTTCTTCGACGCTCAAACCTTGGACCGCGGGTATCTTGAGCCCGTTACCCTGCAATAGACGAGCCGGTGGTGCGGGCCAATCCTTTTCTCCGGAGTACATCCGGTCGGCTGTGCGCATCACCGCTGACATGATTTGGTGACGGTACAGAGCTCCATTGGAGAATTGACGCATGGGGAATTTGCCGACGATGTTTCCGACCCAGGCCACGCTCGCGATACGGGACGTAGAGGCAACAATCCAGGTTTGAGTCGAGCTGTCGGTGGTTCCCGTTTTTCCAAAAATGGGGACGCCATCGCGAGGATTCGACGCTCCTCCTGTTCCACCACTCATTACGTTTTTCATCGCGTAAATCGCGGCGTGTGCAACGCCAGGCTCGATCGCTTGACTACAGGTTTCTGGTTGACCGGGGAGTTCCTCGCCGTTGGGGCCGACCGCGTGATCGAGAATGACGAGTTCGCAGAACTTTCCGTTGTTCGCGATACCCGCCCAGGCATTTGCCATTGTCAACGGCGCGATTTCGTTGGTTCCCAGAATCGCCGAAGGGTTGGATTGCAAACGGGAGCCGTCAGCACGGTGAACTCCGAGGGACTCCGCCGTCTTGCGAATTTCACACTGGTCGAGTTGTTCTCCGATCGACGCGAACGCCGAGTTGATCGAAGAACTCACCGCGGTCATCACGGTGACCACCTTTGGAGCGGCCGAGTCGTTCTTGAACTCCCACTTTCCACCCCACGGACCGCCACCGTCTTCACACGTGTCGACATAGTGCGACTGGTCCTTCTTGAACTCGCCTGCGTTGACCAGTTCACTGAGACCGCGACCGGACTGCAACCATGCGAGAAGCCCGAATATCTTGTAGGTCGATCCGGTTTGGAAGCCACTGGACCCACCGTAATCCCGGTCGGTTGACAGGTTGATTGCACTGGCGCTTTTTCCGCCACCCTCGAGAGTGTCGTTGAATGTTTTGTTTTGGGTCATGGTGAGAACGCGACCGGTCCCGACCTCAACCGAGTTGAACACCGCACCGATTTTGAGGAGGGGAGAGTACTTGGGCACACGCCACACCTGCTTTTGCGCGAACTTTTGTAGCGAGTGGTCGAGCGTCGTGTAGAGCTTGTAGCCGCCGATGTTCCAGTTCGTGATTCGCTCGTCGACTGTTGCTCCGAGTGCTTCGAAATTGGTGATGTTTTTCACGACGTAATCGCAAAAATACTTTGTGTACTTTTCGCCAGCGATACAACCACTCGACGGGTCTTGAAGGTTGATGAAATTCTCGTCCACGGGGATCGAGACGGCCTCTTGATACTCCGCCTCGGTGATGTGTCCTTCGTCACGCATCGACTTCAGAATGTCGTCACGACGGATTTGGTTAGCCGGGAAGTTTTCCGGTTGCGCGAGATTTCGCAACACCGGGTACTGGACGATGGCCAACAACGACGCGGCCTGCGAAATGGTGACGTCCTTGGCGCTCACGCCGAAATAGCGCTGTGCGGCAGCTTCAACGCCATAGGTGTTGCCGCCGAATCCCGAGATGTTCAGATATGCCTCAAGAATCTGTTCTTTGTTGAAACGCTTTTCTAGTCCGATCGCGAGTTTGATTTCTTTCAGCTTGCGCTCGGTGGTCGTGGCGGTCGCTTCGGCGTAAGCGGCGGTTCGCGCTTCCTCGGTCGGCAACGCTTCGGCGCGTTGGACGTAGATGTTCTTGATGAGCTGCATGGTCAGCGTCGACGCTCCGGACGTTACGCCACCGGACGCGACGTTTCCGATCGCCGCACGAATGATTCCCGTGAGGTCGACACCTTTGTGTTCGTAAAAACGGCGGTCCTCGCCGTCAATTGCCGCATCCTTGAGATATTGCGACATCTCGTCAAGCGAAACCTCGACTCGGTTTTGCCAATAGACATCGGCAATTTTCACGTAGCCCTTGTCGGGGTTCGCGCTTTTCTGAACGTAGATTTCGTTCTTCTGTCCTTGGCGACCGATTTCAATAAAGTCGGGAAGAGCGTCGAACACCGACAGGGTGTTCTTGATTGCGATTCCGCTCACAGCGAGGAGCGGCGCGACCATGACCGCAACGAGGACACCCGAGATGACGCCGACAATGCCCAATCCGAGCCAAGAGCCGACAGTGGTCGTGAAACGCGTAAATGGATTGGACATAGACTCAAGATTACCTAGTCAACCTAAGAATTTCCGAAACGGAGGCACTGTGAGCCATTGGGAATATGCGACAACGCCACTCATCATTCACTCGACCACGCAGATTCTCAACACGTGGGGTGAGGATGGCTGGGAGCTCGTGACCATCATTGCTGGGCCGGAAGGCGGACTCGTCGCCTATTTCAAGCGCCCCCTGAACGGTTAGGGAACACCTGTGTCCGTTTCCGAGCGTCTCGCCGAACTGGGAATCGTTATCCCAGAGGTCGCTAAACCCGTTGCGTCCTACCTTCCCGCAACGATTGCGGGAAATCTTGTGTTCACCGCTGGACAACTTCCTTTTGTGGACGGTGCTTTGCCGGCGACCGGAAAGGTTGGCGCAGAAGTCAGTTCCGAGGACGCGAAGGAGTTTGCACGCATTGCTGTCCTCAACGCTCTCGCCGCTGCGCAGACGGCGATCGGGACGGTCGATCGCATCACTCGCATTGTCAAACTTGTCGTGTTCGTTGCGTCCGCTCCTGACTTCAGTGGTCAACCGGCTGTGGCGAACGGCGCGAGCGACACGCTCGTAGAGATTTTCGGGGACGCTGGCCGTCACGCGCGGAGCGCCGTCGGTGTTGCTGTGTTGCCGCTGGATGCGCCGGTCGAGCTCGAACTCATCGTCGAATTCGAATAAGCGTTCGCGGAACCTCTTGTTCACAGCCTTACGAGGCGTGCGCTTGTACCCATCGTGACGCGAAGATCCGCCAACTGACCGCAAGGGCACAACGCTGTGGGCATGAGCCCAACTCTCAGCGCATTTCTCGGACCCCTTGCCTCGGCCGTTGACGACAACGTTCGCGATCTCTGTGTCACAGGAGACGGACGAGTGTGGCGAAGCGCTGGTCGCGGATTCGTCGCAACGGACATCATCGTGGACCCGCGCGAGGCGCGACGAATCGGCGCGGGACTTGTCGAGACCGCGGGTGGTCGAGTCGACGATGCACGACCCCTCGGTGATGCGGCGCTCGCAGGAGAGGTGAGAATCCACGTTGCGCTTCCGCCGATTGCGCGGGACGGTGCCATTCTGACGCTTCGGTTTCCGCGACACAATCCCGTCACCGCCGAGGACTACGCGGTGGACGACGACTGGGATTGGGGGGAACTCGTCAACCAGTCAATCCTCATCACGGGAGCGACGGGAAGCGGTAAGACGACCTTGATCGAGTTTTTGATGGCACACGCACCGACCTCTGAACGAATTGTCGTCATCGAAGACATCCCCGAGATCTCACCACGGCATCCTCATGCCGTCTTTCTGTGCACTCGCGCGGCGAACGCTGAAGGTGCAGGCCACGTCACGATGAGCGCTCTCGTGCGCGAATCGTTGCGCATGAGCCCCGACCGCATCGTTCTTGGAGAAGTTCGCGGCGCCGAAATCGTTGACCTACTCGTGGCTCTCACCGCGGGTCATCTCGGACTTTCGTCGCTCCACGCCCGTTCGCTCGGCGACGTCCCCGAGAGATTGACCGCGTTGGGGATGGTGGCGGGGCTTGCCCCCGAAACCGTCGCGCGGCTCGCCGCCGTGGCTTTCGACCGCGTGATTCATTGCGAACGAACCGCGACCGGAAGTCGGCTGAGTTCCGGGACACTTCGACGGGTCGGCGACCGACTCGAGGTGGCGCGATGACTCCGACCGAACTGAGGCGACTCGCCGCCACGTTGGACTCAGGTGTGGCTCGACTCGACGACCGTGGAGGCGACGATGTTGTCTCTGACATCCTCGAGATCGCACGCGAGACGGGGGCGCCTCGAACTCGCGTGCTGCGCCTTGTCGCCGACGCGCTTGATTCCAACCTGGAATTGGACCGCGAGGCCACAATCGCCGCCACCTCTGCTCGGCATTCGGCGGTTGTACTGACGGCATTGCCGGCGTTCACGTTGGTCGTCACCGAGATCTTCGGAATGCGCGCTCTCGCTTTTCTCCTGGGCGGGCCAGTCGGGTGGCTGTGCCTCGTCCTCGGGGTGGGGGCGTCCTTCGGCGGATGGGTGTGGATGGCCCGACTGCGCAGTCGAATCCCAACCCCGTCTCCGGCGACCGGGGTTCTGGGTGATGTCGTCGCCGAGATTCTGTCGGTCGCTGGGTTACGCGCCGACACGGAGAACGCTCTGCGTTCCTGCGGCGAACGATGGGGCTTCGTCAACGAATGGATTGCCATCACGGATATTCGAGCGGCATCTCGAGAGACAGGGATACCCGTCGCTGGGCTCATCCGCGCGGATGCTGACGAGCGACGGCGAACCGCTCGATTCGAGGTTCGGGAAGCAATCGAACGACTCCCTGGGCAGATGCTCATCCCGCTCGGAGTCTGCTTGTTCCCCGCGTTCGTGACGCTGACCGTGGTCCCCGCCATCGCCGGGATGGCACAGGGGTTCTTCAGGTCGTCGAGTTAGTTGACCTGGCCATCGATTACCCGAACAACCGTCGTGTCCAGAAGTGTCGTGGTGTCACCGATCTCGCGACCCTCGGCGATGTCTCGCAACAGACGCCTCATGATCTTGCCCGAACGGGTCTTGGGAAGATCCTCGACCAGATAGATGTCTCGAGGCCGGGCGATCGCACCGATCTCTTTAACCACGTGCGCTTTCAGCGCGGCGATGTCGTCTTCGGGGCTTGCGACTCCCGAAGCACGCTTCTTGAGGACGACGAATGCGACGACTGCCTGACCGGTGGTTTCGTCCGCAGCGCCAACCACGGCCGATTCGGCGACGGCGTGATTCGAAACGAGAGCCGATTCGATCTCCATCGTTGACAGTCGATGTCCAGACACGTTCATCACGTCGTCAACTCGACCGAGCAACCAGACGTCGTTGTCGGCGTCGAGGTGAGCCCCATCACCCGCAAAGTACGTGTTGGCGAAGGTCGACCAATAGGTCTCTTTGTATCGTTCGGGGTCTTTCCAGATTCCGCGGAGCATCGACGGCCAGGGTTCGGTGATGACGAGGAGTCCGCCGGCTGCTGACCCAACGGGAACGCCGTTGTCGTCGAGCACGTCGACAGAGATTCCCGGGAGGGGAACCTGTGCGCTACCCGGCTTTGTTGTCGTGATTCCGGGGAGAGCCGAGATCATGATGGCACCCGTTTCGGTCTGCCACCACGTGTCGACGATAGGGCAGTTGTTCCCGCCAATCACCTCGCGGTACCACATCCACGCTTCGGGATTGATCGGTTCACCAACCGACCCGAGAACCCGCAGTGACGAGAGGTCGCGTGCTTGGGGGATCTCTCGACCAGCTTTCATGAACGAGCGAATCGCGGTTGGCGCGGTGTAAAAGATTGACACCTTGTACTTTTCGATGATGTCCCACCAGCGACCGGGTGCGGGGAAATCGGGGGTTCCCTCATAGATGACCTGTGTCGCGCCATTGGCGAGTGGGCCGTAGACGACGTACGAGTGGCCGGTGATCCAGCCGATGTCGGCGGTGCACCAGTACACGTCTGACTCGGGGTGAAGGTCGAACACGTTTCGGTGGGTGAACGAGGCCTGGGTGAGGTAACCGCCCGAGGTGTGCAGGATTCCCTTTGGTTTACCCGTGGTTCCGGACGTGTACAGGATGAACAACGGGTTTTCTGCGGGGAACCCCTGCGCGATGTGGTCGTCGCTCATCGGGGCGATCTCGTCGTGCCACCAGAGGTCTCGTCCCTCGACCCAGGCAACGTCATTTCCGGCACGTTTGACAACGAGCACCTTCTCGACGGTCGGAGTCTGGGCGACGGCCTCGTCGACCGCGTTCTTGAGGTTGAAGACTGCGCCCTTTCGAAAGCCGCCATCCGCGGTAATGACGAGCGTGGCTTCGGCGTCGTCAATTCGGGCGCGAAGGCTCTCTGCTGCGAATCCGCCAAACACGACCGAGTGAATCGCGCCGACACGCGCGCACGCGAGCATCGCAACAACGGCCTCGGGGATGAGAGGCATGTAGATGGCAACTCGGTCGCCCTGTCCGACACCGAGGCTCGCGAGCAGATTCGCGGCCTTGCGAACCTCGTCAGTCAACTCGCGGTAGGTGATGGCGCGCGAGTCGCCGGGCTCGCCTTCGAACTGGATGGCAACACGGTCACCGAGTCCAGCCTCGATGTGACGGTCGAGACAGTTGTAGGCGACATTGATCTCGCCATCGGCAAACCACTTCGCGAACGGAGCATCGGACCAGTCGAGGGTCTGTGTGAAGGGCTTGTGCCAGTGCAGAGCGCGGGCTTGGTCGGCCCAGAAGCCGAGGCGGTCAGCCGACGCGGCCGTGTACAACTCGGGTTGGGCAATGGCGTTCGCGACGAATTCTGCCGATGGCGGAAAGCGGCGATCTTCGTTCAACAGACTGTCGATTGTTGTGTTGGACATCGTTGTCCTTGCCTGACTTTCCGTTTAGAGGACCAGCGTGGGCTGTGCGTCACTGAATAGTATTATCCCATGACACGTAGCGCCCTAGAAAACACCCCGCGAATCAACCTTCGATTCGGGGCTTCTCCGGTTCACCGCCTCGACCGCCTGACGGAACACCTCGGCGGCAAGGTCGAATTGTGGGCGAAGCGAGAAGACGTCAACTCGGGTATCGCGTTCGGCGGAAACAAGACGCGCAAGTTGGAATACCTGGTCGCGGACGCCGTCAATCAGGGGTGTGACACTCTCGTGTCAATCGGTGGCGTGCAATCGAACCACACGCGCCAGGTCGCTGCCGTCGCCGCCAAGTTGGGACTTCGCGCCGTTCTGGTGCAAGAGCACTGGGTTGACTGGGACGAGGTCAACTATGAAAAGACGGGGAACATCCTGTTGAGTCGCATCCTCGGCGCAGACGTTCGTCTTGACCCGGCCGGGTTCGACATCGGGTTCCGCAAGTCGTGGGAAGAAGCGATTGAGTCGGTGGAGTCCCGTGGCGGCAAGCCCTATGCGATTCCCGCCGGTGCATCCGACCACGAACTCGGTGGGCACGGGTTCGCTGGATGGGCGTTCGAGGTCGAAGACCAAGAGAAGGAACTCGGTTTCACTTTCGACAACGTCATTGTCTGTTCCGTGACGGGGTCAACCCAAGGCGGAATGATCGCCGGATTCGCCCACTCCGACCGTGCGCACACGGTCATTGGAATCGACGCGTCGGCAACCGTCGAAAAGACGTGGGATCAAATTGCTCGTATCGCTCGTCGCACTGCCGCAGGAATCGAGCTAGGTCGTGAGGTTCGCGACGACGAAATCGTGTTGCTCGACCGCTGGCACGACGGAATTTATGGAATCGCTGGACCTCGGACAATCGAGGCCATTGAACTCGCGGCACGGATGGACGGAATGATCACCGACCCCGTCTACGAAGGAAAATCAATGGCCGGCATGATCGACCTCGTGCGCGAGGGATACTTCCCCGAGGGCAGCAGCGTCCTCTACGCGCACCTTGGCGGACAGCCCGCAATCAACGGGTACACGACGGCGTTTGACAGTTAGTCAGTAATCCACAGCACGTAATTCTGCAGAACCATCAACACTCCACGTTGAGAATATCCGTGGTTCGCTCGCGCCAGTCATCCTGAATGTATGACCAATACATTCACCACGCAAACAACAGACATCTCCGAACGCGGCGCTGCCACCGCCGAATACGCCATCGCCACGGTTGCGGCCGCGGGCTTTGCAGGGTTACTCGCCGTCGTTCTCAAGAGCAACCCGGTGCAGAGCCTTCTGACCGACCTCATCAGCGGTGCGCTGTCGATCGTCACGTGACGAGCGCGGGCTCGTCACGACGGAAATCGCCATCGCAATCCCCACTTTGATACTCGTCGTCGGGCTTGTGATCGGGGCGATTCGGTGGTCAATGGACGCCATCTCGGCGACCTCCGTGGCGGCCGAGACGGCCAGAGCGATTGTTCGGGGCGAGCCAGAGGCATCGAGCCTGGCGCAATCGGAAAAGAGCGTCCCGTTAGCCGAGTGGTCGGTTCGTCACGAGCCTTTGGAAATCTGCGTCGACGCTCGTTTCCCGCCACCATTGCCCCTTATGGGTCATGTCACGGTGACACAGTGCGCACCGCGCTAGATCGCGGGTCGGGCAGTGTGACGTCCCTTGTGCTGTTCGGTGCCGTCGTGATGCTGGGGCTCGGTGGACTAGGAGGCGCTGCGGTGATTCTGCGGGTGACCGACGCGATTCGAACCGCCGAACTCGCCGCATCGACGGTGGCAACCAGGGTGCTCGCTGGTGACCCGACGCCGTGCGAGCCGGCTACGCGCGGGCAGCAATCGTGCGCGGTGACGAACGGCGTTGCGACGGTTCGAGTGTCCAAAGACGGGGTTAGTGCAACGGCTGTCGCTGGCCCGGACCGCTAGCGATTTTCTTGTTTTCGCCACGCCACGGGAATAGTTCGGTTGTGGTTCGCATTGACAGGCTGTGTATAGTCGCTATTCGCAAACATGTTGCGCCTCGGTTGGGGATGCATCTCGGAGGCTCGAGGTACTCTCGCCGTAGGGCAGAAAAAGGAGAACTGTGGCTGATAATCACACACTCGTCATCGTGGAATCACCCGCGAAGGCGAAAACCATCGCCAAATACCTTGGCGACGGTTACGAGGTTTTGGCCTCGGTCGGTCACGTGCGTGACCTTGTGCAGCCCAAAGAAGTGCCGGCTGAACTCAAGGCGACACACGGACAGTTCGGCGTGGATATCGCGAATGGGTTTGCGCCTATATATATAGACACGCCTCGGGCCAAGTCCACCATCACTGATTTGAAGAAAGCGTTGAAGAACGCGGACCAATTGCTGCTCGCGACCGATGAGGACCGCGAAGGTGAATCGATCGCCTGGCACTTGCTCGAGATTTTGAAGCCTAAGGTTCCCGTCAAGCGAATGGTCTTTCACGAGATCACCAAAGACGCGATCACGGAGGCGGTTGAAAATCCGCGCGAAATCGACATGCCCCTCGTTGACGCGCAAGAAACTCGACGCATTCTTGATCGACTGTTCGGTTATCAATTGTCGCCTGTGCTCTGGAGCAAGGTCGGGCGAGGACTGAGTGCTGGCCGCGTCCAATCTCCGGCACTTCGCCTGATAGTCGAACGTGAACGTGAACGCCAGGCGTTCACCGCGGCCTCGTATTGGGATGTCGTCGCAACGGTCATGACCAAGCAGGGCGAATCGTTCGGGGTCAAGGTGACCAAGTTGGCCGACGCCAAGCTCGCGACCGGTCGCGACTTCGACGACAACGGCAAGCTGACCTCGACCGCAACTGTTCTCGACGAGACGACGGCGCGTCAGTTAGCGCAAGCCCTCGAGGTCTCTGCCCCCACGGTGTCCAGCATCGAGGCCAAGCCCTACACACGCCGCCCGGCAGCGCCGTTCACGACGTCGACTCTGCAGCAAGAGGCAGGACGCAAGTTGCGCCTCGGCTCGCGGGACACGATGCGCATCGCCCAGAGTCTGTATCAAAACGGGCACATCACCTATATGCGAACCGACTCGATTTCGCTGTCGGCTCAGGCCGTTTCCGCGGCCCGCTCGCAGGCGGTCGCCCTGTACGGCCAAGCTTCGATCCCCACCCAGCCGCGCACCTACCAGTCCAAGGTCAAGAACGCCCAAGAAGCCCACGAAGCGATTCGACCGGCGGGGGACACGTTCAAAACCCCTGACGAGATGCGCAAATTGCTGTCGGCCGACGAGTTCCGTTTGTATGACCTGATTTGGAAGCGAACCGTCGCGTCACAAATGGTCGACGCGACCGGGGAAACAGTTTCCGTCACGATGACGGCGCCGGTTGGCGCACTGGGCACCGCAACGATGTCCGCCGCGGGCACAACCATCACGATTCGCGGATTCCTCGCCGCCTACGAAGAAGGCCAGGATGTCGATCGCAATGACGACGACGCGGACGACGAATCGAAAATCCCGAACCTCACGGTCGGCGATGTTCTCACGGTCCCCGAGGTCACGCCGAAGCCCCACGAAACTTCTCCGCCACCGCGATTCACCGAAGCGAGCCTCGTCAAGGCACTCGAAGAACGCGGCATCGGTCGTCCGTCGACGTATGCCAACATCATTGGGGTCCTGTTCGAGCGCGGTTATGTCACCAAACGTGGTTCGGCACTCGTCCCCGGTTGGACTGCTTTCGCCGTCATTACGTTATTGGAAAAGTTTTATACCGACTTCGTCGAATACGACTTCACCGCCGAACTTGAAAACGACCTCGACCGGATTTCCGTCGGAGAACTCAAGGGCACCGATTACCTACAACGTTGGTACTACGGATCCGGCGATCACGCTGGACTCGTGAACACCTGCGTCGACTGGAAAGCGACGATCGACGCCCGGGAAGCGAACTCGTTCCCGCTTGGCGACGGCATTGTCGTGCGCAGCGGTAAGTACGGGCCGTATCTCGAGATCCAGACCGGCGAAGACGAAAAGCGCAATGTGTCTGTGCCGGACGGGCTCGCCCCCGATGAATTGACGCTCGAGAAAGCTCGAGAGTTGCGCGACGCCCCTGAACCCGGGTCGCGCGCCATTGGGGTCAGCGCCGACGGCACCAGCATGATCACGGCCCGCGTCGGCCGATTCGGCGGGTACATCCAGGAAAGCCCGATCGACCCCGAGATCCTCGAGGGCGACGAACCCGTCTACACGCTGCCCGAATACACCCCGCGCAAGGTCAAGGGCAAAGACCCGAAGCCGCGCACCGCGTCGCTGTTTTCGACGATGGACCCGACCGCGGTCGACCTCGAAACCTGCATTCGGTTGTTCGAACTCCCCCGTGTTGTCGGAACCGACCCGGAATCCGAAAAGCCCATCACCGCACAGAACGGCCCATACGGTCCGTATTTGAAGAAGGGGACCGATTCGCGTTCGCTCGAGAACGAGCAAGCAATCTTTGAGGTGACGCTCGAGCAAGCCCTCGAATTGTTTGCGCAGCCCAAATACGGGTCTCGTTCGGCGTCGAGCATCAAAGAACTCGAGCCCGATCCCGTGAGCGGCAAGCCGATCAAGGTCAAGAGCGGCAAATTCGGCCCCTACGTCACCGACGGCGAGACAAACGCGACGATTCCTGCGGGCGAAGTCCCAGAAGAGGTCTCTCACGAACGCGCGGTTGAACTGATCGCGGACCGACGCGCCAAGGGTCCCGCTCCGAAGAAGACACCCATCCGACGCGTGACCCGAGCCAAAAAATGACCGGATTGTTCATCACGCTCGAGGGTGGAGACGGCACAGGAAAAAGCACGCAGTCGGCTCTCCTCGGCGAGTGGTTCACGGCTCAGGGTCGCGAGGTTGTCTTCACACGCGAACCGGGCGGCACCGACCTCGGGAACGAACTGCGCGAAATCGTGTTGCACTCGCGTGGGCACATTGCGCCGCGCGCCGAAGCGTTGCTGTACGCGGCAGATCGCGCCCATCACATCGCGACCGTTGTTCGGCCGGCACTCGAGCGCGGGGCGGTTGTCATTCAAGATCGTTACCTCGATTCGTCGGTTGCCTACCAAGGGGCGGGACGCGTTCTGGACCCAGACGAAGTTCGCCACGTGAGCATGTGGGCGACCGAGGGACTCGTCCCGGATGTCACGGTCGTGCTCGACCTTGATCCCGCGATTGGACGGGACCGACTGGATGCCGCCAACAAGCAATTCGATCGTCTCGAAGCCGAAGCGTTGGATTTCCACACGCGCGTGCGGGATGCCTATTTGGCGATGGCCGCAGCCGAACCCGAAAGATTTCTCGTGGTCGATGCGACTCTCGATCGGGACGTGATTCGAGACGCCATCGTTGCCCGGTTGGGCGAACTGTCGTGACCGCGCTGTGGGATGACCTCGTCGGGCACGATGCCGTCATCGCACAGATGCGTTCCGCCGCAGCGAGTCCCGACACTCTCGCTCAGTCGTGGCTGATCACGGGTCCCGCGGGTTCCGGGCGGTCCCTGGTTGCCAGGGCTTTTGCGGCCGCTCTGTTGGGTGCCGGCGAAGACGTCGAGGTAATCGACCGCCAGGTGCGCGGGCTCACCCACCCCGACCTCACGGTTCTCGCGACCGACCGCGTGCTGATTCCCATCGACGAGGTTCGCGAACTTGTCGAGACGTCGTATCGGTCGCCGGTCGCGTCGTCGTGGCGAATCATCATTATCGAAGACTCCGACCGGATGGCCGAACGAACCTCAAACGTGCTACTCAAGGCGCTAGAGGAACCGGCCGCGCGAACCATCTGGATTCTGTGTGCACCGAGTGAGGCAGACGTGATTCCGACCATTCGCTCTCGCGTTCGCAGTGTTCGCTTGGGGGTTCCGCCGATAGCTGACATCGCCGCGATGCTCGTTTCGCGTGACGGAGTTGACGCCGCAATCGCCGAACAGTCGGCTCGTCACGCCCAGAGCCACATCGGGATGGCGCGTCGCCTTGCGACGACACCCGAAGCACGCGAACGTCGAGCTCGCAGCCTCTCGCTCGTGCTGGGGATTCGCGCAGTGTCAGAAGCCGTCAATGCGGCGGCCGAGATTGTCACGCTGGCAACTGATGACGCGAAGGCGTACACCGAGGCGCGCGACGAATCCGAACGATCCGAATTTCTGCAATCGCTCGGGCTTGCGCCCGGCGAAGCTGTGCCGATCGGTCTTCGGCCCCAGGTGAAAACGCTCGAAGAGAACCAAAAACGCAGGGCGACCCGATCGTTGCGCGACGGGGTCGACCGAGTTCTGACTGACCTCGAATCGCTGTACCGCGACATTCTCGTCGTCGCGCTTGGCGGCGAGGTACCGCTGACCAACCCCGAGTTTGCCGACGGTATCGCCGCGTGGCTCACCCATCACGATGCGGCCCACGCGGTTCGAATCCTCGACGCGATCGATGTCGCCCGTGGACGAATCGAACGAAACGTCACGCCGTTGCTCTCGCTCGAGGCGCTGTTCGTCGAAGCCAGCGGCGTCGCGACTGCTTAAACGCAGTCCCGCGCCCGTGATAACCTAGTGCGGTTGCCGTAACGGCGATGCCTCGATAGCTCAGTGGTAGAGCACTTCACTCGTAATGAAGGGGTCGTGAGTTCAATCCTCACTCGAGGCTCAGATTATTCGTTCGGTGTGAACTTCAGGGCAATCGAATTCATGCAATAGCGCAGTCCCGTGGGTGTCCCGAATCCGTCGGGGAAGACGTGTCCAAGGTGTCCGTTGCAGGTCGAACACCGAACCTCGGTTCGCGTTTGTCCAAGTGTGTTGTCCTCGAGCAACACAACCGCCTCGGGGTTGATCGTCTCGTAGAACGACGGCCAACCACAGTGGCTGTCGAATTTGGTGCCGGCAACAAACAGTTCGGCACCGCATCCGCCGCACGTGTACAGGCCAGCTCGGTCCTCTTCGAGCAGTTCGCCCGTCCACGGGCGCTCGGTGCCGGCCTCGCGCAGCACATGGAATTGTTCGGGGGTCAGAGCCTCGCGCCACTCGGCGTCGGTTCGCTCGCTGGGGTTTTCCGTCATGCCCCCATTAAACTCGGAAACATGGCGAACAGCGAGCGGGATCGAACCGCCGACTGGTTTCGCCGGTTCGCCAGCGCCGAGGGCGCCGAGTCACCGCGCTATCGTGACTGGGCACTCGGAATCGCGGAAGACGACGAACTTCTCGCCCTCGTCACAAAACTTCCGCTTTCCAAGCGCCAACCCGTTCTCGTTTTGACCTGCGCCCGAGTTGCCGGCGTACCACTTCGGCCGTTCGAGACCGCCCGAGGCGACTTCCTCGCGCTGTGGCCGGCCATCGCTAAACTCGCAAAGTCTCGGGCGACACAAACCAACGACCCGCGGCGGTGCACCCCGCTCCTGGTCGCCCTCGACCGAATTCGCGGACCCATCGCCCTAATCGAAGTGGGAGCCTCGGCCGGATTGACGTTGTTTCCCGACCGGTATTCGTTCGTCTGGAATGCGCGGGGGCGTCAGGTGTTGTCCCACCCCGCGGACGGTCCGGCGACAGTGACCCTGAATGCGGACATCGCGGGCTGGGGAGCGAACCCGCCGCGACGCCCGAACATCGTGCATCGCGAAGGCATTGACCTCAGTCCTCTCGACGTGACCAAACCGGCCGACCGCGATTGGCTCGAGGCACTCGTGTGGCCCGAGCAAACCGACCGCCTCGACATCGTGCGGGCGGCGGCAGACATCGTCGCACAGTCGCCCCCGATGTTGACTGCCGGGGACGCGGTGGCCGAGATCCGTTCGGCTGTGACCCGCGCTCGAAAGGCCGCACCCAAGGCCACCATCGTGGTGTCGTCGCCCGCGGTCCTCGTGTATCTCGATCCCGCCGAGCGCGAAAAATTCGCGGCATACTGCTCGCGTGCGAAAGTGCGCTGGATTTCGCTTGACGGACGTCGTGTCATCCCCCGGGTCGGGGACGCGGCGGACGAGTTGGGAATCGAGGGCGACTTCGTGTTGAGCCTCGACGGAATGCCCATCGCCTCGACCGACCCGCTTGGCCGACAGGTCACGGTGTATGGCTCGTCGGGGTTGTCTCCAGAGGATGTCGACCTCATCGAGTTTGAACGCGAAAACTGGGGACCCACTCGGTCGAAGGAATCGTTGGTGCGAAAAGTGTGGAATCTGCCGCTCGTGCGCTACTACCAACGTTTGTACGGGATAATGGAGTTACCCGCTGCACGGCGGTACGACCCAATTTTGGTTCGAAGTTTCGCCGAATCCGGCGAACGGTAGGCCGACAGACTTCAGACGGATGTGACGAGCGCGTGGCAAAATACCCACAGGATCGATTCGATGACAAAAGCGCTCAGGCCGGACGAGCCGGCGCTCATCGTCAGCCGATCTCCCGTCGACCGTGGTGGGCCACGTCTCTGATTTCGGTCGGAGTCACCGCGGGTCTTATCCTTGCCGCACTGGCTGGCGTCGCCGTTGTCGATGCCAAAAACCTTCAGGACCTCGACATTCCGGCTCTGGGCATCACGGCGACTCCGACGCCGACACCCACGCCGACCCCCGAGATTCCGGTTGTTGATCCGACGCTCCTCACGAAAAAAGAACTGAAACTCATCACCATCACGGTGCTCAACGGAACGACATCCGAGACCCTCGCCGACGATGTAGCCGATATCCTCAAGGCGCAAGAATGGCCGAACATCACCACCGCTGCCGCCGCGGACTCGACCATCAAGATCAGTGTGGTTGTCTACGGGCCGGACGAAGACCTACCGTTGGCGACGAGCGTGGCGAAGAGCCTCGGCATCTCGGCTGTCAAACAATCCGACATGTACCCCGGTGCAAAAGTAACTGTTCTCGTGGGTAGAGACTTCGTTCGCTAACGCCAACCGACAGGGAAAAAATTCACATGAGAAAAAAACTGCTCGTCGCGCTCGGCGTGATTCTGGCTGTGGCCCTCACCGCGTGTGCGGCGATTGTGTTGCCCGGAATCATCGGCGGCCCGACCGCCACTCCCAGCGCGGCTCCCTCGGCGACTCCGACTCCGACTCCGACACCGGTTGAATACGCGCCGCTGACGGGAATCCAGGTTGACATTGGGTCACTCGATCACCCCGTGCTCATGGCCAAGATTGACAACAACCCCGAAGCCAGGCCGCAGGTCGGGCTCAATGACGCGGACATCGTTTTTGAGGAACTTGTTGAAGGCGGGCTTTCCCGATATGTCGCGGTGTGGCATTCGGTGATTCCAGAGACAATCGGTCCGATTCGTTCGATCCGGCCGATGGACCCCGACATCGCCTCGCCCTTCCGCGGGCTGATTGCGTATTCGGGTGGGCAGCAGCGATTCGTCCAGATGATGATCAACACCAAGGTCAAAAATGTGATTCACGGGCAAGCCGGCACCGAAAAGTACATCTATCGCTCGGACGACATGATCTCGCCGCACAACGTGCTCGTCCGCGCGCAGAAGCTGGTGAATAAACGATCGAATCTCGCACCGCCCGTGCCAGCCTTTGAGTTTGCCCGCGACGGTGCCGTTCCCTCGGCCGTGGCCTACGGAAAGCCGGCCGGTCGATTGATCACGTCGTTCTCTGGCCTCAACACTCCGTCCTGGAAGTTCAACGTCGAGCAGGGCGTGTATCGCCGATTCCAAGAGGGTGGAAAGAAAGACGTTGACCAGCGGAAAAAGCAGTTGACCGCCGTCAATGTGGTCGTGCAGTTGGTCAACGAGAGCAATGAATACGGATACGTCCCGCGGGCCCGTGTGATTGGCAGGGGCGTTGCGTGGATTTCGACCGGCGGCAAGACCGTGAAGGCCAAGTGGATCAAGAAGAAGCGGAACTCGATGACGATCTACAAGCTGACGACCGGAGAAATCGTCACCCTGGCCCCCGGTCGCACGTGGGTCGAACTCGTTCCCACAACGAGCGGCTATTTCAAGTCGAAACGCCGCTAGTTTCTCCACAGTCAATTTGCACTCTCTTGACGAGAGTGCCAAACTTGGAGTTAGCACTCGCATACCGTGAGTGCCAATGACATGACCTACGTCCTGGAGGACAGACACACATCATGGCCAAATTAATTGCATTCAACGAAGAGGCCCGTCGCGGCCTCGAGCGCGGCCTCAACATTTTGGCCGACGCGGTAAAGGTGACGCTTGGGCCCCGCGGCCGCAACGTCGTCCTCGAAAAGAAGTGGGGCGCCCCCACGATCACGAACGACGGTGTTTCGATTGCGAAAGAAATCGAGCTCGAAGACCCGTTCGAAAAGATTGGCGCGGAACTCGTCAAAGAGGTCGCAAAGAAGACTGACGATGTTGCCGGAGACGGAACCACGACGTCGGTTGTTCTTGCCCAGGCCATCGTTCGCGAAGGACTTCGCAACGTTGCCGCCGGTGCCGACCCCATCAGCCTCCGCCGCGGAATCGACAAGGCTGTTGCCTCGTTGACCGAGCAGCTTCTCAAGAACGCCAAGGATGTCGAGACGAAGGCGGAAATCGCCGCGACCGCATCCATTTCTGCCGCCGACACAGAGATCGGCGACCTTATCGCCGAAGCCATCGACCGTGTTGGTAAAGAGGGCGTTGTCACCGTCGAGGAGTCGAACGCGTTTGGCACCACTCTCGAGGTAACCGAGGGAATGCGTTTCGACAAGGGTTTCCTGTCGGCGTACTTCGTCACCGACCCCGAGCGCATGGAAACGGTGTTCGAAAACCCCTACATCCTCATCGTCAACTCGAAGATCTCGATGATCAAAGACCTTCTTCCCGTGATCGAGCAGGTTGCTCAGTCGGGCAAGCAGCTCCTCATCATTGCCGAAGATGTTGACGGGGACGCTCTTGCGACTCTCGTCGTCAACAAGATTCGTGGCATCTTCAAGTCGGTCGCCGTCAAGGCTCCCGGTTTCGGAGACCGCCGCAAGGCAATGCTGCAAGACATCGCCCTCCTCACGGGTGGACAGGTCATCAGCCAAGAAGTCGGTCTCACTCTCGACGGCGTCACGCTCGACTTGCTCGGTACCGCTCGCAAGGTCGTCATCAGCAAGGACGAGACGACCATCATCGAAGGTGGCGGAACCTCCGAGGCCGTTGCCGGTCGCGTCAAGCAGATCCGTGCCGAGATCGAGAACACCGATTCTGACTACGACCGCGAGAAGCTCATGGAGCGCCTCGCCAAGCTCGCTGGTGGCGTCGCCGTCATCAAGGCGGGTGCCGCGACCGAGGTCGAACTCAAGGAGCGCAAGCACCGCATCGAAGACGCCATTCGCAACGCGAAGGCCGCCGTCGAAGAGGGCATCGTCCCCGGCGGTGGTGTCGCACTTCTGCAGGCCGCGTCGGTACTCGACAAGCTCAAGTTGGACGGAGACGAGCAGACCGCCGTCAACATCATCCGCTTGGCAATCGAAGCACCGTTGCGTCAGATCGCGCTCAACGCGGGTCACGAGCCCGGCGTTGTCGTCAACATGGTTCGCAGCCTTCCCATCGGTCAGGGCCTCAACGCCGCGACCGGTGAGTACGTCGACATGCTCGCCGCTGGAATCAGCGACCCGGTCAAGGTGACGCGTTCGGCTCTGCTCAACGCCGCATCGATCGCCGGGTTGTTCCTCACGACGGAAGCCGTCATTGCGGAAAAGCCGGAGCCGGCTCACGCCGCACCCGCCGGTGACCCCAACGGAGGCATGGGCTTCTAGCCCGAAAAACTCGAACGGGGGTGGCGAGAGCCGCCCCCGTTCTTTTTGTCAACGACCGAGAATTCGCACATTCGCTTGTTCGGTTTCCAAGTAGTGGGTCTGAATCTGTCGCAGGGCGGTACCGATGTCGCTCAACGACTCGGTGACGCGAGCGCTCGCCGCCATCCACTCGTCGACGACACCCGCGAAGGCGAGTGCGGCCGGCCCCGACCAGGACCCGTCGAGACCGCGAAGTTGGCCCGTGAGGCTCGCGATGTCGGAATGAATCGATTCGATGGTTCGGGCAATGTGGGACGCGGCGCCATCGAGGGCGTGCGCGTCAACGTGGAAACTGGTCATCCCGCAATTGTGGAGCGGCGACAACGGACCGTCACGTCACCGAAGCGAATCTGGGGACAACCCGGCCGGCCCCGACTCCGTGGCTAAATCGCGCCTTCGTCAACGATCTCGTAGGCGTAGCCCTGCTCGGTGAGGAATCGCTGCCGGTTCTGCGCGAAATCCTGTTCCACCGTGTCGCGGGCGACAACGGTGTAGAACACGGCGCTGCGACCATCGCTCTTCGGACGCAAAATTCGACCGAGACGCTGGGCCTCCTCTTGGCGCGATCCGAACGACCCCGAGATTTGAATCGCCACGGACGCGTCGGGCAGATCGACCGAGAAGTTCGCGACCTTCGACACGAGCAACACGCGTATCTCGCCGGTGCGGAACTTTTCGTACAACACTTCGCGTTCGTCGACCGGAGTCGCGCCCGTGATGGTTGGCAATCCGAGCGTGTCCGACACGTCGTCGATTTGATCGAGGTACTGCGCGATGACAAGGATTTGGTCGTCGGGGTGCTGAGCGATCAGCCGCGAGATGATGGGACGTTTCGCGGGACTCGTCGCGGCGATTCGGAATCGTTGGCGCTCGTTCGCCACCGCGTAATCCATGCGTTCGTCGGACTCGAGCAAGACCCTCACCTCGACGCAGCGCGCCGGTGCAATGAATCCCTGAGCCTCGATTTCCTTCCACGGTGCGTCGAAACGCTTGGGGCCGATCAGGCTGAAGACGTCACCCTCTTTGCCGTCTTCGCGAACGAGAGTTGCGGTCAATCCGAGTCGACGACGCGCCTGCAGGTCAGCCGTTAGCTTGAACACCGGAGCGGGCAACAAGTGGACCTCGTCATAAATGATGAGCCCCCAGTTGTTCGCGTCCAACAGCGGCAGGTGTGCGAACTCGCCCCGGCGCTTGGCCGTGAGGATGTGATACGTCGCAATCGTGACCGGTTTGATTTCCTTCTTTTCGCCCGAATATTCGCCGATGTCTTCGGCGGTCAGCGTCGTGCGGGCGATGATTTCGTCCCGCCACTGTCGAGCCGACACCGAGTTGGTGACGAGAATGAGCGTTGACGACTGGCCTTCGACCATCGCGCCAATTCCGACAACGGTTTTACCTGCGCCACAGGGGAGCACGACGACACCGGCGCCCGACTTATCGAACAAGTCAATGGCCTCGCGCTGGTAGCCACGAAGATCCCACGTCGTGTTGTCGAGGGCGACGGTCATCGGTGTGCCCTCGGTGAATCCGGCGCGGTCCTCGGCGGGCCAGCCAATCCCCAAAAGTTCTTGTTTCACGATTCCACGTGCCCAGTCGTTGAGTCGAACGACAGTCTCGCTCGTCACAGCACCGAGCAAGGGCTCGAGTTTGGTGGTTCGGACCACTTCGGCAAGAATCTGCGGTGACTCGGCTTCAAGATACAAACCGTCCGCGTCGCGTTCGACCACGATTCGGCCATACCGCGAAACGGTGTCGGCGATGTCGGTCGCCACAACCTGCGGGACGGGGAACTTGGAGTACGTCTCGAGCGTCGCGAGCATTTCCTCGGCGGTGTGCCCCGCCGCACGCGCGTTCCACAGGCCGAGGCGCGTGATGCGATAGGTGTGAATGTGTTCCGGCGCGCGTTCCAGTTCGGCAAACACGGCGAGCGCGTGACGCGCATCCATCGCCTGCTCGTGACCGACCTCGAGTAGTACAGTTCGATCGCTCTGGACGATGAGGGGACCATTCACGTTTTACTCTCCGACTGCTAAAAGTTCGATGATGGCGGAAATGGGGAGTGTCCGTTCGACGTCGGCGACAGTATCGAGTCCGCGCACGCGACCGTTCGCCACGTGACGAGGTTCGAGAGTGATGGTCTTGTTCCCCGTGCTCGTTTCGACAAGCAGCGTGACCTTGCTTCGAGTCTTGCCCGCCGTGATGAGTGCGCGCTCGAGGTGAGTCGATCCGAGGCCGATCGCAAACAGATTCTCGGCGAGTTCCAGCAGAGCGGTCGGGGCGCTGGGCTCGACAATGACGGGTTCCGTCGCGGGCGCAACCACGGTGTATCGATTTTCGACGAGCGCAGTCTCGACTCGCAAGCGGGATGCGCCATAGAGCACGGATAGTTCATCCACTTTGACGGGAGCGAGTCGCTGAAGGCGCGGGTCGGACAACAGCATTTCGCCGAGTTCGGGATGTGACGCCTTGGCGGCGGTGTCCGTTCCCGTTCCGTTGAGGGTGACAAACCGCCCGTTGTTGGCGATGTCGGCGATAGTCGACGTGACCGCGGCCGAGACCGGCGTGAGCGACAGTTCGGACAGTCTCGCGATCATGGATTCGACCGTCGTACCCGACGCAATCGCCCGCAAAATCAGCGCGGGATCGAGCCGCCTTTTGGGTGCAAGTCCGCGGGTCTCGAGGCTCGAAATCTGGGACAGGAACCGCGACGTTTCCGTCGTGACCGGGCCGGGCGCGATGATGCTCAAATCGTCGAGAACATAGACCGAGGTCTGCAGTTCGGGCAGCAGCGGGGCGAGGAATGCGGGGACCGATTCACTACCGGCGACCGCGATTCGTCCAAGCTCGGTGGTGCCGTCAGCCGTGACACCGAAAAGGCGCGATTCCGTGGCGACGCGGTGCAAGATATCGGATTCGTGTGTGTCGCGCAGGGGCAACAGCCATTCGAGGAACGGTTCATCGAGCCGGCCTGCGGAAGCGCACGCATCACGCACGGACGGTCCGAAGGCGGACACAATCGCATCGAACGCGGCGGACCACAGAGCAACCAGGTCATCGGACAGGGCCACGCCACGCGTCGTCGCGTAGAGTCGGCGATCGATGGTGCTGACCAGTCCCGCGACTTCGGCGATTCGAACCAGCGCGACCGCATCGTCTTCTGACACAACGAGACCGGCAGCGAGGATTTTTTCCTCGGCCCGGAGCAAACCACCCGTTGCGCCCATCGTGAGCGGTTCGCCGGCAACCCACTCAACCAGGTCGCGAAGGGCGACGACGCTGTGGAGCGCGATGCTCACGCTGTCGCCATCTGCTGGTGATTCGATCGGAGTCGGCTGATCGAGAAGTGCCGGGAGTAAAGCCGCGACCTCCGAGAACGGCACGCCGGCATCGTCAGCCAGCAGAATCTTTCGAGCGTGTTCGCCCGCGACACCCGATGCGAGTGCCTGGAGTTCGTGTCTTGAGAGCGAGCGAAGTGTCGGCACGATGGATTCGGACGTGAGCAGCGTGTCAGCGAGGTCGTGCAGGTCGTGTTGCTTGCCCAGGTGCCAGCGTCGTGTCAAGACGAGGGTCTCGAGTTCCTGGTGTGTCAGCGTGCCCAGTTGTGTCGAAACGTCATGAGAAGAAGGCATCCGAATAGTTTATCGTGCCGACAGGTATCCTCGGTAAGAGTCAGGTTACAAGGAGAGAGAATGCCAACCGGAAAAGTGAAGTTCTTCGACGAGGACAAAGGTTTTGGATTTATTCAAGGCGATGATGGCGTCGAGGTCTTTTTGCACGCCTCCGCCCTGCCGGCCGGGACGACCGTTCAGCCCGGTGCGCGCCTCGAGTACGGAACGGTTGACGGAAAGCGCGGGCTTCAGGCGCACGGAGTTCTGGTTCTTGAAGAACCTCAATCTGTCGTGCGCAGCCGTCGTCGACCCGCGGACGACATGGTCGTGATTGTCGAGGACGTTATTCGCCTCTTGGAATCGGCCAGCACAGATTTGCGTCGGGGGCACTACCCGGCGAATTCCCACGCTCGCAAAATCGCGGCCGTTCTTCGAAAGGTTGCGGAAAACTTTGACGCCTAAGGCACTCGAGCAGGCCGCGCGGTCGGCACTCGAAACAATCACCCCTGCCGACACGATCGGTTCGGTGCTCTCGTCCGAGGAATCGGACGGAATCGCCAACATCCGTTTCGGGTCGAACCTTCCCGGTTACATCGGGTGGGATTGGGTCGCCTCGCTCGCCGTGGACGGAAAGTCAACGACAGTTCTCGAGACCGAACTGCTGGCCGGGGAGGATGCCATCCAAGCCCCCGAGTGGGTCCCGTGGGCGGACCGGCTTCGTGAATACGAGGAATCGATTGCCGCCGGAATCGAAGAGGCCATCGTTGTCGTTCCCGACGACGAACTTGACGATGAGGATCTGTTGGAACTCGAGGACGACGACGATGACGATGACGACGAAACTACTGATGACGATGATGATGATTTCGAGGACGATGTTGACTCGGTAGATCTCGCCGACATCGTTGAATCACCGTTTGACGACACCGATGTGTTCGACGGTGTGGATGAAGCGGGCAGCGAAGACGGTCCCGAGGGGGACGAATACGTCGTCGTCGAAGACGACTAAAGAGCGGCGATTGCCGCGTCGATGGCTCCGAGTAGCCGCGAGACGTCACTCGGCTCGATGGCGGTGAATGTCGCGATGCGGAGTTGGTTGCGCCCGAGCTTGCGGTACGGGTCGATATCGACGATCCCGTTCGAACGCAACATCGTCGACACTCGGCTCGCATCGACGCTCTCGTCGAAGTCAATCGTCGCGACAATCTGCGATCGGTGCTCGGGGTTGGCGACGAACGGCGACGCATTCGGGTGTGCCTCGGCCCATTCGTAAATTCGATCCGACGAGTACTTGGTGCGGGCGTGCGCCCACGCAAGTCCGCCACTGTCTCGAATCCATTGAATCTGCGAGTCCAGCAACAGGAGCGTTGCGATCGCGGGAGTGTTGAGCGTTTGGTCGAGTCGCGAATTGTCCAGCGCGACACCGAGCGACAAGAATTCGGGAATGTACCGGCCAGATGCGGCGACGCGCTCGATCCGTTCGATGGCGGCGGGGGACATGAGGGCGAACCACAGCCCACCGTCGCTCGCAAAGTTCTTTTGAGGCGCGAAGTAATAGACGTCTGTTTCGCGCACATCAATATCGACACCGCCGGCCGCGCTCGTCCCATCGACCACGGTGAGTGACCCCGTCGGCCCCTGACGACGGACCGCCGTCATCGCGCCGGTCGACGTCTCGTTGTGGGGGTAAGCAAAAACATCCGCTTCCTCGTCACCGACGAAGGCCGAGACCGTTCCCGGTTCTCCGTGGACGACGGCCGGTGCGGTCAGCCAGGGGGCGCTAGCGGCGTTCACAAACTTTTGCCCGAACTCCCCGAAGGTCAGATGCGCGCTGCGTTGTTCGATCAGCGAAAAGGCTGCGGCATCCCAGAACGCCGTCGAGCCACCGTTCCCCAGAACCACCTCGTAGCCGTCGGTCAGTCGGAAAAGGTCAGCAAGCCCTGCGCGAACTCGACCGACGATTTCCCGGACCGGCTTTTGCCGATGGGAGGTCCCCAACAGGTGGGCGTGTGCAACGAGGTAGTTGAGTTGTTCCGGTCGAATTTTGGACGGACCGCATCCGAACCGTCCGTCAACCGGGACGAGCTCGGGCGGAAGGCGGAAGTCGGTCATGCGCCAAGTCTAAACAATCCACATCCCTCTAAAGTTTCTAGTTTTGCCACGCCGAAAGGTGTGCTGCGCTGGCTCATAGGGTCGCTGGGTAGAATTGAACCGTTCCGAACGCGCCACCGCGCACACAGAACAGCCGCACACGGTCCGAAGTTCCCCGTCTGTGTGAGGTTAAACAAAATGAATGACGGGGAGGTGAAGCGCCTCGGGCTCAGGAGCAAACTCTTGGATAACGCTTTCTTTCGAATCGGTCACACCACGGCCCTCGCCATCGGTGATGCAGTTCGGTTCATCGCTCGGGTGATTCGCGGAATTAGGCCAACCACCCGTCGTGCGGGTCGTGCGCTGGTCGGCGAAAACGCTCGTCGCGTCTCGGTCTTCGCGCTCATCTCGGCCCTCGTGGGAACCGTGTCACTGCCGGCCTACGCATTTAGCCCGGAAATCTTGAACGCCGCCGAGGTCACACAAGACGTCGTGGTCACGAGTGACACGGCGCTCGCCGTCGATCACTCGAAGTTCCACGCGACGAGCCTTGCGCAAATCCGCCGCAATGCCGCGAACCAGGTCATCTACCCCGCGTATAACGGTCCGTCCGCCGAGGATTACCTCAAGAACCCGCCGTACCCCGACTTCAGCCTCGCCAAAGTTTTCGACGTTGCAAAGAAGTACATCGGAGTTCCGTATCGTTTCGGTGGCGCATCGCCCGCTGGATTCGATTGCTCGGGATACGTCAAGTTTGTCTACGCACAGTTCGGCGTGGACCTGCCCCACAGTGCCAGTGGGCAAGCGGCGATGGGCCGACCGATTCGTCTCGCTGATGCCCGTCCCGGTGACCTCGTCATCATGGCGGGTCACGACGGAATCTACGCCGGTAACGGCAAAATCCTCGACGCACCGGCTGCGGGTGGCTACGTTAGCATTCGGAAGATCTGGACCTCGAATTTCTATATTGTGCGTATCGGCATAAACTAGCGCGCCAATACCGCGTGACGCGATTGACAGGCGTAGTCTGAACGCGTGACCATCACAACTCGAATCGTTTGCGGTTTGACGGGTGCCCACAGAGCCTCCCCCCGAGGATTCGACTGGGAACACCCGATAAGTCCGAGCGTCGTTTCGCGCCGACACGGTTGCGACAACGGAAGGCATCGTCTGTGAAGACGGTGCTTTTTTTGTGCCCGAATCGAGCGACGGTGGCAGAACCCCGAAAACCCACACCCCATGTGGGACCGAAAGGAACACCATGAGAACCCTGGTCCTCAACGCCGGCTATGAGCCACTCGCCGTAGTTTCCGATCGCCGAGCTATCGTGCTCGTCATGACTGGAAAAGCGAACATCCTCGCCCACGAAGCGGATCACCCTGTCTTCGGAATCTCTGGCTTGTGGGATCGGCCCAGCGTCATCATCCTGAGTCGCTACGTTCGCGTACCGATGGCGAGCGGCGTCCCGCTGACGAGGCGAGGAGTGCTGCGCCGCGACAACCACCGATGCGCCTACTGCGGCAAAGTCGCCAACACGATTGACCACGTCCAGCCGAAATCGCGCGGCGGGTCGGACAGCTGGGAAAACCTCGTCGCCTGCTGTGTCCGCTGCAACAACCAGAAAGCCGACCGCACCCTGCGCGAACTTGGATGGTCGCTGTCCACCCAACCACGGCAACCGCGCGGAACCGCGTGGCTCGTGCGCGGAATCGACCGTGACGTGCCGGCGTGGAACGACTACCTCGTCGCCTAAAGCCGCCGTGTGGTTGGATTGCTTCAACGCCGCTGTAGCTCAATGGAAGAGCAGTTCCGTCCTAAGGAAAGGGTTGGGGGTTCGAGTCCCTCCAGTGGCACCACTTAATTCCTTCGACTTGGTAACCGGTCGAGTAAGACGAACAAGTCCGCAGGACTCTCCCGCTCCAGCGGCACCACTTAAATCCTTCGAATAACGTGTCCGCGGTGGGGTTTACTTTGGGCGCATGCAGAAAATTACTCAGCAACGCGTGTCCCGTGCGCTCGGTTTCCTACTGACCGCGCTCGTAATTCTCCCCGCCCACCTCGTTGGCTCCGCAGCACACGCCAGCGCTGGTGGTTTCCCGGGGGTGATCGCATCCGTGCGCTACGACGGCAATGGCCCGGGCTCCGTGTCGTTGTCGTGGTCCGCACCGCGCACTCCGGGATCGTCACCCGTCACTGATTACGCGATCGAGTATCGCGGCGCTGGCGGTTCATGGACAGTGTTCGACGATGGCGTCTCAATCGCCCGTTCGGCGACAGTCACCGGGCTAGAACCGGGCCGAGAGTATGACTTCCGAATCGCAGCGGTGAACCCCGCGGGCACCGGACCCGCATCGTCGTTGGGAATCGGTGAACGATTCATGTCGAGCGGTACCGCGACGTGCGCGATGAATCCAGCCAATCAGTACATCTGCTTTGAGGGCAAAGAACCGCGGGTGGCCGCGACCTATTACGACGATCGCAACGGTATTCTCGACGCCGTTCGCGTGAGTGATATGACCGCACACGTGGGTTACTCCCAAAGCTCGAATCTCGATCTTCAGTGTGTCCTTTCGCGGTCCAAGGGTGTCATTTGCGTCACCCGGTTCAACGAACAAGGGCAACAGGGTCTCGGATACACGGGTGCTCCTAGTGGGAACTTCGTCGTAGAAGGGTTGCCGTCGGACATCGTCGATGTTTCCGTCGTCGGCAACACGGCGTGCGCGTTGTCATCCGCGGGCGAGTTGTGGTGTTGGGGACGGTGGAGCACCGATCGTTACGGTCGCCACCTCACGACGCCGGTCCTTCAGTTCCGCGGAGTCACCGACATCGGTGGCCTCTGTGCAATTCAATGGGACCAGACCATCACGTGTCTTGCGACCGACACCCGAACCTATCGTTGGGTCTCGAACCCCGCCGCTCCAACGGCCCTCGATCTCGACGGACAAGGCAACGTCACCTGTGCGATTACGGCCGCGCGAACGGTTGTTTGTTTTTCCTCACTCAACATCACCTTTTCGACAATCGCAAACCTCAGTGACGTCGTGGAATTCGACCTACGACAGGGTCACTGGTGTGCGTTGAACTCGGTTGGAGTGGTGACGTGTAGTGGAGGAAACGAATCCGGGCAGCTCGGTGACGGCACCTATGCCAGCGGTCCAACGACCGCGCGCATTCCAGAACCGGTCGCGCACCTCGCGACGAGTGATGATGCGAGTGGCCCCACCCGCCGATCCTGCGCGATTGGTGTCTCGGCAACGGTCTATTGCTGGGGATCCCTCATTCAAGCGCGCGGTATCAGCACGGTGCCTCGGGTCATGTCCGGTTTCGGCGCGTGGACCGCGCATGCGGCCATTGCCCCATCAAAGGTCACGAGTTTGACTCAAACGGGACGGGCGGCACGTGCCGTCACCGTTTCGTGGACCGCCCCGGCAGCCGGCGATTTCGCCATTGACGGTTATGTGATCACATGGCGCCTCGCAGGTGGCGAGTGGGCAACGGCAAATGTGCCGAGCAGTGCGACGTCGTGGCAAAGTCCCGACGTTCCCACCGATTCGGTTGTCGAAATCCGAATCGCCGCGGCGAGTCGCGCGGGCACAGGGCCAGCTTCCGCTGTTCTGGATGCTGTGACCGCAAGTCCGCCACTTCGACCGGTTGCGCCCTTGGTCACAACGACAACGGCGAACACGGTGAAGATCTCGTGGCGCCCGGCGTCTTCCCCTAACGAACCCGTGACGGGATACCTAATCCAGTGGACGACGGATCGCGAAACGTGGCAGACCCGCACGGCAACGTCGACCGAGTCGACGGCGACAATCACTGGACTCACGGCGGGATCCGCGGCGGACATTCGCATCGCGGCGGTGAACGCGGCAGGGGTCTCGCCTTACTCGGACACGATCACCGCCTTCACGACCGGACTGGTGTCTCACTCAATCGCTGTCCAGGATGCAACGGGTCAACCGGTCTATGGCGGGCAAGTCACGTGGCGAAAGCAGGACGGTTCCTTCGAATCCGCTCTCGACTACGGACTGACCGTTGAGGGTCGCGCGACATTCCCGTTCATCCCAGCCGGCCGGATTGACGTTTCGTTGCGCAATGTTCAATTGTTGGGTGGTGCGGTCGCCGACTACAACAAGTCGACCGTCATCGGTTTCAGCACCGGTTCGCTCATCATGTTGCCGCCCGAGCCCTCCGAATCTCAGCACGTCGTCCGGGTCGTACTTTCGAACGGTCTGCCAGTTGTCGGAGCAGCCGTGAATGCAAGCGACCTCTTCGAGGTCGCGACGGTCGACGGCGCCACGTTCACGTCGCCCGCGTTGATTTCGGAAGGCGTCACCAACGAATTCGGAGAGGTTTATCTGGTTGGTTATTCGGCCGATGAATCCGAAGTGTTCGTCGAATACAACGACGGAATCCTCATCCAACGCGCGACAAAGAAGCTCGGCGAACGTGACGTAGAGATTGTCATGGAAGACATGCCGTGGATCGAACCACTCGTGGTGACGCCGGAATCAAGCGCCGGTCAACTCGTCACACTGAACATCGCGACCAGCGGGTTCACCGCGGCGGCAGTTGACGCGACTCGGACCGCGAAGCCCGCGACGGTGTCTGTTATGCCCCCGAAGGGAGCGTCGCAGAAGTGCGTCGGTAAGAAGCTCTCGGCCACTGTTTCCGCGGACGGAACGGCGACACTCAAGGTCTGCGCGAGCAAATCGGGGCAGTACGTTCTGCGCGGCCAAGGAGTCGTGTCCACCGGTGCGGTTTCGCTGAACGTCAAGGGAACTGCGCCACTGCCCGTGACCAGTGCGCGAGCGGTGTCGCCGGACCACAAGATGGTTACCGTCTCGTGGAACGCGCCGTCTTATGTCGGCGGGTCCCCCGTGAAGAAGTACACCGTGACGTTGAAGCGTGGCAAGAAGACGATCACCAAGGTCGTCACGGGAACATCCGCCACCTTCACGAACCTTCCCGGTGTCACGACCTGGACGGCAACCGTGACGGCGACGTCCAAGTCGGGCACCAGCGAACCGGTCCGAATGCTGGTACCGGTGTCCTAACCCGTCGAACCGCTCTGATGGCCGCTAATCCAGCCATCGGAGTGGTTCCGCGGTTTTACAGGGGTTCCCGATAGCGTAAAAGCGTGTTGGAGTCGGACGAGAGCGACTGGACAGGCGACATTTCCCGCGCGCTGTCTGCTTTCGATGACCCGTCGAACCTCGCCACCGGAAACCCGACCGCCACGATCACCAACGTCGCCGAGACAGTGTGGGAAAAGTGGCGGCGCGAACTGTCGAAACTGGGCGGAACGAACCCCCTTCTGCATTTCCCCAACAGCGTCGCGATCGAACTGAGCACGGGCCACCCGGGCGGACTCGCGCGATTCTTTGCCGGTACGCCGACGCTCCTGCGGAACCTGGTCCGTGACGACGTCGCGCTGCACCGTGCTCGGCAACGCGCCTCGCGCATCAACGACAAGGCGGTCGAACTGGCCGCCGCTCGTGGAATCGACTCGGTGTTTCTTGCGGTCGGCCTCGTGTCGTGGACGAACGGCGACGAGCACTTCACCGCGCCGATGCTGCTGCGTCCGATTTCGATGCACCGCAAAGGCGACGACCTCGAGGTTCAACTGACGGGCGCTTTGCACCTCAACCCCGCGCTTGCCCGCGAACTCGCCTACCAATTCGGTATCGCGCTTGATGAGCGCGCGTTCGTCGCACTGACCAACGACAACGGTTCGTTCCGACCCAACGGCGCGCTCGATCGGTTGCACGGGCTCATCGCCCACATCGACGGCGCCATGGTCGTCCCCACGCTCGCGATTGCCAATCTGAGTGACGTCGCATCCGACATGGTCAGCGCCGCTCGAATTCTCGACCACCCGCTCTTGGACACGATCGGCGGGAACCCCAACGCGATGGAGCTTCTCGCCGAGAGCCATGCAGCGGTCGACCCGGGGAATTCGGACACGCGAAGCCTCGACACCGACAGCCTGTTGCTCGATGCCGACGCCGAACAAGAACGAATCGTCGCGCACATTGTCGCGGGCAACTCGATCGTCGTCGGTACCCCGTCAGGCTCCGGCGCGACGCAAACCATCGTCAACGCGGTCGGGGAACTGATTCGGTCGGGCAAACGGGTCCTCGTCGCAGGCCCGCGGCGGGCGCGACTCGACGATATTCGCCGCAGTCTCGGTAACCTCGGGCTCGATGGACTGGGCGCGTCGCCAGCGACGATCAAGGCCGACCTCATCCGTTCGATCAGTCGTATCGAAAAAACACCCGTCCCCAAGACGATGGATGTCGACACCGCGCTTCTTCGGATGCGCACCGTCATCGGCGATTACCGCACGGCACTCAACCAACCCGACCCGCGTTTCCGAGTCAGCGTTCTGGACGCGATCCGCGAACTCGCGCGTTTGGCCAACACGACGGATGCAACCAACGAAGTCTCGCTCGACGTCGAATCGGTCATCGCCCTGACGTCCACGATGGACGAGGTCGTCAGCACACTTCTCGCGGCCGCTGACCTCGGCCAGTTCCAGTCCGCTCGCGCCGCCTCACCGTGGGCGACGGCACACTTCGACAACGCTGAACGAGCCTCTGCGGCATTCCAAGCGGCCACCCGCCTCGACACGGTCAGCATGGCGACTCTCGAGAGCATGGCGGTGGAAGTGCTCGAGCCGACACCGCTGGGGACGGGATCATCGCTCGAGGACCTTCGTTACCGGCTTGACACGCTTCGCGGTGTCAGCGCGACGTTGGACAAGTTCACTCCCGAACTGTTCGACCGTTCGATCGACGACTTTGTTGCGGCCTTCGCCCCCAAGACTCGTGATGACGTCATTCCCGGGGCCCAGCGTCGGAGGCTCAAGAAACTCGCAAAAGAGTTCGTGCGTCCGGGTGCTCACGTTCCGGACATGTTCGAGGCGCTGACCGCCGCGAGCGTTGCCAGAACCCAGTGGAACACCCTGGTCAATGCGGCCTATCGACCTTCCGTGCCGGCGGGATTCATTGGCCTTGGCGAACAACTCGACCAGGTTTTGGAGGACGTCGCTTTGCTCAACGCACCGCTCGCGCGTCGACTCGACATCGAGCCCCGTTCCGTGGTGTCCGAATTGGTTTCGGCGCTTGCGGCCGACAGCACGAGTATCGATACGGTTCATGAGCGCAGCGCGATCGTGGATTCGATGCGCGAACGCGGGCTCGAGGGGTTACTGCACGTCTTCGCGGGTCGAATCGTCACGCGCGACATCATCACCGCCGAACTGCAACTCGCGTGGTGGCGCGGCGTGCTCGAAGCGATCATCGCCGACCGCCGCCAGCTTCTGGGTGCGGACACGACGATTCTGGATCGGCTCGAGACGGACTATCGCCTTGTCGACCAGGCGCACATCACGGGCAACGCTCAGAAACTCGCCTTCTCGTTGGCCGAAGCCTGGCAAATAGCGGTCACCGACCTTCCCGACGAAACAGCGGCGATCAAGACGGCGCTCACTGTTGGCCCGACGTCGGTCAGCAACCTCATGGTTGTCGCGCCGACCCTGACCGATATCTTGGCGCCGGTGTGGTGCGTGTCGCCCTATGCGATCGGGACACTCGCACCGAATCAGCGATTCGATGTCGTGATTCTGGTCGATGCCGGCGCGATGTCCGTCGCCGAGGCTGCCCCCGCGATTTCGCGCGGGGACCAGATTGTCACGTTTGGTGACCCGGTCACCGACCGACCGACCTCGTTCACCGTGACGCCGGACGATTCGGTGGATGCGGGAATCGGTTCGAGGTCGATCCTGGCCGAACTTGCTCAGGTTCTGCCCACCCACGCGATGACGATGTCGTACCGCCCCCTCGGAACCGGACTCGCGGCACAGATCGCGACGCACCTCTATTCGGGTGGACTGCGGTCGTGGCCACTGGCGTCGACATCCCTCGGAGAACGCGGGCTGTCGTTCATCAATGTTGATGGCAAAGGTCCGCTCGACGAAAAGACCGGTCGCATCGAAGCGACGGCGAGCGAACTCGATGCGATTGTCGCCAACGTTGTTGAACACGCGACGCTTCACCCAGAGCACTCGCTGATGGTCATCAGCGCGTCAGCGGTCACGGTGGCGCGAGTTCAGGAAGCGATTCACAGCGCGTTGCCCGCGAACCGGACGTTGCAGGATTTCTTCACCCGCCACGCGGATTCGCCGTTCGTCGTGCTCAGTTTGCACCAAGCGTCGGCAGTGACTCGCGATCGAGTCATTTTCGCGCTCGGCTTTGGTCGCAGCCCCCACGGCCGTGTCCTCAGTGACCTCGGTTCGTTGTCGACGGACGACGGCGAGCGTCTCATCGCGGTTGCGATGACTCGTGCCACGCGCCACCTCACCGTGATTTCGGCGTTGAGCACCGAGGAACTTCGAGACGAGCGCATGTCAAAGGGCGTCAACGCTCTCGGGCGGTTCGTCGACGAGACACTCGCGTTTGTTCCGGAACAGAGCGAACAGCATCCCTTGTTGTCCGACCTCGGAACCCGACTCAGCACTCGCGGCGCAACGCTTCTCACCGATGTCCCGGGGATTCCCCTCGCAGCCCGCATGGGCGACATCTGCGTCGCGATCGATATCGACGACAACATTATGCCGATGACGCTGCGCGAAGGCCTGCGAATCCGACCGGACATGTTGGCTCGATGCGGCTGGCGCTATGCACGAATTCACGAACTTCAACTGTTCCTCAGTCCCGACCTCGTCGCCGACCAGATTGAAAGAATCCTTCGTGACGGACAAGAAACGGCCTAAACGCCGAGTTGTCCGCCCCGCAGCACCCGGGACGGACCCGACACCCGCTCCCGAACCCGAACGTCACTCAGAGACCGAGAACGACGAACGACTCAAAGCGGAGAAACCCCCTCACTACTGAGTGAGCAAGACTTCGGTTTCGGTCAGAATCGCATCAACCGCAGCGTCGTGTGCTTCCGTCGGAATCTGGTCGACATAATCGGAATCGAAAACCACGGCAATCAGTAACGGGTCGCCTTCGACCGACGACAGAAAACGGTCGTAAAAGCCCTTGCCCCACCCGAGTCTGTTTCCTGCGCGGTCGACCGCGGCGGCGGGAATCAATACCGCGTCGAGATCCGTGGGCGTCGCGCTCGCACCCGTCGAGGGAATCGGCATGCCCATCGAGTCTTTCACTGTCGACCAGATGGTGTCAGGGCCGAGTTCCACCCAATCCAACAGCCCGTCGGCGGCCGACACGGGAACAATCACCGAGACGCCGGACAGCACCGCAGTGTTGAGCCCGTGCGCGATGGGCGGCTCGCTGGGGGTCGGAATGAACGCGGCGATTCGACGCCATCCGTATTGATCTGCGAGAAACACCAGGAACTTTTCAAAACTAGCCGAGGCAGAGGCCAGTTCGTCGCTCGAGCGGGCTGCACGCGTCAATCGAACAAAGGCGCGTAGTTCCGCCTTGTCATCGCCGGTAGTCATGTGCCCATCCTAAAGAGGACAGGCAACGGTATCCTTAAACAATGTCATCTCACATCACCAAAGCGGTCATTCCCGCCGCCGGTCTGGGTACCCGATTCCTTCCCGCCACCAAGGCGATGCCGAAAGAAATGCTGCCTGTCGTCGACAAACCAGCAATCCAGTACGTCGTCGAGGAGGCCGTGCGAAACGGTCTCACCGACGTTCTCATGATCACGGGTCGAAACAAGAACGCGCTCGAGAACCACTTTGACAACGTCCCCGAGCTCGAAAGCGCCCTTCGGAAGAAGGGTGACGACAAACGGCTCGCATCGGTCGAGCAGTCCACCGATCTCGCCGACATGCATTACGTCCGTCAGGGTGAGCCGCGGGGACTCGGGCACGCCGTGCTCCGGTCTCAAATGCACGTCGGGAACGAATCGTTCGCCGTTCTTTTGGGCGATGACCTCATTGATGAACGCGACAACATCCTCGGGCCGATGATCGCGGCTCACGACGCCCACCACGCGTCGGTCGTCGCCCTCATGGAAGTTCCGCGCGACATGACTGACCACTACGGCATCGCCACGATCGAGGACATCGGCGAGGGCGATGTCGTTCGCATCGTTGACCTCGTCGAAAAGCCCGACCCCAAGGACGCGCCGTCGAACCTCGCCGTCATCGGCCGGTATGTCCTGCGTCCTGAGATCTACGACATTCTCGAGGACACCGAACCGGGCAAGGGAAACGAGATTCAACTGACCGACGCGCTTCGCCAGATGGCAACGAACAACATCGCTGGGGGAGTGCTGGGAATCGTGTTCCGCGGTCGCCGATACGACACCGGTGACAAGCTCGACTACATCAAGGCGATTGTCCGACTCGCTCTGCAGCGCCCCGACCTCGGGCCTGCACTCGAGAACTGGCTCGACGTCGAATCGCACCGCCGTCCGTGATTTTCGTCCCGTCACTGAACCACGGGGGCGTTCACGTCCGTTCGATTCGCGCCCGCGATACGCGGCCGCTTCGAGCGCTGCTCAAGGACAATCGTGCATGGCTCCAGCAGTGGGAAGCGACAATTCCCGGCTATTCGGAGTTCCCGCCGGTCGGTGACATCATCCGCTCGTTGCTGAGGCTTGCCAAGCAGAACCAGGCCGCGCCGTTCATCATCGAACACGACGGCGATGTTGTCGGTCAAATCACGGTCAGTGGGCTGTCCTTTGGATCGCTCTCGTCCGGGTCCATCGGTTACTGGATTTCACAGGACCGTGCCGGAAAGGGAATCACACCGACCGCCGTTGCGCTCGTCGCTGATTGGTGTTTCACGGGACTCGGAATCCATCGCGTCGAGATTTGCATTCGACCCGAAAACGTTTCCTCGCTTCGAATCGTGCGAAAACTGGGGATGCGATATGAGGGGCTTCGCCGCAGGTACATTCACATCGACGGTGATTGGCGGGACCACTTTTGTTTCGCCGTCACGATCGACGAGGTTCCTGGCGGGCTGCTCGCTCGGTTGACCAGGGGAACGGCTGATGAAAGCCTCGCTGATGTTCCGGAAGCCGACCAAATCGCCGCCCGTACGCCGATTCGCTGAGCGAAACACCAACCGCGCGCCTTGTCGCGGATTCGTTCATCGCGATTTACCGTAGGGAACGTGGACAGTGGCATCGGATCGACCGTGACGTTAATCGTCGGCGGTCTTTTGTGGCTCGTCTATCTGGCACCCAGCATGCGTGACCGGCACGAATCGCGAACGATTGAGCGCAACGCGCGACGGATCAGCGCAACGACCCAGGATCTGGGGATTCGCTCACGAACCCCGATGAACGAGATGTCGACGCGGGAACTCGTCGAACACCGACGTGAGTTGGATCGACTCGCTCGCGCCAAAGACCGTCACGCCGGTCGCACCCAACGCCAGGCCGTCTTTGCTGCCTCGCCCGCTCTGGCCGCGAGACACCGAACGATGAAGTTGTTGTTGACCCTCGCGATTGTGGTGTCCACCGCAGGAGCGGGAATCGCCTTCGTGTTCGCGGCGTGGTCTTTTCTGGTTCTCGGTTCGGGATTCGCACTTCTCGCTGTTATCGGTTTGGTCGCGGTCAATACCGCGGACGCGCCTGTTGCTAAGTCGACTGCGACGCCGAGACAGGCTACTGCGCCCGTCACCGTCGACGAGACGTGGACACCGATTCGAACCCCTCCCGTGCACCGATCGATTCCGGACGGCGCGGGCCTGATTGTCACGGACGAACATGCCAAAGCAATCGCTGCCCGTGAACGCGCCGCCCGAATTCGCGAACAGGCTGCTCGCGCCTCGCAGCCCGGAGCCGCTGCCGACCTCCGCTTTACCGAGCCCGCGATTGAAACCGACACCGAGGCAACCGGAACGTTCGATATCAGCGCAGCGCTGCGTGCTCGACGCGCGAACTAAGTTTTTGCGCCAATAACCGCGGTGCTATCCTGAAACACCTGGGGCTATGGCGCAGTTGGTAGCGCGTCTCGTTCGCAATGAGAAGGTCAGGGGTTCGAATCCCCTTAGCTCCACTCACCAATCCGAATCTCGTTACCTTTTCCGCAACAACCCACTGGGTTGCTGCGCCCCTTAGCTCCACGCTACGCTTACGGTAACTCTTCGAAAGGAAATACCCGTGAAAACCTCCATCCTGAACGGAACAGTTGGACAGGTGGCTCTGGCCATGGCCATAATTCTGGGTACTTTTTCGAGCGCTCAAGCATTCGTTGCTCCAACGGGATCGGTCGGGAATGCCGCTATTGATTTACCATTTGACTCTGCTGTACGACCGGTGCTTCAGATAAATGACGGAGCGGTAGGACAAACGTACGTGGGCGACACCTTGGTTGCAAAGACAAACTTTTTCGGCGGTTGGGCTCCAACTCCGACCACGATGACCTACCGGTGGTTCGCAAACGGAAAAAAGATTCGAAATGCATCAAGCTCGTCCTACACCCTCGGTTCGGGGGTTGTTGGCAAGCAGATCATGGTTCGTGTGGTGGGGGCAAAGGAGTCCTACGTGACGACGACAAAAGAGTCCGACCCAACGATCGCAGTTTTGGCTGGGCGCACATTTACAGCCTCCTCCGACCCGATTGTCACGGGGAACGCTGTGGTGGGTCAACTGTTGAGCTCGGAGATATCTCCTTGGTCGGCGCTCGATCAGACGGTGGCTTATTCCTACCAGTGGTTGAGAAATGGGGAGGCCATCAAAAGAGCTACGGGGTTTACCTACACCGTCACCTCAAAGGACCTCCGAAAGAGAATCACCGTGAGGTGGAAGGGTACGGCTCCCGGCTACATCACTGTGGTCAGGACCTCAATTCCGACCGAGAAAGTGACCCGCTAACCAGGACTATCTCGGAGGTCGGCGATTGAGTCGAACGAGGGGCAATCCGACTGAGATTGCCAAGTTGACGAAGCGTGATTCGGATCAGAACTTGGTGCGAATGGCCCAGAGGTCGGGGAAGACCGAGTGGAACAGCGTTGACTGCAGGTAGCCGACACCACTCGAGCCGCCCGTACCTGGCTTGTTGCCGATTGTTCGTTCGACCATCTTCACGTGACGGTATCGCCATTCCTGCATGCCCTCGTCGATGTCGACGAGAGATTCGCACACAAGGCCGGCTTCGGGGTCATCGCGGTGAACGGCGAGTAACACGTCTTGCACTCGTTCGTCTCCACCATACGGCGCACTGACGTCCCGATCGAGAACCTCGGCGGGAATGGCGTGCTGGCGGGCGGCAAGGTAGCGAAGTGTCGAATCCCACACCGACCGACGCGCCATCGCTTCCTCAACACGCTGACGGGCTGGCGAGCCGGCAACGAGGTGTTCGCTCATTCCCATGCCGGTGCCGGACGAAGCTTTTGCCCCCGCATGATCGCGACGACCAAGAACGGCCTCGAGTTCGCGGAACTGTGCGGACTGAAAACCCGACCCCGACGTCAATCGGTCGCGGAACGAATTGAACTGCAACGGCGTCATCGTCTCGAGGATGTCGAGCTGGCTCACGCACGTCTTCAGGATGGTTCGGATGCGACCGAGGGTTGCGAGTGACGCGAAGGTGTCGCCGGCCTCGAGGGAGCGCTGGGCGGCGGCGAACTCGTGCAAAATCTGCTTGAACCACAACTCGTACACCTGATGAATCGCGATGAACAACGGTTCGTCGTGTTCGTCAGACTGCGGCTGATTGAGGGACAGCAACTCGTCGATCTTGAGGTACTGGGTATATGTCAGGGCTTGAGTGCTCATGTGACGCGGTTTCCTTCATCTGTGACTGATTGGTAGTCGCCACTGGCAACCAAATCGCGGGTTCGAGCGAGCCCGTCCCACACTTCGACGAACGAGGTGGGGAGTGGCGCCATTGCCATCCGAATCCCGTCCGGCATTCGGAAGTCCGGCACGACCTTCGACACCTTCCGCATCGCGAGGGCAATCTGCTTGGCGTCGGGGTGGTGAATCGTGATGTGTCCGCCGCGCTTCAGAGCCTCGCGAGGTGTCCCCAACCGGAAGCCGAGCGGAACGAGCCATTCGTCGACGAGGCGAATCATCAATTCCGTGCCAAGTTCCGCTTTGCGGGCAATGGCTGAAATGCCGGCTTCACCGATCATCTCGAACGCGATGTTCACCGAGCGCAGACCCATGATGGACGGCGAGGCGATCTGGAAACGGCGGATGGTGTCGGTCGGTTCGAAGACCGGGCCCATCGCGAATTGGTCCGCTTGCGCGAACCACCCCTGAATCGGGGGTTGAAGAACCGCGTGGAGTTCCTTTCGAACGAACAGCCACGCGGGCGCACCAGGGCCGCTGTTCCCATACTTATAGGTGCATCCCACCGCAAGGTCGACACCGTTGGCGTCGAAGTCGAGTTCGATGGAACCGATTGCGTGAGCGCAATCCCACACGACATAGATGCCGCGAGACCGAGCCAGGTCGTTGATGGCTTTGATGTCCGATCGAGCACCGCTGCGATACTGAACCGCCTGAAGAGTGATCACGGCGACATCCTCCGTGAGGAACGGCTCGAGTGCCTCGGCGGTGAGCCGCTCGTCGCGAGTGTTGACGGGCACGGCCCCTGGGCCGCCCGTTCCGTCGTTATCGAGAGTGACAATCGTCATCCCGTTCGCCTCGGCAAGACCCTGCACGATGTATCGGTCGGTGGGGAAATTCGCGGCGTCGATGATGATCGTCTTTCGCCCAGCGTTGGCCCGAATCGCGGCACCGACGAGCTGGTACAGATTCACGCTGGTCGTGTCACAGACGAGGGTTTGGCCGGGTCCGGTTCCGAGTGCGGTCGCGGCGAGCACGTCACCGACGCTCCCCGCTTCGTCCACCCAGTGCGACCAACCGTCGACGACCTCGGCACCCCATTCGTCGTTCATGAACTCGCCGACGGCGGACACCGTTCCGAACGGAAGGCGACCGAGGGAGTTTCCGTCGAGGTAACAGACGTCCTCGTCGTCGATGTAGAACTGGTCGCGATAGTGCGCGAGGGAATCGGCTGCGTCGAGCGCTTCGGCGGTTGACCGTAGAGTCGCTTCGCCGGGAAGAACGGGTTCGGACATGTGTACCTCTTTCGCGGGAACCTCTCGTCACACTAGCCTTATCCCGCCCACTCCCGCTAGCGACCGCTCGATATACTTGCCGAATGTCCTCTCAGCGCATCGTCGTAGCCGGAATTGGCTACGTCGGACTTTCTCTCGCCGTCCTCCTTTCTCAGAAGAATGAGGTCGTCGCAATCGACCTCGACGCGTCAAAGGTTGAGAAGGTCAACAACCGGGTGTCGCCGATCGAGGACGTCGAGATTTCGGCGTTCTTCGCCGACAAGGAATTGAATCTCACGGCAACAACCGACTCGGTCCCCGCGATTACCGCGGCTGACATCGTTATCGTCGCCACACCCACCAACTACGACCCAGAGGCGGACACGTTCGACACGTCGAGTGTGGAGTCGGTGATTGGGCTCGTCGTCGAGCACAACCCGACAGCGCTCATTGTCGTGAAGTCAACGGTTCCCATTGGGTTCACTGAGCGCGTCCGCGCAAAATTCAATTCAGAGAACGTCGTTTTTTCGCCAGAATTCCTGCGCGAGGGCAGCGCGTTGTATGACAACCTGCACCCTTCGCGCATCATCGTCGGAGAGCAAACGGCTCGGGGACAGGCCTTCGCTGATTTGCTCGCCGCAGCGTCGCTCGATTCGAACCCGCCAATCCTGCTCACCGAATCGACCGAGGCCGAGGCCATCAAGCTTTTCGCGAACACCTACCTCGCGCTTCGTGTTTCCTACTTCAACGAGATGGACACGTTCGCCGCCGTTCGCGGACTTGACGCTCGCGCCGTGATTGTGGGCGTCAGCCTCGACCCGCGAATCGGTGACGGGTACAACAACCCGTCATTCGGTTACGGCGGCTATTGCTTGCCGAAAGACACCAAGCAGCTCCTCGCGAATTATCGTGACGTCCCGCAGAGCACCATTCGCGCCGTGGTCGAGGCGAACGAGCAGCGCAAGGACTTCATCACCTCCGACATCCTCGCTCGTGAACCAAAAACAGTTGGCGTTTACCGCCTCATCATGAAAGCGGGAAGCGACAACTTCCGCGAATCGAGCATCATCGGGATCATCGATCGTCTTCGCTCGAACGGCACCGATGTCATCGTGTTCGAACCAAACCTGGGTGACGACAACTTTGCGGGTGTTGAGCTCGTGAAAGACTTCGACGACTTTGTCTTACGTTCGGATGTCATTATCGCGAACCGCGAGACCCCGGAACTGTCCGGAGTCGGAGCCAAACTTTATACTCGCGACCTTTTCGGCAACAACTAGCGTTTGCGCCGCCGGATCAGCCATTCCCTCAACAGTTCGAGAGGGAACGGCAGCGACGTCACGACAATCACGATCAGAATCGCGGTGTCAATGTGGTCTGCGACGAGTGGCACTTCGCCCAGCAGGTAACCGATTCCAACAAGTCCTGTCACCCAAATCGTGGCGCCGAGGATGTTGTAGACGAGGAACGTTCGTCGGTCCATCTTTGAGATCCCAGCCAGCATGGGCACAAGAGCCCGGACAATCGGAACAAATCGGGCGAGGATGATCGCGCGCGGTCCGTACTTCTCGAAGTAACCGTGTGCTTTGGCGACGAATGTCGGATTGAAGATCCAGGTGTGTCGCCGCTCAAACAAAACCGGTCCGACCGCGTGTCCGGTCATGAAGCCCACTTGACTCCCCACGAAGGCGCAGAGAACGACCAGAGGAATCGCGAGCCAAATCGGAAAGTCGGTGTTGGCGGCCAGGGTGATGCCGAGCACGAAAAGCAGGCTGTCACCCGGAAGAAACGAGGTCAGGATGAACGCGGTCTCGATGAAGATGATGAAGGCGACCGCGTAGGGCGCGTACTGGCCAAACTGGTCGATTATCGCGTTGGCGTCAAGCCAGGGCAGGTCGCTTGACTCGAGTGCGAGCGACGTCGTAGTGGTGAGTGAGTTCATCATTCACCGCCTCCCACGACTTTCCGAGCACTCTACGACGTCCCGCTTCGCCCATCCGAGCTCGAAGGGCCGTGTCGTCCACCAAGTGTTGCACGGCGACACGGGGACTTTCGGGAGCGTCGACATCGAACAAAATTCCATCCACCCCGGAATCAATCAGGTGGATGGGACCTCCGGACCGAGGGGCCACCACCGGCACGCCAGCGGCCTGTGCTTCCTGAATTGTTTGGCCGAAGGTTTCTTCGGTCCCGAAGTGCACGAACACGTCCATCGCGGCGTACGCAACCTGAAGTTCGCGTCCGTTCTTGCTGCCGAGAAAAGTCACCGAGCCCGCGGGGAGCAACGTGTGCAGCCGCGCGCGATCCGGCCCGTCCCCGATTAGCACGATTCGGGTGTTGGGAATGTCGGCCAGTTCGCGGAACCGGTCAACCTGCTTTTCGGCCGCGAGTCGTCCGACGTATCCGATGATCCGCTCACCGTTTGGAGCATGCTTCTGTCGGAAGGCGACGACGTCGTCTGCGAAACGGTTGTTGGGGTGGAAACCTTCGAGATCCACACCGCGTCCCCACACCGCGAGGTTCTTGACGCCGAGCTGCTTGAGGGCATCTCGCGCGATCGGGGTTGGGGCGAGGGTCACGGTCGCCGCGTTGTGAGTGCTCGCAACGAACCGGTCAACCATCGGCTTGGCAACCGCCATCCCGTACCGGTGGAGGTATCCCGCAATGTCGGTCTGGTAGACGGCGACCGAAGCGATCGAGTTACGTTGGCCGTAGGCAATCGCTTGAGCACCTAGCGCGAAGGGGCTCGCGACGTGAATGAGGTCGGGTGCGAGTCGGTCAAGAAGGTTCGTCAACGCGAGACTGGGTATTCCCACAGCAAACTTGACGAGCGGGATACTCGGGACGACGTGAACGGGGATGCCCTCAAACTCGGGGCCTGGCCGAGTCGGGGCGACGATGGAAACATCATTACCGAGGTCTCGTTGGTGGCGCGCCACTCGAATCACGGAATTCGTTACGCCGTTGAGCTGGGGCAAGAACGATTCCGAGACGATGACAATCTTCACACCTTTAGAGTCGGTGAACTGGGTGTCGTTTTGGCGGACTTTCGGTAAATGTCGGGTTAACGCACGAGGTACGGTAGAAGCATGATTATGGCGGCTTCCGAAGACCTGCTGCCGTGGTTCAACGACACCATCGCGACCGCCGGAGTCATCGCCTTTTATCTCTTGATTTGGGGTTTGGTGTTCGCCGGGACCGGGCTCTTCGTCGGTGCATTCATTCCGTTCATCACGGGTGACACGCTCTTGTTCGCGTCAGGATTGCTAGCCGCCACGATTATGGGGGTTGATGTTTTCGTTTTGGCCATCGGAACGGGAATCGCCGCATTCATGGGGGATCAATTGGGATTTGTGATGGGCCGACATTTGGGCAGGCCCTACCTCGACGCGCGAACCAGTCCGCGCATGGCAAAAATCGTTGCCGGTGTCGAAGTGATGTACAACCGGTACGGGTGGTGGTCGGTTGTCGTCGCCCGTTTCGTGCCGTACGGTCGCGTGTTCATTCCGTGGATCGCCGGAATCGGACGAATGGACTATTACCGTTTCCTCACCTCGAACGCCACCGGTGCAATCATGTGGGGTGTCGGTCTGACCCTCGTCGGATACGGTGCCCACTTCATCCCCGGCGTGAAATCCGCCGCGTATGTCATCGCGGGTGTCGTGATCTCAATGTCTCTTGTCGCGGGTTATCGCGCCTGGCGCGCGAACAAAGTTGCCGGAGACAACTGACATGAGCTCGCGCGGACCACTTGACGGCATCCTCGTGGTTGACCTGTCTCGCGCCGTCGCCGGACCACAGGCCGCGCAGATGTTGGGCGACCTGGGGGCGCGCGTCATCAAAATCGAATCCCCCGACGGCGATGATTCGAGGCGGTGGGGCCCGCCATTTGTCGGCGGCGAATCGACCTACTTTTTGTCGATCAATCGGAACAAGGAATCCGTCGTTCTTGACCTGAAGTCCGACGAAGGGAACTCTGCTCTCACGGCTCTCATCGAACGAGCCGATGTGGTGATCGAAAACTTCCGCGTCGGAACCCTCGCCCGCTTGGGGTTCGACGACTCGCGAATTTACGAACTCAACCCTCGCGTCATCCTGTTGTCGATCACGGGCTTCGGCCATGACGGCCCCGAGGCGACCCGACCGGGATACGACCAAATCGCGCAAGGCGAGGCGGGACTGATGTCTGTGACGGGGTCTGGTCCGGATGACCCGCAACGCGTCGGAGTCCCCATCTCTGATGTTCTCGCCGGGATGAACGGTGCGTTCGGAATCGTCGCCGCTCTCTTCGACCGGGAAAAAACCGGCAAGGGGCAAATCATTCGCACGTCCCTTCTCGCGTCGACCGTCGGCGCTCACGTTTACCAAGGCACGGCTCAGACGGTGGCGGGAGTTGCGGGGACCGCTCGGGGTAACCACCACCCGTCCCTCGCGCCGTACGGGCTTTTCCACTGCGCCGACTCGCCCGTGCAGATAGCGGTCGGGACGGAGGGCCATTGGGCGGCGCTTTGTCGCGTGCTCACACTCGAACACGACGAGCGGTTCGACACGAACGCAGGACGAGTCACTTATTTTGATGACCTGATTGCCGTCGTCAACACCGCACTGTCGACCTGGAACGTGGTGGACGTCCTCGAGGCCCTCACGGACGCGGGTGTTCCCGCGGGCAAGGTGCGGTCGATGAACGAGGTGTATTCCTGGGACCAGACTCGATCGCAGGGGCTCGTCGTGTCGGTTGACCATTCAACGCTGGGTCCGATCGATATCCCCGGACCACCGCTGCGGTGGTTCGCCGGAGCAACCGAAGTCACTCCGACGCACCACACTGCGCCACCGACACTCGGTGAGCACACCAACGCTGTTTTGCGTTGGCTCGCAGACGACTAGCGCTTCGCGGGCTTTTTCGCGGCGGACGTCCCTGATGGACGGGTGACGAAACGACGCACCAACCACATTCCCAGCCAAACGAGTCCGGCGATGACGGGAATCCAGGGAATGACCATTCCGAATGCGACTAGTGTTCCACCGAAGAACGCGAGAAGCCCGTGCCAGCCGGCGACGATTCCACCCCAGAAATCATCGGGAATTGGGTCGGTCGCGCTTTCCGGCAGTCCGATGTCAATCTGAACCGTGGACAGTGCGATTTGGTCGGAGTAGTAACGCATCTCGGATTGCAACTGTTCGAGTTGAGCCTGGCGTTCAGCGAGGGCCGACTCAATCTCGATCAGGTCCTGCGTCGTCTTTGCAGAGTTTCCGAGGGCGATGAATCGAGCGATGGAGGTCTCCAGCGCAGAAATGCGCGCTTCGTAGTCGGTGACGATAAGCGTTACGTCCGTTGAGTTCTGGCTGAGGTTATGAACCGTGGCAATCTCGTCCAGTCCCGTAAGGAACGAATCGACCGCGGCAGCAGGGATTCGAACGGTGAGGGAAATCGACGTGACGTTTCCGTCGGCGTCGCTCATGACCGACCGACCGTCAATCTTGCCTTGAGCGGCCGCACTTTGCTTTTCCAGCTCGTCGACGACCGCAACGGGGTTATCGCCAGTCAGAAAAGCGTAAGCCGTTGTAATGACAGATTCGTCACGGATCGACGAAATGCCGGCAGCGGAACCGAGGTCACTGTTGCTCCCGCCGACGGCGGGCGCCCCTGGTTCGTATCCGTTGACATTTGAGACGGGGAGTTCGGAGCTGGTTGATGAGCAACCAGTCAGGGCAATCGCAGCGAGCGCGAGGACAGTGAACAACGGTGTTTTCTTCATGTTCGTCATCATACTCCCGTAATCGTTTGGTACCTAATGATTATGTCCAAAGATTTTTTGGGATCCGCGAATGCGAAGTGCATCGCCTGAGGGATCAGTGCGCGGCGAGGTGGCGCAGATCGGGGAGAGATTTGACGAACAGGGCGGGAACGAGTGCGGCGAGCCCCGCGAAAACTGTGGCGATGACGAAGCCGCCGGTCGCACCCCACGTGTCGATAGAGACACCGGCAACGGCGCTCGCGAGTGCTGCACCGCCGACCCAACCCGTTCCGAGCCAACCGAGGCTCTCGGGGATGTTTCCCTTGGATACCGATTCGGTGGCGATCGCGTATTGAACGGTCATGGCCGGCGCAACGCCCAACCCGGAAATGAAGAGTGCGATGGTCAGGAGGATTGGATCTACCGTGAACATGGCGAGACCGGTGCCAAGAGCAACGACCCCGAGGCGTCGAGACAACGACCAGGGCCCCATCGGGGTGTGTCCCATCGCGAGGCCTGCGACGAGCGACGAGAACGCCCAGAGCCCCAGGACGATACCGGCGAGGGAATTCTTTTCGCTGCCAAATGCGGCGACGGTCGCGGCTTCGATTGCCCCGAAGGACCCAACCACGAGGAATCCGCTCACAACGCCGATGACGACGGCACGGTTTTTGAGGACAGATCCGAGTCGTCCGGTCGATTTTTCGAGCTGAGCGGAGCCCACCTCTTTGCGGCTGAGGAACCACAGCCCACCGCCGGCACCGAAAACAATGGTGGACAGCACGGCTGTAGTCGAGTCGACTTGCGTGGCGAGAAAGACGGTAATGACCGGACCGGTAATCCAGATCAGTTCTTGGACGCTCGCGTCCAGTGCTTGCAACGACTGCAATTGTCGTTGAGGCACGATCGACGGGTACACCGCGCGCGCGGCGGGTTGGATCGGGGCCAGTGACGCGCCGATGACAAATCCGAGCAGGATGGTTGGAATTGTGTCGAGAACAACGAGGGCCGCCACCAGCGTTGCGCCAGTGCAGATCGTAATCAGTGTGCCTAGCACCAGTCGGATGCCGTATTTGCTGATCATGCGCGAGGCAATGGGAATCGAAATCGCCTGACCGATGGAGAGTGCCGCTAGCGCGAGCCCCGGCACCGTGAAGTTTCCGGTTTGTTTTTGATAGTGAATCAGTAGCCCGATGGTCAACATTCCTCCGGGAAAGCGGGCGAGTAACTGTGAGAGAACGACGGGGATGACCCCCGGGATGCTCAACAACTGGCCGTAACGCTTCATGTGGGCAAGCCTACGGCGCAATTGCACGGCGGTTTTGTGATTTCGTGGAAAACGCACCTTTAATGCGTCCGAGGTGCGCCGTAACCTGTGGAAAGCGTGGACAAGTTATCCCCAATTGTGTACGACACGCCACAACATATAGGGCTCTTGCCTAAAAGCAACACGTACATGTAGTGTTTTAGGTCCAGACACTTCCACCACTCAATTCGCACAATTTAGCCGTTTGACGGCACATTTCAGGCACTGAAGGGACACAATCCGATGAACATCACGGTTGTCAAGCGAAACGGAACTCGCGAGAACTACGACGCGAACAAAATCAACCTCGCGATCGAAGACGCGGCCGAAGGGTTCCCCGACAAGCTCGCCTGGGTCACGCAGATCGGCACCGAGCTCGAATTGACGCTGTTCGACGGAATCACCTCGCAGCAACTCGACGAAGCTGTTATCCAGGTTGCCCTTCAAAACGTGAAGGACTACCCCGGATTCGACACCATCGCCGCCCGCCTGCTCTTGAAGACCATTTACAAGAATGTCCTCGGTGACTACTCGTCGCAGGACGAACTCAAGAAGTTGCACGCCGAGCACTTCGAAGCGAATGTTCGCCGCGGTGTCGAGGAAGGCCTGCTCGATTCACGTCTGACCGAAATGTTCGACTTCGACGTACTCGCGGCGGCTCTCGAGCCCGCGAACGATTCACTGCTCAAGTACATCGGCGTTGTCACGCTCAACAACCGATACGGCGTCAAGGGCCGCAACGGCGACGCACTCGAGGTTCCCCAGTACTTCTGGATGCGCATCGCCATGGGCCTGTCGCTCAACGAAGCGAACCCCACCGAGGTCGCGCTGCGGTTCTACCGCAAGATGTCGACGCTCGAGTATTTGGCGGCCGGTTCGACCCTCGTCAACGCGGGCACGTCGTACCCGCAGCTCGCGAACTGCTTCGTTCTCGAGATGCAGGACGACATCGAGCACATCGCCAAGACCACGCGCGATGTGATGTGGCTCACGAAGGGAACGGGCGGCATCGGACTCTCGGTCACCAAGCTTCGCGCTCAGGGATCGCCCATCCGTTCGAACAACACCGTTTCGACCGGACCCATCCCGTTCATGCACACCATCGACTCGGTCCTCCGCGCGATTTCACGCGGTGGCAAGAAGTTCGGTGCGCTCTGCTTCTACATGGAGAACTGGCACCTCGACTTCCCCGAGTTCCTCGACCTCCGTCAGAACTCTGGTGATCCCTACCGCCGCACGCGAACCGCGAACACCGCCGTCTGGATCTCGGACGAGTTCATGAAGCGCGCCCAGAACGACGACGACTGGTACTTGTTTGACCCGCTCGAGGTCTCGGACCTCAACGAACTGTATGGTGCTGCGTTCTCGAAGCGTTACGCCGAATACATCACGATGGCCGAAAACGGAGAGATGAACCTCTTCAAGAAGATCTCGGCTCGCGAACAGTTCAAGCAGATTCTCATCTCGCTTCAGTCCTCATCGCACCCGTGGCTGACGTGGAAAGACACGATCAACCTTCGCGCCCTCAACAACAACACCGGCACGATTCACTCGTCGAACCTCTGCACCGAGATCTGCCTCCCGCAGGACGCCGAGAACGTGTCGGTCTGCAACCTGGCATCGATCAACCTCTCGACGCACCTCGTCGCTGGAAAAATCGACTGGGTCAAGATGGACGAAAGCGCACGCGTTGCTGTTCGCCAGCTCGACAACCTCATCGACATCACTCGTTCCTCGGTTCACGAAGCCGACAAGGCGAACAAGGAAAACCGCGCGGTCGGGCTGGGTCTCATGGGCTTCGCCGACATTTGCGAGCGTCTCGGAATCGCGTATGACAGCGAAGAGGCCTACGAACTCATCGACGAAATCACCGAGCACATCTCGTACTCGGCCATCGATGAGTCGGCAAACCTCGCTCGCGAGCGCGGTGCCTACGACAACTTCGAGGGCTCGCGCTGGTCGCAGGGACTCGTGCCCTTCGACTCGATCGACCTCGCCGAAAAAGACCGCGGCGTCGCAATCGAGATCTCTCGGAAGACCCGCCTCGACTGGGATGCGCTTCGCGTCAAGGTCAAGGGTGGAATCCGCAACGCGACCCTCATGGCCATCGCACCGACCGCATCCATCGGTCTCGTCGCCGGCACGACCCCCGGTCTCGACCCGCAGTTCTCGCAGATCTTCTCGCGCTCGACCTCGAGCGGGAAGTTCCTCGAAGTGAACCGCAACCTCGTCGACGCTCTCTCGGACCGCGGTCTGTGGGAGTCGGTTCGCGAAGACATCCTCCGTTCGCAGGGTGACATCCAGGGGATTGCCTCGATTCCGGATGACATCAAGGCGATCTACAAGACCAGCTTCCAGCTCGACCCCAACTCGTTCCTCGAGGTTGCGGGTCGTGCCCAGAAGTGGATTGACCAGGCCATCAGCCGCAACATGTACCTCGAAACCCGAGACATCGACGAAATGGTCGACATCTACACCGGCGCGTGGACTCGTGGCGTCAAGACGACCTACTACTTGCACATGAAACCGCGCCACACCGCGGAACAGTCCACTGTCAAGGTCAACAAGGCCGAAGAAATCAGTGGCGGAACCAAGAAGGGCTTCGGCGCTAGCGCCGGTGCCCCGTCACCCGCAGCAGAACCCGTTGCGGCTGGCGCTCCCCGACGAGGCTTCGGCTTCGGTGGATCGTCGTCGACGGGCGGTGAATCATGAATCCGCTCGAATCCAACGTAGGAGAGTATTCGGTACCGGTAGATCCCATGGATCTCCTCCAGTGCGACTCCTGCCAGTAACAACCACTCGCGGCTAACCCCGCAACCACCCTTCACAACAACACTTAGGAGTAATCATGGGAATTCTCGGAACAGGAATTCAAGACGGACTTTTGCTGAAGCCCGTTCGTTACCAGTGGGCGATGGACCTGTACAACCAGGCCGTTGCGAACACCTGGTTCCCCAACGAAATCCAGCTCGGCGAAGACATCGCCGACTTCAAGAAGATGACCGATGAAGAACGAGAAGCCATCACGTTCCTCATGTCGTTCTTCAACCCCTCGGAACTGATCGTCAACAAGGCACTGGCGTTTGGCGTCTACCCGTACCTCAACGCCGCCGAGGCGCACCTGTACCTCGCCAAGCAGATGTGGGAAGAAGCGAACCACTGCATGTCGTTCGAGTACATCCTCGAGACGTTCCCCGTGGACCGCGAGAAGATCTACGCTCAGCACGTCGAGCACCCCGCGATTGCCGCCAAGGAAGAGTTCGAAGTCAAGTTCATCAAGCGCATGGCCGAACGAAGCCTCGACATCACGACCACCGAGGGCAAGCAGGACTTCGTCCGTAACCTCGTTGCGTACTCGGTCATCATGGAAGGTATCTGGTTCTACACCGGATTCATGGTCGCCCTGTCGTTCCGTCAGCGCAACCTTCTGCGCAACTTCGGTTCGCTCGTTGACTGGATCGTTCGCGACGAGTCGCTCCACCTCAAGTTCGGAATCAACCTCATCCTCACGGTGTTGGAAGAGAACCCCGACATTGCCACGGAAGAATTCGCTGCCGAAATCAAGCAGATGATTCTCGACTCCGTCGTGATGGAAGAGGAATACAACAAGGCGATGATTCCCAACGGAATCCTCGGTCTCAACGCGGAGTACATCACGCAGTACACCAAGCACATGGCCGATCGTCGCCTCGAAGAGCTCGGTTTCGAAGCACACTACAAGGTGGCGAACCCGGCGAAGTGGATGGCTGCCGCGAACGACACGCTGCAGTTGGTCAACTTCTTCGAATCGACCAACACCTCGTACGAGGTCAACTCGGGAGCCACGGCCAAGGCCTCCTAAGCCGAAACGAAGAAGCCATGCCCCGCATAAACTGGGGGCATGGCTTCTTCCGTTAACACTGTTTCCCTCAACGATGGCACGAGCATCCCGCAGTTGGGACTCGGAACCTACAAGTTGGACGATGACGATGCGTACCGCGTTGTGTCCGCCGCACTTGCGATGGGGTATCGACACATCGACACGGCACGCATCTACAAGAACGAAAAGGGCGTCGGTAGGGCCATCCGCGAGAGCGGGATTCCACGGGACGATCTGTACATCACGACAAAGCTGTGGAACGGCGACCAGCCCAAGGCGCACGACGCCATTAGCTCCTCGCTCGACCGGCTCGGCCTCGAACACGTCGACCTGTACCTCATTCACTGGCCGGCTCCGCAGCGCGGAACCTATGTCGACGCGTGGAAGCAACTCGTGGTTCTGCAGCAGGACGGGCTCACCACGTCGATTGGCGTGAGCAACTTTGAACCCGAACACTTGGACGCAATCGCCGCGGTCAGCGACGTGGTCCCGGTATTGAACCAGGTCGAACTGCACCCGCTCTTTCAACAAAAAGAACTGCGCGCGGTGCATGCTGAACGCGGAATCGCGACTGAGTCGTGGGGCCCGTTGGGGCACGGATCGGTCGACCTCGGCGCGGAAGTTCCCGCGCTCCACAATTTGGCAGAGCGCTACAACAAGTCGGTGGTGCAGGTTGTTTTGCGCTGGCACATCCAAGAGGGACTCATCGTGTTCCCGAAAACCTCACACACCGAACGACTTGCCGAAAACCTCGCGATCTTTGACTTCGAGATCAGCCGGGAGGACATGGACGAGATTCGCGGATTCGACGCGGGGCAGCGCATCGGCGCAGCACCGGCCGACGGCAACTGGGACTAGTGCGCCACCATCGGGAAGATGGTGCTGACTCCGACGAATAGCAGAACGCTCGCGAGAGCGAGCTGAATTCCGCGGGGGCGAACCTTTCGAGCCAGGAATGACCCGATGATGATGGTCGGGATGGACCCGAGCAACATGCTGGCAAGCATCCACGGGTCGACGACGATACCGATGCCCGCCGCGAGTCCCGTGACGATGTAGCCGGTGCCGGCGACGACAGCGAGCGGAATCGCGTGGGCGATGTCGGTGGCAACAAGGCGGTGGGGCGTCAACCTGAATGGGTACAGGGCGATCATCGCAACGGATCCCAACGCTCCGGCTCCGACCGAAGTCAACGCGACGAGACCGCCGATGACTCCGCCGGACGCAATCGTGGCGGGGGCTTGGAAGTGGCGGAACCGTGTCGGGTCGGCGGTGCGGTTTGCTTGGGCGCGACGAATCAGAATCGGCGCGAGGAACATTCCGGTGGCGGTGATGAGAACGACGACACCGATTGCGGTGGTCAACCACGACACCTTTTCAGGCTTTGCATTGAGCGCCACGAGGATTGCGACGATAATCGCGACGGGAATCGACCCCATCCACAACCGGCGCACGACCTGCCAGTCGATGTTTCCGCCGACACCGTGAATTCCGGCCCCGAACAGTTTGGTAATGGCCGCGAACCACAGGTCGGTCGCGACCGCCGTGGCTGGAGCGACGCCCAACAGCAGGATGAGAATCGGCGTCATGACCGCTCCGCCACCGACACCCGTGATGCCGACGACGAGACCCGTGACGATTCCTGCGAGCGTGTAGCTCAAATCGATCCCGGTGAGAGCGGGTGCCGCTTCGGCGGCGAGGGCGATATCAATCACGTGGGGGCTCCTGGTTGTCGGGCGGGCTCTGTAAAGTCTATCAACCCACTAGACAATATAGCCTAATTAAATCCAACTCGGGAACCAGTAGTGGATGACCGCAAACCACTCGGGGATCGGAAGTCCCATCCAGACGGGGAGGAAGAACGCCGAAACGACGACGGCGATGATTAGGTAGTTCACCACGAACAGCCTCAGGCGGTGCTTCCACAACCACACGAGGACCGCAACGAGCGCGAGGACGAGGAACGGCTCGAGGGTCACGGTGTAGAACTGAAAGACGGTGCGCTGTGAGAAGAAGAGCCACGGAACATAGGTCGCGGCGACGCCGACGAGGATGGCAACGTTTTGCCACGTCGCTTTGCGAATGACCATGACGATGAGGGCGACAATCGAGAGAGCGCCGACCCACCAGATGACGGGGTTGGCGACACTCGTCACGTACTGGACGACCCCGTCGGTCTCTGTCGGTGCGTAAAAGAACGCGGTCGGCCGAATCATCGCGAGCCATCCGAACGGGCTCGCCTGATAGTTGTGCGGGTCGGTCAATCCGATGTTGTAGTCGTAGATGTCGCGGTGGTACTTCCACAACCCACGGGCGATCCCGTAAGGACCTTCCCCGTAACCGACGTCGGCCGCCCACGAGCGCGAGTAACCGCCCGAGGACAACACCCAACCCGCCCAGGACGACACATAGACCACGAGCGCGACGGGGACGAAGAGGGCGAACGACCGAAGAGCGGAAAGAGCCGAGCGCCAGACGAAACGCTTGCCGCGACGCGCCTTGTAAATCCGAAGGGTTTCGACCGCGACGACCCACAACCCGAACGCGGCCATCGCATAGAGTCCGCTCCATTTCACGGCGGTGGCGGCACCGATGAGGACACCGCCCAGTAACAGCCACCCACCCCACCCCGGGGTGTCCAGGTGACGGATGATCGCGAGGAACGCGGCGAGGATGAACATTGCCAGAATGCCATCGAGGAGCGCGGTGCGGCTCATCGTGATGGCGATTCCGTCGATGGCGACCAGGAAACCGGCGACGGCAGCGGTGGCGATCGAGTGGAACATTCGGCGTGCAATCAACATGACGAGCAGAACGACGATGATTCCCGCGACAGCGGTCGCGATGCGCCACCCGAACGGGTTCTCGGGGCCGAACAATGCCATCCCCGAGCCGATGATCCACTTGCCGAGCGGCGGATGGGCGATGAAATCACCGATGCGCGTGAAACCGTTGACGTCACCGCCCGCGAAGTCGGCCGCGGCGACCCATTCGGCCTCGTATCCGAGGTTCCACATCGTCCAGGCATCGCGAACGTAATAGACCTCGTCGAACACGAGTGCTTTGGGGCTCTGCAGATTGACGAGACGGATGAGCGACGCAAGCACGAGAACCGGGCCGTAGAGGAGAGCGGTCTGGACGCGCGGCGACCACGCGGACATGCGCGTGCGAACCTCGCGGAGGCGACCGGAAACACTCATAGGCAATACGGTACGCGAGAATGGGCGTGTGCTCATCCTCGCGGCGACCCCAATCGGCAATCTTGGTGATGCGTCGCCCCGATTGCGCGAGGCGCTCGTGAACGCGAGCATCATCGTCGCCGAGGACACGCGGACCACGAATCATCTGCTGAAGGCGCTCGGATTGACTACGAACGCCAAGTTGATCGCCCTTCACGAGCACAACGAGGTCGCCAAGGCCACCGACATTGTCCGGCTCGCGCAGGATGGCGATGTCGTCATGGTCAGCGATGCCGGAATGCCCGGAATCAGTGACCCCGGATACGTCGTCGTTCGAACCGCCCACGAACTGGGTGTTACCGTCAGCGTGATTCCAGGGCCGTCCGCCGCGATTGCGGCGCTCGCCGCCTCGGGGCTGCCGACCGACCGTTTTGCGTTCGAAGGGTTCGTACCTCGAAAAGGTCACGCCAAGTATTTCGCGGGGCTGGCTCGTGAACCGCGTACGCTCATCTTTTACGAATCGCCTCATCGACTAGCCGACACGCTCGTCGCAGCGCGTGACGCGTTCGGGCCCGATCGGCTCGCAACCGTTGTTCGCGAACTGTCCAAGATGTTCGAAGAAGTCGTGCGGGGGACGCTCGCTGAACTCGCCGAGAGATTCGCCGGAGAAAACCGCGGCGAGATCGTGTTCCTCGTCGCGGGGGCCGAGGTCGTGCCGATGTCACTCGAGGACGCGGTCACCGATGTTGTTGCGCGGGTTGCCTCGGGCGAGAGGCTCAAGGAAGCGAGCCGAGCGGTAGCCGAGGCGACGGGAATTCCTGGCCGCGACCTGTACTCGGCCGCGCTCGCGCGTTCGCGTGACGCGTAAACTGGAGTCAATATGTCGAGCGCCGAAAACTACTTCATCACCACCCCGATTTTCTACGTCAACGATGTCCCGCACATCGGTCACGCGTACACGGAGGTGGCTGCCGACGTCCTCGCGCGCTGGAATCGCCAGAACGGCAAGAACGCGTGGCTTCTGACCGGCACCGACGAACACGGCCAGAAGATTCTGCGCACGTCGACCGCGAACGGTGTGACCCCCAAGGAGTGGGCCGACAAACTGGTCGCCGACGCGTGGTTGCCACTCTTGGACACCATCACGATTCAGAACGATGACTTCATTCGCACCACCGACGACCGCCACGAGGTCGCCGTCTCGAAGTTCCTGCAGAAGATCAAAGACGACGGGTTCATTTATTCCGGCGAATACGAAGGTTTCTATTGCGTCGGGTGTGAGGAATACAAACAGCCCGGCGACTTGCTCGATGGCGGCGACGAATTCCCTGGCGAAAAGGTGTGCGCGATCCACACGCGTCCCATCGAAACGCTCAAGGAATCGAACTATTTCTTCCGCATGAGCGACTTTCAGCAGAAACTGCTCGACCTGTATGAAGCACAGCCCGACTTCATCCAACCCGAGAGCGTTCGCAACGAAATCATCTCGTTCGTCAAGCGCGGACTCGATGACCTCTCGATCTCGCGTGCGACTTTCGACTGGGGAGTCAAAATCCCGTGGGACGACAGCCACGTCGTTTACGTCTGGTTCGACGCCCTCCTCAACTACATCTCGGCGACGGGATGGGGCTCGGACGACGACGAATTCGCTCAGCGCTGGCCCGCGATTCACATCGTCGGAAAAGACATCGCCCGATTCCACGCGGTCATTTGGCCCGCGATGCTCATGGCCGCCGGGCTTCAGCCGCCGAAGCGTGTCTTCGGTCACGGCTGGCTGCTCGTCGGAGGTGAAAAGATGTCGAAGTCGAAACTGACGGGTATCGCGCCTCACCAGATCACCGACGTGTTCGGGGCCGACGCGTTCCGCTATTACTTCATGAGCGCTATCAACTTCGGTCAGGACGGGTCGTTCTCGTGGGAAGACCTTGCCGCGCGATACCAGGCCGAGTTGGCGAACGGTTTCGGAAACCTCGCGAGCCGAGTCATCGCCATGATCAACCGGTACTGCGACGATGTCGTTCCCGCGCCGATGGAACTCAACGACGCCGATGCCGTCATCGTGGACACCGTGGCGAAAGCGTTCGAGGCCGCAAACAAGGCCATCGATCGACTCGCGATCCACGACGCCATCAATGCGGTGTGGACCATCGTCGACGCACTGAACCTCTACATCACCGAGCAAGAGCCCTGGGTTCTCGCGAAGGATGACGCGAATCGCGACCGACTGCACACGGTGTTGTACACCGCAGTCGAGGGACTTCGCGCGATTGCGGTTGGCCTGTCGCCCGTGATGCCGACCGCGACCCAGAAACTGTGGGACGCGCTCGGGCTCGGCGAGGCGCTCGGCGAATTGACCGACCAACACTTGTCGCGCGCCGGCCAGTGGGGGATTGCTCCCGCGGGAATCCGCGTGTCGAGCCTCGACTCGCTGTTCCCCCGCATCGAGGAATAACGGTGTCGGAACCGCTGCGAGCGCGAAAGGACACCGACGGAGACGTCAAGCGTGACCTCGAGTTTCCGCCGCTTCCCGAACCGCTGGCGGTTCCCGTGTACGACAACCACACGCACCTCGAGATTGCGGACGGCGAGAACCCGCTCGCGCCGGAGGAAAACCTGCGCCGCGCTGTTGAGGTGGGCATCAAGGGTGTCGTGCAGGTCGGAACCGACCTCGAGACCTCGCGCTGGAGTGCCGACCTCGCCGATCGCGACCCGCGGGTCCTGGCGGCTGTCGCAATTCACCCGAACGAAGCACCGCGATTGGCCGAGCGCGGTGTGCTCGACGAACACATCGCCGGGATCGCCGAGCTCGCAACCCGCGACCGCGTCCGTGCCGTCGGCGAAACGGGGTTGGATTTCTTTCGCACCGACGAGCCCGGTCGAGCGCCGCAATTACAGTCTTTCGAGGCGCACATCGACATCGCGAAGGCGAATGGGCTCGCGCTGCAGATTCACGATCGCGATGCTCACGGTGCGGTGGTCGACACGCTCTTGCGCGTTGGCGCACCGGAGAAAACCGTGTTCCACTGTTTCTCGGGGGACGAAGAACTCGCGCGAATCTGTGCTGACCACGGTTGGTACATGTCGTTCTCGGGAACCGTGACGTTTGGGAACGCGAAAGGGATTCGGGACGCGCTGGCGATTGCGCCGCGCGAACTCGTGTTGGTCGAGACGGACGCGCCGTTCCTCACCCCGATGCCGTTCCGCGGTCGCCCCAACGGGTCGTACCTGATTCCGTTGACGTTACGGTTCATGGCGGAGCATCTCGGGGTGTCGGTCGACGAGCTGGGTGCCGACGTCGCCCGCAACACCGAAACGGTCTACGGCACGTGGTGACGCTCCTTGGCGCGACCGAGATTCGCGCCCTCGCCGAGCGTCTCGACGTGTCGCCGACGAAGAAGTGGGGACAGAACTTCGTGCACGACGCGAACACGGTTCGCAAGATTGTCACGGCCGCGAAACTGCAGGCGGGTGAAGCCGTGGTCGAGATCGGGCCAGGGCTCGGGTCACTGACCCTCGGGCTGCTCGAGCAGGGGCACCCCGTCACCGCGATCGAAATCGACCCGAGGCTTGCCGCGGAATTGCCCGCGACGGCCGAGACACACGGTGTCACGGCAGGCATGCTGACGGTCATCCAGGCGGATGCGCTCGCGGTCACCGAACTGCCCGTTGCGCCGACCGCGATCGTCGCCAACCTGCCGTACAACGTGTCCGTCCCCGTGCTCATTCATCTGCTCGAGACGTTCCCCACGATTCGTCGAGTGCTCGTCATGGTTCAGGCCGAGGTCGGGCACCGCATTGCGGCCGATCCCGGGTCAAAGATCTACGGAGTCCCGAGCGTCAAGGCCGCGTGGTGGGGCGACTGGAACGTCGAAGGCACCGTATCCCGCCGAGTGTTCTGGCCTGAGCCCAACGTCGACTCGGTTCTCGTCGGGATGACGGCTCATGCGACACCGGGCGACGAGGAGCTTCGACGACGCACCTTCGCCATCGCCGACGCCGCGTTCGGGCAGCGGCGCAAGACCCTTCGCCAAGCGCTGTCCGCGCTTGCGGGCTCGACGACCGCAGCGGCCGACCTGTGCGAGGCGGCGGGCATCGACTCTGGAGCGCGCGGCGAGCAGCTCACTCTTGCTCAGTTCGTCGCTCTCGCCTCCGCGACCTTCTAACCCACCCCCCCTTACGTTTTTGGAAACGGATTTGGCTTAAACCTGCGTTCCTGGAAACCAATCCAGGGATTGAGACCCATCTAGAGGTGGGTAAGCAGTTTGGTTTCCAATAACGCGCAATCTGCGCCAATCGGTTTCCAAAAACGTAGGGGGGTGGGGTGATGAGCAGGCGGCCTGAGGTGGGCGGGTGTGGATTGTCTGCAAAAACAGGTGGGGGAGCGGGTTTAGGCTCGTGGATATGAGTGCGCAATCCGTCACGGCAACGGCTCCGGGCAAAATCAATGTGTGCCTTCGCGTCGGGCCACTGCGTGACGACGGATTCCACGACGTCGCGACCATCTACCAAGCCGTCTCGTTGCTCGAGGAAGTCACGGCGACGGAATCCGCGGATTTCACCGCGAGTTTCTCGGGGCCGATCGACACGAGTCACCTGACGGTGGACGAATCGAACCTCGTCATTCGCGCGGCCCGAGCCGTGGCCGCGGCATCCGGATACACCGGCGGAGCCGACATCCAGGTCGTCAAACGCGTCCCCATCGCCGGCGGAATGGGCGGTGGCTCGGCGGATGCCGCGGCAACCCTGGTCGCGGTCGATGCGCTGTGGGGTACCAATCTGGGGATGCCCACGCTTGCCGAAATCGCCGCGACTCTGGGCGCTGACGTCCCGTTCGCTTTGCACGGCGGAACCGCTCTTGGTGTTGGGCGGGGCGATGTGTTGTCGCCCGTGCTCGCCAAATCGGCGTTCCACTGGGTGCTCGTTCTGAACGAGGTTGGGTTATCGACGCCCGACGTTTTTCGTCAACTCGACCGTCATCGCGCGGAACACTCGATCGAAATCGAAACGGTCGCGATCGACCCCGTCATCGACCCCAACCTGTTGCAGGCGTTGCGGTCGGGGGACGCGATGGCGCTCGGCGAATACCTGCGGAACGATTTACAGGCGGCGGCGCTGCAACTCATGCCGAATCTGGGTGAGACCCTCGAGTTCGGCGAGACGCACGGCGCCCTGGCGGGAATTGTGTCGGGCAGCGGCCCGACTGTTGCGTTGCTCGCCGCCGATGAGGACTCCGCGGCCAGTCTCGCAGCCTCGCTGACGGCGGACGGCCGAAACGCTATTTCTGTGTCGGCGCCGGCTTTGGGCGCTCGCGTGAACTGAACGGCACCCCGAAGAAGCTCAGCAACACGGATCCGATTGCCGCACCGACCAGAGCGATGTCGGCGATGTTGCCGACGAAGAATCCGCCGTAATCAATGAAGTCAACGATTTTGCCCGACCCGATTGTGTCTCCGCGAAGCAGTCGGTCGAAGAAGTGCGAGACGGCGCCGCCGAGCATGGAACCAATCGCGAGCGACCACAACAGCGTGTCGGTGCGAAGCGCAGCGACGATGAGCACGGCGACGGCGATTCCGGCGATGACGGTCAGAACCCAGACGAACCCCGAGCCCAAACCGAAGGCTGCGCCCGGGTTGTACACGAGGACGAGTCCGAACCAACCGCCGAGGATCGGCGTTCGCGGCTGGCCGACGAGTGCGGTTTCGGCCCACAGTTTCGTCAGTTGGTCGAGGGCAATCCAGAACGCGGCGAGCGAAAAGGTTAGAACAGTAAGAGTGCGGCGGGTCACCCCTCCATTCTCGCAACATTTACCTGTCTAAACTAACGAAGTGAACCTGGTCGGATTAGAAGGCGTTTCCCACGAGTACCCGAACCGGGTCGTGTTGGACAACCTGACGATCGGAGTTCACGCCGGCGACCGAATCGGTGTCGTCGGTCGGAACGGCGACGGCAAGTCGACGCTCATGTCAATCATCGGTGGTTCACTCATCCCGGATTCCGGTCGTGTCACGATACGCGGCGGGACCCAGGTCGGCATGTTGACGCAGGACGACCACTTCGGTGATGACGACACGGTCGGGACCGTGGTCGTCGGGGAAGGGCCCGAGCACGAGTGGGCGTCGTCCCCCGTGATTCGCGATGTGCTTGCCGGGCTGCTCGGTGACGTCGATGTCACCGCCCGAATCGGAGACCTGTCCGGTGGCCAGCGTCGTCGAGTCGCCCTCGCGCGCCTCCTCGTCGGCGAGTGGGACGTTCTGCTTCTCGACGAGCCGACCAACCACCTCGATGTGTCGGGGGTCAACTGGCTGGCCGAGCACCTGATTCGTCGCTGGCCGACAGGGACCGGCGTTCTCGTCGTCGTCACTCACGACCGGTGGTTCCTCGACGCGATTTCGACCGACACGTGGGAAGTCCACGACGGCATCGTCGACAAGTTCGAGGGCGGATACGCGGCCTACATTTTGCAGCGCGTCGAGCGTCAGCGCCAATCGGCGTCGAGCGAGGAACGTCGCCAGAACCTCCTGCGAAAGGAACTCGCGTGGTTGCGCCGCGGTGCTCCTGCCCGGACGACGAAACCGAAGTTCCGCATCGATGCGGCCACCGCACTCATCGCGGATGTCCCCCCGCCCCGCGACCGAATCGAATTGTCGAAGTTGGCGACGCAACGCCTCGGCAAGGACGTCGTCGATTTGCTCGACGCGGGATTCGCGTTCGGTGACAATGTCATCCTCGAAGACGTCGAGTGGCGCATTGCGCCAGGCGAGCGCACCGGAATCCTTGGTCGTAACGGCGCGGGTAAGTCGACACTCCTCGGGCTGATTGACGGGAGCCTGCACCCCACGAGCGGTCGTGTGAAGACGGGCAAGACGGTCAAGCTTCGACGACTCGACCAGCGCCTCGAGGGTCTCGAGAAGTACATGAACGACCGAGTGAGTGCGGTCATCGCCGAATTCAAGACGACGTACAACGCGGGCGGGATCGAATTGACTCCCGGCCAGTTGCTCGAACGGCTCGGGTTTTCCAGCGCGCACATTCAAACCCCCGTCAAAGACCTGTCGGGTGGACAGAAACGACGACTGCAGATCCTGCTCATCCTGCTCGACGAACCGAACGTGTTACTTCTGGACGAACCGACCAACGACCTGGACACCGACATGCTCGCGGCGCTCGAGGACGTGCTCGACTCGTGGCCGGGAACACTGATTGTGGTCTCGCACGACCGGTACCTGCTCGAGCGAGTCACCGACCAGCAGTACGCGGTCATCGGCAAGCACTTGCGGCACCTCCCCGGGGGCGTCGACGAATACCTGCGGTTGGATGCACGGCCGGTTACGCCCATCGCCTCGGCACCAGTCAAACCGACGGCGAAGTCGACCCAACTGAGCGGAGCCGAGCGCCACGCGCTCGACAAGGAATACAAGTCGCTCAATCGCCAGATCGAGAACCTGAAGTCGTCGATTGCCACGATTCACACCCAACTGGCGACGCACGACCAGAGCGATTACGAGGGTCTCGCCAGAATCAGCACCGAACTCGGAACGGCGACCACGAACCTCGATACGTTGGAATCACGCTGGTTGGATGTCGCCGACAAACTCGGCGAATAGCGTTGCGCGGGTTATGCGCCCCGACTACCCGAAACGACCCGAAATGTAATCCTCGGTGCGAGTGTCTTTCGGATTCGTGAACAGGTCCGAGGTCCGGTCAAATTCAACCAGGACACCCGTGCGATTCCCGGTCGTTTCGTCGGGTAACGCGGTGAAGAACGCGGTGCGGTCGGCGACGCGGGCGGCCTGTTGCATGTTGTGGGTGACGATGACGATGGTGTAATCCTTCGTCAACTCCAACATCAGGTCTTCGATGCGCTTGGTGGCGATGGGGTCAAGAGCCGAGCAGGGCTCGTCCATGAGGATAACGTCGGGTTTGACGGCAATAGTTCGGGCGATACACAGACGCTGCTGTTGCCCCCCGGAAAGCCCGAATGCGGACTGTTTGAGCTTGTCTTTGACCTCGTCCCACAGCGCGGCTTGGGTCAGTGCTTCTTCGACTAGGTCGTCCATGTTGTCGGGTTTCATGCCGATAACGCGAGGGCCGTACGCAACGTTGTCGTAAATCGATTTGGGGAACGGGTTTGGTTTTTGGAACACCATGCCGATGCGTCGTCGGACTTCGATGGCGTCGACCTCCGGGGCATAAATGTTCTCTCCGTGGAAAGTTACCGATCCGGTCACCCGCGCGCCGTCGACAAGGTCGTTCATACGGTTGAGCGATCTCAACAATGTCGATTTTCCACAACCTGAGGGACCGATAAGAGCGGTGATTTCGTTCTTTCCGAAAGACATGTTGACTTCCGAGACGGCTCGGAAATTCCCGTAATAGACGTCGACGTCGTGGCATTCGAGTGCGGGAATTACAAATTCCGAGACGGGGCCGTTGTCTGCTGTAACGATACGGACCGTCGTCTCAGTGTCTTTCTTCTTGCCGGACTTTTTGTTCGACTTTTCATCGTTGTTCGAGGCCATGGTTTCTTTCCTTACCAGCGCTGCTGGAATCGATTACGGATGGTGATGGCAATGGAATTCATGGCGAGGAGCAACCCGAGCAGCACAATGGACGTCGCCGCGGCGAGCACGTGGAACTCTTCCTGCGGACGACCGGTCCAGTTGAAGATTTGGATAGGCAGGGTCGTGTAACCCGATAACAGCCCGTTCGGGTCGAACGAGACGAACACGAGCGCACCGAGGATGAGCAGCGGCGCGGCTTCTCCGAGAGCCCGCGACAGCGCGAGAATTGACCCCGTCGCGATCCCGGGAACTGCAGACGGCAGTGTTTGGCGGAATAGTGTCTGTAAGGGCGTTGCGCCGAGCGCTAAGGAGCCTTCGCGAATCTCGAGGGGGACTGCACGGAGGGATTCACGGGTGACGATGATGACGACCGGCAGAATCAGCAAACTCAGCGCCATTGCGCCGGCAATCACAATGTTTTTATCGCGGACGCCCATTGCCGAAAGCGCACCGAGGGTCAACAGTCCGTAAACAATCGAGGGGACCGCGGCGAGGTTCTGCACGTTGAGTTCGACGGCTCGGTTGAACCGGTTATTCCTGTTCGCGAACTCTTCCAGGTGAATTCCCGCAGCAATCCCCAACGGAAGGGTAAACAGTGCGGTGACCGTGATGACCAAAAGCGAGCCCAAGATTGCGGGTCGAGCGCCCGCATCTTCGGCGGACGAGGACGGGAACTCGGTGAACATCCTCAGGTCGAGCCGAGCCGCGCCGTCTATCCACGTGGTCACGATGAGGGTCAAAAGGAACACGAAAGCGAAAAAGACGCTGAACCACAAGAGGAACAAGAAAAGAATTGAGAGCGGACTAGAGTCACCGCCGCGGACTCGGCCGCGTAGGGGATTCGATTGGGGTAGTGAAGTCATTGGTTCAGTACGCCTCTCGGAATCGACGAACGAGTGCGATGGAAATCCAGTTCATCAAGAGGGTGATGGCAAACAACAACAATCCCACGGCGTAGAGCGTGTCGTATTCGAGCGATCCGACACGACTGTCTCCCAGAGCGGCGTTCGCGATGAATCCTGTCATCGTCTGTCCTTGTTCGAGCGGGTTGCCAACGATGCGGGCTTGCTGTCCGGCGGCGATTGCAACAATCATGGTTTCGCCAATGGCGCGAGAAACACCGAGAACGACGGCGGCGATAATTCCGGACAGCGCCGCCGGAAAAACAACCCGAATCGTGGTCTGCATCTTGTTAGCGCCGAGCGCTGCTGAACCTTGGCGCATCGCCATCGGAACCGCGCTCATGGCATCTTCGCTGATCGAAGCGATGGTGGGAATGATCATGACGCCCATGACAACACCCGCCGCGAGAACACTGAACGATTCGGTGGGCAGTTGCAGCCATTCGCGGAACACGACGGTCTGCACAAAAATGAGGGCGAAGTAGCCGTAAACGACGGTGGGGATTCCGGCCAGAACTTCGAGGATTGGTTTCAGCACGCGACGCGAGCGGGGATGCGCGTACTCCGAAAGGTAAATTGCCGCGCCCAAGCCAAACGGAACTGCCACGAACAGCGCAATCACCGTGGTCCAGGCGGTTGCGGTCACAAGCGGTACGACACCGAACGATGCGTCCGCAAACCGGGGCGCCCATCGAGTTCCAAAGAGGAATTCGAAGACGGGAACCTGCGAGAAGAACGAGAACGACGGAATCGCGAGGGCGATGAGGATCGCGACGGTGATCAACACCGTGAGAAGGGAAGCGGTGCGAAAGACGCCGAGTACGATTTTCTCACCGTTTCGCGACGACTTTTTAAGAGCAGTCAACCCCGGCTTGCCAGTCGCGAAAGACGGTGGGGCCGGGGTTGACGTTGTGCTCATATGTTGAATGCTACCTAGCCGAGGGTGGCGAGCTCGTCAACTGCAACTGCAGCCTGCTCGTCGGTCAGCGGGATGAACGTGGCAAGGGCTGCCACGTCGGCCTGGTTAGCGACATAGAAGTCAACAAACTTCTTGACCTGCGCCTTTTCGGTGTAGGAAGAGTTGTTCACGTAGATGAAGAGCGGGCGTCCGAGAGGAGTGTACGAACCGTCCTGAACAGTCGCTTCCGATGCGCCTACGCAGCCTTCGCCACCGTCAACGTCAACGGCGCGAACGAGGTCGGCGTTTTCGGTGACGTACGAGAGACCGAAGAATCCGAGGCCACCTTCAGCACCCGAGATTCCCTGGACGAGGACGTTGTCATCTTCCGAGGGGCTGTAGTCGGTGCGGATTGCGCCTTCTTCGCCGTTGATTTCGTCGGTGAAGTAGTCAAACGTTCCCGAGTCAGTTCCGGGTCCGAAGAGCGCGAGCTCAACATCGGGGAAGGACGAGTCGACCTGGTTCCACGACGTGATCTTGCCTTCGGCATCGGGGCCCCAAATGGTGTTGAGCTGCTCGACGGTGAGGCACTGAGCGAACGTGTTGCCAACGGGAACAACGACCGCGAGGCCATCGTTCGCCATCACGATTTCGGTGAACTCGATGCCGGCTTCGGCACAGATAGCGGCTTCTTCGTCCTTGATGGGGCGCGAGGCGTTCGAGATGTCGGTTTCACCGGCACAGAACTTTTCGAATCCTCCACCAGTACCCGAGGTGGCAACAGTGACGTTGACGCTGGCGTCTGCGTCACGGAAGAGCGTGGCGGCGGCTTCCGTCAGAGGTGCAACTGTCGACGATCCGTCAGCGACGACGTTGGTGGCTTCGACATTCTGGCCACCGCAACCGGTGAGGACGAGAGCTGCGACAGCCGCGGTGGCGGCGAATCCAGCGAGCGAAATTGTTTTCACAATATTCCTTTCAATGCGAGATGTTGGAGGTTACCAACAGCTCTCAGTGAACGCTGCTGCGGTGAACGGGAGGTGAACGGACTACGAATCTGAAGTGACGCTTTCGCTCCGCCTCCAGGATTCGAACCTAGACCGAACATCTCCAAAGGATGCCGTGCTGCCATTACACTAAGGCGGACCGCCACGAAGGGCAATACCATTCTGCCCGAAATTTCAGATGCTTACGGCGCTTCAGCGCAAGTGCCGAGTGCCTAGTGCCAGAATGGTCTCATGACCGATGTTTCCCTTGCCGTGGTGATTCTCGCCGCCGGTGAGGGAACGCGGATGAAATCCGCCACGGCGAAGGTCTTGCACCCCATCGCGGGTGTTCCGATGATCGGGCACGTGCTGTCGACAGTCGCAGCTCTGCACCCCGCCCACACGGTCGCGGTCGTGCGCCACGAGCGCGATGCGGTCGCTGGGGCGATCGCCGAATTGTCCGACGGTGTCGTCATCGTCGACCAGGACGACGTTCCCGGAACGGGTCGAGCGGTCGAGCTCGCAATCGCTGCGCTCGCCGATTTCGACGGCGATGTGGTGGTTGTCTCGGGTGACGTGCCGTTGCTCGACGCCGAGACCCTGACCGACCTCATCGACGAACACCGCCAGCGCGAACGTTCCGCATCGGTCCTCTCGGCTCTCGTGGACGACCCGTCGGGGTACGGCCGAATCGTGCGCGATGACGCCGGCGAATTCCGCCGCATTGTCGAGCACAAAGATGCGGCCGAGGACGAACTCGGCATCTCTGAGATCAATTCCGGAACATACGTGTTCCGAGCGTCGGCGCTCAAAGCCGCGCTCGCCAAGGTCGGAACCGCGAATTCGCAGGGTGAGAAGTACCTGACGGACGTCATTGAACTTCTCGTGACCGACAGCCTCGCCGTCGGCGCGAACCCCGTCTACGAATCGTGGGTCGTCGCGGGGGTCAACGACCGCGCGCAACTGTCCGACGCGCAGGCGAGGCTCAACGCGATGATCGTTCGCGGACACCAGATGAACGGCGTGAGCATCGACGACCCGGCGACGACCTGGATCGACCGCGGTGTGTCCATCGAACCCGACGCCCACATCCTGCCCGGCACATTCCTCAAGGGCGCGACGAGCATCGCGTGTTGCGCGACGGTCGGCCCCGACACAACCCTGCGCGATTGCGAGATCGGCGAAAACGCGAGCGTCACCCGGACCGACGCGACACTCGCCGTCATCGAGGCGAACGCCACGGTCGGCCCGTTCTCGTACCTGCGCCCTGGCACCGTCCTCGGCGAAGGCGGCAAGATTGGTGCTTTCGTCGAAACCAAGAACGCGCAAATCGGTCGCGGCAGCAAGGTCCCGCACCTCTCTTATGTAGGTGACGCGACTGTCGGCGAGGAATCGAACATTGGCGCCGGCACCATTACGGCGAACTACGACGGGGTTGCCAAGCACCCGACCGTCGTGGGGTCACACGTTCGCACGGGGTCCCACAACGTCTTTGTCGCTCCCGTCACGATTGCGGACGGCGCCTACACGGCCGCCGGAACCGTCGTTCGACGAAACGTCCCGGCCGGTGCGCTGGGAATGACGGTGGCGCAACAGCGCAACGTCGAAGGTTGGGTCGAAAACAATCGACCAGGTACTGCGTCCGCCGAGGCCGCAACTCACGCGACAAAGGAAAGCGAGTAGCCCAATGAACAACATGGAGTTGGCGGGTAAAAAGAAGCTCATTCTCATTTCGGGCCGAGCCCACCCTCAACTCGCGTTGGACGTTGCCAATGAACTCGGCATCTCGCTGTTGCCGACCGAAGCTCGAACGTTTGCGAACGGCGAAATCTATGCACGGTTCGACGAGAGCGTTCGTGGCACGGACGCGTTCGTCATTCAGTCGCACTGCAACCCGATCAACGAGTGGCTGATGGAACAGCTCATCATGGTCGACGCTCTGAAGCGCGCGAGTGCGAAGCGCATCACCGTCGTCGCGCCGTTCTACCCTTACGCCCGCCAAGACAAGAAGAGCCGCGGCCGCGAGCCGATTTCGGCACGGCTCGTCGCGGACCTGTTCAAGACCGCCGGAGCCGACCGGATTATGTCGGTCGACATTCACGCACCGCAGATCCAGGGGTTCTTTGACGGACCGTTTGACCACCTGTTCGCGATGCCGCTTTTGCTTGAGCACTGCCGCGCGCAACTCGATTCGTCCACTCTGACCGTGGTCAGCCCCGACATGGGCCGGGTTCGTGTCGCCGACATCTGGAGCCAGAAGCTCGGAGCGCCCCTCGCGCTTATCCACAAGCGTCGTGATCCAACGGTTGCGAACCAGGTGAGCGTTCACGAGATCGTCGGTGAGGTCGAAGGCCGAGTGTGCCTCATTGTCGATGACCTTATTGATACCGGGCGAACCATCGTCAAGGCCGCAGAGGCGCTGAAGAACGCCGGCGCCAGGGGAGTTGTCGTCGCGGCGACCCACGCGGTGTTCTCGGACCCCGCAACCGAAATCTTGCAATCCGACTTCATCGACAAGGTTGTCGTTACTGATTCTCTGCCGATTCCCGAGGACAAGCGTTGGGATCGCCTTGAAATCCTGTCGATCGCACCGACCATCGCCACCGCGATTCGCGAGGTCTTCGGCGAGGGCTCGGTCACCGGAATGTTCGACGGGGCCGCGTAACTCTATACGTCACGGTAATCGGGGCGCGCGACTCGACGCCCAAAGGTGTCGCCACGTGAGATTCAGTCAGCGAGTGGGACGGTGATGTCCGCGATTGGAAGGCGCTCGGCCTGGAAACTGTTGACGTTGTCTTTCGACGGATAACCCAAAGCGATACCGCACAACAACTTGTATTGCTTCGGGACGTCGAATTCGGCGCGTACCGGGTCAGACCACACGGCGAGGGCTCCCTGCGCGCAGGTGCCAAGCCCACGGGCGTGGGCCGACAGCATGAGGTTCTGCATGAAAAGCCCCGCGTCGGAAACGGCGTAGGTCGGCAACCCCTTGTGGGTGAAAACGAAGATCGCGACGGGGGCTCCGAACATGTCGAAGTTTCGCGCCCACTGCTCGTCACGCCCGACCTTGTCGCCACGCGCAACGCCGAGGTGCGTGTACAAGTCGCGCCCGATCTTTTGGCTGCGCGGCTGCACGTCCTTCGGATACGGTCGCCACACCTGGTAGTCGCTCGTCGGCAGACCGTCTCGCTTGAGGAAAAACATCACCTTGTCCCACCACGAACCGCGAATTGCCACGGATGCAATCGCCCAGCGACGTTGTAACTCGGTCGAAATGCGATCGCGCACATCCCCCATCGCCACCGCAACCATGTACGGGCGGGTGTTGGACCAGCTCGGGGCGGTCATCGCGTCGGTCAGGATTGCGTCGATGACGTCCTGGGGAACAGCTTTCGGCAGGAAGTCGCGCGTGCTGCGACGGGCCGCGAGAAACGTGCTGAAAGAAGCGGAGTCCATAGGGACATTCTGCCTTCTCAACAGCGGGTGTTTATTTCAGGTCCGCCAATACCTTGTCGATGATCGCCAGTCCGCGGCGCGCCTCGTCTTCGGTGATGACACACGGCGGCACGACGTGCAGGCGGTTGTCGGCCATGAACGGGACGAGTCCGGCGGCGAACAGCGCCGTCTTGAGCTTCCCCATCCAGGCGGCGTCAACGGGAGTGCGTGCCTCGCGGTCGGTGACGAACTCGAGTGCCCAGAAGACTCCCGACCCGCGGATGTCGCCGATGACGTCGTGCTTGGCTTGCAGGTCGCGAAGTCCGGGGCCAAGCACGTTAGCTCCGATGGAGCGGGCATTTTCGATGACACCTTCGTCCTCCATCGCGCTGATCGCGGCGACGATGCTCGCGGCCGCGAGTGGGTGACCCGAATAGGTGAGGCCACCGGGGAAGACCCGCTCGTCGAACGTTTTTGCGATGTGGTCCGCGATCAGAACGCCGCCGACGGGGACGTAACCCGAGTTGACGCCCTTCGCAAAGGAAACGAGGTCGGGGACGACGTCGAACGCGTCGAACGCGAACCACTCACCGGTTCGACCGAAGCCGGCCATGACCTCGTCGAGGATGAGGACGATTCCGTACTTGTCGGCGAGGGCTCGAACGCCCTTGAGGAATCCGGGTGGGGGAGTCAGGATGCCAGCGGTGCCGGGAACCGTTTCGAAAAGGAACGCCGCAATCGAGTCGGCTCCTTGCGCCTGAATGACGCGCTCGAGGTGGTGCAACGCGCGCTCGGATTCCTGTTCCGGAGTGGTCGACCAGTATTCGCTGCGATAGAGGTGGGGCCCAAAGACGTGCAGGTGTCCGCGGGCGTACTCGTTGGGGATGCGGCGCCAATCGCCGGTTGCGACGATGGCCGCTCCCGTGTTGCCGTGATACGAGCGGTAGAACGAGATGACCTTGTCGCGGCCCGTGTGGATTCGCGCCATGCGGATGGCGTTTTCGACAGCGTCAGCGCCGCCGTTAGTGAAGAACACCTTGTGGAAGTTGGCAGGGGCGTGGTCAAGAATCTTTTGGGCAGCAAGTGCACGCATGTTGTTCGCGTGTGCCGGGGCGACCGTTGTGAGGATGTCGGCCTGCGCCTTGATCGCCTCGACGACCTTGGGGTGCTGGTGACCGATGTTGACGTTGACGAGCATGCTCGAGAAGTCGAGGTACGTGTTGCCCTCGTAATCCCAGACCTCGCAGCCCTTACCGCCCGCGATAACGAACGGCGCGAGCGTCGACTGAGCCGACCACGAGTGGAACACCGAGTCGGTGTCGGCCGTGCGAACGGCGTCGTTTTTTGTGGGGGTGCGGAGCGAATCGTTCATGCATCTACTTTAGGAGATTTCGGGCGTGAGTAGATGTCGAGGGCGTTCGGTTAGTGCGTGTCTTCCGCCGCAATCTCGGTGCGATCGCCTGACCACTGGGTGTGGAACGTGCCCGGCTTGTCGATGCGCTTATAGGTGTGCGCGCCGAAGAAGTCACGCTGGCCTTGGATGACGGCGGCGGGCAGACGGTCGGCACGCAATCCGTCGTAATAAGACAGTGACGATCCGAAAGCTGGGGCAGGAATACCGGCTTCGGTCGCAGCGATGACGACGCGGCGCCACGCGGCCTGAGCGCCCGAGACGGCCTTCGCGAAGTACGGCGCGGCCATGAGCAACGTGAGGGACTCGTCGGTGCGGTAGGCCTCGGTGATGCGGTTGAGGAACTGGGCGCGGATGATGCAACCGCCACGCCAGATGCGGGCAACCTCGCCGAGGTTGATGTGCCAGTTGTATTCGGCTGCGCCGGCGCGAATCGCGTCAAAGCCCTGCGAATAGGCGACGATCTTGGATGCGTAGAGGGCCTGACGGACGTCCTCAATGAACGCGTCGACATCCTTGACGGCGAACGAATCGGGGCCGGGCATCGCCGAAGCGAGCGCGCGCTGCTCAGGGTGTGACGAAAGTCCGCGGGCGAACACGGCTTCGGCGATTCCCGACACGGGTGTCCCGAGCGACAGCGCGGTCTGAACGGTCCAGACACCCGTGCCCTTGGAACCCGCCTCGTCCAGAATCACGTCCACGAGGGGCTTGCCCGTCGCGGCGTCGACCTGACGAAGGACCTCGGCGGTGATCTCGATGAGGTACGACTCGAGTTCGCCCTTGTTCCACTCGGTGAACACGTCGGCGATTTCGGCGGGGGACTTGCCGGTTCCACGACGAATGAGGTCGTAGGCCTCGGCGATCAGTTGCATGTCAGCGTATTCGATACCGTTGTGAATCATTTTGACGAAGTGGCCGGCGCCATCGATTCCGACGTGCGTGACGCAAGGTTCGCCGTCGACGACCGCAGCAATCGACCTCAGGATGGGTCCGAGCGTTTCCCACGCCTCGGCCGAACCGCCAGGCATGATCGACGGCCCCAGGAGAGCGCCCTCTTCACCACCCGAGATGCCGGCACCAACGAAGTTGATGCCCGTCTCGCGCACCGCTTTTTCGCGACGAATCGTGTCGGTGAACAGAGCGTTTCCGCCATCGACGATGATGTCGCCGGGCTCGAAGACCTCACACAACTGGTCGATGACGGCATCAGTTCCGGCGCCCGCCTTGACCATGATGATCGCGGTGCGGGGTTTTGACAGTGACGCGGCAAACTCTTGGACCGTCTTCGCGGGCAGGAAGTTCGCCTCGGGGTGAGCGTCGACGAGGTGTTCCGTCTTGTCCCACGAACGGTTGTAGACCGCGACGCGGTTGTCCTTGCGACTGGCGAGGTTTCGGGCCAGATTCGAACCCATAACCGCGAGACCGACGACACCGATGTTGGCCTGAGACATTCACACTCCGTTCGAGAAATCCAGAGAGAAAACGCGTGGAAATCAATTCCCAGCCTATCCGATAGGCTGAATCCGAACTTCGGCGAGGGATTCACGGATCCGTGATCGACGCGGTGGGTCGACCTTGGTCCTCCTCACGCTTCCGGCGTTCGAGTTGAAACACCAACCAGGGGTCACCACCCCGCGAAAGGCAACACCATGGCTGAACAATTTGCACTCAAGGGCGAAGAACGCGCGTCCTTCGGTAAGGGCGCTGCGCGCAAGCTTCGCGCACTCGGGAACGTCCCCGCGGTCATCTACGGTCACGGCGAAGACCCGCGGCACGTGATGGTCAACGCTCACGAACTGAGCCTCCTCGTCCGTCACAAGAACGTGCTCATCGACCTCGACGTCAACGGCAAGAAAGAACTAGTTCTCGTGAAGGACGTCCAGAAGGACTACGTCCGTCAGATCATCGAGCATGTCGACCTCGTCATCGTCAAGAAGGGCGAGACCGTTACGGTCAACATCCCGGTAGTCATGATCGGACACCCGTTCCCCGGAACCGTTGCGATGCTCGAGCACCAGACCATCCAGGTCGAGGCCGAAGCGACGCAGATCCCCGAGCACCTCGAGGTCGACGTCACCGGAATGCTCGAGCACACCCACATCTCGGCGAAGGACGTTGTTCTTCCTGCGGGGGTCAAGCTCATGCTCGACGGCGAAGCAATCATCGTCGCCATCCAGGCGGTCCCTAGCGCTGAGTCGCTGGGCACCGAGGCTGCACCCGCTGCTGCCGAGGCCGCACCGGCCGCTGAAGGCGCTGCCGAATAATCATGACCGATGCGTGGCTCGTAGTCGGGCTTGGTAACCCCGGGCCTGACTACGCTGCGCATCGCCATTCCGTCGGTCACCGCGTGATCGACAGCCTCGCCGAACAGATGGGCGAGAAGACCAAGCGTCACAAGTCGATTGCGATGATTGCCGAGGGGCGTTTCCAGCCCGGCACCGACAAGGTGATTCTGGCGACGCTGATGTGTTTCATGAACGCGTCCGGCGGGCCGATTCGCCAATTAGCCGACTTCTTCGGAATCGAACCCGACCACGTCATCGTGATTCACGACGACGTTGACCTGCCGTTCGACACCGTGCGCATCAAACTGGGTGGCGGTCACGGCGGCCAGAACGGCGTGCGTTCGACCATCGCCCACATCGGCGCGGACTTCCTTCGCGTTCGGGTTGGCGTTGGGCGCCCGGCGGGCCAGAAGGACACCGCGGTGCACGTGCTTGAACCGTTCACCACGGTCGAACGCGAGACCGTTCCGAACCTTGTCGCCGACGCTGCCGGAGCCGTCGAGTCGATCGTTCTCGAGGGCCTCGCGAAAGCGCAACTGCGGTACCACTCGCCCTCGTGATTTTTGCCCCGCCGTAGACTGTCGAGGTGAGTCTTCGGGGAGTGGCATCGGTGTTGGTCGATGCCGCGAACCAACTTCGCGGCCCAGCACTGTCGCTCGAAGACGGAGCCCGCGCCCCTCTCATCGCCGCGATGTGCCGCGAGCCGAAACTCGTGTTGCTTGTCACCGCGACGGGCAACGAAGCCCAGGCGATGTCTGAGTCGCTCGCGACGTGGGGCGTTCGGTCGCTGATTTTTCCGTCGTGGGAGACCCTGCCGCACGAACGGCTCAGCCCCTCGAGCGAAACGGTCGCGAATCGTATTGCGACCCTGCGTGCTCTGCGCGCCTGGAACGGTATCGAGAGCCTCGTCATCATTTCGAGTGTGCGAGCCGCGCTGCAGCCACTCGCCGCCGATCTTGCTGACCGGCCGCTTCTGACCATTTCGGTCGGGGAACGCCGCGACCTGCTCGAGGTGTCTCGGTCGCTTGTCGAGTTGGGCTACCAGCGCGTCGACCTCGTGTCGCGCCGCGGAGAAGTCGCGGTCCGAGGCGGAATCCTCGATGTCTTCCCGCCACTCGCCGCGCACCCCGTCCGAGTCGATTTCTTTGGCGACGACATCGACGAGATCCGCGAGTTCGCGGTGTCCGACCAGCGTTCGCTTGGGTTAGTCAAATCCGTCGAAATCACGCCGGTTCGCGAGATCGCTCTGACCGCCGACGTGCGCGCCAAGGCGCGGAAACTGGCCGACACGATTCCGGCACTGCGGTCTCTGGCCGAGCCCATCGCCGAGGGCATTGGTGTCATCGGCATGGAGTCGCTCTTGCCAGTGCTGGTCGACAAGATCGTGCCGCTGCTGGAGTATTTCCCCGAGACGGCCGCCGTCATCGTGGTCGGACCCGACCGGGTCCGCGCCCGTGCCGAGAGCCTTCGCATCACGAACCAAGAATTCCTCGCCGCCGCCTGGAATCAGGTGGGTGACGGCGGTGTTGTCCCGATCAATGTCGACAAGGCCGATTTCGTCGAGTTCGACCAGTTCCGCGCCGATGTCGCCCGCCGAGACTATTTCACGATGACGGCGCTCAACTCGGGGCTCGAAGAGCGGGTCGAATCGAAGCCGATTCCGTCGTTCATCGGCGACCCGGACGGCGCAGTGAACTTCGTTGGAGAGAGGCTCGCGGCGAAGGGGATTGTCATCGTCGTCGCGGCCGGTCACGGAACGCTCGAACGTGCGCGTGACCTTCTGGCCGAGGCGGGGCTTGCCGCTCGACCCGTCGAGTTCGTTCCCGACAACCCAGAGACGGGCGTCGCCTATCTGGTGCAGGGGACCATCGACCACGGGGTGGAGATTGTCGCCGCGTCGTTGACGGTCATGGGCGAAACCGAATTCTTTGGGCGACGCGAAACGCGGGGCAGCCGCGATGCGACTCGTCTCGCGTCGAAACGCAAGACCACCGTCGACCCGCTGCAGTTGACCAAGGGCGACTTTGTCGTTCACGAGACGCACGGAATCGGGCGTTTCCTCGAATTGGTTGAGCGCGAAATTGTTATCTCGGCCAAGACGAAGCAAAAGGCACTGCGCGAATACCTGGTGTTGGAGTACGCCCCCAGCAAACGCGGCTACCCCGGCGACAAGTTGTACGTTCCGACCGACCAGTTGGGGCTCGTGTCGAGGTACGTCGGCGGCGAAGACCCGAGCCTGTCCAAGATGGGCGGTTCGGACTGGTCGTCGACGAAGGGTCGTGCGCGGAAGGCCGTTCGCGACATCGCGGTGGGACTCGTCAAGTTGTATGCGGCGCGAGCAGCGAGCCGCGGATTCGCGTTCCCGCCCGACACACCGTGGCAACGTGAGCTCGAGGACGCGTTCCCGTACCACGAAACCCCCGACCAGTTGACGACGATCGATGAGGTCAAGGCCGACATGGAGAGCGAAATCCCGATGGATCGGCTGTTGGCCGGTGACGTCGGGTTCGGCAAGACCGAGGTTGCGGTTCGCGCCGCGTTCAAGGCGGTCATGGCGGGTAAACAAGTCGCGATCATCGCTCCGACCACCCTGTTGGTTCGCCAGCACATCGAAACGTTTCGCGAACGATTCGCCGGATTCCCCGTGACGCTCGCGCCACTGTCGCGATTCCAGACCGACGCCGAGGCGAAACACACGCTGGCGTCGCTCGCTGACGGCTCTCTGGACGTCGTCATCGGAACGCACCGATTGTTGTCGAAAGGAATTGTGTTCAAGGACCTCGGGCTCGTCGTCATCGACGAAGAACAACGATTCGGCGTCGAACACAAAGAGACACTGAAACAACTGAAGACCAACGTCGACGTGTTGTCGATGAGCGCGACGCCGATTCCGCGCACGCTTGAGATGGCGATCGCGGGGATTCGCGAGATGTCGACTCTGGCGACCCCGCCGGAGGAACGCCACCCCGTCCTCACCTATGTCGGTCAGTATTCGGACGAACAGGTCGCCGCCGCCATCAAGCGCGAACTGTTGCGCGAGGGCCAGGTGTTCTATGTGCACAACCGCGTGTCGACGATTCCGGGAGTCGCCGCGAAACTTGCCGAACTTGTCCCCGACGCGCGCATCGCCGTCGCCCACGGAAAAATGCCGGAAGCGGCTCTCGAAAAAGTCATGGTCGATTTCTGGGAACGCCGATTCGATGTTCTCGTGTCGACGACGATCGTCGAGACGGGACTCGACATCCCCAACGCGAACACGCTCATCATTGACCGCGCGGACAAATACGGGCTCAGCCAGTTGCACCAATTGCGCGGGCGCGTTGGCCGTTCGCGGGAGCGGGCCTACGCGTACTTCCTCTACGACCGCGACCACGAACTGAGCGAAACCGCCTATGAGCGATTGAAGACCATCGCCCAGAACTCGGACCTTGGTGGGGGAATGGCAATCGCGCTGAAAGACCTCGAATTGCGCGGAGCCGGCAACCTACTCGGTGGCGAGCAGGCCGGTCACATCGCCGGTGTTGGTTTCGATCTGTACCTGCGGATGATTTCCGAAGCCATCGGCGAGTTCAAGGGCGAAGCCGCCCCCGAGTCGAACGACCTGCGCCTCGAGATTCCCGTCGATGCGCGAATCCCCGAGGACTACATCGAGAGCGAACGCCTGCGACTCGAGGCCTACCAAAAACTGTCGGCTGCGTCGTTCCCGACGGCCGCGGTCGACGCGATAGACACCGAACTCGACGAGATGCGCGACCGTTACGGCGAGCCGCCGGCTCAGGTACTGACGTTGGCCAATGTGTCGAGGCTTCGTCGGCAAATCGCCGAACTGGGCATCACCGAACTCATTCCCGCGGGGCCCAACCTGCGAATCGTGGGGCCGGAACTTCTCGATTCTCGGCAGGCGCGGCTCGTGCGCCTGTATTCGGGCGCCCGATACGTGCAGGCGATGTCGGCGGTGCTTGTTCCGATGTCGACGCGCGAAGGTGACGACCTCATCGAATGGGTGCGCGACCTCGTCGATGCCATCTATGGTGAAACCACATGAGCAAACCCACCCACCCCGAACTCGACGCCCTCATCGCCGTGATGGCGAGGCTGCGCGGCGAGGACGGCTGCGCGTGGGACCGCGAACAGACACATGAGTCGCTGCTCAAATATTTGATCGAAGAGAGCCACGAGTTCATCGACGCCGTCGAATCGGGCGACCGGACGCACATGGTCGAGGAACTCGGGGACGTTCTGTATCAGGTGTTGTTCCACGCCGATCTGGGGGCCGCCGACCCCGACAGCCCGTTCACGATTGAGGATGTTGCTCGGGTCGCCCGCGAAAAAATGGTCGGTCGCCACCCGCACGTGTTCGGAGACGTCACCGCGGATACCGCCGACGAGGTGGTCGCGAACTGGGAGAAGTGGAAGGCTGCCGAAAAGCCCGAACGGACCTCCGCCTTTGAGGGGCTTCCCAAGGGACTACCCGCTCTCGCCCTTGCGGACAAAGTCATCGGCAAGCTTGACGAGTCACCGACCCCGTCCGAACTCGTGACCGAGAAGACGACCGACAACGAACTGGGGGACTTGCTCGTGGCGATTGTTGCTGCGGCCCGCGCGAATGGGCTCGACGCCGAACAGTCCCTTCGCGCAGCGGTACGACGCGTTATCACCGACGCCGAGCGTTAGGGCTTGCGGGCTCGAATCCGAGTCACCGAGAGAATCACGGTCGCGACGACGAGAAAAGCGCCCTGACCGATCAGGCCGGCGACAAAACCGGACTGCGACTCGGCGATGATGTCTCGGGGGTCAGCCTGACCGTTGTTCGGGTACGGCGTTCCGAATTCGGCGAGTTTCGCGCACTCATCGTCGATGATGGGTTCGGTCTTCACCGGAATCTGCAGTGAGCGCGATGCGACATCGACCGCGGAAAACACATCGAGCGGCGTGGCAACCGATGGCATGGGCGGCGGGGTTTCGAATGTCGGGTCCTCGTATCCCGGCATGACGTAATCGCCGATGGCCGGTGTGATCGACGCGCTGACGAGCGCGATGGGATTAGACGTAGCGGCAGCCCACACGCCCGTGTAATCGGTGAGTGGCGTGGTCGACGTCACCGGGTTCTCTTCACAGGTCGGATTGATGGGGAACCCGGTTTCTGGATCCATCGGCTCGGTGCCGTCTCCGTACTTGATGTAAAAAGTCTTAGTCGTCTGAATGACGGGCGGGGCGAACGCCGCCGCTGACACTACGAGAACCGGACCGAGGGTCACACCCGCGATCAGACCGAAGGCGGTGACGGTTGCCACGCTGCCGGATTTCAGAGCCCAGTGAGCGAGTGCGACGAGGACAGCAATCACACCGACTTCGAGTGCCGTAGTCCCGATGACCGGAAGCCACACGTCAGCACTGACCCCGGTCGAGAGGATTGCCCACACCATCGAGGGAATCGCAACGGCGACGAACGACAAACCGACCGCGAGGGCCAACAGAACTGTGTTGAGGAAGGGCAACTGCCCGAGCCGTTCGCGAATCGAGATGAAGACTGTGGGAATTCCCAGCAGAACTGCGACGAGCACGAGGAAGATGACGAACGAGAACGCCATTCGCCCGGCGTCCGTGCCGGCGGCTGACGCCCCTTCGCTCACGACGGTGAGCGCGACGATGATGAGCGATGTCGCAGCCATGACGATGAGGAGCGTGAACCACAACCCCGTTCGAATCGAGGTGGAGATAGTGGTGAACAGTGGGGGGACTCCGTTGGTGCTCATGGTTACAGTGTCTCACCGAAACCGCGCGGTGACCTGCGTTCAGAGGAGAGGGGTTGAACTGTGAAACAATAGGCGAATGGCGACGGTGAACCCACCCCGAGGGATGCGTGACTTCACCCCCGCCGAAAAGGCGGGAAGAGACCGCGTTCTGGGCATCATCCGCGAGTCGTATCGCGCGAACGGTTTCGACGAGATCGAGACGCCCGTCGTCGAAGAATCGTCACGGCTTTCTGCTGGACTCGGTGGCGACAACGAAACCTTGGCATTCGGAATCCTCAAGCGCGGTTTGTCCGCGGCGGACATCGCGGCGGCAACCTCGACCGACGACCTCGTCGACATGGGGTTGCGCTACGACCTCACCGTTCCGCTCACGCGCTTTTATGCGACCAATCGCGCCGAACTTCCGCCCGTGTTCCGTGCGATTCAGATCGCGCCCGTCTGGCGTGCCGAACGGCCGCAGAAGGGTCGATTCCGTCAATTCGTCCAGTGCGACATCGACATCATCGGTGAACCCGGAATTCTCGCCGAAGTTGAACTCATCACCGCAACCGCCGCGACTCTTGATCGCCTCGGGATTACCGGCACCACGATTCGACTCAACGACCGACGAATCCTGTTCGGCATGCTCGATGCACTGGGACTGACGGATACCGGTTCGGCGCTCATCACTCTCGACAAACTCGACAAGATCGGAACCGACGGTGTTCTCGCTGAACTGCGGGAACGCGGGGCGACCGATTCGGCGCTCGCCGGCCTCGAGGCGTTGCTGGGGCAACACTCGAACCCGACCTCTGCTCCGACGCTCGAGGCGATGACCGCCGCAATCCCAGCTGGGGTCGCGCCCGTCGCGGTTGCCGAGCTGGCCGACATCGCCGCCGCCGTCGGCCACGGCGTCTCGATCGTGTTCGACCCGTTCCTCGTTCGCGGGATGGGGTATTACACCGGTGCGATCTTTGAGGTCGCCCACCCCGAGCTCGGCTATTCGCTGGGTGGAGGAGGCCGATACGACGGCATGATCGGTCGTTTCCTCGGCACCGAGGTACCCGCCGCCGGGATCTCGCTCGGGTTCGAACGACTCGCCGACCTCGTCACCGCGGAAACGGTTGTCGATACCGCAGCGGTCGCGGTCATTTACGACCCCGCGCTGTCGGTGACGGAACTCATCGACCAGAAAAAATCGCTCGTGGCGGAAGGACTGCGCGTCCGACTCGTACACAAGACCAAGAACACGCGCGCGATCCTCGATCAACTCGAGAAGGACGGATTCCGTCGATATGCCTTTCTCAATCCAGGCGAACCCCTCGAATGGAAGACCATCGGCTAACGCCCTAATCTGGAACTAACCACCACCAAGGAGAACCCTGTGTCCGCTATTGCGTTTGTTGATGCCCGCGAAATTCTCGACTCGCGCGGAAATCCGACCATCGAGGTCGATGTCGTTTTGGACGACGGAACGGTTGCCTCGGCGGCTGTCCCGTCTGGAGCGTCGACCGGAGCGTTCGAAGCCTACGAGCTGCGCGACGAGGACCCCAAGCGTTATGGCGGAAAAGGCGTGCTCAAGGCCGTCGAAGCCGTCATCGACGTTCTCTCGGAAGCCATCGAAGGACTCGACGCGAGCGAACAGCGCGCGATTGACGCGGCCCTCATCGAAGCGGACGGAACCGACAACAAGTCCAAGCTGGGCGCGAACTCGATTCTCGGTGTCTCTCTTGCCGTCGCCAAGGCCGCGGCGCTGTCGGCGGACCTTCCCCTGTTCCGCTACCTCGGTGGACCCAACGCCCACGTCCTCCCCGTCCCGATGATGAACGTCATCAACGGTGGAGCCCACGCCGACACCAACGTCGATGTCCAGGAATTCATGGTTCTGCCGATCGGCGCCGAGTCGTACAGCGAGGGACTCCGCTGGGGAGTTGAGACTTATCACGCACTGAAGTCGGAACTGAAGTCCAAGGGCTTCGCGACCGGCCTCGGCGATGAAGGCGGATTCGCCCCGAATCTCGCCAACAACCGTGCGGCGCTCGACCTGCTGATGGAAGCCATCGCCAATGCCGGCTTCACGCCAGGCAAAGACATCGCACTCGGACTCGACGTCGCCGCGACCGAATTCTTCGAGAACGGCTCGTACCGTTTCGAGGGACGCGAATTGAGTTCGGGCGAACTGATCTCCTACTATTCGGAACTCGTTGTCGCTTACCCTCTCATCACCATCGAAGACCCGCTGTCCGAGGACGACTGGACCGGCTGGGAGGCCATCACGGCCGAACTCGGCGAGAAGGTGCAGATTGTGGGGGACGACCTGTTCGTCACCAACCCGAAGCGTCTCGCCGACGGCATTCAGCGCCACGCTGGGAACTCGATCCTCGTCAAGGTGAACCAGATCGGGTCGCTCACCGAAACGCTCGACGCCGTAGCGATGGCGCAGCGCGCCGGTTACACCGCTGTCCTGTCGCACCGCTCGGGCGAGACCGAAGACACGACCATCGCCGACCTCGCGGTCGCCACGAACTGTGGTCAAATCAAAACGGGAGCACCTGCTCGAAGTGAACGCGTTGCGAAGTACAACCAGTTGCTTCGAATCGAAGAGGAGCTCGGCGATGCGGCGGTCTACGCGGGACGTTCCGCGTTCCCCCGTTTCACCGCCTAGTCGTTCACGAGGTCGAGGGGGCGTCCGCGTTACCCTTGAGGAGTGAGTTCGCCGCGTCGCCCCGAACGTTCCGCCCGATCGTCGGGTCGGGCGCGAGCCGGCGTGCGCCAGAGCCTCGATGACTTCATCGACCGCGAACTGCAACGGAGTGGCGCGGTCATCGTTGGGATCATCATCGCCATCGTCGCGGTGGTGAACCTATGGCACCCCGTCCAGATTTGGTTTGAACAGCAGGCGAAGATGGCCGAACTCGACCGCGAGGTCGCGACCGCGCGTGCGACCCTCGCCGAAGCGCAAGCGGACATGATGCGCTGGACCGACCGTGCCTATGTCGAAGCGCAAGCGCGGGAACGACTCATGTTTGTGTACCCCGGCGACATCTCGTACCTCGTTGTCAATGACGTTGATGCGAAACTCGCCAAGTCGGACGAGGTGCTGGTTACCGTTCAAACCACCGACATCGATTGGATCGACGCCTTCGTCCAGTCGTATGCCTTTGCCGCCAACCCGGTAGAGGAATCCAAGTGACCATCGACACCGCGAGCGAACGCGACCTCGAGATCATGCGGATTCAACTGGGACGGCCGATGCGCGATGTCGTCGGTGTCGCGGCGCGATGCATCTGTGGCGCTCCGACCGTCGTCGCGACGAAACCTCGACTCGCAGACGGATCGCCGTTTCCCACGTTCTACTATCTGACGCACCCGGGGGCGACCGCAGCACTGTCAACTCTCGAGGCCAACGGATTCATGGTCAGCGAACAAGACAAACTGGCGGCGGACCCCGAGTTCGCTTCGGCCTACGCCGCTGCACACAACGCGTACATCGCCGACCGCGACGCGCACGGCCGCGTCGACGAGCTCGACGGAATCAGCGCGGGCGGCATGCCCTCCCGAGTGAAATGCCTTCATGCGCTCGCCGCTCACAGCCTCGCTGTCGGACCTGGAGTCAACCTCGTGGGGGATGCGGCGCTCGGCGCTGCCACGTGGTCGCCCGAACGGTGCGTGTGTGCGCCCGAAACGCGCTAGATTTGACCAGTTGTCCTCATAAATTTCAGGAGTAATTGTCGTGGCCAAAATTCTTATCGTCGGTGGCGGGTATACCGGGTTTTACACCGCATTTAAGTTGCAAAAGCACCTGCGTGCTGGCGAAGCCGAGGTCACACTGGTCGACCCGCTTCCGTACATGACGTACCACCCATTCCTGCCCGAGGTCGCAGCCGGATTGATCGAAGCACGCCATGTCATCGTTCCTCTGCGTCGACACCTGAAGAAGACCCACGTTGTGCAGGGACGAGTCGTCGCGGTCGATCACGCCAAAAAGACGGCGACCATCGAACCGTCGGCCGGCAAGAGCTACACCACCAAGTACGACCACATCGTCGTTGCGGCTGGGTCCGTTTCTCGAACCTTCCCCATTCCGGGAGTCGCGGACGAAGCCTTCGGTATGAAGTCCATCGAAGAAGCCCTCGCTGTTCGCGACCGCATCATCGACAACTTCGCCAAGGCCGCTAACCTGCCCAAGGGCAAAGAACGCGATCGCCTCCTCACGGTCACCGTCATCGGCGGTGGATTCGCGGGAATCGAGACGTTCGCAGAACTTCGCTCACTCGCCACGGCGATGCTCAAGCAGTACCCCGAACTCACGATTGACGACACCAAGTTCCACATGGTCGAGGCGATGCCGCGCGTCATGCCCGAGGTGTCGATGAAGACCTCGCAGTGGGTTCTCAGAAACCTCGCGTCGCGTCAAGCCACCGTGCACCTCGACACTCAACTCATGTCGGCCAAGGGCGGCAACGTCGAGTTGTCGAACGGGATCAAATTCGAGTCGGACCTCATCGTCTGGACCGCCGGCGTGATGGCAAACCCCGTCGTCAACTCGATGGGGCTCCCGGTCGAAGAGCGCGGCCGAGTCCGCTCGTCGGCAACGCTGCAGGTCACCAACGCCGACGGATCCATCGTCGCGGGCGCGTGGGCGGCGGGCGACAACTCTGCTGTCCCCGACCTCACGGGTGGTGGTGTCGGCGGAATGTGTGTTCCGAACGCGCAGCACGCCGTTCGCCAGGCCAAGCGTCTCGCCACGAACCTCGTCGCAGTCCTCCGCGGTGAAACCCCGGTCGAGTACATCCACAAGAACCTCGGGGCGGTCGCCGGTTTGGGCGTCGGGCACGGAGTGTTCCAGTCAGGCAAGATTGCGGTCACCGGTTTCCCCGCGTGGCTCATGCACCGCGGTTATCACGGGCTCGCGATGCCGATGTGGGAACGGAAGTTCCGCGTCGTCGGCGGCTGGATCATGCAGTTCCTGGTCGGGCGCGACACCACGACCCTCACGTTACGCGAGACTCCGAAGTCTTACTTCAGGGCATACGCATCACGCCCGAGCAAGTAAGGGCGTCGCCCCAATAGCCCAACCGGCAGAGGCAAACGACTTAAAATCGTTACAGTCAGGGTTCGAATCCCTGTTGGGGCACCCGGGCATGTTAAGGTCAGTGAGCCCCAGTCAGCCCAATGCACGACGACTCAGCGTTCGAGCAACTGGTGTGCACGTTGGTGCGAGAAACCGATGATTGTACCGATGTCGCGCAACGGCACTCCAGCTTGGGCGAGGCGTTGTGTGAGTTCCTTCGAACGCACAGTCGCCTCGCGCTCGAGGACTGATGCGGCATCGTGGACACGGTGAATTTCTGCCCGTAACGTCTCGACGTCAATATCGGAAATCGGCCTCATTCGAACCTCAATCTCGAAGTCGAGTGGGTCCACATCGAGGGTGACCGCGATCGCCTCGCGTGCCGCATGTTCGATGTGCGCGATTCGCCGTGCCTGAGTCAATATGTCCAGCGCGGAAATGTCTGCCATCCACCATTTGCCGTCTCGGTATACCTCGACAATGTGTTTAGTCATCTGTCTCCTCCAAAACTCTCATTAGCTTTCTGACGACGCCTGGGCTGATTTCGCGGTGGCCATCCGGAAGTGTGAAAAGCGCACCTCGGGGCGACTTCCACACTGTGTGGCTGCCGCGGGTTCTCAGAATCCGCCATCCTTTCCCTTTGAGCAACGCAATTGCGCGCCGGGTGGCCATCGATTTGCTCATCCGAACAGCATCGCGTCGTTCTCAAAACAGTCTAACAAGATTTACAGAAATGTGGACAACCAGAGAATTTCGCCGTGGGGGAAAGTGCCTTTTTCTCCTGGCATCCCGCGCGTAGAGTAAAGCCATGGATCCAACACAAACAGTCCTCTTGGTCATCGCCGGTCTCGCCATCGTTGCGGGACTCTACCTCTGGTCGACATACAACGGCCTCATCACTCTCAAAGTTCGTGTTGACGAAGCGTGGAGTGACATCACGGTCCAGCTCAAGCGCCGAGCAGACCTCATCCCCAACCTGATCGAAGCGGTCAAGGGGTATGCCAAGCACGAAAAGGCCGTGTTCGAAAACGTCACCAAGGCGCGCGCCGCTACGGTCAATGCCGACGGCCCCGCCGAAGCTGCTGCTGCTGAAGGAATGATGCAGGCAGCGCTCAAGTCGATCTTCGCCGTCGCCGAGGCTTACCCGGACCTGAAGGCGAGTGACAACTTCCTCCAGTTGCAGGCGGAACTCGTTGACACCGAAAACAAGATCCAAGCCTCTCGTCGCTTCTACAACGGCGGAGTGCGCGAGTTCAACACCATGATCCTCGTCTTCCCCAACAACGTGTGGGCGAAGCAGCTCGGGTTCAGCATGCGCGACTTCTTCGAGGTAGAAAACCCCGACGCGATCGCCGAGCCCCCGAAAGTACAGTTCTAACCCTCGATGTATAGCGCCATTGCCGCGAACAAGCGGAACACTGTCGTCATCCTGCTCGTGTTCATCGTGTTGTTGGGTGGACTCGGCTGGCTCATCGCTTATTTCATGGGCGACGGTTCGTGGACCATCACGATCATGACGATTCTGGGCGCCGGCGCTTACGCCTGGTTCCAGTACTACAACGCGGGGTCAATCGCCGTGGCGACGTCCGGTGCCGTCTTGATCGAGCAGAAGGACAACCCCCGCCTGTATCGGATTGTCGAGAACCTGTCAATCACCAACGGGATGCCGATGCCGAAGGTGTATATCGTCAGTGACCCCGCGCCGAACGCCTTTGCGTCGGGAAGAGACCCCGAGAACGCTGTGGTTGCTGCAACGACCGGGCTTCTCGACATCATGACCGACGCGGAGCTCGAGGGCGTCATGGCCCACGAAATGGGACACGTCAAGAACTACGACATTCGCGTGTCGACCATTGTGTTCGGGCTCGTGGTCGCATTCGGTTTCATCGCTGACATCATGTTCCGCATGGCGTTCTACGGCGGTCGAAACTCGCGTGGCAGCGACAACGGCGGTCTGGCCATCCTGTCGCTCGTGTTCGGGCTCATCGCCATGGTGATCGCGCCACTCGTGTCGGCGCTCGTTCAAGCAGGCATTTCGCGCCAACGCGAATTCCTCGCCGACGCGACCGGCGCGATGACGACCCGCAACCCAGAGGGGCTCGCTAGCGCACTACACAAGCTCGGGGAGTATTCGGCGCCGCTTCAGCGCCAGTCGGCATCGATGGCTCACATGTGGATTGCGGACCCCAACAAACCCAACTTCCTCGAGCGCATGTTTTCGACGCACCCACCCATCGCCGAGCGCGTCCGTCGCTTGCTTGAAATCGGCGGCAAGTTCTAAAAGATTCGACGCAGTTCGGCCGCGGCATCGCCCCAGTCGTCCACCACGATGTTCTCGAGTCCACGCCAGTCGGCTGCCCGTCGCACGACCTCGGCAAGACGATCGGCGGCGTCCTTCGGTCGCTTCGGTTCCCAGTGGGCGCTCTTGACGATGAGAGTTCTGGTTTTTCGATCCGCTTTGAGGTCGATGCGCCCCGCCAGTGCGTCGTCCATCAAGATCGGTAGCGAGTAATAGCCGTAGACGCGCTTCGCCGCCGGGGTGTAAATCTCGATCTTGTAGTCGAAACCAAACACGCGACTCGCTCGAGGGCGATTCCAGGTGATGGGGTCGAACGGCGTGAGAATCGTTGACACCTTTGATGCCTTGGCGGGCACGACCGCGCCCGACAGCATGTACGCATCGAGGGTTTCGCCGCGGTGAGTCCATCCATCGACCGACACGCGCTGAATCGCGCCAGCGTCGACCAACTCGTCGAGGGCGTCCTTGGTTGGTGCGACCTTGAAACGGTAATAGTCGGCGATGTCCGACAGAACCCCGATGCCGAGCGCCCGAACCGCGTCGAGGACGAGAGCACGTCGGGCGACGGGTTTCTCCACCGCGGAGTCCAGCAGGTGGTGGGGAATGACGTCGGCGACCGGAGCATAGATTCGCTGAAAGTTCGTGCGCCCAATCGCCGTAATCACGCCGTCCTCGAACAGGTATTCGAGGGCGACCTTCACGTCGCTCCAGTCCCACCAACTGCCCCGGCGCTGGTCGCGCTTGCCCTCGAGTTGGCTGAACGTCGCAGGTCCTTCCGAATGGAGCCGAGCGAGTAGGTCGTCTGCGAGTGTGCGATGCTGCGCCAACCACGAATCGGGTTCCGTGTTGCGCTCACGGCTCTCACGCATTTTCCACTGCCACAGAGGCCACGACTCAACGGGGATAAACGCGGCCTCGTGAGCCCAGTATTCGACGTGAGTAGCAGGCGCATGCGGTTCGAGCAACAGGTAATCGAGAAGCGCGGTGTCGTACGTGCCGAGACGAGAAAACATCGGCAGGTAATGACTGCGTTCAAACACATTGACCGAATCCAGTTGAAGAACTCCGAGCCGCGCGATTGTGTCGGCGAGGCGATCGGTCGTTACCCTCCCGCGCGGGGTCGAACCGAAGCCCTGGGCGACCAGCGCAAGGCGTCGCGCCTCGGAGGCAGAGACGGTCGTCATGCTTATTACGGTAGCGTTTTCCAAGGAACACATCATGACAACAGCAATCGCAGGCCCCACACTCGCGGATTTCAGCGCCGCGCGTGACGTTGTGTCTGCCGTAGCTCAGGAAACTCCGATCGAGGAATCACGTTATCTCTCGGGGATTTTGGGTGTCGAGGTCCTTCTCAAATGCGAGAACCTTCAACGAACGGGCGCCTACAAGATTCGCGGCGCTTATAACCGCATGAGCAAGTTGAGCCCCGAGGAACGAGCCCGCGGAGTCGTAGCGGCCAGTGCCGGAAACCACGCGCAGGGAGTCGCTCTCGCGGCTCAGGAGCTCGGAATCAAGGCGACCATCTTTATGCCGATGGGTGTTGCTCTTCCGAAACTGTTGGCAACAAAGGATTACGGCGCAGAGGTCGTGTTGCTCGGCCCGACATTCACGGAATCGCTCGCGGCGGCGAAGGAATTTGCAAAGGAGTCCGGTGCGGTTTTTATCCCGCCCTACGACCACGCCGATGTCGTCGCTGGTCAGGGAACGGTCGGACTCGAAATCTTTGAGCAGGTTGCCGACGTGGAAACCGTCATCGTCCCGATCGGCGGAGGCGGGTTGATTTCCGGTGTCGCCAGTGCCATGAAGCAACACGCGGCGGCAAACGGGCGAACCATCCGAATCATCGGCGTTCAATCGACGAACGCAGCGGCCTACCCACCGTCACTGCGAGCCGGTGAACCGACCACCATCGAGATGAAGCCGACCATCGCGGATGGAATCGCCGTGGCACGCCCGGGGACACTCAATTTCGCCATCATCAAAGACACCGTCGACGAGGTTGTCACCGTCAGTGACGACGACATCGCCCGCGCGCTCGTGATGCTTCTCGAACGCGCGAAACTCGTGGTCGAACCGGCCGGCGCAGTCGGTGTCGCCGCAATCCTCGCCGAAAAGATTGACGCGGTCGGAAAGACAGTTGTTGTCTTGTCGGGTGGAAACATCGACCCAATGGTGATGGAACGCGTCGTCGCCCGCGGCCTGGTCACAACCGGTCGATACATGAACATGCGAATCCCACTTCCGGACCGCCCAGGGCAACTCGCCAAAATCTCGGAAATCCTCGCCGATCTGAACGCCAACGTCGTCGAGGTGTTGCACACCCGCCACGGAACCGACCTACAGATCACCCAGGTCGAACTCGAAATTCACATCGAGACGCGCGGACCGGAACACGCGTCCCAGGTACTCGAGGCATTGCGCGCCGAAGGCTACGAACCCCGGGTCGACTTCTAACCGAGGAACGGCTCGATCGAGATGATCTCGACCGCGATTTCAGCGCCGCTCGGTGCGGTGAATGTCGCGGTGTCTCCTGGCTCGAGGCCGACGATGGCCTGGCCCAGGGGGCTGTTCTCGCTGTAGACGTCGAGGTCGGTGTCGCCCGCAACTTCGCGCGAACCGAGGAGGAACTTCTCTTCGTCACCGTGAATGTGGGCGGTGACGATGGTGCCGGACGCAACTCGTGATGCGTCGACCGGCTCTGATCCGACGTGTGCGTGCTTGAGCATGTCGATCAATTCTCGGATACGCGCCTCGATTTTGCCCTGCTCGTCTTTGGCGGCGTGATAACCGCCGTTTTCTTTGAGGTCACCCTCGGAGCGCGCCATCTCGATTCGCTTCACAATTTCGGTGCGACCGGTCGTCGACAGGGTTTCGAGTTCGAGCGCGAGGCGGTCAAACGCTTCCTGGGTAAGCCACATGGGTGCCATGGCGAGAATCTCCTTTAAAGGGGTGTCTATCTAGGGTAGTCGTGACCGACCGTTGTGAACAAAACGGCTAACGGTCGTTACGCCAGCAGCGGTAGACATCGATGCCGGAAACCTCGCTGACGGCCTTGATGGTTTCGGAATACTGAGTCGTGAATTCGTCGGATTCGGGATACGACTTCACGACCCAACCGTTCGTGCCCATTGAGGAATCGACGGTGCGCAGTGCGCACGTGATGGGGGTGCCGGGGGGTGCCGTGATTTGGAACTTCATCATCGCCGTCGTCTCGCCGCTGGTCGACTCGAACGCGACCCATTCGATCCCCGTGGTCTGGTCGGTTGAGAAGACCCATGTCACCCACGAAAAGAACGCAATCACCGAGATGGACGCGATAATCCACACGGTACGCGCGGACAGACCCGAACCGCCGTAGCGGCCCGCGGGAGGTGTTGTGGAGGATGACATGCTGCCCTTCGGTACTCTGTATTCAGGCTACGCGAAACGGAGACACCTTGAACACCGCACTGATCCTCGCCGAAGAGATCGACCCGAACGGGGTAACCCCAGGCGTTGTGGGGTTTCTCATCACGGCGGCGGTCGCCATCACCGCGATTTTTCTGATTCTGGACATGAACCGCCGAATGCGCCGCCTGCGCTATCGCGAGGAAGCCGTTGCGAACGTTGACGCCGAGGTCGCGGTCGACAAGCTCATCGCGGATGTTGACAAGGAAACCGGTAACAGGTAATCCACCGTGTCACTTCGGACGTCGATCAAATCGGCCCTGTACGGGTTGTACGCGACGCGACTTCAAAACCAATTGCGCGAAACGACTCCACCGCGTCACGTCGGGATGATCATCGACGGGAATCGCCGGTGGGCGCAACTTCAAGACGGCGTCACGATCGCCGAGGGGCACGAAGCGGGCGCGAGCAAGATGCACGAATTCCTCGGGTGGTGTGATTCGGCGGGTGTCGAGATTGTCACGCTGTACCTGTTGTCGACCGACAACCTGACCGGTCGCCCCAGCACCGAACTCAAGAACCTGGTTCGCATCATCGCGGATCTCGCGACGGACCTCGCTCAGGTCCCCAACTGGCGGGTGCATCACGTGGGGGACGCGAACAAGCTTCCGGCCACGCTGCGCACGGCACTCCAGGACGCAGCCGATTCGACCGCGACCCACACCGGTCTGCACGTCAACCTGGCGGTGGGATACGGCGGTCGCCACGAAATCACCGAAGCCGTCCGAGACATCATTCGCGAACACGAGGCGGCCGGTCGGGGCATTGATTCGCTCGCCGACGACATGACGCTCGACAACATTTCGGGGCACCTGTACACCGCGGGTCAGCCCGACCTCGACCTCGTCATTCGAACGTCGGGTGAGCAACGGATTTCCGATTTCATGCTGTGGCAGACCGCACATTCCGAGCTGTACTTCGTGGAAGCGCTCGGCCCCGACCTGCGAGAGATCGACCTGCTGCGTGCTCTGCGAGACTTCGCGCGCCGACAGCGCCGCTACGGTGCGTGAACGTCAGGTTACGAGTTCGTCACACGGCGTGTCACGCCGACTGCGGTCGCCCGTGAGTCGTAGTTTCTCTGTATGAGGTAATTCACGTGGCGAAGAGGCCACACGGTCTTGTCGCCACGCGGTTGCCCCCGCATCTGAACGGAGACTGAGTGCCCAAGCCCACCGCCGCATCGTCCACTTCCGCTTCGAAATCTGCCGCCACCGCGCTGCGCACCTACGTGCTCGACACGTCGGTGTTGCTGTCGGATCCGCGAGCGATTTTCCGATTCGCCGAACACGAGGTTGTCTTGCCCGTGGTCGTCATATCGGAACTCGAAAAGAAACGGAACGATCCGGAACTCGGTTACTTCGCCCGCCAAGCACTGCGACACCTCGATTCTCTGCGCGTCAAGCACGAGCGACTCGACATGCCGATTTCGGTGGGTGACGGCGGAACGCTTCGCGTCGAGCTCAACCACACGAATGACACTGCCCTTCCGTCCGGATTGCGTCTTGGTGACAACGACACTCGCATTCTGGCCGTCGCGCTGAATCTGTCGAACGAAGGTCTCGACGTCGTCGTCGTGTCCAAAGACCTGCCGTTACGAGTGAAGGCGTCCAGCATTGGTCTTGCTGCCGAGGAATACCGCGCCGAGCTCGCCGCCGATTCAGGGTGGACCGGGCTCGCCGAGATTTCCCTGTCGGGCGATGACATGCAGAAGTTGTACGAGAAAGAGGAACTGCGCACGACTCTCGTCGAGGAATTGCCGCGGAACACCAACCTCGTCGTCCACTCCGAACGCGGATCTGCGTTGGCTCGGGTCGTCGGACCGAAGAACATCGAACTTGTTCGCGGCGACCGCGACCTGTTCGGGCTGCACGGTCGAAGCGCCGAGCAACGACTCGCCATCGACATGCTGCAAGACCAAAAATTGGGGATTGTGTCTCTTGGCGGCCGTGCGGGAACCGGAAAGAGTGCCCTCGCGCTGTGTGCCGGCCTCGACGCCGTTCTCGAGAAGCGACTGCACAAGAAGATCATGGTGTTCCGCCCGCTGTATGCGGTCGGCGGACAGAACCTGGGTTATTTGCCCGGTGACGCCGACGAAAAGATGAACCCGTGGGCGCAGGCGACGTTCGACACTCTCGGTTCGGTTGTCAGCGACAACGTGATGGAAGAGATCGTCGAGCGTGGACTCATCGAGGTCCTGCCCCTCACTCACATTCGCGGTCGGTCACTGCACGACGCGTTCGTGATCGTCGACGAAGCCCAGTCGCTCGAGCGCAACGTCTTGCTCACGGTCCTCAGCCGAATCGGACAGAACTCGCGGGTCGTGCTCACGCACGATGTCGCCCAGCGGGATAACCTGCTCGTCGGCCGACACGACGGAATCGCGAGTGTCATCGAGGCGCTCAAGGGACAGAACCTGTTCGGTCACATCACACTGCAGCGCAGTGAGCGATCGGACATCGCCGCACTTGTCACCGACCTGCTCGACAACTACGAAATCGCGTAGGGTGGCGCGAGCGCTCCGCTAGGTTGGAGCGAACGAGCCCCGAGGAGCCCCGTGTCATATGTGTTGGCCGCATCGGCCGAGATGCTGTTCACCGAACTGCCGTTCGTCGAGCGCGTGCGCGCGATTCACGAGCGCGGGCTGGGTGTCGAAATCTGGAACTGGACGACAAAAGATTTGGACGAGCTCGCCGCGACGGGTGCGAACTTCACGTCGATGACGGGGTATATCGAGGGCGACCTGCTCGAAGAGGACGGCATCGCCCGATTCCTCGAAACCGCCGAGCAGTCCATCGTTGCCTCGCGAATCATCGACGCCGATCGACTGAACGTTCACGGAACAGGACTGGACGGCGATGGGCAGGCGATTCGCCCGCGTGAGTCGGTGACGGCCGCCGAACGGCAGACCGCGAAAGACACGCTGTCGCGGCTCGCCGACCTCGGGGCCAAACACGACGCGGTGTTCATGCTCGAGAACCTCAATCTCGCGGTCGACCACCCCGGAACGCCGTTCGCGCGGGCGGAGGACACCATCGAACTTGTGTCGAGCATCGACAATCCGCACCTGCAACTCAACCTGGACCTGTATCACGCACAGATCGGGGAGGGGAACCTGGTCGAACTCGTTCGGCAGGCTCTGCCGTGGATCGGCGAGATTCAGGTTGCAGATGTTCCCGGGCGACAGGAACCGGGCACGGGCGAAATTAACTATTCGCGGATTGCGCGGGAGCTCGATGCCCTTGGATTTGACCGCGTTGTCGGACTAGAAGGTTGGGCATCGGGGGATTCGAACGCCGCACTTGATGCGTTTGTCGAGGCGTTCACGGTTTAGCGAACCGCCGCCCGAACAGGCGACGCGGTTAGGGCTCGAGGAAGCGAATTTTCTTAGCCTCCATGATGACCTTGAGTCGAGCAATCGCTGACTTGCCCATCCCGTGAAGAGCGGTGAGATCTTTGAGAGAAATCTTGCGGAGGTCGGACACCTGGTACAGTTTCGCATCGACGAGTGCACGGCGAGCCGGTGCGCCTAGTCCAATCCCACGCCACTCTCCGTCGAAGTCCTCGTATTTCGACACGTCGCCGACGGGTGGCTTGAACGCTCGACGCGGCGCGGGCTTGTTCGACATGACTGAAGTCTACGAGCGCGGCGGACGAGCGGACCGGCGTTTCGGCCACCAGTAGATCCCTGCCGCCAGTACCAGCGCGATGAGGGACGGAGTGCCGAATGCTGGCAGCACCCACAATGCCCATGCGGTTTCAATCGCGAGCAGGACAATCAGAGTGAGTGAGGTGCGAGGAAATCGACCGCGCAATCGGGCAAGGATCGCGAAAACGATTACTGCCAGCGCAAACAACACTTGCGCCAACAACATCAGAGTCACAACGAGAGCTAGCGATTCCATTTCGCCACCTGACGTCTGATGAGGGCCCATCCGCCGGTAGACCACAGCGCCCAGATCACAAGTAGCGGTTGAAAGAGAAGGCGGATGCCACGGGCTTCGTCGGTGTCGAGTCCGAACGCATCGATGCCGTTGACGAACTGCGAGATGTTCCCCGGGAAAATCGCGATGAAGAACAACGCCGCCGCGACGCCCACCCACGCCTTCCAGCGGAACAAAACGATGAGAGCGAGGCCTAGGACGATTTCGACGACGCCCGATGCCAGGACGACGAAATCCGCGTCGAGCGGGACCCACGGTGGAACCTGGGACTGGAACTCGGCACGAGCCGAACCGAGGTGGCTGATTCCTGCAGAGGTGAGCGCCAACCCTAAAAGGACGCGTGCTGCGGTTCGAGCCCACCGGCCTATCGTCGCGCGATTCACGCGATTACTTCGCGACGCCCGGGCGCGTCATCGACAAGAGGTCGAGAGCGGCATCCAATTGCTCGAGAGTGATTTCTCCTCGTTCGACATAGCCAAGGTCGATGACAGCGTCGCGGACGGTGAGCCCGGCTTTGACCGAGTGCTTGGCAATCTTCGCCGCCGCTTCGTAGCCGATGATCCGATTGAGCGGCGTGACGATGCTGGGGGACATACCAGCTAGAGCCGCCGCACGTTCCACGTTGGCCTCGAGACCGTCGACGGTCTTGTCCGCAAGCACACGGCTCGAGTTCGCGAGAAGTCGAATCGATTCGAGAAGTGACGTTCCCATCACCGGGATTGCGACATTCAATTCGAACGAGCCAGAGGCACCCGCCCAGGCGATGGTTGCGTCGTTTCCGATGACCTTGGCGCAGACCATGAGAACGGCCTCGGGGATGACCGGGTTCACCTTGCCGGGCATGATTGACGACCCTGGCTGAAGGTCGGGGATATTGATTTCGGCGATTGCCGTGTTCGGACCCGAACCCATCCAGCGGATGTCGTTGCAGATCTTGGTGAGCGACACCGCAATGACTCGCAGTGCACCTGACGCTTCGACGAGTCCATCGCGCGCACCTTGCGCCTCGAAGTGGTCCTTCGCCTCGGTGACAGGAAGTTTGGTCGAGGACGCCAATTCGGCGATGACGGCCGCCGAGAATCCCGCGGGCGTGTTAATTCCGGTCCCAACAGCGGTACCACCGAGGGGAACTTCGGCGACGCGAACGATGGTCGACTGAATCCGTTCGATTCCGAGTCGAATTTGACGGGCGTATCCGCCGAATTCCTGTCCGAGCGTGACCGGGGTCGCATCCATAAGGTGCGTTCGACCGGGTTTCACCATCGATGCCCAGGCCTTCGCCTTTTTCTCGAGGGACGTCGCGAGGTGGTCGAGCGCGGGGATCGCGTCACCGAGCAGCGCGGCGGTGACCGCGAGGTGCACAGACGTGGGGAACACGTCGTTCGACGACTGCGACGCGTTGACGTGGTCGTTCGGGTGAACCGTGTCGCCGCGCTTGGACGAAGCGAGGGTCCCCAGCACCTCGTTGATGTTCATGTTGGAGGACGTGCCGGAGCCGGTCTGATACGTGTCAACGGGGAAGTGGTCGTGGTGCTTCCCCGCAATGATGTCGTCGGCCGACGCGACGATGGCGTCGCGGATGTCGGCCGGGATGATGCCCAACTTTTCGTTGACGATGGCAGCCGCACGCTTGATCTGTGCGAGGGCAACAATCTGTGCCGGCTCGAGTCCGCTTCCCGAGATGGGGAAGTTCTCGACCGCGCGCTGGGTCTGCGCGCCATACAGTGCGTCGGCGGGGACTCGGACCTCGCCCATGGTGTCGTGTTCGATACGGAACTCGCTCACGGTTACTCCTTCAGTGTTCAGTCGATATCGCCAAAGACGATCGAGGGGATTACGTGACCCTCGCGCAGGTTGTAGGTCGCGCCGACGATACCGAGGCTACCGTTTGCGACGGCGTCCCCGGCAAGTTCGCTGTGCGACAACAGTTCGGCAATCGTGTCACGAAGGTGTTCTTTGCCAACGGCGTCGACGGCGATTCGGTTGACATCGTCCGTCCCGTTGGCGAGGAGCACTCGGTCGATCGCCGGTTGAATGGCGTCAGTAATCGACCGAATGTTGACGGGCAACAGGGTCGCATCCGGCTTGCGAGAGTCAATGGCGGCACGAACAGCCCCGCAATCATCGTGAGCAAGAACGAGGATGAGGCTCACTCCGAGGGCACTGACCGCGTATTCGAGGGATCCGATTACGGATTGAGAGATTGTTTGCCCCGCGTTTCGGACGACAAAAAGGTCACCCAATCCGAGGTCGAAAATGATTTCGGCCGACAACCGGGAATCCGCGCAACCGAAAAGCGCCGCGAACGGTCGCTGTCCGTCAGCGAGTGCATCCCTGTGATCGACGTCTTGCCGAGGATGTGCGAGCGTGCCACTGATGAAACGACCGTTACCGGCAACGAGCTGTTGCCACGCTTCACGAGGCGTTCCGGGTCGTTGCTCTGGCATCGTCAGCCCTTTCCTGTCACCTGAACGTTCACAGACTTGTAGGCCAGCGACGCGACGAGTTCGATTTCGCTCACGTCGGCTGTTCCCGACACAATCAGAATACCTCCCTGAGGTAAGGCGATTTCGTAAACAGTTCGATAATTCCCGGGGTTGTCGAGTGCGGACCGGTCGTACCGTGTCCAGCTCGATCCGTCGATGTCGAACGGTGTCGCGGGGACGTCATCGAGCACTTCGGCCACTTCCGGGGAAACATCCGCCAGGAACTCGTGGACGACAACGAACCCGTTCGTCGGTGAAACGAATCCGATGTACCACTCGGGGTTTTTCCCGGTTCGATAATCCGCACGGTTCGACCACCAATCGCCGTCGGACGCGGAAAACTCTGGGTTGACGAGAAGCACCGAATTGGGGGCGTCGTTGTGAACGGAATTCCAATCAACTTCGGCGCGTTCGGTCGGATTGGGCCGAATCGAAATCAAGACGATGACGAGGACAACACCAAACGAGGCGAGCAGTGCCCCGGTGAGAGTGAAAACGTTCTGCCGGTTGCGACGTTCCTGTGCGGAACTCACTCCGCGGGCTTTCGAGCAGCGTCGAGCCGCTGACGCGCACCCGCGAGCCATTCCTCGCATCGCTTGGCGAGCGCTTCGCCGCGCTCCCAGAGTGCGACTGATTCGTCGAGGGACGCAGTGCCCTTTTCGAGGGAATCCACGATTGCGACGAGTTCGTCACGGGCCTGTTCATAGGTGAGAGTCGATGCCTCAGGAAGTTTGTCAGCCATGGTTCAACGTTACCTTTCGTTAGTTCGCGGTCGTTGCGATGTCGCCGTCGGCGACCCGAAGAGTGAGCGGATCGCCCGTCGAAACGGAAGTCGTCGATGTGACAACGGAACCCTTCGCGTTTCGGACAATCGCGTATCCGCGATCGAGGGTGTTCTGCGGGGACAGTGTTCGCAGTTTGCCGATGATTCCATGGAGGCGGTCCGTCGTCTGGTGGACGAGTGAATCGACGAACGTGGAACCGCGATAGGCGAGATTGGCAAGGTCGTTTTCGTGGCGCTCGAGGTACGCGAGGGGGCTCGCCATGACCGGGCGTGAGGCCAACTGCCGAATTCGGTCAATCTGGTTGGTGATAGCGGTCGTCACGATTTGTCGACCTCGGGCACGCAGTTGGTCGATTTCGGCGAGGTCCGCGGCGACGTCGGGAACGACTCGCTTGGCGGCGTCGGTCGGCGTGGACGCTCGAACGTCGGCGACCTCGTCGAGAAGTGGTCGGTCGTTCTCGTGGCCAATCGCGCTGACAATCGGGGTCACGCACGCCATCGCAGCGCGCACAATCCGTTCATCGCTAAACGCGACCAGTTCGAGGAACGCTCCGCCACCTCGGGCGATAATGATGACGTCGACTTCGGGGTCGGCGTCGAGTTGCGCGATAGCACCAGGAATCTGCGACGTCGCGCCGTCTCCGGAGACACCCGTGTAGATGGTTCTGAATTGGACGTCGGCCCAACGATTACGCGCAATGGTGAGCACGTCCTTCTCGGCGTCGGAATCTTTCGAGGTGATGAGCCCGATGCACCGAGGGAATTTTGGCAGAGGCACCTTTCGGGATTCGTCGAACGCCCCTTCAGCCAGAAGAGTCGCACGCAATTTTTCGATGGCGACGAGAAAGTCGCCGAGCCCCTCGTGGCGAATCGCGTTGGCGACGAACTTCAGCTCGCCCCTTCCGGGCCAATAATCGAATTGACCGAACAGGCGAATCTTGTCGCCCAAGCTGAACTCTTCACCCGATGCCGTGACGGTTGAAATCTCGATTTTGCAATTGATTCTGGACGTCTCGTCTTTGAGGCTGAAAAACACCATGTGCTTCCAGGTGCTCCACTCGGCGATTTCGCCCTCGAGCCAGAAGGATTTCCAGGCGGCGATCTTGTCGCGGGCGACTCGCGACGCGACACTAACCGACAGCGGTGTGATGTCGTCAGGAGCGTCCGTCATGGTTTAACCGTACCTGTCACCGCCGACGGCGGACGGTACTGTGGAAGCGTCTTGCGGAAAGGAATCTGATGCGTCCCGTTACCTATATCTATGACGACCTCGGCGCTCTCGACAACGCTGCTGGGATGGTTCCCCTCTACCTTCGCGACCTCGTGGTGATGACGCCCGAGACCGGCTTCGAGGACGAACCCATCGTTCTTGACGCAATGCCCAGCACCGACCACGGTGACGATTTCATGGACCGAATCATTGCGATGCTCACCGACCTGCCCGTCGTTTTCACAATGTCTGCCCTCATTGGCGAGCGAACGGATGTCGAGGCGGCATTGGGCGAGCCACTCACGAAGGCGACGTTGAACCTCGCCGGGTTGCGGAAAGCCCACGGGGCGTTCGACGGGGAATACGAATGGGACTCGGACGAGAACGGGTTGATCGTCGAATGGACCAACGGGGACAGCGTGGTTCGGCTGCATGTTCCCGACCCTCGAGAGGGAACCGATTTCATCCTCGTCGCGACGGGCCCCGACGGCAAGGTCGAGTGGCGGTCGATGGCTGACCTCGCGGCCGCCGTCTGAAACATAGACTGGAACTGTGAGCACAGTTACGAACGGCCAAATCAACATTCAGTTGCGCGAGGCTCATCCCGTCCGCGATACTCCACTGGTTGAGGTTGCGACCGACGCCCCGAAGAAAGTTTTGCTCGCTGCGCCGCGCGGGTATTGCGCCGGCGTTGACCGCGCGGTTGTCGCGGTCGAAAAAGCGCTCGACCAATTCGGCGCACCCGTCTACGTCCGCAAGGAAATCGTTCACAACGTCGAGGTCGTCGCATCACTGACGGAACGCGGCGCCATCTTTGTCAACGAGGTCGACGAGGTTCCCCACGGCTCACACCTGGTCTTCAGCGCCCACGGCGTTTCCCCGAAGGTCAAGAGCGACGCGTTTGACCGCAACCTCATGGCGATCGACGCGACCTGCCCGCTCGTCACCAAGGTTCACCGCGAGGCCGAACGGTTCTCGCGTTCCGGATTCCACATTCTGCTCGTCGGCCACGAAGGCCACGAAGAAGTCGAAGGCACGATTGGCCACGCACCCGACCAGACGACGCTTGTCAACAACCCCGAAGAAGCCGACGTCATCGAGGTCCCCGACAACGAAAATCTGATTTGGCTGTCGCAGACCACACTGTCCGTCGACGAGACGATGGAGACCGTTCGTCGCTTGCGCGCCCGATTCCCGCACCTGCAGGATCCGCCGAGTGACGACATCTGTTACGCGACCCAGAACCGTCAGGTCGCGATCAAGAAGATCGCGCCGGACTGCGACCTCGTGCTCGTTGTTGGATCATCGAACTCGTCGAACTCGGTTCGCCTGGTCGAGGTGGCCCTAGAAGCCGGAGCGCGTGCGTCGTACCGCGTCGACTACGCGAGCGAAGTCAAGCAAGAGTGGCTCGAGGGCGTCTCGACGATGGGTATCTCGTCTGGTGCGAGCGTTCCCGAATACCTCGTCGACGAGTTGCTCGCGGACATTCGCGCAGCGGGATTCGCGCACATCGAGACGGTAACGACCGCGACCGAGGACCTCATGTTCTCGTTGCCGAAGGAACTTCGCGGCGACAGCGATCGTCCCCTCGGGGGGCGCGTTTCCTAACGGGACAGTGCGTGGCCGGCCGAGCCGAGTTGCTTTGCGTAATCAACAACTCGTGACGCCATCGCCGTTTCGGCGAGCTTGCCCCACGAACGCGGGTCGTAGACCTTTTTGTTTCCGACTTCGCCGTCGACCTTGAGCACACCGGAATAATTCGTGAACATCGTGTCGGCGACCGATCGAGTGAACGCGTATTGGGTGTCGGTGTCGAGATTCATCTTGACGACGCCGTTACGGACGGCCTCGAAGATCTCGTCTTCGGTCGAACCCGATCCGCCGTGAAAGACGAGGTCGAGGGGTTTCGCCTCGGTGCCATATTTTTTCGCCAGACCGTCTTGGATGTCGGCCAAGATCTCTGGGCGCAGTTTCACGTTCCCTGGTTTGTACACGCCGTGCACGTTTCCGAAGGTGAGCGCCGCCATGTAACGACCGTTTTCGCCGAACCCCAGAGCTTCGACCATTGCGATGGTGTCATCGAGCGTCGTGTACAGGTTGTCGTTGATGTCGTGACTGACGCCGTCTTCTTCGCCACCGACGACACCGATCTCGACCTCGAGAATCGCGTTGATGTTCTTGGTCTTTTTCAGGATGGCTTGAGCGATTTCGAGGTTCTCGGCGAGGGGAACTGCCGACCCGTCCCACATGTGCGACTGGAAAATCGGGTTGCGGCCGGCTTTGACTTCCTCTTCACTCGCTTCGATGAGCGGGAAGACGAATCCGTCGAGTGCGTCTTTGGAGCAGTGGTCGGTGTGAACCGCGACGGTGATCGGGTACGACTTGGCGACCTCGTGGACGAACCTCGCCATCGCGAGTGCGCCGGTGGCTCGCGCCTTGACGGTGTGACCCGCGAAAAAGTCAGCGCCACCCGTCGTGACCTGAATAATCCCGTCGGAACCGGCTTCGGTGAGTCCCTGCAACACCGCGTTGATTGTCGACGACGACGAGACATTGATTGCGGGAAACGCGAAGACGTTCTTCTTGGCGGTGTCCAGCATTTCGGCGTATTGGTCCGGCGTTGCGACGGGCATGGTTCTCCTTGAAATGAGGGGCGAGTGCGCGCGTTCATTCTACTGGCGGGGGCGAACGGATAGTCTGGTGTCACACCGATTCACCCGCGACGAGTTCGCAATTCACCTGACACAGGGGACTTTCATGACAAACCAGTTCGCTCATCCGGATCGCAACCTCGCCCTCGAACTGGTTCGCTCGACGGAGGCGGCAGCGATTCGCGCTCACCCGTTCATCGGTCGGGGTGACAAAAACGCCGCTGACGGCGCTGCGGTCGACGCGATGCGAAAGTTTCTGGGCACGGTCAACTTCCAGGGAACCATCGTCATCGGCGAAGGCGAAAAGGACAACGCCCCGATGCTCTTCAACGGCGAAGTTGTCGGAACCGGCTCGGGACCCGAATGCGACATCGCAGTCGACCCGATCGACGGCACGAGCCTGACGGCAGCCGGTCGCGGCCACGCAATCTCGATGCTCGCCGTGTCCGATCGCGGCTCGATGCTCGATGCGTCGAGCGTGTTCTACATGGAAAAATTGGTGTCGAACGAGCAAGGACACGGAGTCATCGATTTATCTCAATCGCTGACGGACAACATCAAAGCCCTTGCGAAGGCCAAGAAAAAGCCGGTCAGTGAAATCAAGGTCGCGATTCTCGATCGTCCGCGTCATGCCGATGCGATCGAAGAGATTCGCACGGCCGGTGCGCACACGCGGTTGATTCTCGACGGAGACGTCGCCGCCGGCATCAACGCGGCTAGAGCAGACAACCGAATCGACATGTGTTACGGCGTCGGCGGAAGCCCCGAGGGGGTCGCCGTGACGTGTGCGATCAAGGCCCTCGGCGGATTCATCCAGGGACGTCTGCAGTGGGGTTCGGACGACGAGCGCGAACGCGGTCTCGCTGCCGGCCTCAAATTCGACTACGTCTATTCGGCCGACGAACTTGTTGCCAGCGACAACACGTTCTTTGTCGCAACCGGCGTCACGGACGGCGAATTGGTTCGCGGTGTTCGCCCCGAAGGCAAATGGTTGCGAACCGAGAGCGTGATTTTCCGTTCGCGTTCGGGCACCGTCCGTCGAGTGAATTCGGATTATCTCGCCGAGCGCTGGCTGGACTAACTCGAGGCCAGTTCCGATTCGACGGTGTTGTTTCGCGACAAGACCACAGCAGACCAGCCGGCAGCGATCCCCGAAAGCGCGAGGCAGGCCAACGCGATGCTCCAGGATCCGGTGATCGCGCGTGACAATCCCATCAATGGGGGAACGGTTGCCGCTACCGAATAGGCGAAGAACTGAGTGAATGCGCTCAGTTGCAGAGACGCCGAGGTGGATTCCGTGCGCAGGTTAATCAGCACGAGTGACAGGGGGAATAGCAGAGGGCCTGCGCCGAAGAGAACAACCCAGAGGTAGGGCGCTACGGTCGGCGCGACCAACATTCCGCCGAACCCCACGAAGATCAGTAACCCACCGAGCACAGCGAGCCAGCCGACGTTCCGAATGCGAGCCGCGATGAGGGGCATGGCAAGCGCCATTGGCGTTCCCGCGATTGCAAAGACCGAAAGCATAAGTCCACCCTCGAATTCGGTCATCCCGACAACGTCCTTGGCGATGTCCGGTAGCCACGCGAACATTCCGTAGCCCGCGATGCTCGACACCGCGAACGCGACCGCAATTGCCCACGCGGTGGGGGATTTGGTGAGTGCCAGTTTGCGACCGACAACCGAGCCGAGTGGGTCGCCCGAATTGCGCCCCGACCGTATCTCGACGAACCAGGGTATGAGGGTGACGGCGGCGAACGTCGCCCAGATCGCCATCGTGAATTGCCACGACATCGCCTCGCTGAGCGGCACGGCGATGAGCGGGGGGATGACGGAACCGAGCGAGACGAATGTGATGTACGTCGCCGACATCGGCCCGATGTGGTGGGGGAAGTATTTCTTTATGGTCGGGGGGAGCGACACGTTCCCCATCCCCGACCCGATCAGCGCGATAGCCGAACCGATCGCGAGAACAGTCCAGTCCGTGGCGAATGCGCGGACCGTGTGCCCAATCGCGATGAGCGCGATGAGTGTGACGAGATTCCATTCGAGCCCGACGCGACGCGTGAGTCGCGGCGTCAATAGCCCACCGATCACAAACCCGATTGGTGCGAGCGAACCGAGAACAGCCCGGGCGTTGATTCCGAGCGGAACGTCCTGGTTGATGATGTCGTAAATGGGGGAGAGCCCCGAGACCGCGGAACGGGTGTTCGCCGCGATGAGGATGACACCGATCACCGCAACAACACTGTCGCGGAGGGCGGTCTTACTTCGAGTCGGCTTCTCCATCTGTGTCCATTGTGGTCTGCTCGTCGAAGATTTCTAATTCCTCAGCGTTGACGCTCATGACGGTGTCGAGTTCGAGCGCGTCGGCGTCCGGCTTTGGGTACTTGTCGACCTTGGGTGACGTCACCGCCTTGGTCACTGGGGTGACCGCCGGCATGTCAGCACTCGCCGACCCGGGCAGAGCCTTGGCTGCGCGAAGCAAGCCACCGTTCATCTTGCTCACGACAGAGTTGAAAGAGTTCAACGCGGTGCCAAAGTGGTTGCCCAACGTCTTGACGAGATCGGCAAGGCTGTAGAACTCGGAGTACAGCGCTTTCCCGAGGTCGACAATGACGTGAACCTTTTCGAACTGTTCTTGCTGGTGCCAAAGAAAGGCAATCGATTTGAGCGACATAAACAGCACGTTCGGCGACACCAGCGCAATGTTCATGTCCAGTGCGTCGTCGTAGAGGCCGGGGTCTGCATTGAGTGCGGCGGTGAGAATCGTTTCGCTGGGGACAAACATGATCACGTAGTCGGCGCTGCCACTGAGTTTGACGGTGTACTTCCGATCGCGGATGTTCTTCATGTGCGCGCGGACCTCGGCGGCGTGCTTCTTGAGAAGCGCCGTGTTGTCGCGACCCTCGGCGGCCGCGTCGACGGCTTCCATGTAAGCGCTGGTGGGCACTTTTGAATCGATGATGATGTGGCGGTCGCCCGGTAGGTGGACAACGAGGTCTGGACGGCCCTTTTTCCCATCGTCATCGATCGCGTCGACTTGCACCTGAGTGTTGAAGTCGGCGTGTTCAACCAGCCCCGCGGCTTCGATGAGCCGGCGCATTTGGTGTTCACCCCAGCCGCCACGGACGTTCGAGGATCCTCCGGAGCCGAGCGCCGCCTTGAGGCCGGCGGTCAGTCCCGTCAGTTTTTCGGTCTTTTCGCCCGAAATTCGCAGGGCATCCACGACCGACGTGTACTGGTTCCCGCGTTCGTTTTCCATAATGCGCACCGATTCGCCCAGCTGTGTGAGCATCAGCGTCACCGGTTCTAACTTGGTCATGACCGCGTTGTCTTCGGCGCCCCGCTTCGCCTCTTTTTCGCGGAACTCGTCGAGGAAGCCCTGAAGTTCCACGATTCGCTGCTGTTGCAGTTCTGTGGTGGCGGTGAGCCCCGCGACCGTGACCGCGTCACCCGACGATGACGCCATTACGTATCGCCCGACGAGAATTCCGATGACGGCGCCGACGACGAGCCCGATTGCGAGATAGATGATCATGTCCATGTTCTTAGTGTGACAGCGACCACCCCCGTGTAAGCGGATTGCGGGGGCATAACGCTCAGAATTCGCAACGAGTTAGCGAAACACGTCTATATGTCCTAACATAGGTGTCAGACGATACTCGGCGCCACTCAACATCGAAAGCTTGGACCATGACAACCCCTTTTGACGTGATGACGATTGGTCGCGTCGGCATCGACATCTATCCGTTGCAGATTGGTGTCGGTCTCGAGGACGTCACCAGTTTCGGCAAGTTCCTCGGCGGAAGTGCGACCAACGTCGCTGTGGCCGCAGCCAAGCACGGCCTCCGTTCGGCGGTCATCACTCGCACCGGGAACGACCCGTTCGGAAAGTTCGTTCACAACGAACTCGTGCGCCTCGGTGTCAGCGACCAATTCGTGTCCGGTGTCGAAGGTTTGAACACCCCGGTTGTGTTTTGCGAGATTTACCCGCCGGATGACTTCCCGCTCTACTTTTACCGCGAGCCAAAAGCGCCCGATCTTGAGATCAAAGCGTCGGAATTGGACCTCGACGCGATTCGCGATGCGACCATCTATTGGTCGACGTTGACGGGACTCAGCCAAGAACCGTCGCGCGGGGCACACCACGCCGCGTGGGACGCGCGCGGGCGCAAGCCACTCACGATCCTCGACCTCGACTATCGCGAGATGTTCTGGGATTCTCCCGAACTCGCGACGACCGAAGCGGCTTCCGCCCTATCCAAAGTCACGGTTGCCGTCGGCAACAAAGAAGAGTGCCAGGTCGCCGTGGGTGAAACCGAACCACACCGCGCTGCCGATGCTCTCCTCGACCGCGGCATCGAACTCGCCATCGTCAAGCAGGGTCCCAAGGGGGTACTCGCCAAGACGCGCGACGGTGCCGTCGAAGTTCCCCCGTACTTCGTCGACGTTGTCAATGGACTCGGAGCCGGTGACTCGTTCGGCGGCGCGCTCTGCTACGGGCTCATCCAAGGCTGGGAACTGGAAGAAGTTCTTCGCTTCGCCAACGTGGCGGGTGCGATCGTGGCGTCACGCCTCGAGTGTTCGACGGCGATGCCGACGACCGACGAGGTACTCGCCATCATGAAGGAGATCTCGTAATGGTGAAACTCGACTTTGACGCGCTGCGCGAAACGCGTGCGACGAACCCCGGCCGACTTGCCGAGGTCTACGCGAACCGTCAGCGCCGCGAGCTCCTCGCCGGTGACGGTCGACTCATGATCGTCGCCGCCGACCACCCCGCCCGCGGGGCGCTCGCCGTCGGGTCGAACCCCACCGCGATGTCGGACCGCTATGAACTCTTGACCAACCTCGCAATCGCGCTGGACCGTCCCGGTGTCGACGGTGTGCTCGGAACGCCCGACATCATCGACGACCTCGCACTTCTCGGACTCCTCGACAACAAGATCGTGGTCGGTTCGATGAATCGCGGCGGGTTGCGCGGCTCGTCCTTCGAAATGGACGACCGGTACACGGCCTACGACATGCCGGCCATCCAGCGTGACGGCCTCGACTTCGCCAAGAACCTCGTGCGCATCAACCTCAAGGATGAGGCGACCGTCGACACTCTCGAATCGACGGCATTCGCTGTGAGCGAGGCGGCCGAACTCGAAATCCCCATCATGCTCGAACCGTTCATGAGTGAATGGGTCGGCGGATCGATCACCAACAACCTGTCGACTGACCAGGTCATTCTCTCGGTCGCGATCGCGGCGGGTCTCGGAAACTCGAGTGCATACTCGTGGCTCAAACTCCCCGTCGTTCCGGATATGGAACGCGTCATGGCGTCGACGACACTTCCGACCCTTTTGCTCGGCGGGGACCCGGGTGACAACGAGGCCGAACTCATCGAAAGGTGGGCCCACGCCCTCACACTTCCCGGCGTGCGCGGACTCGTCGTCGGTCGATCGTTGCTGTACCCCGGAAGCGGAGAAGTGGCGAAAGCCGTCGATGCCGCTGCACAACTCGTCCACGGTTCGTAGACTTTAGGAAAAAGGAACAAACATGACCAACAACACCGTCCCACACTGGATCAGCGGAGCTCGCGACAACGGAACGACCGACCGCACCGCACCCGTCTACGACCCGGCCCTCGGCAAGGAAACCAAGCGTGTTGTCCTCGCCAACCAGGCCGACATCGAGAAAGCAATCGCCACCGCTCATGCGGCGTATCCCGAATGGCGTGACACCTCGATTGCTCGTCGCCAAGCGATCCTGTTCAACTTCCGTGAATTGCTCAACGCCAAGAAGGGCGAACTCGCGGAAATTCTGACCGCCGAACACGGCAAGGTCCTTTCGGACGCCCTCGGCGAGATTTCGCGTGGTCAAGAAGTCGTCGAGTTCGCGTGTGGTGTTCCTCACCTCGTCAAGGGCTCGTACACCGAGAACGCGTCGACCGGTGTCGATGTCTATTCGATCCGCCAGCCCCTCGGCGTCGTCGGCGTCATCTCGCCCTTCAACTTCCCCGCCATGGTCCCGATGTGGTTCTTCCCCGTCGCGATCGCCGCGGGCAACACCGTCGTCCTCAAGCCTTCCGAGAAGGACCCGTCGGCCGCCATTTGGCTCGGCGAGTTGTGGAAGGAAGCCGGTCTTCCCGACGGTGTCTTCACGGTTCTCAACGGGGACAAGGAATCCGTTGACGGATTGCTGACCGACCCCCGCGTTCACGCGATTTCGTTCGTCGGGTCGACGCCCATCGCTCAGTACGTGTACGAGACCGGCGCCAAGCACGGCAAGCGCGTACAGGCACTCGGTGGAGCAAAGAACCACATGCTCGTCCTGCCCGATGCCGACCTCGACCTCGTGGCGGACTCGGCGATTAACGCTGGATTTGGTTCGGCGGGTGAGCGCTGCATGGCGATCTCGGTCGTCGTCGCTGTCGAGCCCGTTGCCGACGTGCTCATCGAGAAGATCACCGAGCGCATGCGCTCGCTGGTCATCGGTGACGGTCGTCGTTCGTGCGACATGGGACCGCTCGTCACGGAACAGCACCGCGACAAGGTCGCGTCGTACATCGACATCGCGATTGCGGACGGAGCCGACGTGGTCGTCGATGGCCGCGGTATCGAGGTCGACGGTGACCCCAACGGTTTCTGGCTCGGACCCACGCTGATTGACAAGGTGCCGACGACCTCGAAGGTGTACACCGAAGAAATCTTTGGACCAGTTTTGTCCATTGTTCGCGTCAAGACGTTCGACGAGGGCGTGGCTCTCATCAACTCCGGTGCCTTCGGAAACGGAACCGCGATCTTCACGAATGACGGTGGAGCTGCACGTCGATTCCAGAACGAAGTCCAGGTCGGCATGATCGGAATCAACGTTCCCATCCCCGTCCCGGTTGCCTACTATTCGTTCGGCGGCTGGAAGTCGTCACTCTTCGGTGACTCGAAGGCCCACGGAATGTATGGTTTCAACTTCTTCACGCAAGAAAAGACCATGACATCTCGTTGGCTCGACCCGAGCCACGGCGGAATCAACCTGGGCTTCCCCCAGAACTAGTTTTCGCTGGTCGTCAGGGGACTCACCGTTCCGCCATCGATTTCGCGGCGGAATGCGTTCAAGATGTCGTGGAGTGGCTGTGGGCCGAGACCGAGCACTGATTTGGTGTGCTCGTTAGCGAGGCTCGAATCCACGGGGACCGGGCCAGGGAACAGTTCCGCCGCGGGTGGCTCACCCTCGGTAATTAGGTGGCGCGGTAGGTCGAACACGTCACAGGTTGCGTAGGCGAGTTCCATGCGTGTCACCGCAGTGTCACCGACGAGGTGAAACGTGCCCGTCGCGTCTCGCGCGATGATTCGAGCGATTTGAGCACCGGCTTCGGACGCGAGGGACGGTGTCGTGATCTGGTTGACGTTGGGACCGCCCCAGACCTGAAACTCGTTCCCGGCGCGAAGTGCCCGCACGAGGGTGTCGACATAAAACCCGAAGCCGACGTCCTGCAGCCTCGGCGCTTCGGCGATTCGGTGACGTCCCATGACTCCCGCTACTCGAGCGACGACACCGCGACCCTCCAGTGAACTGTGAACGGCTTGTTCGGCGAGGCCTTTCAGGTATCCGTAATAGTTGATGGCGTTGCCATGATTGGATTCGATCTCACGATGTCCCGTTCCGTCCATCACCCAGTCGGTCGAGATGAAAATGAACTTCTGCCCGTTAGCGTCGGCGATGCGGGCGAGCCGTTCGGTTAGCGCAACGTAATTGTCGTACGCGGCTGCCCGGTTGTTGAGCAAGCGGCGAAAGTCGTCCGCAATCGCGCAGTGAACAACCGCATCCACGCCATCGAGTGCGTGTGAAATCGATTCGTCAGAGGAATAGTCAACGTCGACCAGGGGCCACGACGCGGCATGGACGGATCCGTTTCGGGTAAGCCCGACGACCGAGTGCCCCAGCATGAGCAGGGTTTCAGAGATGTTGCTCCCGACGAATCCCGTCGAGCCGGTGATCGCAATCCGTGCCATGGGGTCTCCCTCGGGTTCGCTCGTATCTATATTGTAGGTTTGTCCTAACAATCGAAAGGAACGCTGTGAGCGATCTCAATATCGGACTCATCGGTTCGGGCCGAATCGGCCAGGTGCACGCGGGAAGTATCGCCGACACTAAGGGCGCTAACCTCGCATGGATTTGCGACCCGTTTATTGACGGTGCGACGGCGCTCGCGGCAGAGTTCGGGGGAAAGGTCACCGCGGAACCGGAAGACGTTTTTGCCTCAGGCGAGGTCGACGTCATCGTCGTCGCATCACCCACGCCCACACACCTCGACATGATTGACCGCGCGATTGACGCCGGAATCCACGTCCTGTGCGAAAAGCCCATCGACCTCGACATCGCCAAGGTCGAAAAGCTTCGCGACAAAGCGAACGCGGCGAACGTGCACATCGCGATCGGTTTCAACCGACGTTTCGACCCGCAGTTCGAATCGATCCAGAAGCGAGTCGCCGCTGGCGAAGCGGGCAAACTCGAACAGCTCGTTATTCTGTCGCGCGACCCCGGCCCCGCGCCGCGCGCCTACATCGCGGTTTCGGGCGGAATCTTCCGTGACATGACGATTCACGATTTTGATATGGCGCGGTACTTCGTGCCCGACATCGTCGACGTTTACGCGGCCGGCACAAACGTCTTCAGCGACGACATCAAAGCCGAGAACGACTACGACTCGGTGTCGGTCACGATGCGCGGTCGCGGCGGAGAGATCATCGTCATCGTCAACTCGCGCCACTCGGCCTACGGCTACGACCAGCGCCTCGAGGCGTTCGGGGACAAAGCGATGTTCCACGCCCACAACGTGTCTCCGACGACGGTGCAGAAATACGACGCCACCGGAACCGGACAGGCCGAGCCGTTCATCGACGCATTCCTCGTTCGATACGCGGTGTCGTACCGACGTGAACTTGCGCTGTTCCTCGACGGAATTCGCGACGGGAAGAACTACAACCCGACGTTCGACGACGGCCGGGCCGCTTTGGTACTCGCGGACGCCGCCACGGAATCGGCTCGAACCGGGAAGTCCGTCTCGGTCGACGGCAAGCTCTAACTGTTAATGACGAACGGCCCGAGGAAACCCTCGGGCCGTTCGTCGTAAGTCGTTATTCGCCGAGCAGGGAACGCAGATAGGTAACGCTTGCTTTGGCGTCGATGATCGGTCCTTCGCCTTCCGCCGGTTCGGCGGTTACAACGTAGTCCTGTTCGAGGACGTACCAACCGGTGAATCCCGCGGCCTCGAGAGAGCGCACGATCGCCGCGACATCGACGTCACCCTGACCGAGCGGCACGTACATTCCGGCGGCAACTCCCTCGTAGTAGCTCCATTCGCCGGACTTCACTTTGTTCGCCAGCGCGAGGTTGACGTCCTTGGCGTGAACGTGCTTGACGCGGTTCGCGTGATCCCGAGCAAATGTGACCGGGTCGGCTCCGCCGATAAGCATGTGTCCGGTGTCGAGGCAGAAACCGATCGACGTCCCGGCGAGCACGCGCGCGACGTCCTCCGCCGATTCGATGATGGTTCCCATGTGGGGGTGGATGACCGCGAGAATTCCGTATTCGGCGGCGAGTGCCTCGAGCTCGGTGAGGTTCGTGAACAGCGTCTGCCATTCGGCGTCACTAAGGACGGGTCGGTTGTCGTAGCCGTCGATGCCGGTACTCGCGGCGAGCACCATGGCCTCGGCGCCGGCAGCCTTGAACACCTCGAGTTCGGCGCGAATCTCGGGCTTTGGGTCATGGGCAGCATTGTGAAGGACAACAGGAACGAATCCGCCAACAGCAGTCAGTCCGTGTTCGCGAAGAGTTGCGACGCGGCCGGCCGCCTCGACGGGCAGGAATCCCAACGGGCCGAATTCGCACGCGCTGTAGCCGAGTTCCGTCATTTCGCTGAGGACTCGGTCTTGGCTCATCTGGTGACCCCAATCGGGTACTTCAATGACACCCCAGGAGATGGGTGCACCAGCGATTTTTGCGCTCATAATGGCGTTTTTCCTTTCGGCGGTCCAGCTGTTTTCGCGGGACGATTGGGTAAGTATCATTTGGGTAACGGTGACTAAATGTGAGTCTATAACTCTCATTTGATATGACATAGTTACTTATGTCGTGCATCGCCCTAGATGCACGAAGGACAATTAAAACTCAAGGAAGAGAGGCTTCAATGTCCTGGAAGAAATTCGCGGCACTCGCCGCAGTATCATCGCTCGCACTCGCGGGCTGCGCTAGCACCGGTGGAGACGCCGGAGCTGAAGGCGGCAACGCCGACATCAAGATCTGTGTTTACACGCATGGTGACGGTGGAACGTTCTGGTCGGTTGCTCAGGCTGGTGCCGAAGCTGCTGCCGCAGACCTCGGTATCACGGTTGACTACCAAGGATCGACGAACGACTCGGCCAAGCAGGCTTCGACCATCGAAGCCGGCATCTCGGGTGGATGTCAGGGTATCGCAGCTTCGGCTCCCGATGCTGACGCCATCAAGGACGCCATGCTCGCCGCTGCCGACGCTGGTATCCCCACCGTCACGATGAACTCCGGTTCGTCGGTGTTCCGCGACCTCGGTGCGTTCACGCACGTTGGTCAGGACGAAATCGTTGCTGGACGCGAAGCTGGACTTCGCTTCAACGACCTCGGTGCAACCAAGATTCTCTGCCCCATTCAGGAAGCAGCGAACTCGGGTCTGACCGACCGTTGCCAGGGTGCACGTGAGACCTTCTCGGGTGAAGTTATTGACTTCAACATCGATGGTGGACTCGCTGACCTCGCTGGTTCGGCTGCCAAGATCCAGGCTGCACTCGAGGCCGACTCGGCCATCGACGGCATCTTCGCGCTCAACGCAGACATCGCAACCGGTGCAGCTCTCGTTGCTTCGGACAACACTGGTCGCAACGCGATCATTGGTACCGTCGACATGTCGGCTGACGCACTCACCGCAATCAAGGACGGAAAGATGGCCTTCGCCGTAGACCAGCAGCAGTACGCTCAGGGCTACATGTCGGTTGTCCTCTTGTTCCTCAACATCACCAACGCTCACGAGCTCGGTGGTGGACTCCCCATCTACACCGGTCCTGGTTTCGTTACCGCGGACAACGTAGACAAGGTCATGGAACTGGTCGCAGCAGGTACGCGCTAGTCTCAAGCACTACAAAGGGGGCGGCTGGCGCAGGGAAACCGGTGCCAGCCGCTCTCCTTTTATTTGTAGACTGATGTAATTAGAAAGGTGGTGTCAACGATGACCGCTGTCAAAACAGATGAACGCATTCAACGCGTTTCGCTCTTCACCAAAGCACTTCGTCGCCCCGAATTGGGCGCCCTCATCGGAGCGCTTGTCATTTTTACCGTCTTTGCCATCGTCGACACGACGGGACAGTTCGCACAACTTCAAGGTGCGGCGGGTTGGACTAAGTTCGCCGCCCCCATCGGCATCGTTTCGATTTTCGTCGCGCTTCTCATGATCGCCGGAGAGTTCGACCTCTCGTCGGGTGTCATGGTGGGTAGCGCAGGGCTCTTGATGGGAAACCTCATCAGCGAAGCAGGAATGGGCGTGTGGCCCGCGCTGTTGACAACCTTGGTGTTCGCCGCATTCGTCGGGCTCGCCAACGGGTATCTGGTCATAAAAACGGGGCTGCCGTCATTTATCGTGACGCTCGCGACCTTCTTCGTTCTCAAGGGAATCAACCTCGCCGTCACGAAGCTTCTGACCGGAACAGTCCGCGTCGATGGCGTCGACACGGGTGACGGCTTTGAATCCGCTCGCAGTTGGTTCGCAACAAAGATCGAATTCGGCGGAGCGTCTTTCCAGATCTCGGTGGTGTGGTGGATTGGATTCACCATCTTTGCGACCTGGCTGTTGACGAGAACGACGTTCGGAAACTGGATTTTCGCATCCGGTGGTGACCCCAACGCTGCCCGCAACGCGGGCGTCCCGGTTGCTCGAACCAAGATCACGCTCTTCGTTCTGACCTCGGTCGCGGCCGCGCTCGTCGGCTGCATGACTCTCCTCGAACTGCGCGGTATGCAGGCTGGGCAGGGAATCGGTCAAGAGTTCTACTACATCATCGCCGCGGCGGTTGGTGGGACTCTCCTCAACGGTGGTGCCGGCTCGGCAATCGGAGCATCGATCGGTGCCGTCATCATGGGATTCGCCGCGATCGGCATCCCATACGCTCTGTGGGATCAGGACTGGGTGTCGACATTCCTCGGTGTCATCCTCTTCCTCGCAGTGTTGGTCAACACCTGGCTGTCGAAGCAAGCGAAGGGAGCCCGTAAATGAACGCCAAGAAATCAGTCGAGCCGGTCCTCGAACTCAAGGGTGTCGGAAAGTCCTTCGGGAACGTCGTCGCGCTTCGCGACGTAGACCTTGCGGTTTACCCGGGACAAGTCACGTGTGTTCTGGGTGACAACGGTGCCGGAAAATCCACCCTCATCAAGATTCTGTCGGGGGTTCACCAGCAGAGCGAAGGTGAGTTCACTCTCTCGGGGCAAAAGACCGAGTTCAATTCGCCGCGTGACGCGATGGCAAAGGGCATCGCGACGGTGTTCCAAGACCTTGCCACTGTTCCGTTGATGTCGGTCTGGCGTAACTTCTTCCTCGGGAACGAACCCAAGAAGTGGTGGAAGCCCCTCGGAATTCTGGACACAAAATTCGCGAAAGAAACCGCAAAGACCGAACTCATGAACATGGGGATTGACCTTCGCGACACGAACCAGGCGATCGGCACCCTCTCGGGTGGTGAGCGTCAGGCCGTCGCGATTGCTCGTGCGGTGTACTTCGGTGCCAACGTGCTGATCCTCGACGAACCCACGAGCGCGCTCGGCGTTCGCCAGTCGGGAATCGTGTTGAAGTACATCCTGGCCGCGCGCGAACGCGGGGTTGCGGTGATTTTCATCACCCACAACCCGCACCACGCGTTCCTCGTCGGTGACCACTTCTACCTGCTCAACCGCGGTCGCATGACCGCGTCGTTCGTGCGCGAGAAAGTCCAACTCGACGAGTTGATTCAGGCGATGGCGGGTGGAGCCGAGCTCGACACGCTGACCCACGAAATCAGCGTCATCCGTCAGGACTAGATTCGGATACAGCAAAGCGGCGTGGGGAAACCCGCGCCGCTTTCTGGTTTAACCGTTACTTTTCGACCAAGGTGACTTCGAACGAATACAGGTCGGGCCGGTAATAGTGCGAACCGAATTCGATGCCCACCCCCGAGTTATCGAAGGCCGCGCGCTCCATCGTGAGCAACGCCGCACCGCGATCGATGTCCAGGTGTCCCGCTTCGACCGCGTTGGCGGTGCGTGCGCCGATTTTTTGTTTGGCGACTCGGATCGTGACGCCACGATCTCGAAGAATTTCGTATAGTCCCCGCACGGACAGTTCGCTTTCGGAAATGTCGAGGAAGTGTTCGGGCAGCCAGTTTTCGAGAACCGCGACGGGCACGCCGTTAGCGATCCGAAGACGACGGATGTGCAACACCGGCGAGCCGAGAGGGACTCCGAGACGATCGGCCACTGTGTCGCTCGCTTTGTCCGCCGAGTAAAACAGGAGTTGCGTCGTCGGTTTCTGTTTGCCTTTGTTGAGGTCGTCAAAAAGGGACGTGAGTTCGACACCGCGCGTAACTCGGCCATGAACAACTTGCGTTCCGACGCCACGGCGACGAACCAGCAGCCCCTTGTCGACGAGGTCTTGAATCGCACGACGAATCGTCGGTCGGCTGAGGTTCAGCCGTTCACCGAGTGCAACTTCGTTTTCGAGGCGAGCACCCGCGGGGAGTGCGCCTTCCATGATCGCCTTTTCAATCCGCTGCTCCACTTGGTAGTAGAGCGGGATTGGGCCCGAGCGGTCGAGGTCGGTAAAAAGGTTTGCCATGACGTTGTCGTTCATGCCGTGCCTTCCTGTGAGCGAACAAAAGTGCCCTGCTGTCACATTGTACGAACAAATAGACAATCTCCGCATATGTAACGCTACGCTGGCGGAATGCGCGCTGCCCGACTTTACGTTCCCGTTGTGTTTGCGATGGCGTTCTGGGCGACCAACTTTGCCTTTTCCCCCGTGGTTTTGGAATCGATCGGCCCCATTCAATTGACCGGCGTGCGGTGGTTCATCGCCATCGTCGTTCTCGTGCCTCTCGCGATGATCATGGAGAAAGCGAACCGCGCGGTAATCGTCGGCGAATGGAAGACCCACGTCGTGCAGGCGTTGCTGGGCTACGTCGGTTACACCCTTCTGCTGTACTACGCCCTCGGGGTGACCTCGCCCGTAACGGCCGCTGTTTTGGTTTCTCTCAATCCGGCAACAATCGCGATCGCCGCACGTTTCGTTCTTCACGAAAACCTGTCGACCCGAACGGTCTTCGGAATCGCCATCTCGTTTGTCGGGGCCGTCATCGTTGTGCTCGGGTCCGGAATCGCGGGAGAGTTCACGGTCTCGTACGGAGACGTGTTGCTGTTGCTTGCCACGGTGTTGTGGACCGCCTATTCGATGGTGTCGCCGCGAATCAAGACCCCACCCATCACGGCGACGGCCGTTCAAGCGGGGATCTCGGGAATCATCATGGCTCCCGTGATGGTCGTCGACATCGCCCTGGGAAACGGTGCGTGGTTGAACCTCGACGGATTCGACTGGGTGGGCATTTTGTGGATCGGGCTCATCCCGTCAGCCGGGGCGTACTTCCTCTGGAACATCTCGTCGGACCTCATCGGGCCGACCCGGACCGGCGCTTTCCTCAACCTGATTCCCGTCTTCACCGCGCTTCTCGTTCTGATCTTCGGTGGATCCGTGACTCTCACCCAACTCGCGGGTGGCGCATTGGTCTTGCTCGGCGTGACCGTTGCGAATCGAACCGCGCGAACCGCCAGCTGACCCTCGCTTAGACTTGCCGAATGGCTCTTTCCATCGGCATCGTCGGACTCCCTAACGTGGGAAAATCGACGCTCTTCAATGCGCTCACGCGTAACAACGTTCTCGCGGCGAACTACCCGTTTGCCACGATCGAGCCGAACATCGGCGTGGTGAACCTGCCCGACCCGCGACTCGACGTACTCGCCACGATTTTCGGAAGTGAACGAATCCTGCCGGCACCGGTGTCGTTCGTCGACATCGCCGGAATCGTCAAAGGTGCTTCCGAGGGCGAAGGGCTCGGGAACCAGTTCCTCGCCAACATTCGAGAATCGGACGCTATTGCCCAGGTCGTGCGTGGTTTTGCGGACAACGATGTCATCCATGTTGCGGGCAAAGTCGACCCCAAGGACGATCTTGAGACCATCAATACCGAGTTGATCCTTGCCGATCTGCAGACGCTCGAGAAAGCGATTCCGCGATACGAAAAAGAGGTCAAGGGCAAGAAAATGGAGCCCGACGTTCTCGCTGCTGCCATTGAGGCGCAGAAGATTCTCGACGCCGGGCAAACGCTGGCGCAGGCGAAGTTCGATGCGAGCCCGATCCGTGAACTCGGGTTGCTCACGGCCAAGCCGATTCTGTACATCTTTAATGTCGACGAGGGAGTCCTCACCGACGACGCGCAAAAGGCTGCACTTGCCGCGCTCGTTGCGCCCGCGATGGCGGTATTTCTTGATGCGAAGGTCGAGAGCGAATTAATCGACCTCGACCCGGCCGACGCGCGCGAACTTTTGTCGTCGATGGGGCAGGCCGAAAGCGGACTCGACCAACTCGCGCGAATCGGATTCGACACGCTCGGCTTGCAGACCTATCTGACTGCCGGCCCGAAAGAGGCGCGCGCGTGGACAATCGGCAAGGGCTGGAAAGCTCCGCAAGCCGCCGGTGTCATCCACACCGATTTCGAAAAGGGATTCATCAAAGCCGAGGTCGTCGGTTACGCGGACCTCGTCGAATGCGGATCTGTCGCGGAAGCCCGCGCGAAGGGCAAGGCTCGAATCGAGGGCAAGGACTATGTCATGAACGACGGTGACGTCGTCGAATTCCGTTTCAATGTCTGACATCTTGCAGCAATTCGCGTGAGTCTCTAGCAAGGTTTTCTCGGTGGCGGCGAGTGTTTCGGTTTAGGATTTGGGCATGGAAGTCATCTGGCGCGCAGTTGTTATCTTTGTCGCGGGGCTTATCCTCGCGGGCTGTGCCGCCGGCGATCAGGGGGCAATCCCGACGTCAACGCCTCAGCCCACCAGTTCACCGACTTCGCCCGACATCGCTGAGCCCGCGGATGTCACGGCGGCGTTCCGTGAATTCGCCCACGCCAGCTGCGACAAAGCGAATGCCGAGGGTGTTGTCGAGTCCGCGTGGGACGGCACACAGAAAGCAATTCTGATTCCGAAATCGATGGCGTACAAGGATTTCAATGCGGTGTTTGTTGACGACACGGGTATTCCGGCGTTGATTTGGGAGACCGACACTTTCGCGTCATGTAGAGAATCCAACGGGTTCACACTGGCGGAAGAAGCGGGCGGGGTGTACGAAACGGATGTCACCTTCAACACTGCCGATGGAACCTTTGAAACTGTGCTCGACCAGGGAGAAGGGCAAACCGTAACGTTCCGATACACCGTGGTTGACGGACTTTTTGTATCGCAAGATATCGACGCCGACTGGGGCGAAACCACGGTCGAAATCACTTATGGAATTCCCTCGGAAGACGACATCGAATACCTGCGGTTGGCAGTTGACGCGTTCCTAGCTGAAAACGGATAGCGGAATGCCTCGTTGTCGGAAGCCGGTAACACCGTGAGTGCTGCCGATATCGACGCCTACATCGCAGTGTTGCCGGAACCCAAAAGGTCGACGCTGGAAGAGATGCGGCGGCGCATTCTTGCGATCGTTCCGGGCGCGGAACAAAAGATTTCCTACCAAATGCCGGCCTTCGCGGTGGGCGGAAAAGTGGTGGCCGGGTTCGCTGCATTCAAGAACCACCTCGCATTCCTTCCTCACAGCGGCCGAGTTCTGGGGCAACTCGATCGCGAGTTGGACGGATTCGTGCGGACGCTCAGTTCCTTGCACTTCGCGCTAGACCAGCCTCTGTCAAAGGAACTCATCGCCGCGTTGATCGAAGCAAAAATGAGGGTTCTCGAGGGCGATGGGGAGTGGAAACGGCCCGAATAGAGTCGGACGCGAGTTGTCCACAGTGCCGTGTTGTGCCGCCTCGATTCGCCGCTTTTGTGAGAAGTTATTGCGCATAGGAGCGGGGCTTTCATGGAGCGTGGAGTCCCGCTCCTTCCACGTTGGTAGGGTGAACGCATGACAAAAACGGTAAGCCAGTACCGCTCGTCGGTCTGGTTTGTGACCGTATTCTCAATGTTCTTCGGCCGTGGAATTCTCTATGCCTCGTGGACGAGTCGTGGGCCCGATGTGCGCGACACTCTCGGAGTGTCCATCGGCGATATGGGTGTGATCGCGACCGTTTTCGCCGCCGGTGCAATCATCGGAGTCCTCGCCTCGGGTTCCATCGTCGAGCGACGCGGCTCGCGGGTACTGGCCGTCGGTACATACATCGTGATGCCACTTGCTCTCATCGGCGCAATCATCGGGCTACAGACCCAATCCATTGTCGCCACCTCAGTCGCGTTGTTCTTTTTCGGTCTGCCTTTTGGCGCTGCCGACTATGTTTCGAACATCGAAGCGTCGGAATTGGACCGCGCATCCACGAAGAGCAAGCTTCCGATGCTGCACGGCGGATATTCCATCGGTGTCCTGATCGGAGCCCTGCTCACGGGACTCTTGATTCTCGCCAAGGTTCCCGTTGAGGTTCAACTGGTCGGGACTGCCGTGCTCATCGGCGGTTGGACGCTATACCGGGTGTCGGGCTTACCGCCCCACCACGGAAAACACCCCGACCACGAGCTGGGGGCGAAACCCGTTCGCATCACCCAGACACCTGCGGGACGACGCCGAACAATTCTGATCTCGATGATCGCGTTCGTATTCGTGTTCGCCGAGGGCGCTGCCGCGATTTTCATCCCGCTCGCCCTGACCGAAGCGGGTCGTTCGCCCGCGGAAGCCGCGTTCGCCTACACGCTCTATTCGCTGGGGATGGCGTTCTCGCGAGTGGTGGGTGGACGCATCGTCGACCGCATCGGTCGTCGCGCTGTCGTGCTGTATTCGTCGCTGTTGTGCGCGGTCGGAGTCGGACTCTTTTCGTTTGTGCCATTCGCGCCCGTCGAATACGTTGCCGTTCTGTTCTGGGGAGTTGGCGGTTCGCTCACGATTGCTATGAGTGTCTCCGCCGTTTCGGACAACAAAGCGACCCTCACCAAAGCTCAAAGCACGCTCTGGACCTGGGTGTACTTCGCGAACCTCGGTGTCGGTCCCGTATTGGGTGGAATCGCGTTGGTGACCGGAATCTTCGGTGCCTTCCTCGCGCCGGTAATTCTTCTCGTCGGGGCCGCGGCAATCAGCGGAGTCACGCGCCCGGATCCGGAAGTGGCTCGCAGTTAAGCCACGGGTCCAGCTTCGCGTTGGTCCCGCCTCTTGAGCGGTTTTGGCGTTAGACTTCCACCACAACTTAACATGACCGCTCATCGATGCGGGAGAGACCGGTTTCGAGCCGGTCACCGAAGGAGCAAGCCTCCCCGCCAATCTCTCAGGTCCGTGTACCGCACCGTCAGGTCACTCTGGAAAGCGAAGCCCAGGCTTCCGCCGTAGGGGAAAGTGTGAAACTCACGCGAAACTCTCAGGCACAGAAACAGAGGGGGAGTCCCGTCGCCGATCGTCGGCCACGTGTTGACTTTCGGAGTGTTCATGTCTGAATCCCTCAAACTCTCTCCGCTCGACACCATTCATCGCGAGCTCGGAGCATCGTTCACCGATTTCGCCGGTTGGGACATGCCCGTCCGTTACTCGTCGGACCTTGCCGAGCACCACGCGGTCCGCACGTCCGCCGGAATTTTTGACCTGTCGCACATGGCCGAAATTTACCTCGTCGGACCCGGAGCCGGCGCAGCACTCGATTTTGCCCTCTCGGGAACGCTCTCGAACATCCCCCTCGGCCGCGCAAAGTATTCGCTTCTCCTCAACGATGAGGGCTGCATCCTCGACGACCTCGTCGTCTATCGCACGGGCGATGAAGAATTCTTGGTCGTTGCGAATGCTGGCAACCGTTTTGTCGCCGTTGAGGCGATCCGTGAACGAGCACGCGGATTCGAATGTGTCGTCCGTGACGATTCCGACACCGTCGCTCTCGTCGCAATCCAAGGCCCGAATTCGTTCGACATCCTCGACAACATCGATGGGCTCGACGTAGACGGCCTTGCCGACCTCGGATATTACCGTTGCCTTTCGGCGACGTTCCGCGGCACCGCGGTGTTGATTGGTCGGACCGGCTACACGGGTGAAGACGGCTTCGAGTTGTATGTTCCCGCAAGCGCCGCCGCGGAACTGTGGAACGCCGCGACGGTCGCTGGAGAGTCGCGAGGGCTCCAAGCCTGTGGGCTCGCCTGTCGCGACACCCTGCGCCTCGAAGCGGGAATGCCCCTGTACGGGCACGAACTCAACACGTCTCTGAAGCCCGCCCAGGTCAACGCCACCCGCGCCGTCGACCTCACGAAGGACTCGTTCGTCGGTCGTGAGGGTGTCATGGCCGGTGTTTCCACCGGCGCTGCGGTCCTGGTTGGACTTCAGTCGGACGGAAAACGAGCTGGCCGCGCCGACTACGCCGTTCACTCGAATGGTCGAACCATCGGTACCGTGACGAGCGGCGCACTGTCGCCGACCCTCGGATACCCCATCGCCTTCGCGCTCATCGAACCCGACTTTGCCGAACTTGGTACCGTGGTCGACATCGATGTTCGCGGAACCGCAATCCCTGCAACCGTTGTTTCACTTCCCTTCTACTCTCGAAAGGCACGCGCATGAGCATCCCAGCAGAACTTCAGTACACGAGCGAACACGAATGGGTTCGCATCGACGGCGATCTGGCTGTCGTCGGAATCACGCAGTACGCAGCCGACGCTCTGGGCGACATCGTTTACGTCGACCTCCCCAAGGTGGGCAAGACAATCACCGCCGGCAGCGTCGTCGGTGAGGCCGAATCGACCAAGTCCGTCGGGGAACTTTTTGCACCCGTCTCGGGCGAAATCGTCGAATCAAACCAGTCCGTCGTCGACTCACCCGAACTCGTCAACTCAGACCCCTACGGCAACGGGTGGCTCTTTTCGGTTCGTGTCTCGAGCCTCGGCGAACTCATTTCGGCCGATGCCTACGCAGCGCTCATTGCGGAGTAAACCGTGAGCGACTTCCGTAACCGACACATCGGAACTGCTGGTGACGCTCAGAGCGTCATGTTGGGTTCGCTCGGGTATTCGTCGCTCGACGAGTTGATGGACGCCGCTGTCCCTGCTGCGATTCGCCAGGAATCGTTCCTGTCCCGTATCCCAGCTGCCGCGAGCGAGCGCGAGACGATCGCCGAACTTCGCGCGATTGCGAACGAGAACACCGTTGGCCGCAACATGATTGGCCTCGGGTACTACGACTCGGTTATGCCGAGTGTCATCAAACGGAACATTTTTGAAAACCCCTCGTGGTACACCGCGTACACGCCGTATCAACCCGAGATTTCGCAGGGACGGCTCGAAGCGCTCATCACTTTCCAGACGATGGTCTGCGATCTCACCGGAATGGGCACCGCGAATGCGGGCATGCTGGACGAAGCGTCGGCTGCGGCCGAAGCGATGCTGATGGCACGTCGTGTCTCTGGCAGCGAATCGAACGTTTTCCTCGTCGACGCCGATGCGTTCCCGCAGACGCGTGCAGTTCTAGAGACCCGCGCCGAGCCAATCGGTGTCACACTCAAATTCGTCGATTTCGTGGCGGGTGACGCCGTCGGTGCAGTGAACGACGGCGCGTTCGGTGCGCTCATCCAAAATCCGGGCTCGTCGGGACGCATTCGCGACATCTCGGCTGACATCGCCGCCGTCAAGGGCGTCGGTGGAGTCGTCGTCGTCGCCAGCGACCTGCTCGCTCTCAATTTGCTCGTCTCTCCCGGATCCCAAGGTGCGGAAATCGTCATCGGTTCGTCACAGCGCTTCGGTGTTCCGCTCGGTTTCGGCGGACCCCACTCGGCCTTCTTCGCCGTGGCCGAGGGACTCGAACGACAGATGCCCGGCCGACTCATCGGTGTTTCACGTGACGCTGACGGTCGACCCGCCTACCGCTTGACGCTGCAGGCTCGCGAACAGCACATTCGTCGCGACAAGGCGACCTCCAACATTTGTACGGCACAAGTTCTTCTTGCGGTTCTCGCGGCCATGTACGCCGTGTATCACGGACCGGCCGGACTCCGTCAGATCGCGACAAACGTTGCGGAAAAAGCGAGTCGATTCGCTCGTCGAGCCGCAGCCGCCGGACACGACGTTGTCCACACCGATTTCTTTGACACCGTTCAGGTTCGAGTCCCTGGGAAAGCGAAGGCGCTCGCGTCGACCGCCCACGCTGCCGGGCTTTTGCTCCACGTCGCGGACGATGACACGATTCAGATCAGCTTTGACGAATTGTCGACTGGATTTGCAACCGGAATTCTTGCGGGCGGCGATGACGTGCTGATTGACCCGATCTTCGGGCTGGCTCCCGAGACCGCGTCGACCACGGTTGCAACGGTGGCCGAAACGGCCGTCCCGAGTGCACTTCGTCGTTCGGACGCCATCCTCACCCACCCCGTCTTCAACACGTATCACAGCGAAACGTCCATGATGCGTTTTCTCAAGCGCCTTGCCGACAAAGACTTTGCGCTCGACCGCGGAATGATTCCGCTCGGGTCGTGCACGATGAAGCTCAACGCGGCTACCGAGATGGAAGCCGTCACCTGGCGCGAGTTCGGCGGCATTCATCCCTTCGCCCCTGCAGCGAACGTCGGGGGATACCTCCTCCTCATTTCGCAGTTGGAGGAGTGGCTCACTGAATTGACCGGCTACGACACCATCAGCCTCCAGCCGAATGCGGGAAGCCAAGGCGAGCTCGCTGGCTTGCTCGCGATTCGCGGATACCACCTGTCGCGCGGAGATCACCACCGCGACACCTGCCTCATTCCGTCGAGTGCCCACGGCACGAACGCGGCGTCTGCCGTTCTTGCGGGGATGAAGGTCGTTGTCGTGGCGTGCCGTGACAACGGTGACGTCGACATAGACGACCTTCGAGCCAAAATCGCCGAGCACGGCGACAATCTGGCGGCTCTGATGGTCACCTACCCGTCGACTCACGGGGTGTACGAGCACGGAATCCGCGAGATCACCGGTGCGGTTCACGATGCCGGCGGCCAGGTTTACATCGACGGTGCGAACCTCAACGCACTCCTCGGGTACGCCCGCTACGGCGACATCGGTGGCGACGTGTCGCACCTCAACCTGCACAAGACGTTTGCTATCCCCCACGGCGGTGGCGGACCCGGCGTCGGACCAGTGGGGGCGAAGGCACACCTCGCGCCGTTCCTGCCCGGCCACCCGATGGCACAGTCGGCCGCTCACCCCGCGTTCGATTCAGCGACCGGCGGCGAAGGGCCTTTCGTCCACGGCGGCGGTCCGGTTACCGCTGCGCCGTTTGGCAGCCCGAGCATCCTTCCGATTTCATGGGCGTACGTTCGCATGATGGGGTCCGACGGACTCCGCCAAGCGACGGCGGCCGCGGTGTTGTCAGCAAACTATGTGGCCACGCGACTTCGCGAGCACTACCCCGTTCTGTACGCGGGCGAAAACGGACTCGTGGCTCACGAGTGCATTCTCGACCTGCGTCCACTCACGGCGGAAACGGGTGTGACCGTTGACGACGTCGCCAAGCGATTGGTTGACTACGGCTTCCATGCGCCGACGATGTCGTTCCCCGTCCCGGGAACGCTCATGGTCGAGCCGACAGAGAGCGAAGACCTTGCCGAAATCGACCGATTCATCGAAGCGATGATTGGCATCAAGCGCGAAGCCGACGCTGTCGCCGCTGGTGAATGGCCCGCGGACGACAACCCATTGGTGAACGCCCCGCACACCGCAGACAGCTTGATTTCCGGTGAATGGGCACACCCCTATTCACGGGAAGTGGCGGCGTATCCGTTCCGCGGCGTTGTCTCGGACACGGTCTCTGGCCTGTTCTCGAGGGTCGATCAGCTGAAGTACTGGCCGCCGGTTCGCCGCGTGGACGGAGCTTACGGCGACCGAAACCTCGCGTGTGCGTGTCCTGACCCATCGGCGTTTGCCGAATAGAGTTCACATCGGCGTGTAAACGTTAGCGCTTCCGCGCTTCCGCATGCCCGCGCCTTCCTCCTTCCCCCCATCCACGCCTTCCCACCTCCCCCCCCACCCACGCCTTCCCACCTCCCCCCCATCCACGTTTGTGGTAACCAAATCTTCCGAAACCAACGTTCGTGGATACCAAATGTTGTCTTCGCAATCGCGCGATGCACAAACAGGTGTTCGGTTTCCAGGAACGTGTGGATCGCGTGATTTGGTTTCCAAAAACGTAGGGAGGGGCGGGGGATAAGTCAACACGGCCGGCGGTGCCGTCAACGTCGGGAAGTTAAGTCAACGCTGCAGGCGCCGCGCGAAAAACAGCGAATCGGGGACTAGGCGAAAACGCCGGGAAACAGGATGATGGCGAGCGGGTACCCGACGAACGCGGTGATGTCGATGAGCACGTGCGCGATTACTAGCGGGGCGAGCCGTCGCTTCCACATATACATCGCGCCAAAAATCAGTCCCATCGCGATGTTTCCGGCGAATCCTCCGAACCCCTGATACAAGTGGTACGTGCCGCGCAGGACAGCGGCGGCGATGATGATGACCCACGGCGTCCACCCGATCGACTTGAGTCGGTCGAAGAGATAGCCGACGACAACGACCTCTTCGCCGATACCGGCGCGAAGTGCCCACAGAATCAGGACGGGGATGGTCCACCAGTGTGCATCGAGTGCCGTGGGGACGACCGTAACTCCGAGGTCGAGCGCGCGCGCGGCGAGGTACACGCCAATTCCCGGAATGCCGATCAGAGCGGCGAGGCCGAAACCGACCGCGATCTCGTGCCGCATCTTCCGCCACGAAAAGCCGTCAGCCCAACCGATGCCGATTGCCCCGAGGCGCGGTGGAGTATCACGCCACACGAGCCACACCACAAGCGCGACGGGTGCGAGACCCGAGACGACGCCGAGCACCTGATAAATGAGATCGAACAATTCCTGGGTCGCAAGCGGCCGGTTGAGCGTCGCGGTCTGCTGTGACAACGGTGTTGGTTGGCTGAGGCGATTGGCGATTCCGACAAGGGAATAGAGGGCCGACATGCCGTAACTCAGCAGCAAAACGACAAGGATTTCCCACTTGGTACGGGTCATCGGGAACTCCTTTCGCCGTCATCGGGGGACAGGACGAGACGTTTACTAACCTAACTGTTTCATAACGGCTGGCTTTTTTGGTTAAATCGGCAATAGTCTGGGCTGAACAACGGCATGGTCCGCGCCCTGCGTGGACTTCACCCAACGTGCCTACCAAGGAGGAAATCAGTGAAAACCAAGCGAATTCTCGCTTCGGTAGCCGCCGTCGGAACGAGCGTCCTCGTTCTTTCCGGTTGTGCGCTTCCGTACCAGTCCGAGGTCATCGAAGGGACGTCCATTTCGGTCGCCTGGAATGACATTGCATCGGAGTTCAACTCGGCATCGGCCAGCGGTAACAACGTCGCGAACTCGATTCCGATATACATCGCGAACTCCGGTTTCAACTACTACAACGCGACTCCTGAACTTCAATTGCAAGAAGAATTCGGATCGTACGAAAAGACCAGCGACGAGCCGCTCACGGTCAAGTACACGATCAACGACGCTGTGAAGTGGTCAGATGGTGTTGCTGTTGACGGTGCCGACATGCTCCTCTCGTGGGTTGCTGGCTTCGGTTTCTTCAAGAACGCCGATGACACGTACATGTTCTTGCACGCTGCACCTCGCGATGACCTCGCGTCGACGGTACCCACTGTCGATGGTAAATCGCTCGAGTTCGTCTACGACAAGGCATACGTCGACTGGGAGATCAACTTCGGTGTTGGCGTTTCGGCTCACGGCACCGTCATGATGGCGTACCCCGAGATCACCGACGCCGCAGAAGCGAAGGCCAAGCTCATCGAAGCCGTTATGACTGGTGACGAAGCATGGCTCAAGCCCGTTGCTGACGCGTGGAACACGGGTTACCAGATGACCGACGCAACTGCGGCGGCCACTGACCCGACCACCGGTACGGCAAAGAACCTGTTCCTCTCGAACGGTCCTTACCGAGTCGAAGAAGTTGTTGCTGACTCGTTCGTGACCCTCGTGGCGAACCCGCTCTACACGTGGGGCCCTTCGCCCAAGTACGAACGCATCACCATCCGCGAAATCGGAGACCCGACCGCTGCAGTTCAGGCTGTCGACAACGGTGACGTTCAGGCAGCGTCGGGACAGCCCACGGCTGACCTCCTCGCACTCGTTGAGGGACTCCAGAACGGATCCTTCGCCGGTGGTGACGAAGCTGCTTACGAGCACGTCGACCTCACCTTCAACAACGGTGGACCGTTCGACCCCGCGACCTACGGTGGAGACGCAGCTACGGCTCTCGCAGTTCGCCAGGCATTCTTGCTGACGATCCCGCGCGACCAGATCCTCGAAAACATCATCAAGCCGCTGAACCCGAACGCTGAGCTTCGTAACTCGCTGTTGACGATCCCCGGATCGCCCAACTACGCGGGCATCGTTGCTGCCAACGGTTCGGACTTCTACTCGGGAACCGACGCCGAGCGCGTCGAGAAGGCCGTTGGTATCCTCGCGGACGCCGGCATCTCGACACCGATCGATGTCAAGTTCTGGTACCCCACGGGCAACGTTCGTCGCTCGCAGGAACTCGAACTGATCCAGGCCAACAGCCTCAAGGCCGGTTTCAACGTGATTGACACGAACGAGCCGAACTGGGAGTTCACCGACCCGACTCTCTACGAGATCAACCCTCACGACGCGGTCATCTTCGCATGGAGCTCGACCAGCCTCGCGATTACGGGTAACGACCAGCAGTACGGAACCGGTAAGCCGTCGAACTTCCAGGACTACTCGAACACGACGGTTGACGAAAACCTGGCCGCGCTCGAGACGGAACTCGACCCTGCGAAGCAGGCCGAACTGCAGACTGCCGTCGAGGCTGCTCTGTGGGGCGACGCTGCGTCACTGCCGATCTTCCAGTTCCCCGGTTTGACCTGGTGGGACAACGGATTGACCGGCGTTGTGAACAACCCGCTGTCGCCGAACTACTTCTGGAACTTCTGGGAGTGGGCACCGGCTGCTGCAGCGCAGTAACCGATTCATCGCATCAAGGCTGGGGTCGGGCGTGAAAACGCCCGGCCCTTCGCCGTTTAATTGCGCGGGTCATCGCGAACGCGCACTTAGTGGCTAGTATTGCCCCAACAGTTACTGGCGTCCAACAATGCAGTTGTAGGTGGGAAAAGCATGCTTAGTTTTATCACCCGTCGTTTGGCGGCGACGCTCGCGGTGTTGCTCTTCGCATCGTTCATCGTGTACATGCTGACCGCAAATTCCGGGGATCCGCTCGAAGACCTACGTACCCAAAACGACCCCGCATCGGTTGCGAAGAGGGCTACTCTCACCGAGAAACTGGATTTGGACACCCCGGCGTTCTTCCGCTATTTCAAGTGGCTTGGTGGTGCGGCGAGTTGCGTCATCGGCCAGTGCAATCTGGGTGTGTCGGTGGTTCGAGGTGACGAGCCTGTTGCGAGCGCGCTGGGTAACGCGATGGAGTCGACTCTGTCCCTCGTGATCCTCGCTACCGTGCTTTCGATTCTGTTCGGTGTCGCAATCGGCATGACGACCGCACTTCGGCAGTACAGCGGCTACGACTACACCGTGACCTTCACCGCCTTCATCTTCTATTCGCTCCCCATCTTCTGGGTCGCCGTTCTGCTCAAGGAATTCGGGGCGATTCGATTCAACGAATTCCTCGGTAATCCCGCCATCCCCTGGGGGATAGCTCTTGCCATAGGCTTCGTCCTCGCTCTGGTGGTCCAGGCTGTCGTCGGCGGGCACCTTCGGTTGAGGATTCGTACTGCGGGAATTTCCTTCGCTCTGACCTCGGGAATTTTGATTCTCCTCGACATCACGCAGTGGTTGAAAAGCCCGTCGATTGGCATCGTCGGCGTCGGGTTGTTGGGAATCGGCCTCGGCGCGCTGATGCTATTCGTCACCTCGAACCTGACGAAACGTACGCTGCAGTTCTCGGTCGGAGCGACCGTGCTCGGGGTGGTTGCCCTGTGGTACCCACTTCAATTCGTCTGGTTTTACTTCAACAACCCCCTCGCCATCGTGCTCGTTGCGGTCTTGCTGGCCGGAATCGGGATGGCTGCCGGCTTCTTCCTCGGAGGCGACGACCGCCCCGAGGCGATGCGCGTCGCGGCTGTTACCGGAGCGCTTTCCACCGCGGCACTCGTCCTCGACCAGATGTTCATGCGCTGGGGAGAATACGTCCAAATCATTCCGTTGCGCTCTGGCGTGATTTCGACGATCGGCGCAAACACCCCGGTGCTCGCGAACAGCGAAGACACGTGGATGAGGATGCTCGACTCATCGACCCACCTCATTCTTCCCACCGCCGCCCTCATGATTATTTCGGTCGCCGGTTACACGCGCTACACCCGCGCGACGCTGCTCGAGGTCCTCAACCAGGATTACGTGCGTACGGCGCGGGCAAAGGGATTGCCCGAGACCACGGTCATCATGCGTCACGCGTTCCGGAACACCCTCATCCCGATTGCCACGATTGTCGCCTTTGACTTCGGGGCAGTCATCGGAGGCGCCATCATCACCGAGCGCGTATTCGCGTGGCAGGGAATGGGTGCGTTGTTCAATCAAGGGCTCCAGGATGTCGACGTAAACCTCGTCATGGGGGTATTCCTCGTCACGGGAGTCGCCGCCGTCATTTTCAATATCCTCGCTGATCTGGCGTACTCCGCCCTTGACCCGCGTATTCGCATTTCGGAGGCCTAATCATGGCGCGCAAAAAGATAACGGCACCGAACACGGAACAGCTCGCGTTGTCGGAGTTGACGATCGAGCAACGACAGATCGAAGGCTTGAGTCTTTCGACCGTTGTTCGCCGCCGATTCTTTCAACACAAGGCGGCCGTCACGAGCATGATTGTTCTTGGATTGATCGTGTTGTTAGCATTCACGTCGGTTGGCACCATAATCGGCGGCACGGGTCGACTGGCCGCGGACACCGCCAGCGGAGAAATCATCCTGGACGGCCTTCGAATTAATGGCTGGTGGCCGTTCGACTGGTATCGCAACTATCCCATCACAACTCCGGGCGGCTTGCCGTCGTGGGAACACCCGTTCGGTCAGGACACGTTGGGCAAGGACATCTTTGCGCGGGTCATGCGCGGGATTCAGCAATCGTTGACGGTTGTGACTCTGATCGGGGCTATCGCCACTGTTCTCGGAGTCGTCATTGGTGCTATCGCCGGCTTCATGCGCGGCTGGCTCGACAACCTGCTCATGCGTTTGACCGATGCGATTATCATCATCCCCGGGCTCATCCTCGGCGCGGTCTTGGGTCGCACAATCGGTGGAAACGCAATTTCACTGGGAATCCTGCTCGGGCTCGTGTCCTGGACAGGACTCGCTCGTCTCGTGCGCGGTGAATTTCTCGCCCTCCGTGAACGCGAATTCGTGGACGCGGCACGTGTCGCTGGTGCATCCAATTTCCGCATTATCTTCCGGCATATCTTGCCGAACTCCATCGGTATCGTCGTCGTCAACGCGACGCTGCTCATGAGCGCGGCGATCCTCACTGAAACCGCGCTGTCCTTCCTCGGGTTCGGAATCACGGCTCCGGACATCTCGTTGGGACAAATCATTTCCCAGTACAACGAAGCCTTCAAGACACGGCCCTGGTTGTTCTGGTGGCCCGGATTCTTCATTGTCGTAGTCGCGCTGTGCATCAACTTCATCGGCGACGGATTGCGTGACGCGTTCGACCCACGTCAGCGCCGTATGCCGAAGATGACGAGCCTGTCACGCCAATTCCGCGAGCTGATAGGGCGTGGCAACAAATGAGCGAATTGATGTCAGATGGCCAAGGCGGTTGCTGCGGCGGTGGCAAGAATACTCAGCGCGATAACGAGTTGAACATTCACTCGGGATTCGACGCGAGCGCTGTCGTTAGCGCGTCGCTCCCAGTGCCGGCGAACGAGAGCTGCTGCTCCACCCGAGTCGCTGGTGACGAGGTCGCCGGGGCGAACGGTTCCCGCGAGGTAGGTGGTCTCGGGCAGGTGTTGACCCTGGTCGCGACTCGCGAACATGGCGGCATATCGGCTGGGTGCGGGTGCGGCCCAGACGTTGATGCGCTTGGTGCCGAGGAACAAGGTCAGGCCCCACTTCGTGTCGATGCGCTTGATCGCTCCCCATTCGATCTCGTGGGTCGTGACGATGTTTCGGACGTTGACACCGGTCTCGCGAATGATGAGTCGAGGTCGCCAGAATGTTGCGTAGATGGAAAGTGCGAGGAATGCGGTAACGCTGACTCCGCGCAGGGCGTCGACGAGGTTTCCTGTTGCGGCGGTGGTTGTTGCGGCGCCGCTGAAGACAAGAATAAAGACGACGGCCAATACTCGACCGGAGCGGGACACAAACGTGGTCATGTTCTCTATGGTGTCACGGAGGCGACTCGATGAGCGCGAAGCCCGTAGTAATCGAAGCACAGAACCTTGGTGTTGACTTCTGGGTTGACGGCGAATGGGTGATGGCCGCCGAGGACTTGAACTATTCGGTGCGCGCGGGTGAAGTCCTTGCCATCGTTGGTGAATCGGGATCGGGGAAGTCCGCCTCCTCGATGTCGCTACTCGGTCTTTTGCCGGCCAACGGCCGCGCCAAAGGGCGGGTTCTTCTCAGCGGAGAAGACACGCTCACCGCGACCCCCGAACGTATTCGTGCGATTCGCGGCCGCGAAATCGCCGTCATTTTCCAAGAGCCGATGACCGCGATGAACCCGGTGTACACAATCGGGTTCCAGATCGTCGAAGCTCTCAAGGTTCACTTTCCGAAACTCTCACGGGCCGCGGCGAAGGCACGCGCTATCGAATTGCTCGGACTCGTCGAACTGCCAGACCCACAGAAAGCGTTCGATTCGTACCCGCACCAGTTGTCCGGGGGTCAGCGCCAGCGGGCGATGATCGCGCAGTCGATTTCGTGTGACCCCAAGGTGCTTATCGCCGATGAGCCGACCACGGCTCTTGACGTCACAATTCAGGCCGAAATTCTTGATTTGCTTCGATCGCTCAACGATCGCCTTGGCACTGGCATCATCTTGATCACCCACGACATGGGTGTCGTTGCCGACATGGCCGACCACGTTCTCGTCATGAAGAGTGGGCGCGTTGTTGAATCTGGTTCGGTCGTCGACATCTACAAGCACGCCAAGGTCGCCTATACCCAGGAGCTTCTCGCGGCCGTCCCGCACCTCGGCACCGGCGCAGCGTCGGGAAAAAGGGTGGATTCGCACAAGGGCGAGACTCCGGTGTTGTCGTTGAAGAACGTCGACATCACCTACCCGAAGCGGGGGCGCGTCGCGGCGTTCCGCGCCGCCGAAGACGTGTCGATTGATATTTACCCCGGTGAAGTGCTCGGACTCGTTGGTGAGTCGGGATCCGGCAAAACCACAATCGGCCGTGCTGTCGTCGGATTGTTGCCCGTGTCTCGCGGCTCGATCACCGTTGCCGGCCAAGACATGGTGAATGTGTCGGTCAAGGACCTGCGCGAGGTTCGTCGCCAAATCGGGATCGTGTTTCAAGACCCCGGCTCGTCGCTCAACCCGCGGTGGCCCATCGGGCAAAGCATCGGCGAACCGCTCGTTCTTAACGGCGGATTCAGCTCGGAACAAGTTTCGTCCCGGGTCGAGGACCTCCTCGACATGGTCGAGCTGCCGCGCACGTATCGCAACCGATACCCCCACGAACTCTCGGGCGGACAGCGTCAGCGTGTCGGAATCGCTCGAGCGCTCGCGCTCAAACCGGCGATTCTGGTGGCGGACGAACCGACATCAGCACTTGATGTTTCGGTCCAGGCGCGCGTTTTGGAGCTTCTCACCACTATTCAAAAGGTGCAAAAGTTCGCCATTTTGTTCATTTCGCACGACCTTGCGGTGATTGATTTGCTCAGTGACCGAATTGCGGTCATGCATCACGGTAAAATCGTAGAGCAGGGTTCGACGGATCAGATTCTGCGTAACCCGCAAGACCCCTACACAAAGAGGCTCATCGCCGCCGTGCCTGTTCCGGATCCCGAGGAACAACGCACGCGTCGACGTGCGCGCACCACTACCTAAAGGATTTCATCATGGCAATCGCCACACGCAACGATCTTCGAAATGTGGCGATCGTCGCTCACGTTGACCACGGCAAGACCACTCTTGTCGACGCAATGCTTCGACAGACCGGCTCGTTCGCGGCGCACGGTTCGGTCGAAGACCGCGTCATGGACTCGAACGACCTCGAGCGCGAAAAGGGAATTACGATTCTCGCGAAGAACACCGCGGTGTCGTATTCCGGAAAGCACGCGACGAACGGTCCCATCACGATCAACGTGATTGACACTCCGGGCCACGCCGACTTCGGTGGCGAGGTCGAACGCGGACTGTCGATGGTCGACGGCGTCGTCCTTCTCGTCGACGCGAGCGAAGGCCCGCTTCCCCAGACACGTTTCGTTTTGCGTAAGGCGCTCGAGGCGAAACTCCCCGTCATCCTTCTCGTGAACAAGACCGACCGCCCCGACGCGCGGATCGACGAGGTCGTTCACGAGTCACAAGACCTTCTGCTCGGTCTCGCTTCGGACCTTCACGACGATATTCCGGACCTCGATCTTGACGGCATCCTCGACCTCCCCATCGTTTACGCATCAGGTCGTAACGGCGCCGCTTCGTGGAACCGCCCGGCGGACGGTTCTCTGCCCGACAACGAGGACCTCGAGCCGTTGTTCGATGCAATCCTCAAGCACATCCCGGCGCCGACCTACGACACCGACCACCCGTTGCAGGCTCACGTCACCAACCTCGACGCGTCGCCGTTCCTCGGGCGTATCGCGCTTCTCCGCATTTTCCACGGTGAGCTCAAGAAGGGCCAGACCGTCGCGTGGATGAAGCACGACGGAACTGTCGAAAACGTCCGTATCACCGAGTTGCTCACGACGAAGGCTCTCGAGCGCGTTCCCACCGAATCGGCTTCGGCCGGGGACATTGTGGCTGTTGCCGGTTTCGAGAACATCACTATTGGCGAGACCATCGCCGACATGAACGACCCGCGGGCCCTTCCCGTCATTACGGTCGACGAACCCGCGATTTCGATGACCATCGGAACCAACACCTCGCCGCTCGTCGGCAAGGTCAAGGGCCACAAGCTCACGGGACGAATGGTGAAGGACCGCCTCGACCGAGAATTGATCGGTAACGTCTCGGTTCGACTCGTCGACATCGGTCGCCCCGACGCATGGGAGATTCAGGGCCGAGGTGAACTCGCATTGGCGATTCTCGTCGAGAACATGCGACGCGAAGGGTTCGAACTCACCGTCGGAAAGCCGCAGGTTGTGACCAAGAAGGTCAACGGCGCGACACACGAGCCGTTCGAGCACCTCACCGTGGACGCCCCCGAGGAGTACCTCGGTGCGATCACGCAACTCCTCGCCGCTCGGAAGGGCCGCATGGAGGGCATGACGAATCACGGAACCGGGTGGGTCCGCATGGAGTTCATCGTTCCGTCGCGCGGACTCATCGGTTTCCGCACCGAGTTCCTCACTATTTCCCGCGGTACCGGTATCGCCAACGCGATCGCGCACGGATACGGTCCGTGGGCCGGGCAGATCATCACACGTCAGAACGGGTCCATCGTGTCCGACCGTCAAGGTGTTGCGACACCGTTCGCCATGATGGCGTTGCAAGAACGCATGGCGTTCTTTGTTCAGCCCGGTGATGAGGTCTACGAGGGCATGGTTGTCGGAGAGAACTCTCGAGCCGACGACATGGACGTCAACGTGACGAAAGAAAAGCAACTCAACAACATTCGATCGTCGACCTCGGAAATTCTCGAGAAGATGACTCCGCCGCGTGACATGACGCTCGAGGAGTGCCTCGAGTTTGCGCGCGAAGACGAGTGTGTCGAGGTGACGCCCGCAAAGGTTCGTATTCGCAAGGTCGAACTCGAGCAAAACCTGCGTGCCCGCGCTGCGTCACGCCTCAAGCGCCAGAACGAATAGACGCGACACGGATAGGCTGAACCTGTGAAGGTTGTGAGGTTTAGGCATGATGGGGAACCCCGTTACGGGGTGATTGACGGGAACGTCGTCACTCTTCTCGAGGGTGACCCGATTCACGATGGAATCACGTCGACGGACGTCACGGTTTCACTGGCCGACATCACACCGATAGCACCGGTTGTTCCCTCCAAAGTGATTTGTGTCGGCATGAATTTCGCAGAGCACGCGGCCGAAATGCACCATGATGGCCCGCCCACACCCCTTGTTTTCCTCAAGCCACCGACCACGGTCATTGGACCCGGCGAGAACATCATCCTTCCCCCCGTCGAGGGACGAATCGTTCACGAGGGCGAACTCGCGGTCGTCATCGGGGCTCTTGCGCACCGTGTCCCCGAAAAGAACTGGGCGGACTACGTGTTCGGCTACACAATCGCCAACGACGTGTCGGCTCGAGACGTCATGTTCGCTGACGGTCAGTGGGCGCGCGCCAAGGGATTCGATACGTTCTGTCCCGTCGGTCCGTGGATCGAGACCGAATTCGACCCGTTCGCGCACAACGAGATCACGACTCGTGTCGACGGCGAGGTCCGCCGACACGGCTTCACTGGGGACATGACCCACAAGGTTCCCGAGATCATTGCGTTCGTGTCGAATGCGTTCACCCTGTTCCCCGGAGACATCATCTGTACGGGAACGCCAGCGGGACTCGGCGGGTTCCTCGATGGCCAGACGGTTGACATCACGATTGAGGGCATCGGCACCCTGTCGAACCCGGCCAAAAACCGCGACGACCGAATCTCGTAGTGGACACGAACGTCGGCAGGGTGCGCCGCTCGCTCATCGCGGGTCAAGTGTTTGCTGGAATCGGACTCGGGTCGGCTGTTTCGGTCGGTTCGCTTTTAGCAGCGCACGTTGCTGGCGGTGAATCTGCAGCCGGGCTCGCGGCGACCATGTCAACCCTCGGATCAGCAATTGCGGCGATTCCACTGGCGCGAATCGCAATGCAACGAGGTCGACGTCTCGCGTTGACGTTGGGTGCGGCGATTGCCATCGCCGGCGCAACTCTGATTGTCCTAGCCGGTGGGCTCATGTCGCTTCCGCTCGTTTTACTTGGGCTACTGGGTCTGGGGGTGGGCGGGGCTGTCAATCTGCAGGCTCGATTCGCGGTCACTGATTTCTCGGCCCCCGAAAACCGCGGCCGCGACCTATCGCTCGTTGTATGGGCGACCACCGTCGGCGCAATTGTCGGTCCCAACCTCAACGGGCTGGGAATCCTGTTGGGCGATGCCTGGGGGCTTCCCGAACTCACTGGACCGTTCGTGTTCACGGTCGCTGCGCAGATTGCCGCTGCCGCTACCTATTGGTGGGGAATCGGTCCCAACGTCCCGACGGTGACCGTTACCTCGAACGCCATCAACTCCGCTGCACGTCTGTCTCGAGCAGTTCCCCTGGCAATCGCGGTCATCGGTTTGGGCCACGCAACTATGGTCGCTGTTATGGCGATGACGCCAGTCCATCTAGTTCACGGTGGCGCAAGCGTCGCTGAATCCAGTTTCGTGATCTCACTGCACGTCGCGGGTATGTATGCGCTGTCGCCTGTATTTGGAATCCTCAGCGACAAGATCGGTCGTATCCCGGTCATTATCCTTGGGCAGGTTGTGTTGGCCATCAGTTTGGCGATGACCGCGTTCATGGCGATGGACCACACGGCGGTAACCATCGGGCTCATTCTGTTGGGGCTCGGGTGGAGTGCCAATACCGTGGCGGGCTCGGCACTCATCGGTGAATTGTCACAAGGCCCTAAGCGACTGCGCACACAAGGTCGCAGCGACGCGGTGATGAGCGCCTCGGGAGCGTTGGCGGGATTGCTCGCCGGTCCGGCTGTGATGCTGCTCGGGTATCCCGGGTTGTCCGTCGCGTCCTTCGCCTTTGTTGGTGCCGCGGCCGCGCTAATCGGGCTCATCGTCGTACTGCGAACGCGAGAAACCGCGGAATAGACTGACGGAGATATGAAGACTCCGTTCTCGACCGCAACCGGACCCGACATCCGCGTTCGTTTCTGCCCATCGCCGACGGGTACGCCGCACGTCGGCCTGATTCGAACCTGCTTGTTCAACTGGGCCTACGCGCGTCACGTCGGCGGGACGTTCATTTTTCGCATCGAGGACACCGACGCCGAACGCGACTCGGAAGAATCGTACGAGCAACTTCTTGATGCCCTGAGCTGGCTCGGACTTGATTGGGACGAAGGAGTCGTCAAGGGCGGACCCCACGAGCCCTACCGTCAGTCACAGCGCACGGCGATCTACCAGGACATCATTCAGACACTTCTCACTTCCGGACACCTGTACGAATCGTTCGTGACTCCTGAGGAAATGGAAGCGCGCAATGTTGCCGCCGGCCGTGACCCCAAGATGGGCTATGACAACTTCGAACGCGACCTGACCGCCGACGAACGCGAGGCGTTCCGCGCCGAGGGTCGCCAGCCTGCGCTGCGGCTTCGCGTTCCGAACGAAGACCTTGGATTCGACGACCTGGTTCGGGGACCCATCACGTTCCCCGTCGGGACAACGACAGACTTCGTCGTCGTGCGACCCAACGGAGCACCGCTGTACACCTTCGTGAACCCGGTCGACGATGCGCTGATGGGCGTTACTCACGTTCTGCGCGGCGAGGACCTGTTGTCCTCCACACCCCGCCAGATCGCGCTGTACCACGCGCTGATCGAGGTGGGCGTGACGACCTTCGTTCCGCGATTCGGGCACTTGCCGTACGTGATGGGCGAGGGCAACAAGAAGTTGTCCAAGCGCGACCCCGAATCGAATCTGTTCCACCACCGCGACCGCGGGTTCATTCGCGAGGGGTTGTTGAACTACCTGTCGTTGTTGGGATGGTCGATTGCGGCGGATCGCGACATCTTCACCGTCGACGAGATGATTGCCGCCTTCGATGTTGCCGACGTCAATCCCAACCCAGCTCGATTTGACCTGAAGAAGGCTGAGTCGATCAACGGTGATCACATTCGATTGTTGTCTCGCGATGATTTCATTGACCGGACACTGCCGTACCTTCACGCCGCCGAGTTGGTTGATGCCAACCCGACGAGCCACCAGCGTGCTCGACTCACCGAAATCGCGCCGCACATCCAGGAACGAACCCAGTTGATGGGCGAAATCCCCGAAATGATTCGATTCCTCTTCACCGAAGACACGGACCTCACCGTGACCGACGACGCGCGGGGGACACTCGATGCGGATGCCGCCCGAATCCTCGACGCTGCGCACAAGGCACTTTCGGAACTCGTCGATTGGTCGACGACCACCATCGAAGTGACTCTTCGCACCAGCCTGATTGAGGGACTCGAATTGAAACCGCGAAGCGCGTTTGGCTCGGTGCGAACCGCCATCTCTGGCCGTCGAATCAGCCCGCCACTCTTTGAATCGATGGAGATCCTGGGGCGCGAATCCAGCCTCTCCCGCATTGCCGCGTTGCGCGGTTCGCTGTAATCACGAACGATTTCGTGCGGTCGGTGCCGTTTGGTAGGCTAACGCCGAGCGGCTCTGTCGCCTGTGGGGTGTGGTGTAATTGGCAACACGGAGGTTTCTGGTACCTTTGTTCTTGGTTCGAGTCCAGGCACCCCAGCACTAAATTGCTCGAATTATCGGGCGTTTGCGCTACTGTTTGCGAATGACAACGTTGTCCCGCCAGCACATTGCCGTAGCCGTCAACCCGAGTGCCGCGCAGGGTGCACACCGCGATTACGGACACCGATTAGTCGAGGCGCTGCGCGCAACGGGCCGCCAAGTCGCGGAATTGTCGACCGATTCGTATGAGCATCTCGAGTCGATGGCACGTTCCGCTGTCACCGGGGGCGTTGACGCCCTCATCGTTGTCGGAGGAGACGGCACCGCCCAGCTCGGGACGAACGTGTGCGTGAACACCGACACTCCACTGGGGATTTTGCCGAGCGGGACCGGAAACGATACCGCCGAAGGAATCCTGGGGATGCCCATCGGCGACATCGACGACGCAATCGCACGGTTGATCGCGTCGCTTGACAAGCCCGTGTGGCGAATCGATGCCGGGCGAATGTCGTGGAAGGGCGGCGAACGCTGGTTCTGTTCGACGATGTCGGCCGGATTCGACGCGCTCGTCAACGAAACCGTCAACCACCTCGCTTTCCCCAAGGGGCCGTCGCGCTACACGGTCGCCATGCTCATCGAACTGGCCAAGTTGAAACCGATCCACTACACCGTCACGATCGACGGAAAACAGACGACCGAACAGGCCATCCTCACGACTATCGCGAACAACAGCCAGTACGGCGGTGGGATGAAGATTTGCCCCGAGGCCAAGGCCGACGACGGGCTGCTCGACATGATGATGGTGAGGCCACTGTCCCGCCTCGATTTCATTCGGATTTACCCGAGGGTGTTCAAGGGGACACACGTCACCGACCCCCGCGTCGTCATTCGCCAAGGGAAGAAGTTTCGGCTCGAGTCGTCTAACCTCGTTGGCTACAGCGACGGCGAGCGCATCGCGCCGCTTCCGATGGACGTCGAGGTCGCACCGCGGGCGCTGCCCGTGCTCGACACCCGCCCCTAGGCGCACCGGTTTGCGCGCGGTTCCCCGCCTGTGCGATACTTGTCCAGTTGTGTTCGGCCCCATCGTATAGCGGCCTAGTACGCTGCCCTCTCACGGCGGTAACGCGGGTTCGAATCCCGCTGGGGTCACAACTCGCCCTCGACGGTTCGCCGTCGGGGGTTTTGTGCATCCCGTGGCGAGCAATCCGAACGGCGCTGATAGAATTTTTGCACTATGGATAACGCCCTCCCACTCTGGTTCGAGATCACGTCTTATGCGGTTCTGGTGGCGATTCTTCTCTTCGATTTGTTCCTCGTCGTGAGGCGTCCCCACATCCCATCGACTCGCGAATCCGCGCTGTGGATCACGTTTTATGTGGGGCTCGCCATCGTTTTCGGAATCTTGATCATTCTCGTCGCCAATGGTGAGGGTTTGAACGGAACCGAACTCGGACTGCAATTCTTTGCCGGGTGGTTGACCGAATATTCTCTTTCGGCGGATAACGTCTTCGTGTTCCTCATCATCATGGCCCAGTTCCGTGTGCCGAAAAAAATGCAGCAGGAACTGCTCATGATGGGCATCGTCCTGGCGCTCGTCTTCCGCGCCATCTTCATCGTTCTGGGCGCCGCACTGCTGGAGAGCTATTCGTGGCTGTTCTACATCTTCGGCGCGTACCTCGTGTACGTCGGAATTCAGCAGATGCGCGAGAAGGACGAGCACGGTAGCGGTGAAGACAATTTCGTTATCGCATGGCTCAAAAAGGTGCTGAAGGTTCACCCCGAATGGCGAGAGACCGAACGCTGGCGGAAGATGGTCAACGGCGAAAAGTTCTTCACCCCCGCGATCCTCGTGTTGGTGTCGCTCGGCGCGATTGACCTGGTCTTCGCCCTCGACTCGATTCCGGCCATCTTTGGAATCACGACAAGCCCGTTCCTCGTGTTTACCTGCAACATTCTCGCGTTGATGGGACTTCGCCAGCTCTACTTCCTGCTGGGTGACCTGGTCGACCGTCTTCACTACCTCGGCCATGGAATCGCCTTCATTCTCGGGTTCATCGGCTTCAAACTCGTCAACCACGCGCTTCACCTCAACGAACTCCCGTTCATCAATGGCGGAAAGCACGTCGAGATAGTTCCCGAGATTCCGACCTGGCTCTCACTCGTCGTGATCGTCATCACGCTGACGGTCGCGGTGCTCGCGAGTCTCGCGCGCACGAAGCGCGAAGAGTCCGCAAAATAACGGTTCGCAGTCAGATAAACTGGCTCCGATGAACACCGCGCCTAACCGTCCACGGACACTTGCCGAGAAGGTCTGGGATGACCATCTCGTCGTCAAGGGCGAAAACGGCGAGCCCGACCTCATTTACATCGACCTTCACCTTGTTCACGAAGTGACAAGCCCGCAAGCGTTTGACGGTCTCCGACAGGCCGGACGGCCTGTTCGTCGGCCCGACCTGACGATCGCGACCGAGGACCACAACACCCCGACACTCAACATCGGGGCACAGATTGCTGACCCGGTTTCGCGAACCCAGATCGACGCGCTTCGAACGAATGCGAAAGAGTTCGGCATCCGCCTTCATTCGCTCGGCGACATCGAACAGGGAATTGTCCATGTTGTCGGCCCACAGCTTGGGCTGACAATGCCCGGGATCACGGTCGTATGTGGCGACAGCCACACCTCGACGCACGGCGCGTTCGGTGCGATGGCCTTCGGAATCGGCACATCCGAGGTCGAGCACGTTCTGGCGACACAAACTCTTCCCCTCACCCCGTTCAAGACGATGGCCGTCACGGTCAACGGTCACCTTCGCGACGGCGTCACGGCCAAGGACATCATCCTTGCGGTGATTGCAAAGATCGGCACGGGTGGCGGACAGGGTTATGTCCTCGAGTACCGGGGCAGCGCGATTCGGGAGTTGTCGATGGAAGGTCGGATGACGATCTGCAACATGTCGATCGAGGCGGGCGCACGAGCCGGCATGGTCGCCCCAGACGAAACAACGTTCGCATACCTCAAGGGGCGCACGCACGCGCCGGAGGGCGACGATTGGGATGCCGCGGTCGCCTACTGGAAGACGCTTCCCACTGATGACGGTGCCGTTTTCGACGCCGAGGTTGTTCTCGACGGCGACCTGCTCGAACCGTTTGTGACCTGGGGGACGAACCCGGGGCAGGGCGTTGCGCTGTCGGAATCGGTTCCGAACCCCGCGAACATCGCCGACCCCAACGAACGTGAAAGCGCGGAACGCGCTCTTGAATACATGGACCTCTCCGCGGGAACTCCGATGAAGGACATCCGCGTCGACCAGGTGTTCATGGGATCGTGCACGAATTCTCGGATCGAGGACCTGCGTGCATTCGCGAGCGTCATCAAAGGCAAAAAGCTGGCCGACGGCGTCAAACTCATGGTTGTTCCCGGTTCGGCACGTGTGCGACTCGAGGCCGAGGCCGAGGGAATCGACACGATTGTGACCGAATTTGGCGGGGAATGGCGATTCGCCGGCTGCTCGATGTGCCTCGGGATGAACCCCGACAAGCTTCAGCCGGGCGAACGATGTGCGTCGACGTCCAATCGAAACTTCGAAGGACGACAGGGCGCTGGCGGTCGGACACACCTGGTCTCACCGCTTGTCGCCGCCGCGACCGCAATTCGCGGAACGCTCTCAAGCCCATGGGATGTGGAATAGACGTGGACAAAGTATCAATCATCACGGGGATCGGCGTGCCGCTGCGGCGCGCCAATGTGGACACCGACCAGATCATCCCCGCAGAATTTCTCAAGCGCGTCACGAAGACGGGTTTTGAAGACGCGTTGTTCGAACGCTGGCGTCAAGACCCCGAGTTCATCCTCAATACGGAACCGTTCTCGCGCGGAACAGTGCTCGTCGCCGGCATGGATTTCGGGACCGGTTCGTCACGTGAACACGCGGTTTGGGCTTTGTGGGACTTCGGTTTCCGCGCCGTCATCGCACCACGTTTCGGGGACATCTTTCGAGGCAACTCGGGCAAACAGGGTTTGCTCACTGCTGTTGTCCCAGAAGACGTCGTCGAGCGAATCTGGGCTGAACTTGACGCAATCCCGGGCACTGAGGTGACCGTCGATCTAGAGGCGCGAACCGTTACCTGCGGAAACGTGACGAGCGCGTTCGAGATTGACGACTACACCCGATGGAGGCTCATGGAAGGTCTCGACGACATTGGATTGACGTTGCGTCACGAGAGCGACATTGATGGATTTGAATCGCGCCGTGAATCGTGGCGCCCGACGACGTTACCTGCCCGATGACGTCACTCAACGAAGACGCTCGCGCCCAGGGAGCGAAGGTTGGCCTGTCGGTCGACACGCTCATCATTCGCGGCGGAAAACCACTCCACGGACGCGTGGATGTGCGTGGCGCTAAAAACCTCGTGACTAAGGCGATGGTCGCCGCCCTCTTGGGTGACTCGCCCTCGGTCCTGCGTGACGTCCCCAACATTTCGGATGTCGCCGTCGTGCGCGGACTCCTCGAGGCTCACGGCGTTCACGTGACCGACTCCGCCGAGGGCGAACTCACCCTCGACCCGACGAACGTCACGAGCGCGCACTTCGCCGAGATCGACGCGCACGCCGGTTCGAGTCGAATCCCGATTCTGTTTTGTGGCCCGCTGCTTCACCAACTGGGCGAGGCGTTCATCCCTGACCTTGGCGGCTGCCGCATTGGCGATCGCCCCATTGACTTCCACCTGGACGCCCTTCGCGCTTTTGGCGCGGTGGTGACCAAGCAACCTCAAGGCATTCACCTCACCGCCCCCGAGCGGCTCAAGGGCGCTCACATCGAACTGCCGTTCCCGTCCGTCGGGGCGACCGAGCAGGTCTTGCTGACGGCGGTTCGCGCCGAGGGTGTCACCGAACTTAAGAACGCAGCAATCGAACCCGAGATCATGGACCTCATCGCGATTTTGCAGAAGATGGGCGCGATCATCTGGATTGAACCGAACCGCACCATCTTCATCGAAGGCGTCGAAACACTTCACGGTTACGAGCATCGATCGTTGTTCGACCGGAACGAGGCGGCGTCGTGGGCGTGCGCAGCTCTTGTCACCAAGGGCGACATCTTTGTCGTCGGCGCGAAACAGCCGGAGCTCCTGACCTTCCTCAACGTCTTTCGAAAAGCGGGCGGGGAGTTCGAGGTCCACGAGGACGGCATTCGATTCCGACACCCTGGAGGCCAGTTGAAGCCGGTGGTCGTCGAAACCGATGTTCACCCCGGATTCATGACCGACTGGCAACAACCGCTTGTTGTCGCCTTGACTCAGGCTGAAGGTACGTCCATCGTGCACGAGACCGTGTACGAGAATCGCTTTGGTTTCACCGAATCCCTCAACAAAATGGGGGCTAACATCGAGATTCACCAGGACGGCATCGCGTCCATCACGCGCCGTGTACCGCGCCGCAAGCTGGAGCAAGCGGCCGTTATTGTGGGCCCGACCCCGCTTCACGGCGCCGACATTCGAGTTCCGGACCTCCGCGGTGGCTTTTCGCACCTCATCGCGGCCCTCGCGGCAACCGGAACGAGCACGATCAGCAACGTCGGAATAATCGCCCGAGGCTACGAGCACTTCATCGACAAGCTCCGGGACCTCGGCGCCGACTTTGAACTCGCGGACTAGGATTTCCGCAGGGAGGAGCAGGATGACGAAGACCGAAAAATCCGCGGGCTGGCGACTAACCGCGAGCATTGCCTTGCCCCTCATGGGCCTCATTTCCCGTATCACGGTTCGTGGAATAGAAAACGTACCTGCCTCGGGAGGTTTCATCCTCGCGCCCTGTCATTTCAGTGCAATCGATCCCGTGGTGGTGGGTGTCGCATTGTGGCGGGCCGGTCGCACCCCTCGTTTCATGGCCAAAGAATCGTTGTTTCGTGTGCCCGTATTGGGCTCGGTGCTGCGCGGACTCGGCCAAATTCCCGTAGATCGCGCCGGTCAACAGCGCGCGATGGGGCCGATGAAGGCCGCTCGCTCACTCGCGAAGTCCGGCGGAGGAATCGTCGTGTATCCCGAGGGATCACTGACACGTGACCCTGACTTGTGGCCGATGCGAGGGAAGACGGGCGCTGTCCGAATGGCTCTCGATGCCGACATTCCCCTGATTCCCGCTGCCCACTGGGGAACGCAGATTTTGATGCCGCGCTATTCGGGAAGGATTCGCTTCTTTCCGCCGACACCGATTACTGTCCTGATCGGGAAACCGATCGACCTGTCGGCATTCAAGGGCAAGGTGCTCGATCAGAAATTGCTCACCGCGGCGACCGAGATTTTGATGACGGCCATCGCCGAACTGCAAGGTCAACTGCGTGGCGAAAAACCACCGACCAAGCGGTGGGATCCGGTCGAACACAACCAGACCACAACCGGGAAATTTAGATGACCACCGTTGCGGTTCTCGGAGCGGGAGCGTGGGGGACAACCTTCGCGAAGGTTCTCGCCGACGGCGGCGCTGAAGTTAAGCTGTGGGCCCGACGTGACGAAATCGCCCGCGAGATAAACGAAACTCATCGCAACTCCACGTATCTGCAACGCGTCAATTTGCCATCAAACATTTCGGCATCGACGTCGCTGGCCGCCACGCTGGCCGGCGTCGACGAGGTGTATTTGTCCGTCCCGTCCCAATCGTTGCGATCGGTGCTGGACGGTTTGGACGGTCAACTTGGCGATGCTGTTCCCGTTGTCTCGCTGATGAAAGGTGTCGAACGAGAATCCGGACTGCGCATGAGCGAGGTGATTCGCTCCGCGACGGGAATCGACGAAGGGCGAATCGCGGTCGTCTCTGGGCCAAACCTCGCTCTCGAACTCGCGAAGGAAGAACCGACCGCCTCGGCGGTGTCATCGAGTAACTCGGACACGGCGGTCATGGTCGCCGCGACCTGTCGCAACAGTTACTTCACGACGTTGACGAACACGGACGTGATTGGAACCGAATTCGGCGGCGTTCTGAAGAACCTCATCGCTGTCGCCGTAGGAATCGCGGACGGCGTCGGTTACGGCGACAACACGAAGGCGTCCATCATCACGCGCGGGCTGGCCGAACTGTCGGCATTCGCCTCGGCGTACGGCGCGCGCCCCGAGACGATGTGGGGACTCGCCGGGCTTGGCGACCTGATCGCCACGTGTGAATCCCCGCTCTCTCGCAACAACACCGCGGGACGGCTTCTCGGTCAGGGGTATTCATTCGACAGAGTCATTCGACAGATGGACCAGACGGCCGAAGGACTGTCGTCCGTCGACCCGATCCTCGTTCTCGCCGCCGCCAAGGGCGTGTCGATGCCGATTGTCTCGCAGGTTCAGCAAGTTTTGCAGGGCACTCTCGACCCGCGCGAGCTCGCACCGCACCTTGCGACCGATTCCGAAATTCCGTCGGAGGAATAAGTGGCGATCCAGGCTCTGGCAGATGGCCGGGTGCTCGCCGAACGAATCGGAGGGTCGCCCGCGCGAGTCATCGCACTCCACGGTTGGGGTCGTTCCGGAACTGACTTCACTGGCGTGTTGGCCGGCCTTGATGCGTTGGCCATCCACCTGCCGGGCTTCGGCCCGGCCGCCGCACCCGACGCGGTGTGGGGGACCGATGATTACGCACGGCTCGTCGCCGACGCGATCGAGCCCCTTGGCCCTGTTGTGGTGGTCGGACACTCGTTTGGCGGTCGAATTGCGGTTCGTCTCGCGGCGTCGCGCCCCGAACTGATTTCCGGTCTCGTGCTGACCGGGGCGCCACTCGTCCGGCTCGTGCCCGTCTCGAAACCCAAACTGTCGTATCGAATTGCGAAGACGCTCAATCGAGTCGGGCTCATTCCCGATTCGGTGATGGAGTCTCGGCGCACGAAGGCTGGAAGTGCCGATTACAACGCCGCCCAAGGAATCATGCGCGACATCATGGTGAAGACCGTTAACGAGACCTACGACGACGACCTCGCACGAATTGCCACCCCCACGTGGTTGGTGTGGGGCGAGAACGACACCGCAGCACCGACCGCCGCCGGCAAGGTCGCGTCCGAGCGGATTCGCGGGGCGCACTGGACGGTTGTCCCTGGCGAAGCACACCTGTTGACGCCCGTATTGTCGGCTGCCGTTCGCGCGGCCGTCGAGGAGGCTCTCGCATGACCGAACTTCTCGCCTGGGCAATAATCGGACTCCTCCCCGTGATTGTCGGCGTCAAATGGCTCAGGGTTGCGCAGCGCGAGCACTACATCGCCGGCTGGACGACTCGCATCGCACTCGGTTGGGGTCGTTCTCGCCAGGTGTCATGGTGGCCCCTCATCGCGGCCGTTGCTCTCGAATTCATGGCGTCGTTCATCTCGACCGCGTCCTGGTGGACCTCGCTCATCGTGCCGATCCTGGTATTCGGCTTGATGGTGCTGTGGCCCTGGGGGCTTCGCTTCCGCGGCACGTCCTCGCCGCTGCAGTGGACGGCTCGACTTCAACGTCTGGCCTTCCTCTGGCTCGTGCTGTCGTGGTTGTTCCTGTTCACGGCGAGCACCTTGAGCGTCTCGTATGCGGTGGTTCTGTTCGGGTTCGTGGCCCCGGTGGTCATGGACCTCGCCCTGATGGCGGCCCGGCCCATTGAGAAGGCGCTGTCCAGAAAGTGGCTCGTTGCCGCTCAAAAGAAACTTCGCCAGGTGAAGCCGACCGTTGTTGCGATCACCGGCTCGTATGGCAAGACGTCGACCAAGGGTTACGTTGCGCACCTCTTAGTCGCCAAGTATTCGGTGGTGCCAAGCCCCGCGTCGTTCAACAACCTGTTGGGGTTGGCGCGAGCCGTCAACGACAAACTGACACCCGGCACCGAGGTGTTCGTCGCCGAGATGGGCATGTACGGCGAGGGGGAAATTCGTGAGCTCTCAAAATCCTTCCCGCCCGACATCGCCGCCATCACGACGATCGGCGAAGCGCATCTTGAACGCGTGGGAAGCCGCGATGCCATTCTTCGGGCCAAGAGCGAGATCGTCGAGAACGCCCGCACCGTGGTGCTGCCCATCGACGACCCACTCCTCGCGACACTTGCGAACCGGTGTGAGTCCGAAGGCAAGCGCGTCATTCGCGTCAGTGTCGCCGGGGCGTCGGCCGACGTGTCGGTCAACCCAACCAAGGGCACCGTCACGATTGGCACCGAGTCAGTTCCGGTTGAGATCTCGGGCGTCGGCCATGCGGTCAACGTCGCCGTCGCGGTCGGAATCGCTCACGCACTCGACGTGCCTCTCGCGGTTCTTGCGCCGAGACTGGGGAACTTGCCGACCGCCGCGCACCGGGCCGAGCCGCAGCAGGCTCCGAGTGGCGCGATCATCATCGACGACTCGTACAACGCAAACCCGATCGGCGCTGCTCGTGCAATCGAAGGCGGAGCGGCGATGGCGAAAGGCCGAAAGGGCCCATTCATCGTGGTGACTCCGGGAATGATCGAACTCGGCACTGTCCAATTCGACCGCAACCGCGCCATGTCTGCGCAGGTCGCAAAGGTCAGAGGCGAACTCTTTGCCGTGGGGTACACGAACCGAGGGGCATTGCTTGCGGGTCACCCGACGGCACAGGTCTTTGCCGACAGGCCCAGCGCCATGGCCGCTGCCCTCGAACGAGCCGGCGCTTCGGGCGTTATTCTTGTCGAAAACGACCTGCCCGATCATTACGCGTAATTGCCGGCTTCCTGGGCAGGGGAGCCAGACGGGAATCCGATGAGCGCCTCACGACCCTGGGCCGTGGTTTTTGGCGGGCCGAGTCCCGAGCACGAGATTTCGATTCTCACCGGGCTACAGGCCGAACGTGTCTTGACGGACGGTGGCGACACCGTTCACCCGATCTATTGGGCGCCCTCGGGCGAATGGTTCCTCGTGTCGAACGGCACCGAGGCAAAGGATTACCTCGAGGGCGCGCCGAAGTCGGCCAAGCCACTCGAGGTTCGGCTCGCCCCCGAGCCAGGCTTCTATTCCAAGAAGTCGTTCGGTTCGGGTGCGCTCGACATCGACGCCGCGTTGCTGTGTTTTCACGGCGGCATCGGTGAGGGTGGCGGAGCCGCCGCGATTTTCGACGCGATGGGAATCCCCGCGACGGGTTCGACCCTGTTCGCCGGCGCGGTCGGAATGGACAAGTTGGCCTTCGGCGGACTGATGGAATCCGCGGGAATCCCGACACTTCCGCGCCGTGCGGTCTCGCAGGTGACCGAGCCCGGTTACAAAGGTCCGTACATCGTGAAGCCGCGATTCGGCGGTTCGTCCATCGGCATCGAAATCGCCGATGACCTCGCCTCGGCGCGAGCCCTCGCCCAGAACAGCCCGCACCTGAAAAATGGCGCTGTGCTCGAGCCGTACAAACCGAACCTCGTCGACCTCAACATCGGCTTCCGCACCTTCCCCGCCCTCGAATTGACCGACCTCGAAAAGCCGCTTCGCGGCGGAGAGGACTCCGGGCTCTATTCCTACGCCGAGAAATACCTCGCCGGCGGCGCGGGTTCCGAGGCGGGGTTGTCCAGCGCCCCGCGCGAATTCCCCGCGAAGTACCCGGCAAAGATCCACGAGCGCGCTGCAGAACTCGCGCGCGCGGTCGCCGACGTCACGCGTTTGACGGGCGTTGTGCGACTCGACCTGCTGCTCGACGAGAAGTCGGGCGAGCTCGTCGTGAACGAAGTGAACTCGATTCCCGGCGCACTGTCGCTGTACTTGTGGGCGCCCAAGCATCCCGCGCTGACGATTCTGCGCGATGCTCTGACCGAGGCACGCGATTGCCGCGTTGTCTTCCCTCAGGCTGGACACGGTGGCGGAGTTGCGCTGCGTGCCGCTGGCGGGATCTCGGCCAAGCTGCTCGGCCTCGGCTAGTCGCTCTTCCGCCCTTCCGCCCTTCCGCCCATCTGTCCAATCACCCATTCACCCAACGTTGTGGGTAATTCCTCCTCATCTCCACTCGTCCACCCAACGTTGTGGGTCATTCCTCCTCATCTCCACTCGTCCACCCAACGTTGTGGGTAACCAAAACTGCGGATTCCGACGTTTGTGGAAACGAAAACCGTCTCGGTGGGCGAGGACACAGGAAACCGGTCTTTCGGTTTCCACGAACGTGGGATTTGAGCGAATCGGTTTCCAAAAACGTATGGGGCGCTCAGATTTTGCAGACAATTCAGCTCTGCTGGCCTGTTTCTGCAGACATCGCGGTCAAATGCGCCCAGGTTTCGCCCAATTCGCGATTTGTCTGCACAAACGTTATGGAACCTTCGAATTGTCTGCAGAATCGTGTGGCGCGTGCGCATGATGGCGAAAACGGGTGAGAGCAACCGAAACGGCTGATGGGAGAGGGGATGGGTGCTACCGGGTCAGTTGCCCAGCACGTCCGTCGCGTCAATACAGACGCGCAAAGGTTCGAGTGTGCCCACGGCAATCGACAAGTCCGAGAGCACGGTCGTTCCGCTCACGGCGGTCGAATCGATGAGCACTTCGACCGCGGGGTTTCGTCCGTAGGTGATGAAGGTGAAATTGGGATCGGATGAATCGTCGCGCAACCAGTCCACGTCGTCCACGGTGAAACAGGGGAGTGGGGACGGACTGGTGTCCGGAAGTCCGCAGCGCAGAATCACGCTGGCCGGCGTACCCCACGCCCCGGTCGACTGTGCGTTGGTTGAGCGGCGGTCGAGCCCCGCAACCACGTCGGGTAGGCGCACCATGACGTCGGCGCACGCCGGATCGTTCGCGGCATCGGCGGGCTGGAGTGCAACGGTTCCCGCGCAACCGGACAGAAGCCCGAGGAGGGCGAGGCTGGGGAAAAGGAGTCGTGCACGCATCTCTTTCAGGCTACCGTTGAACCGTGAACGCGACGGATGACACAATCGGAGAAATCGGCGAGGGTGCAACGCTCGCGCGAATTTTCCCGATTCTGCCGTCGTCCCGCAGAACTGTTCTTGGCCCCGGGGACGATTGCGCGATTGTGACGGTGCCCGACGGGCGAGTCCCCGTCACGACCGATCTCATGATCGAGGGCCCCGACTTTCGCATCGGACTGTCGACCGGTTACGACATCGGGTGGAAAGCGTGCGCAACCAATCTTGCGGACATCGCCGCGATGGGAGCGACCCCGACAGCTCTCGTTGTCGGTCTCGCCGCACCGGCCGAAACCACCGTTCGATTCGTCGAGGACATCGCTCACGGTTTCCATGACGCGGCAACGGCCCTCGCCCCTGGTTGTGGGGTGGTGGGTGGTGACTTGTCGAACGCTCCACTCGTCATGCTCGCGGTAACGGCGCTGGGTGAATTCGACGGCGTCGAGCCCGTCACGCGTTCGGGCGCGTCCATCGGGAACGTTGTTGCTGTTGCGGGACCACTCGGCAACGCCAAGCGCGGTCTCGATATTCTTTTCAATCGCGCGGTCGCCCCTGACGGAACCATCGACCCCGTGTCGGTTGCCGAGGCATGGGCGTCACATCCCGTCGATGTGGCCGCGCAATTGCGTCCCGATCCCCCGATCGCCGCTGGTCGCGCCGCAGCGTTGGCCGGGGCGACGGCGATGATGGACGTCAGCGATGGTTTGGTGTTGGACGCGCGTCGCATCGCCACAGCAAGTGGTGTCGCCATCGATTTCGACTTGTCCGCCGTGGGTGACATCGACGCCCTAACAGGAGGCGAGGACCACGCGATGTTGGCGTGCTTCCCGGTCAACGCGAAATTGCCCGCCGAATTCCGTGTCGTTGGCAGGGTCGCCCCGGGCGAGGGGATTTTGGTCGACGGTGTGCCGTTCGATTCGCGAGGCGGCTGGGACCCGTTCGCCGACTATTCGGCGACGTCCAACCAATAGACCCGCGTCTCGCCATAATCCTTGGGGGCGAGAACCCCGTAACCGGCCGGCCACTCGGGTTCGGGGTCGCGGCTCGCACGTTCGACGGCCACGACGGCATCGGGGGACAGCCGTGGCAGTAACAGCGTCATCGCCGTAAGGAGCGCCGCGTTGTCCATCTCGTAGGGTGGGTCGATGAACACCGCATCCCACGTTTCCGCGCTCGCTCCGACAAACCCCGCAACGCTCGATCGGTGGACGCGAATCGAGCAGTCCGGCACGGCGGGGGCGACGAGCGCGGTGTTCTTGGACATCACCTTGACGGCCTTTTCCGAGTTGTCGACGAGGTCGACGCGAGACGCACCGCGGGACGCGGCCTCGAGTCCGACCGCCCCGCATCCCGCATACAGGTCGAGTACGCGAGCACCCGAGATCGTCGTGAGGGCCTCGAATCGTGAAAAGACGGCTTCGCGCACCCGGTCAGCGGTTGGCCTGGTTCCCGTCGCCGGAACGGTGAGGGTTCGGCCGCCGGCCGCTCCAGAGATGATTCGCGTCACGCCCCAAGGTTAGCGACCGGAGCGCCAATCACGGAAAGCGCTTCGGTGCGGCGGTAGCGTAAAACCGTGACCGAAACCGCTGCGTTCCTCGACACCCCGCTTCCGCGGGTGATCGGCGACCGCACAGCGAAGGCGCTGACCAAGGCGTTCGGGTTCGACACCGTCGGCGGTTTGCTCGGGCATTACCCGCGACGCTACGCCGAACGCGGCGAACTGACTGCACTCGATTCGCTTCCACTCGACGAGTCGGTCACGATCGTCGCCGAAGTCGTTCGGGTCAACAATCGACCGATGAACGGACGAAAGGGCTCGCTTCTCGAAATCGTGATTTCGGACGGGACCGGGACCCTGTCGCTGACGTTCTTCAACCAGGCGTGGCGAGCGAACGCTCTGCACCGAGGCGTGCGCGGAATCTTTGCGGGAAAGGTGGGCGAGTTCCGCGGTCAACGCCAACTTACGCATCCCGACTACGAATTGTTCGATGAGGACGAGAACGTCTCGGATGAGGTCGCCGAACTGTGGGCGAAGACACCCATTCCGATTTATCCCGCCACGAGCACGGTCGCGTCGTGGCAGATTGCTAAGGCGCTCGGCGTTGTTCTCGACGTCCTCCCCGAACTCGATGACCCCGTTCCCGATTCGGTTCGAGCCGACCGCGGGCTCGTTTCGCTGACCGAGGCGATCCGTGCGATTCACCGACCGACCGACCACGGCGAGTGGCGGACGGCGCGGGAAACCCTTCGATTCCACGAGGCGTTCTTGGTGCAAACAGCGTTGCTGCGAGACCGGCTTCGTGCCGCCGAAGCGGTGTCGATGCCCCGAACTCCGGGGGCTCTGCGCGCGCAGTTCGATTCGGCACTCCCGTTCGAACTCACGTCCGACCAATCGACGGTGGGCACCGAGATCGACGAGGACATGGCTCGCGCTCGCCCGATGAATCGTTTGGTTCAGGGTGAGGTCGGCTCGGGAAAGACTCTCGTCGCAATTCGCGCGATGCTCACCGCAATCGAGGACGGCGGGCAGGCCGCGCTAATTGCTCCGACGGAAGTTCTCGCGACGCAACACGCGCGCTCGATCGCGGCCACTCTGGGCGACCTCGCCGAGGGGTTGAATCCGACACTCTTGGTCGGCAGTCTTCCCGCGGCCCACAAGAAGCGTGCTCAACTCGCGGTCGCGAGCGGCTCGGCTCGACTGGTGATCGGCACCCACGCACTGCTTGCCGACGCAGTGACCTTCAACGAACTCGCGCTCGTCGTCGTGGACGAACAGCACCGCTTCGGAGTCGAGCAGCGCGACACACTCAAGCGCAAGGGAAACTCGCCGCACGTCCTCGTCCTCACGGCGACACCGATTCCGCGGACGGTCGCGATGACGGTGTTCGGCGACCTTGATATCTCGACGATTCGAACCCTGCCGGCTGGTCGCGCGCCGATCACCTCTCACGTCGTTCCGCTGGCCGACCACCCCGCGTGGATTTCGCGTGTGTGGACGAGGCTTGGTGAAGAGATTGATGCCGGACGGCAGGGATTTGTCGTGTGTTCCGCGATTGACGCCACGACGTCCGACGGTGATGCCGACCTGATGGACGACATTCCCGCCGCAGCCCCTCGCGCCAGCGTGACCGAGATTCTGCCCGTCGTTCGCGCCGCGCTGCCCGGTCGCCGGGTCGAAATGATTCACGGCCGACTTTCGGGTGACGAGAAGGACGCGACCATGACGGCGTTTGCCGCGGGTGCGATTGACGTTCTCGTTGCGACAACGGTCATCGAGGTCGGGGTCGACGTCCCCAACGCCTCGACGATGGTCGTGCTCGACGCCGACCGATTCGGCGTGAGCCAGTTGCACCAACTTCGCGGTCGGGTCGGTCGTGGCGGAGTCCCCGGTTTGGCACTGTTCGTGACCTACGCCGACGAGACCACGCTGGCTCGCGATCGCGTCGAGGCGGTGGCGTCGACACTCGACGGTTTCGAACTCGCTCAGAAGGACCTCGAGTTGCGTCGCGAGGGTGACGTGTTGGGCGAGAGCCAGTCGGGTGGTCGCAGCGGGCTCGTCCTCGTTCGAGTGACGATCGACGGCCCCGTAATCGAGGCGGCGCGCACGCACGCGCAGGCGGTTCTCGACGTCGATCCAACCCTCGGTGCGCACACGGCGTTACGCGATGCACTGGATCGCCGCTTGTCGCAACGCGAACGGGAATTCCTCGCCAAGAACTGACATCGGTGCCTCTCGCGATTACGCTGGAGGCATGACGTCGCTCGCCGTGGTTCCCGGTTCGTTCGACCCCGTCACCCTGGGTCACCTCGATGTTGTCGAGCGCGCGCGCAACCTTTTTGACGAAGTCCACGTTGTCGTCGTTCACAATCCAGCCAAGTCGGCGTTGTTGCCGGTTGCACGCCGTGTCGAACTCATCGAGCAATCTCTCGCCGACGCGGGGATTTCCGACCGAGTTACGGTCACCAGTTGGAGCGTCGGTCTGCTGGTCGACTACTGCCAAGAGGTCGGCGCTAACGCGATCGTCAAGGGAATTCGCACCGAGGTCGATGTCACCTACGAAACACCGATGGCCATCGTCAACCGCGACCTCGCCGGAATCGAAACCGTATTTGTGTTGCCGAATCCCGAGCACAGCCACGTGTCGTCCTCGCTCGTCCGACAGGTCGCGGCGCTGGGCGGTGACGTCTCTCCGTACGTTCCGAGAGCCGTCTCGGTGTTCATGAATTCGGCGGACTATTCGTAGCGTTTCATCGGGTTCGGGCGTTACGCTTTAAGAGTGAAGACCTCGTCCTCAAACCCCTTTCACATCAATGTTTTTGATGTGTCTCAGCGCATCGGTGAAGACCGTGAAAAGCACCTCGAATTCCCCGCACCGCAGCGTTTGGGCGAAGGAATCGCCTCTGTGAACGAGGGCACAACCATCGTGATGGATGTTCGACTCGAAGGCCTCCACGACGGCATTTTGGTATCCGCCGAGATCGAAACGACCGCCGACGGAGAGTGCGTTCGCTGCCTCGACCCGATCACTCTCTCCGTCGAAGTGGAATTTCAGGAACTTTTCGCGTATTCTCCTACGGAGGAACTCGAGTATTCGGTTCACGATAATCACGTGGATTGTGAACAGCTTGTTCGAGACGCGGTGGTGTTAGAACTGCCGTTCCAACCACTGTGTGACGAGGACTGTCTGGGGCTCGATCCGGAAACGGGCGACAAGCTGATGGAACCGCGTTCGACCGATTCACCGTACATCGACCCACGATGGGCGGCACTGGAAGCTTTGGCTTCTGACGATACGACCACGGCCAGTAAACCGGCCGCCAAAAAGAGGAAATAACCATGGCAGTTCCCAAGCGCAAACAGTCGCGTTCCAACACGCGCTCTCGTCGTTCGCAGTGGAAGGCTGAAATCCCCACGCTCGTCAAGACCGTCGAGAACGGCAAGACCGTCTACAGCCTCCCGCACCGCGCGAAGGTTGTCACCGATTCCGTCGGCACCGCACTCTTCATGGAGTACAAGGGCCGCAAGGTCGCCGACGTCTAAATCTTTGTGATCGACAGCGCGTCAGGACGTTCGGTTCCGACGCGCTGTTCTCATTCTCATGACCGCGACCCCACAATTCCGTGACCCCGCCGAACTCGCGGGGATTCTCGGAGTGTCAATTCCGCCGGAACTCCTCGAACAGGCCCTGACCCATCGTTCCTTCGCCTACGAGCACGGGGGCAGCCATTACGAGCGCCTTGAGTTTCTCGGGGACGCAATCCTCCAACAGGTGATCACGCTCGAACTCTACGAACGCTTCAGCGACTTGCCCGAGGGGGAGTTGTCCAAGCGCCGCTCGGCACTCGTCAGCACCTCGGCACTCGCCGAGGTCGCGAGGTCGATTGACCTCGGCGGTTTCCTTCGACTCGGTAACGGCGAGGTGTCGACCGGCGGGCACGACAAGTCATCGCTTCTCGCCGACGTCGTGGAATCGATGATCGGCGCCGCGTATCTCAGTCTCGGCCAGCAGGCCGCTGCCGACATTGTCATCCGTTTGGTCGGACCGCTCTTCGATCAGTCCGACCGGTTCGGTATCTCGATGGACCACAAGACGGCTCTGCAGGAACACTGCGATCGACACGCGATGGGAAAGCCCGTGTACGCGGTCACCTCGGAAGGCCCTGACCACTCCCGCCAGTTCCACGCGACAGTTTCGAGCGACGGAATCAATCTCGGTTCCGGAAGCGGCTCGAGCAAGAAAACCGCCGAAGTCGCCGCTGCGCAGCAGGCGCTCGCCGAGTTATCGCGATAACCAATGCCCGAACTTCCCGAGGTCGAGGTTGTTCGCCGAGGTCTTCTGACTCATCTGGTCGGTGCGAAAGTCACCGACGTCACGGTCTACGACGCCCGCGCGCTCAAGCGCCATCCGGGAAGTGCCGCGCATTTTGCGAAAACTCTGTCGGGTGCTCGAATCGAGTCGGCCGTACGTCGCGGAAAGTTCGTTTGGTGCCCGCTGGACACGGGCGATGCACTCGTCCTCCACCTCGGAATGAGTGGACAGATTCGCATTGTCGACGGTGAGCCAATCCGGCACGAACGCGTCCGGCTCGTTCTCGACGGCCGATCGCCGGTCGCGTTCGTCGACCAGCGTCTCTTTGGTTCGCTCGCGCTGGACTCGTTGGTTGACGGGTCGGACGGATTTCCCGCCGGTCTCGGTTCGGACTCCTCACGCGTACCTTCCTCGGTTACCCACATTGCGCGGGACATTCTCGACCCGGCGCTCGATGTCAACGCGCTCATCGCTCGATTCCGAAAGCGGACGACCGGGGTGAAGGTCGCCATGCTCAACCAGGGTCTCGTCTCGGGAATCGGAAACATTTATGCCGACGAGGCGTTGTGGGCTGCTCAGATTCACTATGCGACACCCGCTGACCGAATCCGCCCGATTGATTACCGCCGACTGTTCGATGCGGTCCGTGGGGTGATGACCACGGCGCTCGATGCTGGCGGCACATCGTTCGACGCGCTGTACGTCAACGTCAACGGCGAATCCGGGTACTTCGACGTGTCGCTCAACGCCTACGGACAGGACGGCAAGCCCTGTGCGCGATGTGACACGTTGATTGTTCGCGAACCGTGGCAGAACCGTTCGTCGCACTTTTGCCCCCGCTGTCAACGCTCTCGTCGTGCGAGAAGCTAAAACGCACGCTGGCTAGGATGCGCGGCGGCGACGCACGGCGATCAGTGCAGCTCCACCGACAATCAGAGCTAACGATGGCGCTGCTAATCCAAGTGGTTCGAAGCCGGTCGACGCGAGCGAGTTGGGCGACGAGCCTTCGCCGCCGCCTCCTCCGCCGGAAGTCTCGTCGGCAACGCGATCTCCATAAGAACTGACGTAGACGAGGTCGTTCGTTGGTGTCACCTCAACGGTGTTCGTGACGACATTGTCGAACTCGAAGTAACCCACTTCACGCTCGTGCGTGAAGGTAAAGGTGTCGAATGTAAAGTCACCCTTTGCGATGATGTGGAGATAAACGTATGGTTCGTCCGTTTGATCGGCTGAAACGGGGTTCGACATGTAGGCATCGGATTGGTACACGTCTCCGTCTTCTGTGGTGAGGCTCGACTGCGTGAGGATGTCGACGACCGCTGCGGTTGTGTATTCCGCGATCATGTCTCCCTGCGAATAAAACCGGAAGACGTTTCCCGGGTCGCCTCCGGTCCACCAGAAACCGAGATAGCTGGCTGGCGTCGTCAGCGTGATGGTGATTGTGTCGCCAGAAGCGACTCGCCCGTAGGGGCTTCCCGTGCCGCCCGTTGTCGGAGTACCGGCTTCGGTGGATGCTCCTCCGTATGCGTCAGCCGGAACGCTGGCGCAGGGACCCACCATCGAGCCCATGGCCCAGGCGCTCCCACAACCGAGGTCAAAGTCTTCGAGCACACCCCCCGAGACAAATGAACCTTGGACGGTCGGCGCGGACATGTATACATCGATGCCGTTGTCGACTTGCCCATCCTGCGGTGCTAGAACGAGAGCTTGTGCAGGAAGGCTAAGGCTCAACAGAGTGGAGGCGGTTGCGAGGGCTACAAAACCGCGGATAAAAATGCTACGCACGATGGCTAGACCTTTCTTGATTCGCGGGGGAGTTTCACTCTACAACGCAAGCGGGACAATTTTCGGTCGGCAAGGGTCTTAGCTTTCGGGATAATAGTGAGATGTATCTGAAGTCCCTGACCCTCAAGGGCTTCAAGTCGTTCGCTCAACCGACGACCTTCCAGTTCGAACAAGGGGTCACCGCCGTCGTCGGCCCCAACGGGTCGGGGAAGTCGAACGTCGTTGACGGACTCGCGTGGGTCATGGGCGAGCAGGGCGCAAAAACCCTGCGCGGCGGCAAAATGGACGACGTCATCTTCGCGGGAACGTCAACCCGCGGACCACTTGGTCGCGCCGAAGTCACGCTCACCATCGACAACTCTGATGGCGCGTTGCCGATCGAGTACACCGAAGTGACCATTTCCCGAATCCTGTTCCGCAACGGTCAATCGGAATACGCCATCAACGGGGAGTCCTGCCGACTTCTCGATGTTCAAGAACTTCTGTCCGATTCTGGTTTGGGTCGCGAGATGCACGTCATCGTCGGACAGGGACGTCTCGACACCGTGTTGTCGGCCACCCCCGAGGACCGCCGAGGTTTCATCGAGGAAGCAGCCGGAATCCTCAAGCACCGTCGCCGTAAGGAAAAGACGGTTCGCAAACTCGACGCGATGCACGCAAACCTCACGCGACTAACGGACCTGTCAGGCGAAATTCGTCGTCAGCTCAAGCCGCTCGGTCAACAGGCCGAAGTTGCTCGCGAGGCTCAGAACATCGCGGCGGTCGTTCGCGACGCCCGAGCCAGAATTCTCGCCGACGACGTCGTGTCGTTAAGGCGGGACATCAACGATCACCAACAGACCGAAACTGAACGTCAGACGGAACGCATTGCCGTCGCCGACCAACTCGATCAGGTCTCGCTTCGAATTAGGACGCTCGAACAAGAACTGACCTCGGACGCTGTCGATGGCCACCGCCGCGTTTCGTTCGAACTTGAGCAGGTTCGTGAACGATTCCGCAACCTGAGCCAGATCATTCGTGACCGCATCACGCTCTTGTCTCAGGACATCTCGGAGTCCACTCCGATCCTTGCGATTTCGGACGAGATGGTCGACGCCGCGCGGGTTGAGGTCGCCGCACTCGAGACCCAGGTGACGGCCATGGAAGCCAGCGTCGGTGCCGCCGCAGCGGCGACGGCAACCGCGGCCGCAAACCTCGATGCCATCGACCACGAGATCGCCGAGCAGGGAGTGCTCATCACCCAGCACGACCTCGACCGAGCATCACTCGAGGGACGCGTTGACCTCGCTCGTTCCCGTGTCGCCGGTGCGCAGGGCGAATTGTTGCGCAGCGAGAGCGCTCGCGAGGCGGCCGCGATGCGTCAGTCCGAGGCCGAATCGGCGCTGTCGGAAATCGACGACGCTCCCGGCGGAACGAACACAGAGCTCGAGACCGCGGTCACGACGGCGGATGCGCGCGTGCTCGAATTGCAATCGACGGTCGACACCGATCGTGAAACCCTTCACACCCTCGAGCGAGAGCGCGATGCACTCGCCGCGCGAGTGTCGGCCCTGTCGTCGGCGTTGGAATCGAAGGATGGACGCGATTCGGTCACGGGCCGTCGTGGAATTCGAGGGCTTGTCGCCGACAACATCACGGTGACCCCCGGCTTCGAGGCGGCGATTGCCGCTGCTCTGGGTGGTCTGGCCGATGCGATTCTTGCGGACACGCGAGACAGTGCCCTCGATGCCCTCGCGCACGCGACCGAAACCGACGCGGGTCGCGTCGAGGTGGTGCTCGCGAACACGGAGGGACCAGACCCACGCATCGTGAGCGTCGCGGGCGTGCAGTCGGCGTCCGAACTCGTGAAAGGCCCAGCCGGAATCGCCGGAGTCTTGGCACAGACGTACGTCGCCGACGACCTTGCTGCCGCGCGAGCAGCGTGGCCGGCCATCGTCGCGGCGGGAATCGCCGATTCGGCGGTGTTGGTAACGCGCGCCGGAGAAGTTCTGACCCGATTCGTGTTGCGTGGCGGCCACGGCGCCCAGCGTTCGCGCATCGAACTCGCGGGTGAACGCGACGAGGCGAAGACGACACTCGGAACCGTCTCGACGGAAATCGAACGGCGCCGAAACGCGCTCGACACGCTTCGGGAAGAACTGCAGTCAGCCAAGACGATTGCTGCGACGGCCCTGTCCGACTTGCGATCCGCTGACGCGCGCAATGCCGAAATCATCTCAGAGAAGTCGAGGCTAAGGGCCCAAGCGGAAGCCGCTGGCTCGGAAATCGAGCGCATCAGCTCGGCACTTGCGAAGGCGACGGCCGCGGTGGACGAAGCGGATGCTCAATTGGGCGATGCCGTTCGCGCGCTCGAGGCGTTCATCGCAGCACCGCGCCCGACGCTCAACGCTTCGTCGCGCGATAACGCCCTCATCGCTCTCGAGGCGGCTCGCGCGGCGGAACTCCAGGTTCGCATCGACATGGAAACCGTCCGCGAACGTGTTCGGTCGGAACGCGACCGCGCAGAGGAAATGGCGCGAACTCTCGAAGCGGACCGAACCGCCGCCGCGGAACGAGCGGCACAGCGCGTTCAACGTCGCGTTCAACTTGAAAACGCGGAGCGCATCTCGAGCGATATCCCGCCGGTTCTCGTCGCTCTGGACGTCAGCGTTGCCGAGGCGCAGGTCAAACTCGCCGAGGCAGAACGCACCCGCGCCGCGAGTTCGGGCGAACTGACTGACCTTCGTACCCGCGAGACCGACCTGAGAACACGCCTGAGTGCTGTCACCGACGGTGTTCACGGGCTCGAGATGCAGATCTATGAAAAGAAACTTCACCTCGGCAATCTCCTCGAACGGGCCGCCGACGACATGGCGTTCACCGAACAGGTGCTCGTTGACGAATATGGCCCGGACACCCTCGTTCCCGTGCTGGGCGGCGACCCGGTCCCGTTTGTGCGAATCGAACAAGAAGCGCGCTTGAAGACGGCCGAAAAATCGATGGACCAACTCGGCCGAGTGAACCCGCTCGCGCTCGAGGAATTCGCCGCGCTCGAACAGCGCCACCAATTTCTCACCGAACAGTTGGCCGACCTCGAGAAAACTCGACTCGACCTGTTGCAGATCATCGAAGAACTCGACGACCGCATGCAGTCGATTTTCATCGACGCCTTCCGCGACACGAAGGCCGCGTTCGATGCGATTTTGCCGATCCTGTTCCCCGGGGGAACGGGTCACCTCACTCTGACCGATCCGGATTCGCCGTTGACCACCGGAATCGAGGTCAGCGTCAAGCCCGCGGGAAAGAAGATCGAGCGATTGTCGCTGTTGTCGGGTGGCGAACGCTCGCTCGCAGCGGTCGCACTTCTTGTCGCCATTTTCAAGGCGCGTCCGTCGCCGTTCTACATTCTTGACGAGGTCGAAGCGGCGCTTGATGACGCTAACCTCGGTCGTCTTCTCAGCATTTTCGAGGAGCTGCGAACCTCGTCGCAGTTGATCATCATTACTCACCAGAAGCGCACGATGGAAATCGCCGACGCGCTCTACGGTGTGTCGATGCGAGGCGACGGCGTCAGTGCCGTTGTCGGGCAGCGCATCGCGTCGAAGGTCGAAGCGTAGGCTCGGCACATGGCGTGGTCCTTATCCAAGGCGTTCAAGAACCTCTTTTCGGGGGCGCGACAAGTCGAGCCACAGGACTGGGAAGACCTCGAAGACACCTTGTTGCAGGCCGACTTCGGCCCGCGCGTGACAGACGAAGTCATCGAAGCGGTCCATGCAATTGCGGACGTGTCGGCGACTCTCGACACCGAAGACCTTCGTCGCATCCTCGGCGAGGTCCTCGAGGAACGCCTCTCGGCATTCGACCCGACACTGACGTTGTCGTCCGAACCCGGTAAACCCGCCGTCGTGCTGGTTGTCGGTGTGAACGGTGTCGGCAAGACAACGACCATCGGCAAGTTTGCGAAGTTCATCAGGGCGCGCGGCAAGCGCGTCCTCGTCGGGGCGGCGGACACGTTCCGCGCCGCGGCCGTCGACCAGTTAGCCACGTGGGCCGAGCGCGCAGGCGTCGACATTGTCAAACCGCAACAGGACGGTCAAGACCCGGCTGCGGTCGCTTTTCAGACCGTGGAACGTGCGGTCGCGGACGGTCACGAGATCGTGATCATCGACACCGCAGGCCGACTGCACAACAAGTCGGGACTGATGGACGAACTCGCCAAGATCAAGCGAGTGGTCGAGAAGAGCGTTCCGATCGCCGAGGTACTTCTTGTCTTGGATGCGACGACGGGTCAGAACGGTCTCAATCAAGCAGAAGCGTTTCTCGAACAGGCCGGAGTCACGGGTCTGGTGCTGACGAAACTCGACGGAAGCGCACGGGGCGGTTTCGTCTTCGCGGTTCAAGAGCTCACGGGGATTCCGGTCAAACTGGTCGGGCAAGGCGAGGGTATCGACGACCTCACCGGGTTTACGCCCCACGTGTTTGTCCGCCAATTACTCGACTAAACCCATAATCTTGAGAGCATGAAGCGCGCATTCGATGGGCACGAACCAGTTGTCGCCGACGGCGCGTGGATCGCGCCCAGTGCGATCCTCGTTGGACGAGTGACAATCGATGCTCATGCCTCCGTGTATTACGGAGCAGTCCTGCGCGGAGACGTCAATTCGATTTCGCTCGGTGAGGGCTCGAACATCCAGGACAACGTCGCGGTTCACTGTGACGACGACAAACCGACCGTCATCGGTCGCGGGGTGTCGATTGGTCACGCGGCCGTGGTTCATGGCTGCACGATCGGCGACGATTGCCTCATCGGAATGAATGCGACGGTCTTGTCCGGCGCGGTCATCGGAAACGAATCACTCATCGCAGCCGGTTCCGTCGTCCTCGAAGGCACCGTGATCCCGCCGCGGTCGCTCGTGGCGGGAGTCCCCGGCAAAGTGCGTCGTGAACTCACCGACGCCGAGGTCGAGGACATTCGCCGAAACGGTATCCACTACCGCGAACTCAGCGCCCTGCACTTGCTCGAAGACTAGTCTGGAGGGGTTATGGCCGTCTTTGGAAACCTCTCCGAGAAACTGACTTCTGCGCTGTCGAGCCTTCGGACGAAGGGGAAACTCAGTGCAACCGACGTGGATGGTACCGTCCGCGAGATCCGCCGAGCGCTGCTCGATGCCGACGTGTCGCTCGAGGTCGTCAAATCGTTTACGGGCAAGATTCGGGATCGTGCGATGTCGGACGACGTCAATAAAGCGCTCAATCCGGCACAGCAGGTCGTTCAAATTGTCAACGAGGAACTCGTCGAGATTCTCGGTGGTGCTCAGGCGCAACTGACCTTCGCCAAGACCCCTCCGACTGTCATCATGCTCGCGGGGTTGCAGGGTTCCGGAAAGACGACGTTCGCGGGGAAGCTCGCCAAGTACCTCAAGGCGCAGGGGCACACTCCCGTTCTCGTCGCGTGTGACCTCCAACGCCCCAACGCAGTCACGCAGTTGACGGTTGTCGCGGAACAAGCCGGCGTTCAGATTTTCGCCCCCGAGCCGGGAAACGGCAAGGGAAACCCCGTCGCCGTCGCCAAAAACGGCGTGAAGTTCGCCAAGCAAAAGCTCTACGACACCGTCATCATCGACACCGCGGGACGACTCGGCGTCGACGAGGACCTCATGCGCGAAGCCCGAGCGGTCCGCGACGCGACCGACCCCGACGAGGTGCTGTTCGTCCTCGACGCGATGATCGGTCAGGACGCGGTCATCACGGCCAAGGCGTTCCAAGACGGCGTCGACTTCACGGGAGTCGTTCTGACCAAGCTCGACGGTGACGCTCGCGGTGGTGCTGCACTGTCCGTTCGCGGCCTGACGGACCGACCAATCGTTTTCGCGTCGACCGGTGAAAGCCTCGACGCGCTCGAACCCTTCTACCCCGACCGCATGGCGAGTCGAATTCTCGACCTCGGTGACATCCTCACGCTCATCGAACAGGCGCAAAAGAACTTCGACGAAGAAGACGCGAACAAGGTCGCCGAAAAGATTCAGTCGAACACGTTCACCCTTCAGGACTTCCTCGAACAGTTACAACAGGTTCGCAAGATGGGTTCGATGAAGGGCCTCCTCGGCATGATGCCGGGAGCGGGCAAGATGCGCGAACAGATTGACAACTTCGACGAGAAGGACATCGACCGCACGGAAGCCATCATCCGTTCGATGACGCCCGCCGAGCGCGAGAACCCCAAGGTGCTCAACGGTTCGCGCCGGCTTCGGATCGCGAAGGGTTCGGGAATGACGGTCACTGATGTGAACCAACTCGTCATCCGATTCGAATCCGCTGCCAAGATGATGAAGACGGTCGCCAAGGGCGGCACCCCGAACATCCCCGGCATGGGACCGGTTCCAGGGCCACGTCCCAAGGGGAAAGCAATTACCGCCAAGAAGAGTTCGCGTTCGGGAAACCCCGCCAAGCGCGCGGCAGAGAACGCGGCGATTCAGGCGGCTCCTGCTGGCGGCGGAAACAGTTTCGGGGTCGGTGCTGAGCCCACACCCGAGGCGAGCGACAAAGACATGGAGACCATGCGTCGCCTTCTCGAACGCGGCGGTCTGTGAGTACCGACCGAATTCCGCTGAAGGTTCTCTTTGCCATAATCGGAACCGTCCTCGCGTGGTCCAGCGCATTCGTCGTCATTCGCGCTGTGCTACCGGTCTTTGAGCCAGGAGAACTTGCGTTTCTCCGTCAACTCGTGGCCGTCCCATTGCTGGCGGTGTGGATGATCGGGCAGAAGTGGCTCTGGCCGACGGTGCGCGAGTGGGCTCTCATCTCGATTTTTGGCCTCACCTGGTTTTCGATTTACATCGTCGCGCTCAACACCGCGGAACAAACTATTGATGCGGGGACCGCGTCGTTTGTTGTCAACATCGGGCCGCTGCTCATCGCCGTTGGAGCGTTTATGTTCCTCGGCGAGAAACTCTCTCGAAATCTCATCCCCGGTGCTCTCATCGCTTTGGCCGGTGTCGGTCTGATTGCGTGGGGCACGTCGTCGAGCGATCGAGTGGATCTTGTCGGAGTGCTGTGGGCGCTCGTTGCCACGGTGACCTACGCTGTCGGAGTCCTCACTCAAAAGCCCGCACTGAAACGCTTGTCGTCGAACCAAGTGACGTTACTGGGTGCCGCAATCGCGCTGATTCCGCTGTTCTGGTGGGCCCCGGAAGCCATCACCACTGTGCAGAGCGCTCCGATCGACGCAATCGTGGGAGCGGTCTGGCTCGGCGCAATTCCGACTGCACTGGGCTTCGGGCTCTGGGGATACGCGCTCAAGCGAATGCCGGCCGGTCGGCTTGGCGTATCGACTTACGTGGTCCCGCCACTCGTGATTGTTGAGTCCGCGATCCTGCTTGGTGAATGGCCGCACCCCATCGCGATCGTTGGTGGGCTCATCGCCCTGGCGGGTGTGTGGTGGTCGCGCCGCTCGTGATTGGCTAACTCGGGGTTTTTCTGGCAGACTAAACACTTGTGTCCATCTCGTAGGACCCTCTAACCCTGCGAAATGGCTTCCTGCTTCCGCATTTGAGCAACCCCACGCTTGAACCGCGGTGCGTCATCGCAAACTAATCTGGAGAATCGTGGCTGTCAAAATCCGCCTCAAGCGCATGGGAAAAATCCATTCGCCTTATTACCGCATCGTCGTCGCTGATTCGCGCACCAAGCGCGATGGACGTTCGATTGAAGAAATCGGCAAGTACCACCCGACCGAGAACCCGTCGCTCATGGAAATCAATTCCGAGCGCGCGCAGTACTGGTTGTCAGTTGGCGCACAGCCGAGCCCGCAGGTTCTCGTCATCCTCAAGCTTTCAGGAGACTGGGGCAAGTTCAAGGGTGACAAGTCCGCCAAGAACATGATCGTCACGAAGGACGCCAAGACCGTATTCGCCGAGGACTCCTCGAAGAAGTCGGTCATCCGTCCCCGCGTCGAAAAGAAGGTCGAAGAAGTGGCTCCGGTTGCTGACGTGGTCGTCGAAGAGTCGACTGAAGCTCCCGAAGCAGTGACCGAGGTTGTTGAATCGGCACCTGAAGCAGCAACGGAAACAGTTGACGCTGTTGTCGAAACTGCTGACGAGGTCGTAGCTGACGAGGCACCTGCTGACGAGGCACCTGCTGACGAGGCACCTGCTGACGAGGCACCTGCCGACGAAAAGGCCGAATAAGTCTGATGCTGGCGGCCGCCCTTAAGCACCTTGTCTCGGGAATCGTCGATCACCCGGAGAGCGTCACTGTTGTGGCAAAAAGCACTCCGCGTGGCGACCTTCTCGAGGTTTCGGTGCACCCTGACGACCTCGGTCGTGTCATTGGGAAGGGCGGGCGCACAGCAAAGGCACTGCGCACTCTGATCGCGGCAATCGCCGACGGCAAGCGCATCCGCGTCGACATCGTCGACACCGCGGAATAATGACCTCCGCGAAGCGACCCGAATCGGGTCTCCGCGTCGGTCGACTTCTCAAGGCACACGGGCTCAAGGGTGCAATCAAACTCGAGCTGTACACGGACGACCCCGCACTGCGGTTCGTCCCCGGTTCGGTCTATACGTTGCAAGTTCCCGACGAGTCACCGTGGGTGGGCAAGACCATCACGTTGAAAGAACTCAAGTGGTACAACGACCAAGCCGTAGTCTTTCTTGACGGAATCGACGACCGTGATGCGGCCGAGTCTCTCGTCAAGGCGATCCTCTGGGTCGACGAAGACCAGGATTCCCGACCCGTCGAGGAAGACGCTTGGTACGACTACCAGCTCATTGGCCTGACGGTCCGCCGCAACGGTCACGCCGTCGGCACGATCTCGCGGGTCGATCACTTCCCGTCCCAAGACCTTCTCATCGTCGACACAGGCGATGCCGAAGTTCTCGTCCCATTCGTCAAGGCCATCGTCACGGGTGTTGACATCGAGGCGGGAACGATGGACATCGACCCTCCGATCGGACTCTTTGAAGACCCGGTCGATGACGAGCCCGAATCGGCCGGCGCGTAGAGTTTCTGTCGTGCGCATCGACATCGTCACCATCTTCCCCGAGTTCTTCGGAGTGCTCGACGTGTCGCTCGTCGGCAAAGCGCGCGAATCGGGATTACTGACGATCGAGGCCACGAATCTGCGTGACTTCACGCACGACGTCCACAAGACCGTCGACGACAGCCCTTACGGCGGCGGCGCCGGGATGGTCATGCGACCGGAACCCTGGGGCGAGGCACTCGATTCGCTCATCACCGACGACACCGTGCTCGTCGTACCGTCGCCGGCCGGGGAACTCTTCACCCAGTCCGTCGCCCGTGAATTGTCCGACGAATCACACCTCGTCTTCGCATGCGGGCGCTACGAAGGCATCGACCAGCGGGTCATTGATCATTACGCGGGTCGCATCCGCGTGCGCGAACTCTCGCTCGGGGATTACGTCCTAAACGGCGGCGAGGTTGCGACGATGGCGATGATCGAGGCCATCACCAGGCTTGTTCCCGGAATGGTGGGGAACCCCGCATCGCTCGACGAAGAGAGCCACGAGGACGGACTTCTCGAATATCCTTCCTATACCAAACCCCAGGAGTGGAGGGGGCTCACGGTTCCCGAAATCCTGCTGAGCGGCCACCACGCGAAGATCGCCGAGTGGCGCCACGAGCAGCAGGTCGAACGAACGCGTGCTCGTCGCCCTGATTTGCTCGAGGACTAAACCCGCGCCGTGAGAACAACCGGCCCCTCGGCCGTGATCGCAATCGTGTGCTCGCTGTGAGCGCCACGCGAGCCGTCGGCGGATCGAAGCGTCCACCCGTCGGCGTCGGTGAAGATTTCGTCCGTGTCGCGCATGAACCATGGCTCGATGGCGATGACAAGTCCCTCGCGCAACTTGTAACCGCGACCGGGGCGGCCGTCATTGGGAACGTGCGGGTCGCCGTGCATTTCTCGACCAACACCGTGGCCGCCGAAGTCTAGGTTGACCCCGTAACCATAGGTGTCGGCGACGTCGCCGATAGCAGCGGAAATGTCGCCAATCGCGTTTCCGGCCGTCGCCGCGGCGATTCCGGCGACGAGCGCTTCTTCGGTCGCTGTGATTACGCGCAGATCTTCGGGGTCGGCGGTGCCGGTGACAAAGCTGATTGCCGAGTCACACACCCAGCCGTCGATACTCGCCGCGAAATCGATGCTGACAATGTCACCATCGGCAATGTCGTAGTCGTGGGGGAGCCCGTGGAGAACCGCATCGTTGATGCTCGTGCAGATGACTTTCCCGAACGGAGAGCCGCCGAACGAGGGGTGATAGTCGATGTAGCACGACTCGGCGCCGGCGTCACGGATCATCTGATGTGCGATGGCGTCAAGTTCCAGAAGGTTGGTTCCGACCTTCGCCGCCTCGCGAACGGCAACCAAAACCGACGCGACGAATCGACCAGCGGGTCGCATCGCCTCAATCTCGGCGGGGGTGCGAAGTTCAATCACGTCGTGCCTTCTTCCTATCCGTGTCAGCCTAATTGGTAATGCGCGCCCGACTGTGGCAAGATTGTGCTTTGTGCCGACTGGCACGCGCGATTCACGGGCCCTCTGCTTCGGGGGACGAGCCATGTGGTCACATCGCGACCAGAACCTCCCGCATCCGTCCCGAAGCGAGTGCAGAAAGCGAAAGAACAATGCAGAAATTTGATGCTATTGACGCCGCGTCGCTTCGTAGCGACATCCCCGACTTCCGCGTCGGTGACACGGTGAAGGTTCACGTAAACATTGTTGAAGGTAACCGCAGCCGTATCCAGGTTTTCCAGGGTGTTGTTATCGGCCGTAACGGTCACGGTATTGGCGAGACCTTCAACGTCCGCAAGATCTCATTCCAGGTCGGTGTCGAGCGTAAGTTCCCGGTGCACTCGCCGGTCATCGACCACATCGAGCTCGTCAGCCGCGGTGACGTCCGTCGCGCCAAGCTCTACTACTTGCGTGCACTTCGCGGCAAGAAGGCAAAAATCCGCGAGAAGCGCGACTCCTAAGGTTTCACACTCTCGATATGAGCCCGTCACGTCCTGTGAGGGGCTCATATTCTTTGGTCGTAGAATTGCGCAATAGCCACTTCCGACCGCGTCTCTGAGGACTCCATGCCCAATTCCTTTGTCAAAGGCCTTTTGGGGTTTCTCAAGGATCTGGTCATCATCGTCGCTGCGGCACTGCTGATTTCGTTCCTCGTCAAAACGTTCTTGTTCCGTTCGTTCTTCATCCCGTCGGCGTCGATGGAAGACACACTCATGGTGGACGACCGGATCATTGTCAGTGAATTGGTCCCGGATGTTTTCGCTCTCGAACACGGCGATGTCGTCGTGTTCAGCGACCCGGGTGGTTGGCTGCCCAATTACGAGTCGCCGGACCCCGACCTCATCACGGCCGCTCTCGATCTGATTGCGACGGTCGTCGGTTTTGGCGGTTCTGATTCCGAAGACCATCTCGTGAAACGACTGATCGGGTTGCCCGGTGACCGCGTCGTCTGTTGCGACGACAAGGGGTTGTTGCAGGTGAACGGGAAGTCGGTCACGGAACCGTACATCGTCACGCCCTCGATTGGTGACGCATCGAGCGGCATGGAATTCGACATCACCGTTCCCGACGATTCTTTGTGGGTCATGGGGGACAACCGCTACGACTCGGCTGACTCGCGTTACAACCAGGACAAGCCCGGAAGCGGCTTCGTTCCCATCGACAAGGTTGTCGGTCGTGCCGTCGTCGTGTCATGGCCGATGTCGAACTGGACGTGGCTCGACAATTACGCTGGTAACTTCGCGAATGCCGAGTGACCCCACTCTCGATCTCGAACGCGAGTTGTTCGCGAAGGGCAACGGGATTGTGGTCGGTGTCGACGAGGTCGGTCGAGGCGCAGTGGCAGGACCCGTTGTCGTCGGTGTTGCTGTGATTCGCGCCGCGACAGATTTTCCGGCTGGACTTCGCGATTCCAAACTGATCGCCGCGTCAAAGCGCGAGAAATTGATGCAGCCCGTGGCCGACTGGGTGGACGCCATCGCGACGGGTGAGGCGACGGCGGCTGAAATCGACGAGTTCGGAATCATTTCCGCGCTTGCACGCGCGGCCGAACGAGCGTTCGCAACGCTCGCGATTGACGGTCACGACCTATCCGGCGCCTCGGTGATTCTGGACGGGTCGCACAACTGGCTGAAGGCGTCCCTGTTACCGCCTGTCGACATCATGGTGCGCACCAAAGCCGACCGCGATTGCGCGGTGGTCGCGGCCGCTTCCGTCTGGGCCAAGGTCTATCGAGACCGGCTCATGGTCGCTTCCGCGGGTGAGGACGACACGTATGGCTGGGCGTCGAACAAGGGTTACGGAAGCGAAGGGCACTTCGATGCGATTCGTGCACACGGCGCGACTGACTTCCATCGGCGAACCTGGTTGTCCTCGGTATTGCCCGTGGCGCCGAAAGAATAGAATGAATCTCGATGAACGACGATGACCTTGATGCCTACGATCGCGACGCCGAACTGCAACTGTTCCGCGAATACCGCGACGTCGTCGCGCAATTCTCGTATGTCGTAGAGACCGAGCGCCGTTTTTACCTTGCGAACGACGTTCAGCAGGTCGTCAAAGAAGCGGGCAACGACTTCTATTTCGAATTGACGCTCACCGATGTCTGGGTGTGGGACGTTTATCGCGCTGACCGTTTCGTGAAGTCCGTCAAGATTCTGACCTTCAAGGACATCAACGTCGAAGAAACCGGCAAGAAGGAACTCAAGTTGCCGCGCGACCTCGCCATCGGCGACAACTAACCGTTTCGCACATCGCCCCGTTGCGGCGAGTTCTCCACCGTTCGGGTTGATACCCGTCCGCTGGTTCCTCGCGTGTCCGACCCTGTTGGGGGAGGAACAATGGCACTCAAAGACGAACTGGGACGTTGGGGCGAAACCGTCGCCGGCGATTTTCTGGTCGCGAACGGCTACGAGGTTCTCGATCGCGGCTGGCGCTGCCGTCACGGCGAAATCGACATCATCGCGCGATACGGACGAACCGTCGCGTTTGTCGAGGTCAAGACCCGTCGGACCGGGCGTTACGGGCATCCGCTCGAGGCGATAACCTCGGCCAAGTTCGCTCGACTGCGCGTCCTCGCGGGCGAATGGTGTCGGGTCAACCGGGTTCACGCCGGAACGGTTCGGATCGACGCGATCGGCATAATCGGTGACGGACTCGCCATTGGCAGCCTCGAACACCGAGTCGGGGTCTTCGAATGACCGTCGGTCGAACCCGATCCATCGCGTTGTCGGGACTGTCGGGCCACCTCGTCGACATCGAGGCCGACATCGCGTCGGGGTTGCCCGCGCTGGTCCTCATCGGGTTGCCCGATGCGTCGCTGGGCGAATCGAAAGACCGCGTTCGCAGTGCCGTCGCTAACTCGGGGTGCGCGATGCCCCCCACGCGCGTCACGGTGAACCTGTCGCCCGCGAGTTTGCCAAAGCAGGGCAGCGGATTCGACCTCGCCATCGCGTTGGCGATTCTGGCGGGAACGAGGGATGTGCCTGCTGAATCCGTCGCCGCGTGTGTGCATGTCGGAGAGCTCGCCCTCGACGGTCGGGTCCGACCGGTTGCGGGGATTCTGCCCGCGGTTGTCGCGGCGCGCGATGCCGGGGCGAGGCGCATCATGGTGCCGGCGGGGAATCGCACCGAGGCGGAACTCGTGCCAGGAATCGAGGTCATCGCGGTGGCGAGCCTCGCCCACGCCCTGCGCGTGCACGGCGCCGACATCGTTGTGCCAGACGTTGATGCAATCGAGCCCCCGAGCGAGTCCGAGTCGGAACCGGTGTCACGAGACCTGTCGGACATCGTTGGCCAACCTGATGTTGTTGACGCGCTGGTCACTGCGGCTGCAGGGGGACACCACATGTTTTTGCTCGGACCGCCCGGAGCAGGGAAAACAATGTTGGCGGAACGACTCGTCGATCTTTTGCCCGACCTTGACACTCATGACGCACTCGAGGTCACGAGCATCGCGTCGTTAGCCCGCGTTGCCCAAACACGAAAACTGATGACCCGTCCGCCGTTCGTCGCGCCGCACCACACGGCGACGGCCGTGGCGATCGTGGGCGGGGGTTCAGGAGTGATCCGACCCGGTGCGGTGTCACGGGCGAGTCGCGGGGTGCTCTTCCTCGACGAGGCCCCGGAGTTCGCCACGACGGTTCTTGACGCGTTGCGGCAACCACTCGAGTCGGGGGACATCGTGATCCATCGCGCGAATCACAGCGCACGATTTCCGGCGCGCGTTCAGCTTGTGCTTGCGGCAAACCCCTGCCCGTGCGGGAACGCCGGCGTTGCCGACTCGACGTGCGTGTGCACACCCGACCGTCGCCGACGGTATCTGGCCCGATTGTCCGGTCCCATCCTCGACCGAATCGACATTCACGTTCCCGTATCGCGGGTGTCACGTGCTCACCTGTTCGATAACACGGTGCCGCGAATGACGACCGCTCGTGCGCGCGAACGAGTGACCGTGGCACGAGCGATAGCCAACCACCGCTGGGGGCAGGACCGCCCTGACGCGACGGAACTTCGGTCGGGCAGATTTCGCCTTGCTCCCACGGTCGTTCGCGCGCTCGATGCTGCACTCGATCGCGGTGCCGTGACAATGCGTGGCTACGACCGGGTTCTGCGCATTGCTTGGACGCTGGCTGATTGCGACGCCGTTTCCGTTCCCACCGCCGACCACATCGGTCGTGCGCTCTACCTACGACAAGGAGTACCTGTATGACAACGACCTGGAATCTCTCGGACACCGACATCGATCGCGCGATGGCGCCATTGCGACCCGACGGCGATGAGTCCGACCGGCGCGACGCGTTCGCCGAGGTCGCCTGGGGATTCCTGACCGAACCGGGGGATCGGGTCGCCGGCAGTTTGATTCGGCGATGGGGTGCGACGGATTCGCTCGCTCGAATCCTCGCGCGGCCCGCTGCATCAACCCTCGCGGGTGACGATCTGTCGGGTACGGACGTCGCCGAAGCGCTCGCCCGATGGGAACCGCGGATGGATGCGCCGGCACTGTTCCGCTCCTTGTCGACCGCGGTTTCGGTCGGTGCGAAGGTCGTCCGCCCCACCGACTCGGTCTGGCCAACGGGTCTCTCTGACTTGGGCGATCACGGTCCGCGTGTGTTGTGGTGTCGCGGTGACACTGCGACGTTGCCCCAGCCGTCGAGTTCCGTCGCCATTGTCGGTGCTCGGGCATCGACGGGCTACGGCGAACACGTTGCAATGGATTTCGCCGCGGGGTTGACCTCACGCGGGTACACCGTCGTGTCGGGTGGCGCTTACGGAATCGACGGGATGGCTCATCGAGCGACGCTCGCGTGCGGCGGATCGACGGTCGCGGTCCTCGCCGGCGGAATCGACCAGTTGTACCCGGCCGGGCACGACGAACTGTTGCGCCGAATCATCGCGGCGGGTGCTGTTGTGTCCGAAGTGAGCCCGGGTGGCGCCCCGACTCGCTGGAGATTTCTGCAACGAAACAGGTTAATCGCGGCGATTGCCGGTGGAACCGTCGTGGTCGAAGCGGGTTACCGAAGCGGGTCGCTCAACACCGCAACTCACGCGCGCGAACTGGACCGACCGCTCGGGGTTGTGCCAGGGCCCATCACGAGCGGCCAAAGCGCCGGGTGTCATCGCCTCCTCCGGACTAACCCCGCCGCCGAACTCGTTACCAGCGTTGCGGACATGATCGAGCTCATGACGGGTGACGTGCGCGACGAGGAGTTCGCACAGCGTGATTCCGAAACCGTCATCCGAGTTCTGGATTCGCTCTCGTCAACAAAATCTCGGTCGGTCTCAGACATCGCGGTCATGGCGGGGATCAACGTCGCCACGGTGACATCGGCCCTTGGAACACTGGAGGCGCAATGCCGCGTCGACAGGTCAGGAACCTTGTGGCGCCGCATCTGAACGGATGGCCGAGACGATTTGCTGCATTGCGAAATGGACAATCGCGTCTTGACGCGTCTTAATGTCGGGTATTTCTGTTTCGAGGGTCGGACCACGCGACAACCACACCATCATCCCGAGAGTCGACCAGCCGGTGAGAGTTGCGCGGGCCAACCCGATTTCGTCTGAAAGAAGCTCGTCGTGGGGATATGTGTGCTCGTCAAAGTCAAAAGGCGTCACAACCCCGTCACGAACATCGATTGTTAAACGAGTGAGCCGCGCGTGGTTGAGTTGAAACTTCGCGTTGTGCGTCTGCCCAAACTTTTCTTGCATGATGGCCGTCGCGGTTCGTGCCGAGAACGGATAATTGAAGATGGCTCCCCACCCAGAGTGCGACGTGGCCCATTCGATTTGAGTGCGGATGTAGGCAAGAAGTCGAGCTTCGGGCTCGCGTGGTGCGGCACCAACCGCATTCCACAATAAATCAACGTAGTCGGAGTAGACGTTCGCACCGGCCTCGGCGATCAGCCCGTTCCATGAGCGGAAGTTGTAGTTGACGGATGCGAAGGTGACACCGATTTCTTCACAGACCTGGCGAGCACTCACATCAGTCGCGCCGTGTGACGCGATCAGCTCGATGGTCTTGTCGATGAGTTGGCGCCGTATCGGTATCGCAAGGGCGTTTCGCGCTGGTCTGCCGGGGCGTCGCGGTTGTCGCGGTTCCGAATTTATACTCTTTGCCATATTAATAACTTAGACCTTGGTCTTAAACGAAACGAGCCTCAGAGCATCAGCGCCGAGGCCCTTTTCGGGAGCGCGGTTAGGTCTTGTTCACGCTTCGTCGACGGCGAAGAAGCACTGCCCCCACCAGGAAGGATAAGCCAAAGCCCGCAACGGTCGATGCGGTAGCGTGATCGATTCCCGTCTTTGCCAGCGGCTCCGGCGTGGGGAGCGAGGCGGGCGCGGGTGACATGAGAAAAGTCGACCTGATTTCCTTCCAGGTGCCTTCGTCCGAAGTCAATCCCGCATAGGTAATTTCGCCCGTCGCTGCATCGAACGAGTACAAAGCGCCCATCGTCTCGTCATCCCAGATCATCCAGCCAACGCCGTTGCTATCAAAAGCGATTGAGTGGAAGTAATTGACAAGCGTGTCGTCAAGAACGAAACCGCTACCTGACATCGCTTGACCCTGTGTTCCGTAAATGGTACTTGAGCCCCTGGTCATGGGATAGATCATGTTGTCAATGGCAGGGGTGTCATCTTCGGTGTTGTCATTATTGATGACGTAAAAAGTGTCATCTTTCACGTTATATGCGAAAGGCGTGAGATAGTAAAAGCCGCCGTCACAGTTCTCTTGCCAACCCGGAAGGTACTCCGTGGCTCCGTTATCAAGGTCAATCGTCGCAATTTTGCAGTCGTAAGAGGCGTAACTCTCACCATCACGGCCGATTGCAATAGAGACCTGATTTCCAGCGAGGTCCCCTGTGATTGCTCCAATTTGTGTCGCATTTCCCGTGTCAACATCCATCGAGTACAGGACGCCCTCATACGAGAAATATGCGAGTTCAGTTTCCCAGTCCCATGCGGCTTGATTGACGCAGTCGCCAAAGTCATTGTCACCAGCGCCATCGCCGACCGCCGTCAGCCCGCCGGCGGAATCGATTTCATACAACTGAAAGTCGTATGTGTCGTTGCAGCCGATGGCGTACAGGTGGTTGTCGGCGGGGAGGCTCACGGTTGCGTTCGCGGGGGACGCCCCAAGTCCGATCATGACGGCAACAGCGAAAGCAAGAGTTATTCCCTTGCGAGGTAATAATTTCACGTTAAATCTGCTCCTAATATTTGAGGGTGGTTGAGATGTTTCATTAAAATGATACATCATTTTTTAATTTTCCCGCCTTTTTATGCCAAACTTCGAGGGCACAATTCTCACGAAATTGTCGTTCAGGCTTGCGCCTCGTTTCAAACCGCACCATCCCCGAGCATTGTTGCCCTGAGCTCACCGTCACCGGTCGAGTGATCAATTTCACCGTCAACTGTTACAACCTTCAGGCCAGATCAATCAGAAGGACTAGGTGTTTCGTTGTCCAAATGAGCCGGCCCAAATTAACCGCAATAACGTGGGTGAATCGTCCAGCCTTGGCATCACGGATTAGCGCGGGCCTATTCGACGCGCTTTGGCGCCACTACGGGCACGTTGTAAGGGTTCCCACATGTCCCAATTCCGCGAATATGAAAACAGTGTTTAATGCTCTAAATCTGCTCATAAATTAGGAGTTTCTGTCAGCGCAACAGACTCATCGCAGCGATGGCGGGTGTGACGGTCGTCATCGAGGCGGGCTACCGGAGCGGTTCGCTCAACACTGCGACCCACGCCCGCGACCTCGACCGCCCCATCGGGGTTGTGCCAGGACCAGTCACAAGCGGCGCGAGCGCGGGCTGTCACCGGCTGCTTCGAACCAACCCTGCGACGACGCTGGTCACGACCGTCGCCGAGGTCGCGGAATTGTTCGGGGTTGATGCGAACGTGGAACGATTCGACGCCCGAGACTCGGACACCGTCGTGCGAATTCTCGACTCTCTGTCGTCAACGAAACCCCGCGCGGTCGAGGCGATTGCCGCAAAGGCAGGAATCGATGTGACCACGGTCACGGCTACTCTCGGTTCAATCGAAGCGGAGGGGCGCATTGCTCGTGACGCGTCGGGTTGGGTTCGGCAATCACAAACCTTGACCTAGGTCGGTAGTCGGGCTTAAGGGGTAATCTGGCGCCATGCTCGAGCCGGAGAATTTCACGCACGTCATCGCCCACCTTTCCGACACTCACGTGCTCGGCGGAAAGCGAAAACTGTTCTCAGCGGTGGACGTCAAGCGGAACCTCGACCTCGTACTTGAACGACTTCGTTCGGGTGATCAAGCGATTGATGCACTGGTATTCACGGGTGACATCGCCGACATCGCTGAGCCAGAGGCTTACCGCTGGATTCGACACCGCGTCGAACCGGTAGCCGCTGAATTGGGTGCTGAACTGGTCTGGGTGATGGGAAACCACGACGAACGAGCGACGTATGCCCGCGAGTTGTTCGACGAGGACGATACCGACCGCCCGCAAGACCGGGTCTACGACGTCTCTGGCCTTCGCATCATTTCCCTCGACACATCCGTGCCTGGTTACCATCACGGTGCCATTACCGACGCCCAACTCGAGTGGCTGTCGGGGGAATTGGCGACCCCGGCGAAACACGGAACGGTCCTCGCGATGCACCACCCTCCGCTCGAAGCACACAACCCACTGGTCAGACTGATCGAATTAGAGGAGCGCTCCCGTCTCGAGGGCGTGATTGCCGGCACCGACGTTCGCACCATCCTCGCGGGCCACCTGCACTATTCGTCATTCGGCACCTTCGCCGCCGTTCCTGTCTCCGTGGCGAGTGCGACGTGCTACTCGGTCGATTTGGGGGCCGACAAAACCTTCCTGCTCAGTGCGATCGACGGTGCTCAGTCGATCAACCTCATTCACGTCTACGAGACCAACACCGTTCATTCGATCGTCCCCGTTGAAAACTTCGAGCAGATATCTGCCTATCCGGCCGCTCTGCGAATCATGGCGGACACAATGACCGAGGCGGAAATCAAGGAAATGGTGTCGAAGAAGGACTCGGACTTCAACACCGCGGAACGCGCACAATCAGCCGACCTCTAGTCGACGACAATTCGGTACGCTAGAAGGACGTGGTCACCGCGCGGGTGACGAAAAAGTACGGAGATTTCGCAATGTTCTTGAACAATACTTACCGATTCTGGTCCGCCCTGATCGCGATGGTCCTCTCGACCGCCGTTGCCGGCGCGATGTTCTTCCTTTCGGCAACCGACAACGAAGAAACCGCCCCCGAGAGTGGAGCGCCGACCGCGTCGGAAGCTGCCGAGGTTTCTCGCATCAACGCCGAATTCCCCGACTCTGCCGGCACCTCGATTTTCCTCGTGTTCACCGCATCCTCCGAACTCTCTGATGACCAAATCACCACCATCAACGAGAACGTGGCCGACATTTATGCCGAGCACACGGACCTCGAATTCGCGATTCCCGCCCAAGTTTCCGACGACGGCACGACCGTCTCGGCCATCATCCCGCTCGACAAAACAAACGTTGTCGAAGACCAAAAAGAGCGATACGACGACATTCGGGACACGGCCGAAACCGGTTTGACCGGCGTAGACCTCTACCTGTCCGGCCCCGAAGGTTTCACCATCGACATTTCGAACGTGTTTGCCGGCGCCGATGTCACACTGCTGATCGTCACCGCGAGCGTCGTCATCGTCCTGCTTCTCATCACCTATCGTTCACCCATCTTGTGGATCGTTCCGCTTCTGGTCGTCGGTCTTGCCGACGGTCTCGCCGGCGCGATGGCCAAAAAGGCTGCCGACATGCTCGGAGGCCAATTGGACGGGTCGACCACGGGAATCCTGTCGGTTCTTGTCTTCGGCGCCGGAACCAACTATGCGCTGTTGATCATTTCGCGCTATCGCGAAGAACTCTTGAAGTTTGAGTCGCGTGCCGAAGCGATGGCCAAAGCCGTTCGCGGAACGGCACCCGCGATTATCGCGTCGGGTGGAACTGTGTTGGTCGTCATGGCCGTCTTGCTTTTCGCGCAGCTGGATTCGAGCCGCAACCTCGGTCTTGCCGGTTTCGTTGGCATCGCCGTGGCCATGATTGCGGGCATCATCGTGTTGCCCTTCGCTCTCGTCATTTGGCCGCGTTGGATCTTCTGGCCGCTGACCCCCAAGTTCGGCACCAAGCCCAAGCGCGAAAGCATGTGGGCACGCGCTGGAAAAGCTATCTCTCGTCGCCCCGTGCTCTTCAGCATCGGTTCGGCTCTCCTCGCAATTGGACTTGCTCTGCCCGCCATGGGCATCCAGACCGGACTCACCGCGAACGAGCGATTCCTCACCAAGCCCGGTGCGGTCACGGGAATCGAAATCCTGTCCGACAAGTTCGAGCAATTCCAGGGTTCCGGATTCACCGTCATGGCTACGGAGGGCGATGCGGAAGCGGTTCAGGCTTACCTCGACGACAACAAGGACTTACTGGTCGAAATCCCCGCGCCTCCTGTGTTTGCGCCACCGCCGATTCCCGGAGTCGTCATCGCACCGGCTCCCGAACCGGATCCCACCTATTCGACGGTCGGCGAAACGAATGACGGTTGGACCCAAATTACGGCAACCCTCGACTTCGCCTCTGAATCCGATGATGCGAAGAACGCCATCGCGACGCTCAGGACCGGGCTCGACTCGGTCGGTGACGGACTCGCCCTTGTGGGCGGAACCGACGCACAGGTTCTGGACACCGAACTCGCGATTGACGCCGACCAGAAACTGGTGTTCCCCTCGGTCCTCGCCGTCGTGTTCATCATCTTGGTTCTCGTGTTGCGTTCGCTCGTTGCCCCCGCAATCCTCCTCGCGACCGTCGTTGCCTCGTATTTCGCGGCCATCGGCTCGTCGTGGTTGTTGTTCCAAACCATTTGGGGATTCCCCGCACTGGACGGAAACGTGATCGTGCTGTCGTTCCTTTTCCTGGTGGCGCTCGGTATCGACTACAACATGTTCCTCATGACGCGTGTGAAAGAAGAATCCGAGCTCCTGGTCAACGGCAAACCCGCCGGCATCAAGGCGGGAATGATCACGGCACTCGGTGCAACCGGTGGTGTCATCACGAGTGCGGGTATTCTGCTCGCCGCGGTGTTCGCGGTTCTCGGAGTCCTGCCGCTCATCACCCTCACGCAGATCGGTGTCATCGTCTGTGTCGGTGTGTTGCTCGACACGCTTCTCGTACGAACGGTCGTCGTCCCGTCGCTGACCTTCCTGGTTGGCGAGCGCATGTGGTGGCCTCGTAAAACGGGTGTGTCCAGCAAATAATTCGCGGTTTTCACGCGCACACTTGTTGACATGAGAGTTGACGAGTCCGTCGCGCGCTACCTCTTTGAGTTAGAGGCGGCGCGCGACGCGAGCTCGCACACGGTGCGCGCATATCGCGGAGACCTCGATTTGTTTGTGCAATCCCTGAAATCGGCCGAATCTACCGAGTTATCCGACATTTCGCTCGAGGACTGCCGGTCGTGGGTGTGGGCGATGTCCACCGCGGGGGATGCAGCGAGTTCGATCGGCCGACGGGTCTCGGCGGTCAAGTCCTTCTTCCACTGGGCACACTCACGCGGGGACATTCCCGCGAACGTTGCGGCTCGGCTTTCCGCCCCGAAGAAACCTGCGCACCTTCCGCGGGTGGTCGCGGCCAGTGCGATGGGACATGTGCTGGACGACCTCGCAGCGCGCGCAACGACGGGGGACCCCATCGCCGTTCGCGACCTCGCAATTTGGGAATTGCTGTACGCCTCGGCGATTCGTGTCTCGGAACTCGTCGGAATTCGCCTCGGCGACATCGATTGGTCGGATTCGACGGTTCGGGTCTTGGGGAAGGGCGCCAAGGAACGAGTAGTCCCGTTCGGGGTCCCCGCGCGAGTTGCACTGCTGGATTACCGCGACAACGCCCGCCCCGAACTTCCAGTCACGCCGGACATCACACACCTGTTCGTCGGCGCTCGCGGAAAACCGCTTACGACGCGGACGGTCTACGGAGTCGTGAGCGCCATTATCGGCGCGATGCCCGGCGCAGGCCCCAAGGGTCCGCACATTCTGCGGCACACCGCAGCGACCCACCTGTTGGATGGCGGAGCGGATCTGCGCAGCGTGCAAGAAATCCTCGGGCACTCGAGTGTCGGCACGACACAGATCTACACCCACGTGTCGAGCGAGCGCCTGAAGAAGGCCTACGCCTCGGCTCATCCCAGGGCATAGGAATTGATCCACGAGTCGTACACAACGATTCGCGGTTGAAGCGGCAGGTACTGCAGCGGGTCGACGTATTCGCCCTCAACCCGCAGCCCTAAATGAAGCGCGTTGTCGCCGAGGTGGCCACCCCGAACGAAACCCACGATGTCGCCGGCGTTGACGACGTCCCCGAGCAGAACCGTCGGTTCAATCGGTTCCAGAGTGACGTCGCCGTCCTCCAGGGTTCGCATCACGATGACTCCGCGACCAGCAACGGGACCGACGAAGGTCACGCGTGCAGCGACGGGCGCTCGAACCTCGGCACCCGGCGCTGCCTGAATGTCGATACCGCGATGACCCGCCGACCACGCATCCGCCGGTTTCGCGAAGCCGCGAATCACCTCACCGACCACGGGCCAGGACCAGCGCGAGCCCGCATCGGCTCGAGCCGTCGGCACCATTGCCAACAGGGCAACCAACACAGCAATCAGTGGGGGAGGAAGGCGCAGGATCGAGGTCACGAGTCCACTGTCGGGCTCCGGAGAGCTGGCTGGTCGATACTGCCCGTCAACAGAGCAGAAACCCCCGTTTGTTAGCGCTGTGGAGAGCCTGTAGACTGGAACAACGTTCATTTCGGTGAACGAATTCGCGTGTCCAGCAGTTACACGAAACCATTGGTCCCTTCGGGGAGGAATCGTTACGGACACCAGGGCCAGACATCCGTCTGCGCGACAACCACAACAAAAGGAGAACGGCCATGGCCGTCATCACAATTCGCCAAATGCTCGACAGCGGCGTGCACTTCGGACACCAGACACAGCGCTGGAACCCGAAGGTCAAGCGCTTCATCCTGACCGAGCGTTCGGGCATCCACATCATCGACCTTCAGCAGTCGCTCGCTCATATCGACTCGGCATACGAGTTCGTTCGCGAGACCGTCGCCCGCGGCGGCACCATCCTGTTCGTCGGCACCAAGAAGCAGGCACAGGAATCGATCGCAGCCGAAGCCGGCCGCGTCGGACAGCCCTACGTCAACCAGCGTTGGCTCGGTGGGCTTCTCACTAACTTCCAGACCGTCCTTGGTCGCCTCGAGCGCATGAAGGAACTGGAACAGGTCGACTTCGAGGACACCACCAAGGGTTTCACCAAGAAGGAACTCCTCATGAAGCGTCGCGAGCTCGAGAAGCTCCACAAGTCGCTCGGCGGAATCCGCAACCTCACCAAGACCCCCAGCGCGATCTGGGTTGTCGACGCCAAGCGCGAACACCTCGCGATGAGCGAAGCAGCCAAGCTCGGTATCCCTGTCGTCGCAATCCTGGACACCAACGCGGACCCCGACGAAATCCAGTTCCCGATTCCCGGTAACGACGACGCGATTCGTTCGGTCGGACTGCTCACCCGCGTGATCGCGGACGCCGTCGCCGAGGGTCTCGTTATCCGCCACGACAAGCCTGCTGCGGCCGGAAACGTGTCCGCCGTCGAGCCTCTCGCCGACTGGGAGCGCGAGCTTCTCGGTGAGGTCGCCGATGTCTCTGCCGAAGCGCCTGTCGCCGACGCACCTGCCGTCGAGGCCGAGGTTGTCGCCGAAGCCCCCGCCGACGAGACTCCCGCCGCTGACGCTGACTCCACCGACAAGTAAATTCACACAGAAAGCACAGACATGGCTGATTTTTCATTAGAAGACGTCAAGACTCTTCGCGAGCGTCTTGGGACCGGCATGGTCGACACCAAGAACGCCCTCGTCGAAGCCGGTGGCGACATGGACAAGGCTGTCGAGATTCTTCGACTCAAGGGCGCAAAGGGTAACGCCAAGCGCGCTGACCGCTCGACGAGCGAAGGCCTCGTTGCCGCCAAGGAAACCGCTGACGCGGTGTACATGATCGAACTCGCCTGCGAGACCGACTTCGTTGCCAAGAACGAGAAGTTCATCGCGCTTGCCGATGTCGTTATCGAGGCGGTTGCTGCAGCCGGAGCCGATTCGACCGAGGCCGCTCTCTCCGCGCAGGTTGGCGGACAGTCGATTGCTGACCGCATTGCTGACGACGCCGCCATCATTGGCGAGAAGGTTGAACTTCGCCGCGTTGTCAAGATTGCCGGCTCGCAGTTCGCTGTTTATCTTCACCGCACGAGCAAAGACCTCCCACCGCAGGTTGGCGTCGTTGTCGCGTATGGGGGCAAGGACGACGAGACCGCTCGTGCGATTGCACAGCACATCTCGTTCGCTGACCCCCAGTACCTCACCAAGGACGAGGTTCCCGCGGACGCCGTTGAGGCCGAGCGTCGCATCGTCGAAGAGATCAGCCGCGGAGAAGGCAAGCCCGAAGCCGCTCTGCCCAAGATCGTCGAGGGTCGCCTCGGCGCCTTCTTCAAGCAGGTCGCTCTCCTCGAGCAGGACTACGCGCGTGACAACAAGTTGTCAATCACGCAGGTTCTCGCACAGGCCGGACTCACTGTTTCGGGCTTCGCCCGCTTCAAGGTCGGCGCCTAACACTCACTTTCGTCGGGAGGTTCGCGGAAACGCGGGCCTCCCTTCGTCATTTCCTCGGCACACTCGCTACGCTTGACCTGAAAGAGAGGTTCCATGTCGACGCGCCGAGTCCTTCTGAAACTGTCCGGTGAAGCGTTTGGCGCTGGAACCCTGGGGGTCGACCCCGACATCGTCAGCGGTATCGCCCGCGAGATCGCCGAGGCCGCCAAGACCGTGCAGGTCGCGATTGTCGTCGGTGGTGGTAACTTCTTCCGCGGAGCAGAGCTCAGCCAGCGCGGAATGGACCGTTCACGCGCCGACTACATGGGAATGCTCGGTACGGTCATGAACGCTCTCGCACTGCAGGACTTTCTCGAACAAGCCGGTCAGCCCGTTCGCGTTCAGTCGGCGATCGAGATGACTCAGGTCGCCGAGCCCTACATTCCGTTGCGTGCGATTCGCCACCTCGAAAAGGGTCGCGTCGTCATCTTTGGTGCTGGTGCCGGCCTTCCGTATTTCTCGACCGACACGGTCGCCGCGCAGCGTGCCCTCGAAATCAACGCGGTCGAGGTGCTTGTCGCCAAGAACGGTGTTGACGGTGTGTACGACGACGATCCCCGCACCAACGCTGGTGCGAAAAAGATCGACACCATCACCTATTCGCAAGCGCTCGAGCAAGAACTCAAGGTCATCGATGCGACAGCGTTCGCGCTGTGCCGCGACAACAACCTTCCGATGCGGATTTTCGGCATGGAGCCGGGCGGGAACATCGCCAAGGCCATCCGTGGCGAAGACATCGGCACGGTGGTGAGCAATTAGTCCACTCGTCCTCCTGCTGATTGCAGGTGGCGCTGTCGCGCACGCGGGGTGGAATCTTCTTCTCAAGCGCATCGGCTCGTCAACGCCGACCGTGCTGTGGTGGATCAACGTGGTCGGCGCGATCCTCATCGCCCCGCTCGGAATTGCAACCCTCGTGGCGGCGGACTTCGAGATGAATTGGTTATTGCTCGCGGGGCTCTGCGGAGTGTTCGAGGTCATCTACTTCCTCTTGCTGCAGCGCGGCTACCGAGACGGCGACGTGTCGCTCGTCTATCCACTTGCGCGGGGAACGGGCCCGACGCTCTCGGTCCTCGGCGCGATTCTCATCCTGGGCGAACGCCCTTCGCTCGTCGCCCTCATCGGTGTCGCGGTCATCATCGCGGGTATCGGTGTCATCTCGACGGCTGGTTCGCGGACGGGGACGCGCGCACCGCTCAGTTCGGTTCTCTACGGACTCGGTGTCGGCGTGATGATCGCGTGTTTCACAGTGTGGGACGGCTGGGCGGTCGGCACACTCGGCCTTCCTCCCATCGGTTATTACTGGATGGCACTCGTGGTCCAGGCGATACTCTTCACTCCGTTTGCGATTCGTGGTCGCAACAGCGTGTCGACGTTCCGCGCGAATCCGGCCATCATCACGGCCATCGGACTGCTCGGACCGGCGTCGTACATGCTCGCCCTCACCGCCGTTCAATTGAGCTCGGTGTCGCTCGTCGCTGCCGCTCGCGAGTCGAGTGTCGTCCTCGTCGCGCTGGGCGGAGCAATCTTTTTCGGCGAGAAACACGTCGTCCAACGAGTGATCGGGTCAGTTGTTGTTGTCACGGGAGTCGCTCTCCTCGCACTCGGCTGAGGATTAGACTGGCAACAACATAGGAGGAAACCGTGATCGCCGAAACTATCGCCGAAGTGTCCGACAAGATGTCGAAGGCTGTTGACGTCATCAAAGAGGATTTCCAGACCGTTCGCACCGGTCGCGCGAACCCTGCGTTGTTCCAGAAAATCATGGTCGACTACTACGGAACGCCAACCCCGCTCGCACAACTCGCGAGCCTTCAGAACCCCGAGGCACGGTCGCTCGTTATTACTCCCTACGACAAGGCCGCCCTCAAAGAAATCGAACGTGCGATTGTCAATTTCCCCAACCTGGGCGCAACGCCGACCAATGATGGCAACCTCATTCGCGTGACGATGCCCGAGATGACCGAGGAGCGCCGCAAGGAGTACGTCAAGATTGTCAAGGCAAAAGCCGAAGACGGACGCGTGGCGATTCGAAACATTCGCCGCAAGGGCATCACCGACATCGAGGCGTTGAAGTCGGACGTCGGCGAGGACGACATGGCGCGCGGTGAGAAGGAAATCGAAGCCCTCACCAAGCACAACATCGACGCAATCGACGACGCGTTGAAAAAGAAGGAAACCGAACTCCTCGAGGTCTAATGGCTGATTTAGAACACGCCATCCGTGACGCGGGGGCCGTCATCGAAGCCCGCACGGGTAGAAACCTCGTCGCCGCACTCCTGATCGGGAGTGCACTCGGTGCTGTCTTCATTTGTAGCCTCGTCTTCGACAAGCAGTACTTCATGCTGTTCCTCGCGGTGTTCATCGGATTCGGAACGTGGGAATTAGCGACCATCTCGCGCACCGAGTCTCGGCACGTTCCGCGAATTCCGATTCTGATCGCAGCATTGGCGATGGTGCCCACGACGTACTATTTCGGTGCGCTCGGGCAATTGCTGACTCTCGCCGCGGGAATCGGCTTCACTATTGTGTGGCACGCGATTCAACGTGGGTTGTCGAAGTCGACCGTGACCGACCGCGACATGATCATGTCGGCTTTCACTCTGGCCTACGTTCCGTTCCTTGTGTCGTTCACGCTCATCATGACCGCCCGAGACGGTGGCGAGTGGTGGACGCTGGGGACGATGATCATCATCGCGAGCATCGACACGGGCGCATACGCAACCGGGCTTCTGTTTGGGCGTCACCCGATGGCACCCAAAATCAGCCCCAAAAAGACGTGGGAGGGCTTCGCGGGGTCCATCGTCTTCGCCCTCGCCGCGGGATACATCATCGCGACGCAGATGATTTTCATCCCCTGGTGGTGGGGGATGCTGTTCGGCTTAATCTTGGTCGGAACCGCCACCACGGGCGACCTCATCGAATCACTCATCAAGCGCGAAATCGGCACGAAGGACGCGTCGCACCTGTTGCCCGGTCACGGCGGCTTCCTCGACCGCCTCGACTCTGTTCTGCCATCGATGTTCGTCGCGTCGGTTTTCGCGGCGTTCTTTTCCTAGGGCAGAATAGAGACGTGACCTTCCCCCTCATGAAAGCGCCCTCGAAGGGCTACGACGTTGCCGCGGTTGACGAGTTCATCGCGCGTGCTCAAGCCGGTGAATTGCCCTTGTCCAGCAAGGACATTCGCGACACCGCGTTTCCCGTCGTGAAGGGTGGCTATTCAACTGTTGAGGTCGACGCGGCCCTTGAGCGTCTCGAGGATACCGTCGCCGACCACGAGCACCGCGACCGCATCAATCGCAGCGGGGTTGACGGTGCGACCGCAGAAGCCCGTGCCCTTGCTCAGGACATCCTGAACCGAGTCGCGCGCGAGCCGCGCAGACGTTTCCGTGCGGCACCGTTGTTCACCTACGGCTACAACCGAGTCGACGTCGACGCGTTCACCGATCGCATTCGCGCGTTCTACAACGCCGGCGGCTTGTTGTCGAGAGCCGATGTTCGCGGTGTGACCTTCCGACCTGCGCTTGGCGGATACGACGAGGGCCAGGTCGATCTGCTGCTCGCCGAACTCGGTCGGGTCATGCTCGCGGCAAGGTAGTGTCCATTCGGTTGTCTTCCGAATCCCGCCCCGGCATCACTCGCGCCGCTCTGGTGGGGGTGGCTGTTCTCTTGTTCGGACCCGTCGTCGCGCCGTTCACGGCCTACGACTCGGGCTTCGCGAAGCCGCACGACATCCTCAGCGATCAGTCCTTCACGAACAAAGACGCGGCGCAGAACTCGATCGCCAAGGACTCGTGGTCGTTGACGTCCGGGTTCTTCGTGTCCGGGATCTCGAGCGTGAAAGGCGCCCAGCAATTCGCTCGGGCTGAGTTGCGGGATCGCAACTGGGACGAATCAGAGTTCACGTGCCTCGTGGATTTGTGGAATCGAGAGTCGAGATGGAACTACCGCGCCGAAAACCAATCCAGCGGGGCGTACGGAATTCCGCAGGCCTTGCCGGGAAACAAGATGCGCGCAGCGGGTAAAGACTGGCGCACCAACCCGGAAACGCAGATTCTTTGGGGACTCAGTTACATCTCGGAACGCTACAAAACCCCGTGCCGAGCGTGGGGCCACAGCGAAGAAAATGGGTGGTACTGATGGGTCGCCGCAATCGACCCAAGCGCGACGAGACGACACCCGTCGACTTGATCCGCGCATCGGGCGGTCGCCGCACCGAATCGAAACGTGGCGAGGAGTGGATCGTGCAAGACATCACGGAAACCCGCGCAGTGAAGGAATACGCGTGTCCCGGTTGCGTGATCACGATTGAAGTCGGGGTTCCTCATGTAGTGACCTGGCACTATGAAGGATTGTTTGGCGAAGAGGCCGCCGTTCGCGATCGCCGTCATTGGCACTCCTCGTGTTGGAAGATGTTCTGATGGAAGAAATCCGCAGTTCCACCGAGCTACCAGCGATTCGTCGCGACATCGAATTGCGGACCGAAGACGGTCATGTGCTCGTCGGCGAATTGTCCGTTCCCGAATCGGGCGCGCCGGTTGGGACACTACTGTTCCTTCATCCGCTTCCGACCGCGGGCGGATACATGGATTCCCACATCATTCGGAAAGCGGCGTTGCGTTTGCCTGCGATGGCGGGGCTGGCGGTGTTGCGGTTCAACTTCCGCGGCGTCTCGTCACCACGGGGCAGTTCGCAGGGCAAATTCGGGCACGGTGTCGACGAGCGCATGGACCTCGAGGCGGCTCTCGCCTTTTTGCGCGCAGAGGGGCTTCCCGCACCCTGGGTCGTCGGCTGGTCGTTCGGCACCGAGGTCGCCTTGAACCACACGATTGATCACGACGTTGCCGGGGTCATTCTCTTGGCGCCACCGCTTCACCGAACGACGCCAGAAACCCTAGACCGCTGGAACAGCAATTCGACGCCGATTGTCGCGCTTATTCCCGAACACGACGACTATCTCAAGCCCGATGAGGCGCGAGAGCGGTTCGCCGTGGTTCCTCGAATCGAGATCGTCGAGGTGAAAGAGGGCAAACACCTCTGGGTGGGCGAGAAGCAGACCTACCGGGTTCTCAGCGAAATCGTCAAACGAGTCAACCCCTCGGCGCTTCCGCTACCGACGACGTTCGGCTAACGCAGCTCCTGCGCCGGGATCATCACTTGGCGCACGATGATGAGCACTGAGGCCGCGATGGGGATCGCAACGATGGCTCCGAGCACGCCCATCAGTGCACCGCCGGCGAGTGCGGCGATGATGACGAGAACCCCGGGGACCTTCACGGCTCGGTTCATGATGAACGGTCCGATGACATACGCCTCGATCTGGGTGTACACGAGGTAGTAGACGGCCACCCAGATTGCGGTGGTCGGATCCGTCGGGTTGACGAGCCACTGCGTTGCGATGATGATGATGGAACCCGTGACCGTTCCCACGAGGGGAAGCAACGAGAACATGAACGCGATGAGAGCGAACAAGGCGGGGTATTCCGCCCCGATGAGCGTCATCGCGACGAAGCTGAGCACACCGTTAGCCAGACCTTGAGTTCCTTGCCCGACGACGTATTTGCCGACGGCGTCGACCACTTGTTCGGCGATACCGACGAACTCTTTGCGCTTCGACGCGGGTGCCAACTTGTACAACGACTGCTTGATCGAGGGCAACGAGATGACGAGGTAAATGGTCAACATGAGCGTGAGAAGAGCGCCGATGACGCCGTTCGCAAAACCAGCGCTCACCGTGAGGACACCGCCACCGATGTTCGCGAGATTCGCCGGATCGCTGAGGAAGGCAACGATACTGTCGAGAGTTTTTTGAACGTCCAGTGCTTCGATGGGGATGATTGACTGAACCGCTGCAACCAATTCACTCAACGAATTGTAGGACGTCAGGAATTCGAGTATCGATCGGTACAGGTTGGTCATCTGTTCGACGAGGACGGGCACCAGGGCCAAAACGAAGCCGGCGAATACTCCAAGGACCGCCACGACGACGACCACAATCGCGAGTGGTCTCGGGAACTTCCGTTCGACCAGTCGGCGAACGATGGGGTCGAGTCCCAGCGCGATGAAGAGGGCGAACCCCACGTACGTGATGACGGTTGCCAGGGTCGCAACAGCGTTTCCGATGACGAGTGCGGTGAGGACCCCGAGCCCCCCGAGCAGGCCGAGCCGGAAGGCGCCGTGAATCGTCATCGAGTGGGTTACTTCGCCGGTGGCTTGGGTGAAGTTTTGGGGGCGGTCTTTTTCGGCACCAACGACTTCGCTGCGACGGCGACAGCGGTGTTGAGATCACCGATGTAGGACGCAATCGCGTCACGCTCTGCCGCAATCTCGGCAAGACGTTGGGCGGCGTTATCCAATTCTTGTTTGGCGTCGTTTCGCGCAGCGCTGACAATCTGACGGGCCTTAGCGTTTGCCGCATCAATGGTCGAACGGGCGGCTTCTTTCGATTCGACGATCGCCATTTCGCGAATCTTGAGAACCTCGGGCTCGAGTCGGTTGTATTCCTTTTGCAGCGAGGTCAAGTCTTTTTGCAGCTTCGTGAATTCTTCGTTCGCGGCTTTCAGGTATGCCTCGTTCTGCGCAATGATGTCGCGGTGCTGTTCGAGCAACTGCTGTTCCAACTCGTGGCGCCTCGCCGACACCTCGACGACGAGGTCGAGTTTCTGGCGATCCGCTTCGCCGATAAGACGGGCAATCTCGGCCCGCGCTTCGTGCGCTTCTTTATCCATGACGAGACGCTGTTCGGCAATCTCGCGGTCAAGCAGTGCTTGTTTTTCGGACATCTCACGCTTGAGCGTCGCACGCGCGGACGCGGCTTCGGTGGCCGCATTTCCGCGCACCCGATTCGTTTCGCGAATCGCTTCGGCTCGAAGCGTTTCCACATCTTTCTCGGCAATCGAGGTGATGTTTTCTGCGTCAATTCGAGCCGCGCTCGTTTCGTATCGAGCCTTTTCTTCCGCTGCTGCGACGAGGGACTCTGCTCGCGAGGTGGCGTCACTGATGATCTGGTCCGCTTCAATTCGGGCATCGGCGATCGTACGCTGAGCCTGGATATCGGCCTTAGAGATGAGAATGGTGGCTTGTTCTTCAGAGGTGCGCAACACCATCTCGAGTTTTGTGCCGAGCCCCGAGTAGGTTGGCATATCGCCTTCGCCCAGACCCTTTTTTCCACCGAGTCGCGCAAGCTCGGTCGCGAGTTCGTTTCGCTCGGTTGTTGCGGCGATGATTTCACGACGCAGGTTGGCAACGGCCTTATCCACGTCCTCGCGGGCGTAGCCGCGCATTACGACGGGGAACTGTCCCTCAATAGCCATTGGTACCTCCTCGGGTTGCCTTGCCAGTTTACCCGTGCCTCCCCGTCGCGAGTAATCGTCGTTGGGGAAATACACAGAGTCGGTCGGGTAAACTGGCGTTTTCAGTCGAAGGGGGCGCTGTGCGGTTCATCGTTTCCGTCATCCTCTTCGGTGTAGCGGCTGTCATGATCGGGTCCGGCATCCTCATTCACACGGTCTTCTCGCCACCCGCCACGACGACTCAATCGGTCACGATCAGCGATCCGGCGCCGATCACCGTGATCGAAGCGACGTCGTTGAACCGGATCTCGGCGACTCAGACGATTTCAGTGGTGGGCGGGTCGGAAGGAACGATTTATGTCGAGAACCCCGACGCGGCGCCCACCGCCGAAACCGCGTCGAGTGACCGAATCGTTATGGCCTGGGGGAGGCAAGGCGATGTCCTCGCCTACATCGGGAACGTCCCCTACCAATCAGTCGTCGCCAAAGGCGTCGAGGGTGAACTGACAGTTCGGAAGTACACCGGCACCGAAATTGCCACGCCCGACCCGTTCGGTTCTGACCTGTGGGTCGAACAGTTCGAAGCCGAAAAGACGTTGTCGCAGGACGTCACGGTGCCGAAGGGCAACCTCATCGTGATCGCGACAGACGGAGCGCTTCCCGCACCGAAAGCGATCACCATCACGTGGCAGATGGACATCGACCGCTCGGTGCCGACCAGTCTGTTTTACGGCGGCCTTGGCACTGCTCTGGTCGGTGGCGTTTTCTACTATCTGGGTTGGTTGGCCGACCGACGAAAGCACCGACACCGTCAGGGACGGATGCCCAGGCCACCGCGACCACCGAAGTGGCGGCCGGGTAGGCAGCCACTTCCGGCGAAACGACGACATGGCCGTCGCGCACTTCCGCTGATCGCCTGGGCACTCGCTGTCCCCGTGATGTTGTCCGGTTGTTCGGTGTTTCCGAACATTGCCGTGGAACCGTTGCCGACCGTGAAAACGTCTCCGCGCGGCGTTGCGGTGACCGCCGAGCAATTCGATCGGATCCTCATCGAGGTCATTGCGACCCTGGCGACGGCAGACGAACAACGAGCGGAAAACATCGCAGCAACTCGCCTAGACGGAGCGGCGCTACGCTTCCGCACCGCTCAGTACAAAGTTCGGGCACAGAACAAAAACCTGGGGGAGCCCTTCACAATTCCGACGGGTGTGGTGAGCCTTCTCCTCCCGCAGAAAACCAACTCGTGGCCGCGCTCTGTGTTTGTCGTCATCGATGACACCACAAACGCCAACGCACCGTCCGTTGCCGTCGTGATGACCCAGGCGTCCGCGCGCGAGAACTATAAGGTCAACTACACCGTTGCGCTTGAGCCCGGAGCAAAGATTCCGTCCGTTTCTTCACCCGAAGCGGGAGCAGCCGTTCTTTACGGTGAAACCGAGTTGCTCAGTGTGACCCCCGCTCAAGCCGTCGAACGTTACGGTGACCTTTTGATCAACGGCGACAAGAGTGAATTCGCCAGCCAGTTCGACGCCGACTCACTGCAAACGCAGATCGGTGCGGCGTCGAAATCAAAACGCGCCAAGGACCTGGGCAAAACGGCGAAATTCAGTTGGAAAGATTCAATCACCGAGGATCTGCCTCTCGTTTTCGCGACCGCCGAGGCCGGCGCGCTGGTTGCGGTGACTCTGCAGGAAAACGAGATCGTCAAGCCGGCAATCGCAGGAGCCGCCATCACGGCAACGGGTGCGGTCAAGATTCTCGCGGGCGTCACGAGTTCGATGAAGGGCATCGAGGCGAACTATCAGTACCAATTGCTGTTCTACGTGCCGGCGCTCGGATCGTCCGAAAAGATTCGTTTGCTCGGCTATTCCTATGCGCTGACATCTGCACGCAAGCTCCGCTAGCAACCGACGTTTCTCGAAAGGGGTGGTCCACGATGGCGTACTTCGACTATGCGGCCACCGCGCCCATGCACGAGGTCGTCATCGACGCGTGGACCAGTGCGGTGCACGTGCGAGGAAACGCCTCTGCCACGCATCGTGACGGGCAAAAGTCTCGGCTGATGTGGGAGGAAGGTCGCGACAAAATCGCTGGCTCAATCGGCGCCCTTCCGTTCGACGTCACCGTGACCGGAAGCGGTACCGAAGCAATCAACCTCGCCATCAAGGGGCTTTTCTGGGGTCGAAACGGCACCCCGGCCTCTCGCGATGACGGTGCGCCGCTGCCCTACCCGCGGATCCTCACGACCGAGGCAGAGCACCACGCCGCGCTCGCCGCGATCCACTGGCTGGTCGAGGCGGAAGGCGCAATCGCCGACTTCGTTCGCGTTGACGAAACCGGGACCATCGATCTCGTCGACCTGGCGTCGAAACTAGGCGATGACGTCGCCCTACTCACCACTCTGTGGACCAACAACGAGGTCGGAACGATTCAACCCGTCCCCGAAATCGTGGCACTCGCCGAGGCGGCCGGAGTCCCGGTGCACCTCGACGCGGTCGCGACACTCGGATACACGCCGATTGATTTCGCGCGAAGCGGGCTCGCCGCACTCAGCATCTCGGCGCACAAGATCGGTGGCCCCGTCGGGGTGGGCGCTCTCGCCATGTCGCGTTCGTGGCCAATCGTTCCGCTGATTCACGGCGGATCACAACAGCGGCTGCGCAGTGGTTCCCTCGACGCGGCGGGCGTATTCGCCGCCGGTGTTGCCGCCGAACGCGCGACCGCTGATGTCGCGGCGAATGCTGCACATTTGTCCGCTCTGCGCGATCGCCTCGTGACCGGAATTGTGGCGACAATCCCCACCGCGATTATCCGCGGACACCACACCAACCGAACCGCGGGAAACGTGCACATCACCGTCCCCGGGCTCGATTCCGTGTCGGCACTCTTCCTGTTGGACGAAGCCGGGCATGCCGTGAGCGCGGGAAGCGCCTGCCAGGCCGGAGTTCAATCTCCGTCGCACGTCTTGCGGGCCATGGGAGTCGCGGATTCGGAGGGACCGTTGCGGTTTACGCTCGGGCTCGCAAATACCGAAGCCGAGATCGATGCCCTGTTGGACGTCCTGCCGGCCATTGTCGCCCGCGCCACCCGCTAGCACGCACCGCCTTTCACCGCGCCGCGCCCTTTCGTGCCGCTCCTCACCACCCTCTCGTGCCGCTCCTCACCACCCTCTCGTGCCACTCCTCACCACCCGCTCCACCCTCTCCACCCTCTCCAGCTGTTTCTGCAGGCATTGCGCACCTGCCCACCTGTTTCTGCAGACATTGCGAGAAAAATCGGCGCTAGCTCCACTTTTTTCGGATTTGTCTGCACAATCCGATGTTTGTGGAAACCGTTTTGCCCAATTCCCACGTTTGTGGAAACCACAGTGGCCTCGCGCTGCGACCTCGGGCTCGATACGGTGTTTGGTTTCCAGTAACAACGATGTGAGCCGATTCGGTTTCCACAAACGTAAAGGGCGGGGGATTGGGTGGTGGTGGGGACAAGGTTTTCGGGCAAGGAGGGGATGCGACCTCGGGCAGGAACTTAGACTGTTCTCATGAAGATTCTGGCGGCGATGAGCGGGGGCGTTGACTCTGCGGTCGCGACCGCGCGCGCCGTCGAAGCGGGGCACGACGTGACGGGCGTGCACTTGGCGCTGTCTCGGATGCCGGGGCTATTCCGCTCTGGGTCGCGCGGATGTTGCACGGTCGAGGACTCGCTCGATGCCCGTCGCGCAGCCGGCCTGCTCGGGATTCCGTTTTATGTGTGGGACTTCTCGGCCCAGTTCACCGAGGCCGTCGTCGACGATTTCATCGCGGAATACGCCGCGGGGCGAACCCCGAACCCCTGTATGCGCTGCAACGAACGCATCAAGTTCGCGGCGCTGCTGGACAAGGCAATCGACCTCGGGTTCGACGCGGTTGTGACCGGACACTACGCGAACGTGACGGCGGCGGCGGATGGCACCCCCGAACTTCATCGCGCGAGTGCGTGGGCGAAGGACCAGTCGTACGTTCTCGGAGTTTTGACCACCGACCAATTACGCCACTCGATGTTCCCGTTGGGGGACACCCCGAGCAAGACTCTCGTCCGCGAAGAGGCGGAACGCCGCGGACTGTCCGTTGCGAACAAGCCCGACAGCCACGACATCTGTTTCATCCCCGAGGGTGACACACGCGATTGGCTCGCCGAGCGCATCCCGATGGAGTCGGGAGACATCGTCGACACCGACGGAACGGTACTCGGGCACCACGATGGCGCGCAGGCGTTCACGGTCGGACAGCGCAAGGGGCTCGGGATCGGCGTCCCGTCAGCCGATGGCCGGCCGCGATTCGTCCTCGAGGTCAAGTCCGCCACAAACGAGGTCGTCGTCGGAATGAAGGAAGACCTCGACATCGCCGAGATCGCGGGCGAACGTTTCTCGTGGGCGGGGAACGACCCTGTCGCCTCGGGAATCACCGCGTCCACTGACGACGGTTTTGACGAGTTCGCCTGCGAGGTCCAGATCCGCGCACACGCCGACCCAGTCCCCGCGATTGCAATCAGTCGCGCGGGCGAGATCGTGGTGACTCCGACCGAACCCCTCAACGGAGTGGCAACGGGGCAAACCGCAGTCATCTATGTCGGCACTCGTGTGCTCGGTCAATTCACGATTGACCGAACCGTGAGCGCGACCGCACTAACTCACTAAGCGGAGTGTTCGGGCCTTAGCCCTTCCAGACCGTCTTGAAGTTGCAGAACTCACGGATTCCGGGTGCGGCCAACTCGCGGCCGAATCCTGAATCCTTGACACCTCCGAACGGCAATTCTGGGTAAGAAATCGTCATGCCGTTCACAAAGACCGCTCCGGCGTCAATGTTGTGAATGAAGTATTCCTCATCGGACGCATCGGTCGTCCACAACGCCGATGACAGACCGAACGTGGTCTGGTTGGCGATCGCAATTGCTTCTTCGCGCGAGTTCACACGGTAGACGGTTGCCACGGGCCCAAACGCTTCTTCCATCACGAGCCGCATGTCCGGCGTCAGTTGGTCGAGGACGGTGGGGGAATAGAACCAGCCGGGGCCGTCGGGGGCTCCGCCGCCGGCGAGCACGCGCGCGCCTTTACCGACCGCGTCGTCAACGAGTTCCGCAAGCTCATCGCGCCCGCTTTCGGTCGCGAGCGGCCCGATCTGCGTTGCCTCGTCGAGAGGGTCGCCGACAACGAGCGCCGCCATCTTCTCGGCGAACATCGCCACGAATTGGTCGTAGACGTCGGTGTGCACGATGAATCGCTTGCCCGCGATACACGACTGCCCGTTGTTGCTGGTGCGGGCGGTGACTCCGACGGTGCTGGCGCGGTCGAGGTCAGCGGACGGCATCACGATGAAGGCGTCAGAGCCACCCAGTTCCATAACGGATTTTTTGATGTTCTGGCCGGCTCGAGCGGCAACCGAACGACCAGCGGGCTCAGATCCCGTTAGCGTTACGGCTTTGATTCGGCGGTCGTCAATCACGCCGGCGACAGCAGCCGCGCCAGTGAGGATCGTGGTGAACGATCCCTCCGGGAATCCCGCGCGCGTGAACAGCGTGTCGAGGTACAGGGCGGAACGCGGGACATTCGACGCGTGCTTGAGCACGCCGGTGTTCCCGGCCATGAGCGCTGGGGCAGCAAAGCGAATCACCTGCCACATCGGATAGTTCCACGGCATCACGGCGAGAATCACGCCGAGCGGCTGATAGTGGACATAGGCCTGAGAGGCGCCAACCTTGCTGGGGTCGTCGACGGGTTCGTCGGCCAGAAAGCCCTCAGCGTTGTCAGCATAAAAACGCATGTTCTTGGCGCACTTGAGAACCTCGGCGACGGACTGAGCAATCGGTTTGCCCATTTCGATCGTCATCATCTTCGCCAGCTCATCGACTTCGGCGTCGAGAATGTCGGCGGCCTTCTTCATCCAGACACCGCGCTGCGCGTAGGTCAAATCACGAATGGTCTCATGGGCTGCTTGGGCCTTCTGCAACCGAGTTTCGATTTCCTCCGCCGAGTGCGGGGTAAATTCTTCGACGGTTTCCCCCGTGGTGGGGTTAACGACTGCAATCGCCATGAGATGTTCTCCTAATTGGTGTGATCGGACTGGATGTCAAAAACTTCGGGGTGGCGCTCCAAGTGGAGTCTGGTGCGTCTGATGTGTTGTGCCACGATTTGTTCTGCGAGGTCGAGGTCTCCGTCTCGAAGCGCAGTTACCAGCATATGGTGTTCGCTGTGAACAATTCCGAGGTTGTTCGTGTCGACAAGAACCGTGTAGGCCCGCCGATACGGCTGTGTCGTGTTCCACAGTCTGGTGCCGAGTTCTCCGAGCAAATAGGTCGGAACGCGCTGGTACATGCCGAGGTGAAACTCGCGGTCCAACTGAAGGAATTCTTCGACGTTCTGCGCGTTCTCCATCTTTCGCGCCAGTTCTTCGAGTTCGAGGATGTAGTCGTGGGTGATCTCGGGGGCGTTGAATCGAAGAAGGAGTGGTTCAATCCGCTCTCGGGTTTGGTAGACCTCCGAGCATTCGCTCGCGGTCAGGCTCGCCACCCACGCGCCCGTGTTCGCAACGAGCCGCACGAGTCCTTCGGTTTCGAGTGTTCGGAGCGCCTCGCGGACGGGGATCCTGCTGCCGCCGTACTTTGCCGAGAGCTGTTCTTGAATGATGCGTTCGCCCGGCGCGTAGTCGCCTCGGAGGATCGCGTGGCGGAGGGCCTCTGCGATTGAGAGGCTCGTCGTTCCGTGCTTTTGGGCGATCCGTGTCACAACTACCTATTCTGCTGGACGGACGGGATGCCACAGGAACGTCGAGGCGGTCGCCTCGTACGCTTTACCGTCCGGGAAGCTCACCAATTCGCACTGCATCCCCCACGGGGTGAGGAAATAGACCCACCGCTGCCCGAAACTCGCGTTTTGGCTTGCGACGATGTCGCCCAGCACTGTCACGTTATGGGATTTCAGATATGCGAGTGCCGCGTCGATGTCGTCCACATAGAAGGCGAGGTGGTGCCCACCGATATCGGAGTTTTTGGGTTGAGGCGCCTGAGCGTCGGGTGTTTCCCATTGAAAGATTTCGAAGTTGGGACCGTTTTTGCATCGGAAAAATCGAAGTTCCCGCATGACCGCACGCGGGTTGACGTTCAGTTGGTCGGCGAGCCAGTCGTCGTCGCGCTCGAATGGTCCGAGGCTGTACACCTTTTCACAGCCGATCACGTCGACAAAAAACTGTTCGGCTTCATCAAGGTCGGGCACCGTGAAGCCGATGTGCTCGGTGCCGCGGAGTCCGGGAAGTGCCACGAGCGATGCCCCCTTTGCCTGCAGATTGGATACACATCATCCTAATACGAGTGTTTCATCGCAACAATAGCGAAAAATTTCGTGACATTGTATGCAATCCAGTATAAACTCGTGAGAACAACAGCAATCGTGGTTGCTCACTCCAGAGAAAGGCTCCCCGTGGCCCAGCACAACGACCTCAGCCCCCTCGCGCCGTGGATTCAAGTAGTCGCGACCCAAGACGACTGGGATTCCGCAGACCCACAGTTGCTCGCGACCTTTCTAGGTCAGCTGCACCTCATCCGCGCTTTCGAGGAAGCCGTCTTGCAACTTGCCGGAGAATCTTTGGTTCACGGCCCCGCACACTCCTCGGTGGGCCAAGAAGGAGGAGCGGTCGGGTCGATCGTCGGACTTCGCCCCACGGATTCCATCAACGGGTCACACCGCGGGCACCACCAGTTCCTCGCGAAGGCGATTGGGTATGTCACCCCGGACGGGCTGGATCTCGACAACCTGGTGAACCCCGATGTTCAGAACGTCCTGCTCAAGACCCTCGCCGAGATCCTGGGTCTCGCGCAGGGATTCTGCAAGGGCCGTGGCGGTTCCATGCACCTTCAGTGGCACGAAGCCGGAGCCTTGGGCACGAACGCGATTGTCGGCGGCGGTGTTCCGCTCGCTGCGGGAAACGCGTTCGCTCAAAAACGTGCGGGAACCACCGATCTGACCGTCACGTACTTTGGCGACGGTGCCGTCAACATCGGTTCTGTTCTCGAGAGCCTCAACCTCACGTCGGCCTGGGACATTCCTCTCGTGTTCTTCATCGAGAACAATCTGTACGCCGTGTCGACCACGGTCGAAGAAGCAACCCGCGAGGTGCGCCTGTCTGGTCGTGGTGTCGGTTTCGGCATCATGTCGATTCGAGTCGACGGAATGGACCCGCTTGCGGTTCACCTCGCGATGAAAGAAGCCGAGGCTATTGCGCGTTCGGGCGACGGACCCGTCGTCATCGAGGCAGAGGTCTATCGGTTCTTCCACCAGAACGGCGCTTTCCCCGGCTCGGCGTTCGGTTACCGCAGCAAGGAAGAGGAAGATCACTGGCGTTCGCGGGATCCGCTACTGAAGGTCGCCGCAGAAATGGTTAGACGAGGACTGATCACCGAAGAGGGCGTCGAGGCCGTCCGCACCCAGGCGGTCGCGGCGATGACCGAAGCCACGGCCGAACTTGTCGAACAAGACCCCGATGCGAAAGCCGGAGTTCGACGAATCAAGCCCGACCTGTGGCCACAGCCGACGTTCGTCGATGTCGGAGTTCGTGGTGACCTGTCCGAAATCAGCGGTGTCCGAACGCTCGATCGACAGGGGTTCGCAGGTGAATTGCAGGAGGTCAAGTTTGTCGACGCCGTCGCGAGTGTGATGGAGCGTCGAATGGACGAGGACTCGCGAATTCTGATCCTCGGTGAAGACATCCACAAACTCAACGGCGGCACGAACGGCGCGACGAAGGGTTTGAGCGCAAAATACCCAGACCGCATCCTCGGCACTCCAATCTCGGAAAACGCCTTCACGGGTCTCGCAGGGGGAATGGCGCTCGACGGTCGTTATCGGCCTGTCGTCGAATTCATGTACCCAGACTTCATGTGGGTCGCGGCCGACCAGGTGTTCAACCAAATTGGTAAGGCGCGACACATGTTCGGCGGACAGTCGGCTGTTCCCGTCGTATTGCGCACGAAGGTGGCTATGGGCTCGGGCTACGGTTCACAGCACCTGATGGACCCCGCGGGAATCTTTGCGACCTCGCCGGGTTGGCGAATCATGGCGGCATCGAACCCGTTCGACTACATCGGGCTGATGAACAACGCTCTCGCGATTGACGACCCGGTCTTGATGATCGAGCACGTCGACCTGTATCAAACCAAGGGCGAGATTCCCGTGGACGACCTCGATTACTTCATTCCGTTTGGAAAGGCGGCGTTTGTCACGGAGGGTCCCGAGATGACCGTGATTTCGTATCTGTCGATGGTCAACCACGCAAAGGAAGCGCTGGCCGAAACCGGTGTCAGCGCGGACCTTATTGATTTGCGATTCCTCGACCGCGCGAGCCTCGACTGGGACAGCATCGAACAGAGCATTGTCAAGACGAACAATGTGCTCATCGTCGAACAAGGCGCGATGGGAACGTCCTATGGCGGCTGGCTTTCCGACGAGATTCAGCGACGGTTCTTTGACTACCTCGATCAGCCAGTCGCTCGAGTCACGGGGTCAGAGGCATCACCGAGTATCTCGAAGGTGTTGGAGCGCGCGGCAATCGCTCGAACCGACGAAGTGGTCGCGGGTATTCGACGCGTTCTGACCAACAAGGGAGGACAGTCATGACAATCGTCATTCGAATGCCCGAGGTTCTCGCCGGAGCGACGGAGTGCGTCGTTTCTCGCTGGTCTGTGTCAGAAGGCGACGTGGTCAATGTCGGCGACGTTCTCGCCGAAATCGAAACGGACAAAGCGTCGGTCGAATACCACGCGGAAGAAGCGGGGACTGTCGCTCGACTCATCGCGACGGAAGGTGCTTTGGTTGATGTTGGCACGCCCATCGCGATTTTTGCCGTGGCGGGTGACACCGAGAGCGACATCGAGCGCGCGCTGGCCGAAGCAGGCCTTGCTGGCAACGAGAGTGCGCCGTCAGCACCCGTGGCGTCGGCGGCCGAGCCCGAAACGGCCGTGACCGAGACCATGGCACCTGCTGAACCGCAATCCGACGTGTCCGAAGCTGGCGGGCGACTGAAAGCCAGCCCAATCGTGCGCAAGATGGCTAAAGAACTCGGTGTCGATTTGAGCCGGGTTGCCGGGTCGGGTCCGGCGGGCAGGATCGTCCGTCGCGATATCGATGCGCTCGTGGCATCGGGCGCCGTAACCAATACCGCCGCCGCAGCGACATCATCGTCGCCAGCACCGCAGTCCGCCAACGCGACGTATTCCGAGATTCCGCACACGTCGATGCGTCGCGCAATCGCGCGACGGCTCACGGAATCGAAATCGACCGTGCCCCACTTTTACCTCAAGGCGGATTGCGTGGTCGACAAGCTTCTTCAGGCGCGCGTTGACGTGAACGAAGCATTGGGCATCAAGACATCGGTCAACGACTGGGTGGTCAAAGCGGTCGCCCATGCGCTGATGGCGGTACCCGCGGCCAACGTCGTATGGTCCGACCAGTCGATGCGTCAGTTCACCCAAGCGGACATCTCGGTCGCGGTAGCAACGGAAGGCGGTCTCTACACGCCGGTCCTCCGAGGGGTAGAGCGGATGTCCATCCCCGAGATCAGTGAACAGATCCGAGACCTCGCGGATCGCGCGCGGCAGGGAAAGCTCAAACAAGACGACATCGAGGGCGGCAGTTTCGCCGTCACCAACCTCGGAATGTTCGGCACGGAAGAGTTCTCGGCGATTTTGAACCCACCTCAGTCGGGCATTTTGGCCGTGGGTGCGGCACGTGAAAAAGCCGTGGCGATCAACGGTGAGTTGGCGGTCGCGAACGTGATGACCGTCACTCTCTCGGCCGATCACCGGGCCGTCGACGGCGCTCTCGCCGCTCAGTGGATGGTGGCATTCAAGACCGCCATCGAACACCCGCTGTCGCTGGTGCTGTAACGAGATTCGTCGCGTCGCCGACTAATACGGGTTGGCGACGAACAGTTCCTGAGCGGGGAAGCGCGTGAGCACTTCGACGCCCTTCGACGTCACAACGACTTCTTCCTCGATTCGAGCCGCAGAGAATCCGTCGCTCGCGGGGCAATAGGTCTCGAGTGCGAACACCATGCCCTCTTTGATCTCGACGGGGTTCTCGATGCTGTTGAGTCTCGAGATGATCGGACGCTCGTGAAGTCCGAGGCCCAGACCGTGCCCAAACTGAAGACCGAACGCCGCCATTTCGTTGGCGAAGCCGAACTCGCCGGCTTTCGGCCACAGTTTGGCAATCTGGTCAGTTCCGACTCCGGGGCGCACGGCCTGAATGGCCACGTCCATCCACTCGCGGGCAATCTTGTAGGCGTCACGCTGCGAGTCCGTCGCGCTTCCCACGCCGAACGTGCGGTAGTAGCAGGTTCGGTATCCGTTGAACGAATGGATGATGTCGAAGAACGCTTGGTCGCCCGGGCGGATGAGGCGATCGGTGAAGTTGTGGGGGTGGGGGTTGCAACGCTCACCCGAGATCGCGTTGATGGCTTCAACCTGGTCCGATCCCATTTCGTAGAGACGCTTGTTGGCGAGGGCAACGATTTCGTTCTCGCGGATTCCGGGCTTGAGTACATCAACGATGTCCTGATACACCCCGTCGACCATCGCCGCGGCCTGGCTCAACAGAATGATTTCGTCTTGCGACTTGATTTCCCGAGCGTCGAGCATGAGCTGCTGTGCATCGACCACCTTGAGGCCCTGGCGTTCCATTTCAAACAGGAACGGGGGCTCGACGATGTCCATCCCAACGGGCATGTCAGCGACACCGAAGTCCTCGAGCAACCCCTTGATTTCGGCGACGGCGGTTCGCATGAGTCCCGCGTCGGGCGAAACCGCTCCGCGCAGACCGAGCATTCCCGCACGCCAGTTGTCGTCGTCGACCCACCGTGAATACATCTTGTGGTGACGAACCGCCGACCCGAAGTCCCAGAGGTATGGGTCTTGACCGCGGGCCAACAGCGCGTAGCGCGTCATTTTGTCGCCCAGCGCACCGCCGATCCAAGTCGAGGTGGTGTATCGGATGTTGTAGAAATCGAACAAGAGGAACGAGCCGCATTCGCTCGTTTCGAGTGATTTCTTGGCTCTATCGATTCGGTAATTCCTCAAACGGTCGAAGTCGACACGTTCTTCGTAGTCGACACCCATGTGTCCCGGAGAGGGAATGGGACGGTTGGGGTCGAGGCTCATGCCTGTGGCTCGAGTCCGTTGCTGATGGAGGAGTTTTCCGAGGTCAACACGAGGTTGGAGTCTTTGGCGACCCTAACGAGCAAGGTGGCAAAGTCGTCCTCGACGTTCCCGAGGTTCACTTCGTCGGCGACGATATCGCGGGTAGCTTGCGCAATCGGCATGCTCACGCCCATTTTCTTCGCAGCGTCGAGTCCGAGGTCGAAGTCTTTCTGCAACAGCGGCATCGTGAACGTCGCGGTGAAGTCAAGGTTTGCGTAGGCGGGCGACTTGTACTGCGTGAACACTGAGCCCATGACCGAGTCGTTGAGGAAGTTCAAGAACGCCTCGCGGGTGACACCGCCCTTTTCCGCAAGCACCGTGATTTCGGCAAGCGATTGAGTGACGACACCCAACATGACGTTGTGGGCGATTTTCACGAGGCGAGCGACTTCGCCCTCGCCGACGTAGGTAACCCCGCGCCCGAAGTGCGCGAGGACGGGGGCAATGGTGTCGAACGCGGCGCGAGGACCGGAAACAGCCACCGTGAGCTTGCCGGCGGCAATAACCGCGGGGTTTCCGCTCACGGGGGTTGCGAGGAATTCTGATCCCGCTGCGGTCGCTGCCGCTCGAATCTTTTCGGAGGCCTCCACCGATACCGTCGACGAGTCCGCGATGTACTTGGGTGCCTGGTCGCCGGTGAGAAGCCCGCCTTCGCCGAGCATGACTTGCTCGAGGTCCTTGTTGGCGGAAACCATGCTGAAAACGAGGTCGCGACCAGCGAGTTCGACCGGCGAATCGACGACGGTAGCCCCGAGTTTCGTCAGCGGCTCTGCTTTGGCTTTCGTGCGGTTGTAGACAGCGACGTCGTAACCGGCTTTGAGAAGTCTGGTCGCGAGCTGGTAGCCCATGCGCCCTGCGCCGATCCACCCAATTGACATATTCTGCTGACTCATGTGATTCGCCTTCCCGAGACTTTGATGGTGGAGCGGGGATCCGCTGCCCATAAATAAAACCTGTAATTCAGAGAGTGCAATCGTTTGCACTAAAAGAATACTATCGAAGGCTAGCGCTTGTCAATAACGCCCGAACTGAGCGTCGGAACCGCTCTAGGCGTTCTTTTTTGTTGACGCGGGCCCAGTAGAGCCACGCACGACGAGCGAGACGGGAAGCCTCACGAGCACCGAATCGATCTTTCCGTTTTGGATGCGCTCAAACAAAAGGCGGGCAGACTCGGTCCCGATGTCTTCCAACGGCACGTGAATCGTAGTCAGACCGGGGCTGAATTCCTCCGAGAACGGCATGTCGTTGAATCCGACCACGGACAAATCCTCTGGGCAACGCAGCCGATGGCGTCGCATGGAACGCAGAACCCCGAGCGCGAGCAGGTCGTTGCTGGCCTGTACCGCGGTGAAGTTTTGCCGTTGCGACAACAAATCATCCATCGCCTTCTGCCCGGCGTCAGCGGTCAGCGCACTCGCGTAGACGACCTGGCAGGAAACGCCCGCGTTCTCGCAGGCCTGAATCATGGCGTCGCGACGCGTGCGCGAGGTAGAAAAGTTGTCCGGGCCCGCAATGTGGACGATGCGACGGTGTCCCAGACCTTTGAGCAACTCGACGGTCATAGCGATTCCGCTACTGTCGTCACCGGTGACGAGAGGGTAGGGAACGGTTCCCGCGCCACGGTTAGCGAGCACCGCTTTCACACCCTGGTCATACAGCTTGGGAAGGAATTCGTGATCGTCGATTCCCGTGGCGATAATCAAGCCGTCGACGCGTCGCTCGAGCAGCGAGTTGATGGCGCTCTTCTCGATGGCGGGTCGGCCATCGGTATTGGCGAGCAACGCGGTGTATCCGCGCGGCGCGAGGAAGTTCTCGATCCCGCGAATCATGGGCGGGAAGATTGGGTTGGTCAAATCGGGAATCGTGACACCGACGGTCATCGACAGGTTGTTGCGCAGGCTGCGCGCCATCGCGTTGGGAACGTAACCGAGGGTTTTCGCCGCTTTTTGCACGCGCCGCACGGTTTCAGGGCTCACGTGCGACTGAGCGGACGGGTTCAGCGCTCGCGAGACGGTCGCCGCGTGAACCCCGGCGAGTTTCGCGACGTCGACAATCGTTACCGATCGAGACATGGGCTAAGACTAGCGAAAATCAGGTCTTGAGGACATGGGAAGAAAAAAGTGAGGGCCAGGGGTTGCCCCCTGGCCCTCACCGTTGCTAGTGATCGTTACTTGGAGTAGTACTCGTAGTGAGGTCCACGCCAGAGCGGGTTCACGACGAAGTCCTTCAGCCACGTGCGGTACGGGAAGGCGAGGCCTTCCTGTGCTGCCAAGATCCACATTGCCTCTTCGTGCAGCAAGCGCTGCAGTTCGGCGTAGATCTCGACACGCTCGTCCGGGTTCACCGTTGCCTTACCGGCGTCGATGAGCTCGGCGATGCGGTCTGGGTCTTCATAGACATCCCGCATTCCGTGCCTTTCGCCCCATTCACCATCGGGGTGCGAGTTCGGCCAGTAGAACTGGTGAGGGTCTGCACCCGGGTCAGAGTTCTTCGTCCACATCAAGTAGGGAAGCGGGTCTGAACCCATGTCCTCGTCGAACTGAGTTTCAGGCTTGCTGACCACGTTGATCCGGAACTTCGGGTTGATGCTCTCGATACCGTCTTTGAGCAGAAGCGCGGGGCCCTCGAACTCAGGGTCACCTGCCTGCACGAGGACGGAAACCGTGAAGCCCTCTTCCCAGTACGGGGTCTGCTCGAGCAACTCGGTTGCCTTGGCGAGGTCGTACTCGTATATCGGAGCGGTTGGGTCGTAACCGAGGACACCCTGAGGGAGGTACGCGGTGTAACGAGCGCCGAGACCGTCAAGGAACGAGTCGATGAAGGTCTGGTAGTCCAACGCATAGCTGAACGCCTGGCGAATACGCTTGTCCGCAAAGAAGTCCGTGGGGACTGTGTCGCCCTCGGGTACTGAGTCGGCACGCATGTTGAACGCCAAGTGGATCGGCTCGAGAAGCAGCCCACCCTTGATGACCGTGACTCCGTCGACGCCTTCGACATCAGCAACAGCTGATGGCGAGATGTCGATGATGTCTGCGTCACCAGCGGTCAGTGCGAGAACGCGAGAGCTTTCCTCGTTGTTGATTTCCCAACGAACGTCAGCCTTCGCGGGCTCACCCCAATAGTCTTCGTTGACGCTCATCGCGAGCGAAACGTCACGAACCCATTCGTCGAACACGTACGGGCCGGTTCCGACCATGTTGGTGTCCATCCACTCGTTCGGAGTGTCGGCTTGCACGCCACCGTTTGCCTCGACGGCTTCGGGGCTGACGACCGAGGCCACCGTACCCAACGCAACCGAGTAAAGGAATGACGCGTCAGCTTCGTTCAGCGTGACCTCGACCGTGAAGTCGTCGATTGCCTTGACGGACTTGACCGCGTCAATCAGTGACGACGCTTGACCTTCGGGAAGGTTCATCGTCATGACGCGTTCCCACGAGTACACAACGTCATCTGCGGTGAAGTCGGTTCCGTCATGGAAAACGACGCCCTCGCGGAGCGGGAATGTGTAAACGAGGCGGTCAGCACTCACCAAACCGTTTTCGGTGGTGGGTACTTCAGTGGCGAGCGACGGAATCAGATCCGGGCCATCAATGCCCACATCCAAAAGACGCTCGTACACGTTGTCGATGAACGCTTCGCCCTTTTCACCCTGCTCAGCGCGAGCTGGGTCGAGGCTTGCAGGTTCGCCGTTCTGGTGGTGAACGATGACGCCCGGGTTACGGACCTCACCACCGTCGCCTCCTGCGGCGCCGGTGCACGCGCTAAGCGCGAGCGCCATTGTCGCGACGCTTGCAGTGACCGCAAAGCGAAGCGGTCGCTTCGAAGCGTCGTTGCTTCGTGTATCTATTTCTGTATTCACTATCCTTACCTTCCTTTTTCTCGTTGGAGTTAAAGCTCAGGGAGTGCACCGAGGTTTTGAGTCCTCGTGCACGATGTCCATCGACCGTCTTGCAGTTGTTGCAATTCAGCGTCGGATACTTCGTTGAAACTGACCTCGACAGATTTCTCGTCGAGGCGTACGGGACGTTCGAGAGCCTCATGGGCTGCGAGCGTACCGATTCTGTTGGCGAATGCTTTCGCGGCCTCTGATTCGGTGAAGTTCACCGTGGCGCGGAATTCGCTGGTTCGTCGAACTGTGGAAATCGTCTCAAAGATCACGGGCGTGTTTCGCTCCGAATCGGTCAACACGTCATCAATCGACCAGCCACACTCCGCTTTGGCCACGGGGCATCGCGGGTGAAGTCGACACCCGCGCGGCGGGTTGATGGGGTTGGGAACCGTGCCGGAAAGATCCCACTTCTCGATCTTCGCGCCGTCCTCGAGGGTCGGGTTGGAATCACGCAGAATCTTCGAGTACGGGTGAAGCGGGTTGTTGAAGACCTGTGCGGTCGGCCCGTATTCGGCAATCTCGCCCATGTACATCACCGCGATGCGGTCGGACATGTGCTGAACAACACCGAGGTCGTGGGTGATGAACAGATAGGTGAGGCCGAGGTCTTTCTGCAAATCGACCAACAAATTGAGAATTTGAGCCTGGACGGACACGTCCAGCGCGCTCGTGGGCTCATCGAGAATGACAAACTCGGGGTTCAACGCCAACGCGCGGGCGATCGAGATCCTCTGTCGCTGCCCACCCGAGAACTGGTGCGGGAAACGAAGCAGGTGCTGCGGACCGAGACCCACCCTTTCGAGAAGTTCGGTGACGCGACGGTCGAGTTCTTCGCCCGAGGCCTCTTTGTGGACGCGGAGCGGGCGCCCGACGATGTCACGGACGAGTTGGCGCGGGTTCAGCGAGGCGAACGCATCCTGGAACACGGCCTGGCAGTTTCGCCGGTAAGCCTGTTGTTTGTCTCGCGACATCGAACCGAGACGGTGGTTGGCTTCCAGGGCCTTCCACATCGTCTGGTCGGCGGCTGACCTGTCTTTCGTCGCGATACCTCGAATCCGTTCGATTTCGGTGTGTTGTGTGGAATTGACGTCAACCCAAATGTCACCACCCGTCGGTGCGACCAAGCCGGCGATTACACGACCAAGGGTCGTTTTTCCGCAGCCCGATTCCCCGACAAGTCCTAGGGTTTGTCCTCGGGGAATGCTGAGGTTAATCCCATCGACAGCCTTCACCTGACCGGTGACGCGCTGCAAAACGCCTTCCTTGACGGGGTAGTGAACCTTCACGTCGTGCAACGACACGACAGCGTCGTTCGTGCCGCCGAAGTCTGCGGCCAAGGACTCAGTTCGCGATGTCATGAAGAGACCTTCCCTTTCAATTTCGCTGCAGAAGGCATATCGGCGCTACTGACACCAATGCGACTCGCGGTATCAAAACGAAGACACGACACTTCGCGTTGGTCACCGATTGTCAGCAGTTCCGGGTTCACGTCGTGACACGCGGCACCGGCAAACGAACAGCGGCTTGCGAAGTGACACTGCGTCGGCGGGTCAATCAGTTGGGGCACACTGCCCGGGATTGCGGCGAGTTGACCGCGCGGAGTCGACGGCCGAGGAATCGCGTCGAGCAGACCCTGGGTGTAGGGGTGTTGCGGCGACGCCAGAACTTCTGCGGACGGTCCGATTTCAGCGATGCGCCCCGCGTACATCACGGCGACGCGGTCGGCGAACTGGCGCACCAACGATAGGTCGTGGGTGATGTACAGGATCGCCATGCCGCGTTTCTGCTGCATCTGGTGGATGAGGTCCAGGATGCGAGCCTGAATCGTCACGTCGAGAGCGGTGGTGGGCTCGTCAGCGATGAGAAGGTCGGGGTCACACGCGAGCGCTTGGGCGATCATGACGCGCTGCTTCATTCCGCCCGACAGCTCGTGCGGGTAACTGCCAAGCATCTTGCGCGGGTTGGGGATTCCGGTATCCGCGAGGGCCTGCATGACCGCGTCGTCGATCGACTTCTGAAGGGCCTTCGGCGCATTCAAGTGCGTCATACGGTAGAGCCCCCGCTCGAGAAGGCTCGCGCGTTGTTGAACGATCTTGGTGGCGGTGCGACTCGGCTTTTCGGTGTCGAATCCGGCATTGCCGAGAATCATCGACATCCGGTGCTCGCCGAAAACTTCCGCGAGCTGGCGGCCAATCGTCAGTCCCGGGTTGAGCGCTTTCCCTGGGTCCTGGAAAATCATCGAAATGCGGTCACCGCGGATGCTACGAACCTTTTTCTCCGGTGCGGAGAGGATTTCGGTAACGGATCCGTCGGGGTTACGGAGCGAAATGGAACCGGACGCGTATTCTCCCGGAGGCTCGGGGACGAGGCGCAAGATCGAGCGGGCGGTGACGCTCTTGCCACACCCGGTCTCGCCGACGAGCGCGAGGGTCTCGTTCGGGTAGATGTCGAACGAGACGTGGTCGACGGCGTGGGCGAGTCCCTTGGAGGAACGGAAACGCACACTGAGGTCATCGACCCGCAGCAGCCAGTTATCGGCAGTTGTCATGGTTAGCGACCTTCCGTCTTCGGGTCAAGCACGTCGCGTAATCCGTCTCCGACGAGGTTGAACGCGAGTGCCCACAACACAATCGCGAGTCCCGAGAAAGTCGACAGCCACCATTCGCCGGCCAGCAAACCGTCTTGTCCAGCGCTCACCATGGCGCCCCATTCCGTGGTGCCTGCCTGGGCGAGACCGATGAAGCTGAGGGTCGCACCGAGGAGGACGACGTTTCCCATATCGAGTGTCGCTTGGACAATAAGCGGGGTAACAGCGTTCGGCAAGACATCTTTGCGATAAATGTTCCAGGTGGAGTCTCCGGTAACCCGAGCGGCCGCGACATAATCGGCCTGCTTGACTCGGATAATCTCGCCTCGAATGATTCGGGCGTACTTGACCCAGAAGACCGCGGCGAGCGCCAGGATGATGTTGCCGAACGACGGCCCGAGGAACGCAGAAATCGCGAGGGCAAAGATGAGCTCGGGGATGGCAAGGAACACATCAACGATTCGCATCAACAGGTTGTCGATCCGGCCCCCGACCATTGCAGCGATGCTGCCCACGATGGTTCCAAAAACCAAGGTGAAGCCGACGACCGTGATGGACAGCTGCAGAGAAAGGTGCGAGCCCCAAATCAGCCCGTAAAAGACATCGCCACCCATGCCGTCGGTTCCCAGCAGGTGACCCGCTTCGCCCGGCGGAACGCCGATGTTCGACCAATCGCGAGGACTTTGATACGCATCAGGCGTGTTGGGTTCGGTGATGAGCGGAGCGAAGAGAGCCATGAGGAGGAAGAACCCGATGATGGAAAAACCAACCACGGTCAGCGGGTTTCGGAAAACCTCGCGTGCGATCTCGCGTCGACGGGCCCATTTCGCGCTCATCGCGGACTGGGGAGCCACGGCGTTCTTCTGTGCGCCCTTGGAGTTGTTCACGGTTGTCATCCGAGAACCACCCTTCGGTCGAGGTATGCGTAGGCGATGTCGACGGCCAGGTTCACGGTCATGAAGATCACCGCGGTGACGAGCACATAGGACATGATGGTGGCTTGGTCACCCGCGAGAATCGCGCTGGTGACCCACTGACCGAGACCGGGCCAGCGGAAAATCAGTTCGACCGCGACGGAACCTTGAAGAAGGAACCCGAAGCTCAGACCAATCGTGGTGGTGGTCGGAACGAGTGCGTTGCGTCGAGCGTGGCGCTTGATCACGATGTTCTCGGCAAGACCCTTCGACCGGGCAGCCTCGACGTACTCTTCGCTCATCGCCTCGACCATGGACGAGCGCATCATTCGGACGATGATGGCCATCGCGCCGAAAGCGAGAACCGTCGCGGGAAGGATCAGGTGCCGAAGGGCATCGAACAGTGCGATGGGATTGCCCGCGAGAATCGAGTCAATCGTGTAGAGACCCGTCGGGTGGGCGATCGAATCGAACACGTCCGGAGTGGAGCGACCGAGCGGAAACCAGTCGAGCCACAGGTAGAAAGGAACAAGAAGAAGCAGGCCGAACCAGAACGTCGGGGTGCTGGCTCCGAGGATCGAGAACAGGCGGGCGGCGTGGTCGGGACCTTTGTTGCGGTTCACGCCGGCGATGGTGCCGAGGGCGATTCCGCCGATGACCGCGATCAGCGCAGCGAGGATAGCCAGCTCGAGAGTGGCGGTGATTTTGGTCCCGATGATCTCGGTGACCGGTGCAACAGAAACGCCCGACCATCCGAGGTCTCCTTGAAGGAGCCCGCCGAGCCACGCGAAGTATTGAACGGGGATTGGCTGGTCGAGTAGGTAGCGCGCCTCGAGCGCGGCGACCTCGGCCAGCGACATCGTGGGCGACGCATAAATGCCGACGGGGGACCCGGTGAAACGGGTGAGCACGAACACCACAACGCTGACTCCCAGCATGATGAAAGGGAGCAGGATAAGCCTGCGAATGAGGTAGTCGCGAACCTGCATGTGGGCCTCCGTTGGATCACAAATTTGTTGTTTCGGCTAAACTCTGCAAACGATTGCTTTAGAACATATCAGGTGTCGCGAAACTTGTAAAGTAGCCAACCGCTTACGCCGTGTTGGGTTGCAAAAGCGGACGAGCCGGACTCGGTAGCCGCCATGAAAAGCGGCCGCTATTTCGATGACGCAAGGCGAATGATGTCCGCCTCGCTCGGGGTGTACGCCCCAGAAAGTCGGCGAATCTTGGCAAGAACTGTCAATTGTTCGGCGCTGACGACTTCGCCGGCGAGGCATCCGTACTCGGACGATTTGATGATCGCGACATAGTCATCATTCGCGAGTGCCGGGGCCTGCGACTCGAGGAGACCAACGAGCTCCTCTGTGCTCGACGAGCGAATTGCCTGGGTGGCGTCCTCCCACATGTCGAGAAACGCGCGGGTCTGTTCGCTGACGTCTCCTGCCAACTGGACAAGGACAGTTCCCAAATAGTCGTTGCTCACATCGGTGGAGGTCGCCCAGCGACGCAAACCCGCCCGTTCGGCGGCGACCGCGGTTTCCGCGTTCAACACGGTGCCCTGGACGGTGCCGTCCTGAACCGCACCGAGACGCTTCGGGGTTGCCCCGATCGCCTCGAACGTGATTGTGGATGAGTCGACACCGAGCGAGGCCAGCATCTGAAGCATGAGAATGGCGAACCCCGAGCTCATGACGTCAACCCCGAGTGTTGATCCGTTGAAATCCTCGACCGTGCGGATGTCATCCGAGGTGTACAGAGCGAGTCGTAGCCCACGATCGATGGGGCGCAGGAACTGCACGTCCAGTTGCTCTTTCAACGGGTTCTGCGCCGTGGTGGCATAGAGAAGAACATTGTCGGGGCTCGTGATGGCGATGTCAATCTCGTTGCTGCGAAGTGACTCAAACTGACCGGGCGACGACTGGACGCGTTGCGTTTCCCATTCGATTCCATAACGAGTGTTGAGATCCAAGGCGCGCGCGACGGCAAGCACGGGTGATTCACTGAACTGGCCGATGCGGATCACGTGAGATGACATGGGAGGCTCCTCGTGGGTTTGGGGCGGTGTCTGCGCTGAATTTCGGCCCGGAAGAGGGCTCATCGCACAGTAACTCTACGTTACCGCAAACGATTGCTTTTCCATCCCCCGCGGTGTGGAGGCGGCCACCTATTCTCTTGTTGAATCCGCCGTTGTCGCTGTCGCGAACCCCGCGGAGAGGGTTCATAACGGCACACCTGCGGTAATCTCTTGTCAACCCCATCGATTGGATCATCATGAAACGCACTCTCGCCATGATTTGTTCCTCCGTTCTCGCACTGAGCATCGCGCCCCTCGCTTCGGCAGCGAACGAGCCCGCCCCGGCCGCAACTGCAATCGAAGCCCGAGACGCGCGGGTTGCAACGTCGTGCGGCGAGTTATGTGTCGAGGGCCGTTTCTCGAACGGAGCCAGAGGAGCATGGTTCATCGACTCCACTGACTCAGCAGTGATGGTTGGCTACCGATCGTTCTGGGTGGTCAATACGTCGACATCCAAAACAATCAAGGCGGTGTCAGCTCCTCGTCGCACGTCCATACGCGCTTTCGCCCTGTCATCGAACAAGTCGCATGCGGTGGTGTCGTTTTCGTCGGGCGAGGTCACCGTGTACGACACCGAAAACTGGCAGCCCCGCCGGGTCAACGCAACCGAACCTCGTCAAGATGTCGCCGTGCTTGCTGTGTCGGACTCGGGTGGTGAGGTTTACCTGGGCCGATTCGACACCGGCATTAACCGAGGGACGCTTGAGCGATGGACCGCCTCAGAGCTTCAAGAGACGCACATCATCGACGGTGCCTCCGGACTGGGAGGACTGAAACTCTCGAACGACAATTCAACGCTGTACATCGGATACATCGGTGCAACACCGTCGCTCGAGGCGTTCGATGCCGCGAACATCGACGCCGGACCCACTGCATCCGACAACAGCACAAGGGTTTTGTCTGTCGAGAACATCGAAATCACGTCCGACAATCGCGTTTTTGCGGCGAGTACGTCGAACAGGAGCCCAGCTACCGACAGCGAGCCTCGGGTGATGGAATACCACCCCACGACGTTGGTTGAGCTAGACGCCTACAACACGGATGAACCCGGATGGCAACGTTGGGCGATCGGGTTGTCTTCTGACGAGACATCAATCTTTGCGATGGGCGAGTTCATCGCGCAGGGTTCACCACAACAACCGAGCAAAATCATCGAAATCGACAAGGAAACGCTGGAACCGCTAGACGGCATCCTTGAAATTTCCGATGTCGCAGCCGCATCCCCGTTTATGGTCGACGTTGACCCAACCGGTAGGTACCTTCTCGCAGCAACACACGTGGGAACGTACCTCGTTTCCTTGGTCGGTGGTTCTTTCGCGCCCGTCGTCGAGTACGACTACGGCACGCGAATAGTGTCATGGGATTTCCTGTATCTGAATCCACGCGCAAAATTTAAGTGGTTCGAAGTGAAGTACCGCAAGCAGGGCAGCTCGAAGTGGACCATCAAACGGGTGAAGCGTTCGATGTCGAAAAACGTCGGCGAAATCTCCCTTGGTGCGGACGCCATCCAAGTTCGTGCCGTGTATACACGCAAGAGGCTCAATTCCTCGTGGGGAACGGCGGACGTCAGCCCATAGCGAGTTCACGTTGACACCGCGCATGGCAGACTTGCCCTGTGCGTGACGTCATCATCCTCGGGAGCACCGGGTCCATCGGGACCCAAGCGCTCGACATCGTGCGCGACAACCCGGATCGCTTTCGGGTCGTGGGGTTGGGTGCTGGTCGTAACCGAGAGTTGGCCGAGGCGCAGGCCGCCGAATTCGGCGTCACGAATGTCGCCTTCGGTGCCGACGACGCCGTTTCGCTGATCGAATCGACCCGCGCCGACGTTGTTCTCAACGGAATCACGGGTGCGGTTGGACTGGCTCCGACACTCGCGGCGCTCGCGACTGGCGCGACGCTGGCGCTCGCCAACAAGGAATCACTGATTATTGGCGGGGCGCTCGTCAAGGACGCGGCGAAACCCGGGCAACTTGTTCCGGTCGATTCGGAACATTCCGCTCTCGCCCAAGCACTCATGGCGGGAACACACTCCGAGGTCGCGAAACTGATTGTCACCGCCAGCGGCGGGCCCTTCCGCGGATTCACGCGCGAGCAACTCGCAGGCGTCACACCCGCCCAAGCCGCCAAGCACCCGACGTGGAACATGGGGTCGGTCATCACAACGAATTCCGCGACCCTGGTGAACAAAGGCCTCGAAGTCATCGAGGCGCACCTTCTGTTCGACATTCCGTTTGACCGCATCGAGGTCACCGTGCACCCGCAGTCCGTAATTCACTCGCTCGTCGAGTTCGTCGACGGATCGACGATCGCACAGTGCTCGCCGCCCGACATGCACCTTCCGATCGCGCTCGGCCTCGATTGGCCAAACCGCGTTCCGGGGGCGACCGCCGCGATCGATTGGTCGCAGTCTCATGCGTGGACGTTCGAACCTCTGGACGAGGCAGTGTTCCCCGCGGTGCGACTTGCTCGTCAGGTCGGCGTTGCCGGCTCGACGTTTCCGGCTGTGTACAACGCGGCGAACGAGGTCGCGGTCGAGGCGTTCAACGTCGGACAGATCGGCTTCCTCGACATTGTCGAGACAATCGAGCGTGTTGTCGAGGCGCATTCCGCGCCAGCGCACTTGGACCTCAACGGGCTGCTCGCGGCGGATTCGTGGGCGCGCGAGACGGCTAAGAGTTTCCTGAGCAACCGCTAAACCCGCCCGAGGCCGTCGACGGTCACGGGTAACCTTGGACTCATGGAGATCGTGCTGTGGATTCTGGGTGTGTTGGTGTTGGCCGTCGGAATCGCCATCTCAATCGGGCTGCACGAACTCGGACACTTCTATCCCGCTCGTAAATTCGGAGTCTTCGTCGGCTCGTTCATGATTGGTTTCGGCCCGACGCTGTGGTCACGCAAATTCGGCGAGACGGAATTCGGGTTCAAGGCCATTCCTCTCGGTGGGTATGTGTCGCTGTCGGGGATGTACCCGACGACCGCCAACGCGGACAAGCCCGGTTTTAAGATGTTCCGCAAGCTGGTGCAAGACGCCCGAGACGCGTCGGCCGAAACCATCACCGATGAATCGCGTGCGTTCTATCGCCTGCCCGTGCTGAAGCGCATCATCGTGATGCTGGGCGGTCCGTTCATGAACCTCGTCATCGCGACCGTTCTCTTCATTTTCTTGTTCACGGGAATCGGTGTCGTCGGAACGACCACCACCATCGGGTCGATCTCGGAGTGCGTGCTGCCCGTCACTTCGACCCGCACTGTTTGTGAGCCGGGCGACCCGAAGGCCCCAGCGGCCGAGGCCGGTCTGAAGCCCGGTGACCGAATCATGTCGATCAACAGCGAGCCCGTTTCGACCTGGGAATCCGGCACGGCGATAATCCGCGAATCCGCTGGGCGGGAAATCTCGGTTGTTGTCGAACGTGATGGCGACAGCATTGCAATCGCGGTGACGCCGATGGCGTCGGTTCGATACGCGCTCGATTCGGCGGGAAACGTTGTACTCGACGCCGAGGGAAACCCCGAAACGGCGACCGTCGGATTTGTGGGGGTCGGCCCCGCGGTCGAACGGCAACAGCAGTCCCCGCTTGTCGCACTCGACGCGATGGGGAACAACATCGTGCAGGTCGGCGCGCTCATCCTCGATTTGCCTAATCGCATGATTCAAGTGTGGAACGCGGCGTTCGGTGCCGAAACTCGTGACCCGAACGGACCCGTCAGCGTTGTCGGTGTCGGCCGCATCGCCGGCGACATCGCCGCCGCCGACCAATTGCAGGTCGTCGATCGATTCGCGGCCCTCGTCGGAATCCTCGCCAGCCTCAACATCGCACTGTTCGTCTTCAACCTCATCCCGCTGCTGCCGCTCGACGGCGGTCACATCGCCGTCGCCTTATGGCAGGGGATTCGCAACACCGTGGCGAAACTGCGAGGCAAACCCGCACCCGGTCCGGTCGACTCGGCGCGCCTTGTTCCGTTCACGATTGTGATCACCGTATTGCTCATGGCGATGAGCGCGCTGTTGATTTACGCCGACATCGTCAAGCCGATAACCCTCGGTCTCTAGCGCACAGTACGATATTCCTGTGGCTGTAAACATCGGACTTCCCCGCGTCGTCGAGACGCTCGCACCCCGTCGCAAGACCCGCCAAATCAAGGTGGGCAAGGTGATGGTCGGTAGTGACCACCAGGTCTCTGTGCAGTCGATGACGACGACCAAGACGACGGATATCAACGGCACTCTGCAGCAGATTGCCGAGCTCACCGCGACCGGTTGCGACATTGTTCGCGTTGCCGTCCCGACGCAGGACGACGCCGACGTGTTGCACATCATCGCGAAGAAAAGCCAGATCCCGGTCATCGCGGACATTCACTTTCAGCCCAAATACGTCTTCCAGGCGATCGACGCGGGATGCGCCGCCGTTCGCGTGAACCCCGGGAACATCAAGGCATTCGACGACAAGGTGGGCGAAATCGCCAAGGCGGCCAAGGCTGCGGGCGTCAGCCTTCGCATCGGTGTCAACGCCGGCTCGCTCGACCCACGCTTGTTGGAGAAGTACGGCCGCCCGACCCCCGAGGCCCTCGTCGAGAGCGCTGTCTGGGAAGCCAGCCTTTTCGAGGAACACGACTTCCACGACTTCAAGATCTCGGTCAAGCACAACGACCCCATTGTCATGGTCAAGGCGTACCGCCAACTCGCCGAGCGCGGCGACTGGCCACTCCACCTCGGTGTCACCGAAGCCGGCCCCGCCTTCCAGGGAACCATCAAGTCTTCGACGGCGTTCGGAATCCTCCTCGCCGAGGGAATCGGAGACACGATTCGCGTGTCGCTCTCTGCACCGCCGGCTGAGGAAATCAAGGTCGGACTCAAGATTCTCGAGTCGCTCAACCTGCGCGAGCGCAAGCTCGAAATCGTCTCGTGCCCGTCGTGTGGTCGTGCGCAAGTCGACGTGTACACGCTCGCCGAAGACGTGACCAAGGGACTCGAAGGAATGACCGTTCCGCTTCGCGTCGCCGTCATGGGCTGTGTCGTCAACGGTCCGGGCGAGGCCCGCGAAGCCGACCTCGGAGTCGCCTCGGGTAACGGCCGCGGCCAGATCTTTGTCAAAGGCGAGGTCATCAAGACCGTCCCCGAATCCGAGATTGTCGCGACCCTCATCGAAGAGGCGAATCGCCTCGCTGCCGAAATGCCGGCGAGCGAAACGGGCACTCCCGTCGTCACCACCTCGGCCTAGTAAGCGCCTCTTACTCACTTGTCCGCACAAGGCTGATTTCACCACCCGCGCACGACCTACCCTCGTACGACCTACCCGCGCGAAGCCGACCACACCGCAATCACGTTTGTGGAAACCAAAAGCTCGGTTTCCTGCGTTTGTGGAAACCAATTAGCTCATTCGCGCCACTTTGCCGCCCAACCCCTGATTGGTTTACAGGAACGCGAGTATTGAGCGATTTGGTTTCCACAAACGTAAGAGCGGGTGGGCGTCTAGCCCGCTCGGCCGAACACGCACCCCACACACACCTGTTTCTGCAGACAAATCTCCAAAAAGTGAAGCTAGCGCCGATTTTTTCCACATTGTCTGCAGTAACAGGTGGGGAAAGTGCGGATGTCTGCAGAAACAGGTGAGGAAAGGGTGGGGATGGCTGAAACGGTAGGCTTGCACCCGTGGTTACCCGACTCTCTCACCTGTTCGTTCGCACCCTGCGCGAGGATCCTTCCGACGCGGAAGTGACGTCGCATCGCCTCCTCGTGCGCGCCGGGTACATCCGTCGTCAGGCTCCGGGCATTTTCGCGTGGCTGCCTCTGGGGCTTCGCGTTCGCCGCAAGGTCGAGAACGTCATCCACGAAGAAATGGAACGTGCCGGAGCCCAACAGGTTCACTTTCCTGCGCTGCTTCCGCGCGAGCCCTACGAGGTCACCGGCCGCTGGACCGAATACGGCGATGGGATTTTCCGCCTGCAGGACCGCAAAGAAGCCGACTATTTACTCGCGCCGACCCACGAAGAAGTGTTCACCCTGATGGTGAAGGACCTGTACAACTCGTACAAGGATTTGCCGCTCACGGTTTATCAAATCCAGGACAAGTACCGCGACGAGGCCCGACCTCGCGCCGGACTTCTTCGGGGCCGCGAGTTCTCGATGAAGGACGCCTATTCGTTCGACTACACCGACGCGGGCCTAGACGTTTCGTACCAGTCGCAGCGCGACGCCTACGAGCGCATCTTCACGCGCCTCGGGCTCGAGTATGTGATTGTGTCGGCGGATGCCGGCGCGATGGGCGGCAGCAAATCAGAAGAGTTCCTGCACCCGACCCCGATCGGCGAAGACACTTTCGTGCAGAGCAACGGCGGTTACGCCGCCAACGTCGAGGCGTATCGCACGACCGCCCCCGAGCCTCTGCCGATCGACGGTCAGCCCGCAGCGACGGTATTCGATTCGCCCAACACTCCGACGATTGAGACGCTGGTCGCTCTCGCGAACGACAAGCACGCCCGCGCCGACCGCCCGTGGACAGCCGCCGATACCCTCAAGAACGTGGTTCTCGCCTTGACGAACCTCGACGGATCTCGAGAACTCGTCGCAGTCGGGCTTCCCGGCGACCGCGAGGTCGACATGAAACGCGCCGAGTCGGTTTTCGCCCCCGCGACGGTCGAGCCCGCGACCGAGGCCGACTTCGCCAAGAACAAGGCTCTCGTCAAGGGATACATCGGCCCGTGGTCCGCAAAAGGCGCGGTACTCGGCGACAAAGGCACATCCAAGGTTCGCTTCCTCGTCGACCCCCGCGTCGTCGACGGCACGGCCTGGGTCACCGGCGCGAACGAAGACCAGAAGCACGTGTTCAACCTCGTCGCGGGTCGCGACTTCACGGCCGACGGCATCGTCGACATTGCCGAAGTTCGTGACGGCGATCCGGCCCCCGACGGCTCCGGCCCGATTCACTCCGCTCGCGGAATGGAAATCGGTCACGTCTTCCAGCTCGGTCGCAAGTACGCCGAAGCCCTCGACCTCAAGGTCCTCGACGAAAACGGCAAACTCGTGACCGTCACGATGGGGTCGTACGGAATCGGTGTGACCCGCATCCTCGCGGTCATCGCCGAGACGAACAACGACGACCGCGGACTCATTTGGCCGATCGAAGTCGCGCCGTATCAGGTGCACGTGGTCGCAACCGGCAAAGATGACGACGCGATCAACCTCGCCGAAGGTCTCGCCGCCGAGTTCGAGACGGCCGGATTCGAAACGCTGATCGACGACCGCCCCAAGGTTTCACCCGGTGTGAAGTTCGGTGACGCCGAGCTCATTGGCGTTCCGTACATCGTCATCGCGGGTCGCGGTGCGGCCGACGGTGTGGTCGAAGTCTGGGACCGCCGCAGCGGCGAACGCAACGAAATTCCCGCGACGGAAGCGCTCGCGTGGCTCACAACCGCCACCGTGCGGTAAGTTAGGGCAGAACTGAATAGGGGGTGCGCTCATGCACATCGACATCAAGAACTTGCGTGACGTAGAGGTCGAGAAAGAGATTCCTTTCGAGGAACTCGCGCTGATCATCGAAGACGCGGTTGTCCGCGCGTATATCAAGCACATCACCCCGATTCCGAACGACGTCGACTACAAGCCGACGGCCGTCAAACTCGAGGACGAAAAGGGCCGGCTGCGCGCTCGCGTCGGACTCGACCGAAAGACCGGCGACATCACGATTTTCGCTCCCGTCTACAACGACGAGGACGAGCGCACCGGCGAAGAGATCGTTGACACGTCCGACTTCGGATACATCGCTGTCGCCGAGGCCAAGCGCGTTCTGTTCCAGAGCATCCGTGCGCTCGATGACGAGAAAATCCTGGGCGAATTCAGCCACAAGAAGGGCGACCTCATCTCGGGTGTCATTCAGCAGTCGTCGAACGCCAAGATGGTTCACGTTTTGATCGGCAAGAACCTCGAAGCCGTCATGCCGTCCCCCGAGCAGGTCGCGGGCGAGGATTACACCCACGGCAAGCGCATCCGCGTGGTCATCACCGACGTCAAGAAGGGGATGAAGGGCCCGTCGATCACGGTGAGCCGCCACCACCCCGACCTCGTTCGTCGCTTGTTCGAGCTCGAAGTTCCCGAAATCGGCCAGGGGCTCGTCAAGGTCGCCGCGATTTCGCGTCACCAGGGCCACCGCACCAAGATCGCCGTGTTCTCGACCGAGCCCGGCTTCAACGCCAAGGGCGCGTTCATTGGGGAACTCGGCTCGCGCGTTCGCAACGTGTCCAAGGAACTGGGTGACGAGAAAATCGACATCGTCGACTATTCGCCCGACATCGCCGAATTCGTCGCTCACGCTCTGAGCCCCGCCAAGGTCACCAAGGCGGTACTGGTCGACGCGAGCATCAACGCGGTTCGCGCGTTCGTCCCCGAATATCAGTTGTCGCTGGCGATCGGCAAGGACGGGCAGAACGCTCGACTGGCGGCGATGTTGACTCGCGCCAAGATCGACGTGAAGAGTGACGCCCTGATGGACGAGTTGCTGTAACCGCAGGGTAGAATGAAACCTGTCAGAACCTGCATCGGTTGTCGCTCGCGCGATGAACGAGACCTTCTCACGAGGGTTGTGCTGGCTGGGAACACGGTTGTGGTCGATTCGTCGGCAACGGCCCCCGGTCGCGGCGCATGGGTCCACCCGACAACAGATTGCGTGAACAGCGCGATTTC
>JBILBA010000035.1:0-5415 GCA_044353905.1 Microbacteriaceae bacterium | reverse complement strand
TTTCCTCTACCTCGGCGTTGTCAGCGATTGCGATCAAGACGAACAACGACGGCGAATGGTTGTTTGCGGGAAACGATCAAGCTGGGGCTGACCGTATTTTCCGGAGCAGCCAATATCTGACCTTCGTTAATGAACCAGCAGAGGAATTTTTCTCGCTTCCGACAAACGTTGACGGAGTCCGCCAAATCGTCGTGAGCGACAACGCGGAGCAACTTGTCGCTTTGTCGAAAGACAAGAAGCTCATTCGCGTGCCGCTCGGTCGTGGCTGGTTTGCGGGCCTCATCGACGTGATTTCGGTTGCCGATTCCGAAGCCACACTTGGCAGCGACCCGCTGATTGCCGTAAACCCTGATGGCTCAACAGTGACCTACCTTGACGAGAACAACAACATCATTAACTTTTCGTTGGCGGACAACGCCCCCACGGTGGCGCAGCCCGTCGAACTCGACTGGTATGTATACAGCCGAAAGAATGCGGACCTGGCATGGTCGATTTCGCCGGACCTCGGGGACTCGACGTTCGTGTCGTACACCGTGCAGTGCACCAATGGAAAGACGAATCGCTACAGGAACATTGCCGTCTTCACTGACAACACTCGCGACATAGTGGTGACGCGCAACAAGAAAAAGACCATTAAGTGTCGCGTCCTCGTGACGAATGAAGTCGGCGTGAGTGCCCCGAGCAACGTTGTCAAGGTGACCGCTCGGGGCAAGCGAGGACCCCGCCCCGGTGGCGGACCCATCTAGGTCGAGCTAGCCCCCGACGACCGGGCCGAAATGCGTAGGGAGAGTCCCGCGGTGGACTGAACGTAACTGGTCGATCGCGATCGAGAACTGCCCTTGAACCTCGAGTTCGCCCGAACGTTTGTCCGTGACCCCGACACGCAAAACGGGAACGTGGCGACCGTCACAGAGGCCGCGGAACTTGACGTCGTCTTCGCGGGCGACGGAGACTAGGGCACGGGCCTGGGTTTCGGAAAACAAGGCGGCGGTGGCGTCGACCCCGTCACGAGACACGATCTCGTCAATCCAGACGCGGGCACCGACTCCGAAACGTAAGACACCGTCGGAAACCGCACGGATGAATCCACCGGTACCGAGGTCGACCGCGCAGGTGACGATTCCCTCGTGTGCGGCGGCACCGAGAAGCCCGGCAAGGTCTTTTTCCGCGGCGAAATCAACCCGCGGCGGGACTCCACCGAGGTGGTCGTGCACGGCACCGGCCCACGACGATCCGCCCAGTTCGTCGGCCGTGACACCCAACAGGTAAAGGTTCTCGCCGTCGTCTTGCCAACCCGATGGCAGTCGTCGGGCGACGTTGTCGATAGACCCAAGAACGGCGACGACCGGCGTCGGATGGATCGGAACATCGCCGGTTTGGTTGTAGAACGACACGTTCCCGCCCGTGACGGGAATTCCCAATTCCAGGCAGCCGTCCGCGAGACCCTCCACGGCCCGCGCGAACTGCCACATCACCTCGGGGTTCTCGGGGCTCCCAAAGTTCAAACAGTCGCTGACGGCGAGGGGCGTTGCGCCGCTCGACGCGACGTTGCGATACGACTCGACCAGGGCCAGTTGCGCCCCCACATAGGGATCCAGTTGGCAGTAGCGACCGTTCGCATCGGTGGCAAGTGCAACGCCGAGCCCGCTCACTTCGTCAATTCGAATCATTCCCGCGCCGTCTGGGGTGTGAAGCGCGGTGTTCCCCATGACGTAATAGTCGTACTGGTTAGTGATCCAGTCGGTGTCGGCCTCGTTCGGCGAACCCAGGACCGAAAGGAATTGTTTTTTGAGCTCGTCACCGTCGGTCGCACGCGCGAACTTGGACGGCGAATCCGCCTGGAGCGCGTCGAGCCACGCCGGGTACTCCATCGGACGGTTGTACACCGGACCGTCGATCGCGACTGTTCGCGGGTCGACGTCGACGATGGTCTGACCCTTCCATTCGATTATGAGGCGGCCGGTGTCGGTAACTTCCCCAAGAACGCTGGCCTCGACATCCCATTTAGTCGTGACCGCGAGGAATGCATCAATCTTCTCGGGGCGAACGATCGCCATCATTCGTTCCTGGCTCTCGGACATCAGAATTTCTTCGGCCGTCAGAGTGGGGTCACGCAACAACACGTTGTCGAGGGTGATGAACATTCCACCGTCCCCGTTCGAGGCGAGTTCGCTCGTGGCACACGAAATCCCGGCAGCACCGAGGTCCTGGATTCCCTCGACGCAATCGCCAGCGAACAATTCGAGACAGCATTCGATCAGCACCTTTTCGGCGAACGGGTCCCCGACCTGAACCGCGGGGCGTTTCGTCGGGCCGCCCTCGGCGAATGTGTCTGAGGCGAGGATGGACGCCCCGCCGATGCCGTCGCCACCCGTACGCGCGCCGAACAGAACCACGAGGTTTCCGAAGCCCTTCGCGTTCGCGAGGTGAAGGTCTTCGTGGCGAAGCGCTCCGACGGCCAGCGCGTTGACGAGAGGGTTCGCTTGGTAGACCGGGTCGAACCAGGTCTCGCCACCGATGTTGGGCAGACCGAGGCAGTTCCCGTAGAACGAGATTCCGCCCACGACGCCGTTCACGACACGACTCGTGTCGGGGTGGTCGATCGCACCGAAGCGCAGAGCGTCCATCACCGCGACTGGGCGAGCGCCCATTGAAATGATGTCGCGAACGATTCCGCCGACACCAGTTGCAGCACCTTGGAACGGCTCGATGTAGGACGGGTGGTTGTGGCTCTCGATTTTGAACGTGACCGCCCAGCCCTCACCGATGTCGACAACACCCGCGTTTTCGCCCATGCCCACCATGAGGTTCTTGGTCATTTCGGGCGTGACCTTCTGACCGAATTGGCGCAGGTGGACCTTTGACGACTTGTACGAGCAGTGTTCCGACCACATGACCGAATACATCGCCAATTCACCGCTTGTCGGCCGACGCCCGAGGATCTCTCGAATCTGTTGATATTCGTCGGGCTTTAACCCGAGCAAGCCGAACGGTTGTTCCTTGTCGGGAGTCGCGGCGGCGTTCTCGACGGTGTCAGGAATGTGTTCGGTCACGGTGGCTCCTGGTTACGAAAGAACGGTGGCGGCGAGAACCGACTGGAACATGGCGAGCCCGTCCGTGCCGGACGACATCGCGGCGGGGGTATCGGGGCCGAATCCAGGCTCGACAGCGTGTTCGGGGTGCGGCATGAGCCCGACGACGTTGCCGCGAGCGTTTCGAATCCCCGCGATGTCGTTGAGAGACCCGTTGGGGTTCACCTCGAGGTATCGAAACGCGACGAGCCCGTCTCCCTCTAACTGTTTGAGCGTCTCGTCGTCGGCGATGAATCCGCCCTCGCCGTTTTTCAACGGAATGGTGATCTCTTGACCCTGGGTGTAGCCGCTCGTCCAAACGGTGTCGACGTTTTCGACTCGAAGTTTCTGGTCGCGACGAATGAACGTGCCGTGGTCGTTTCGAATGAGTCCACCAGCCAGAAGATGGGCCTCGACGAGGGTCTGGAAACCGTTGCAGATACCGAGGATGGGCATTCCCGTGTTCGCCGCATCGACGACCTCGCTCATGATGGGCGAGTGAGCGGCAATCGCGCCGCACCGCAAATAGTCACCGTACGAGAAACCGCCGGGGAGAACGATGGCGTCGACACCGTGCAAGTCAGGGTCGCCGTGCCAGAGGGCGACGGGGTCACCGCCGGCGAGTTTGATGGCACGAAGAGCGTCGCGGTCGTCGAGCGACCCGGGGAATGTGATGACGCCGACGCGCACGTTAGTCCGCCACGCGAATCGAAATCACGTCTTCGATGACGTCATTCGACAGGACGTCCTTGGCGACCTCGGTGATGTGATCGAGGAGTTTCGGCGTGACCTCACCGTCGATCGTGATTTCAAATCTCTTGCCGATGCGCACGTCGGTGATTTCTCCGTCACCAAAACGCTGCAGAGCACGTGCTGTGGCCTTCCCGGCGGGGTCGAGCAGGACTTCTTTCGGCATAACCTCGACGATGACCTTCGGCACTCTCACTCCTCGACTCGCGGGTGAATTCTGTCTTTAGTCTATTCGCGCGCATCGCCCCAGACGGGAGCCCTCGCGGGGACCGCTGCTAAGTGACGGTTGTCAACCGTGAAATCAGCTCGCGGTATCGCCCTGCCGTTTGGGCGACGATTTCGTCCGGCAGGACGGGAGGCGTGCCGGTCTTGTTCCAGTTCGCGGACAGCCAGTCACGCACGATCTGCTTGTCAAAGGAATCGAGCCGGTTCGGACCGCCAGCCGAATACGTTGCGGCATCCCAGTAACGGCTCGAATCGGACGTGAGGACCTCGTCACACAGGGTCAGCTCGCCGGAGTCGCGATTGCGACCGAATTCGAACTTGGTGTCGGCAAGAATGAGCCCCTTCGCTTCGGCGATCTCGCTCGCTCGGCGGAAGATGGCGAGGCTCGAATCGCGCAGTTCGCTCGCGGTCTCTTCGCCAACGAGTTCGACGGTCTGCTCGTAGGAAATGTTCTCGTCGTGTTCCCCGATTGGCGCTTTGTATGCCGGGGTAAAGATGGGCTCGGGTAAACGGTCCCCGTCGGACATTCCGGCGGGAAGGGCGATTCCGCACACTGTTCCGGATTCCTGGTATTCGACCCAACCGCTGCCGGCGAGATAACCGCGAACGACGCATTCCACGGGAATCATGTCCAACGTGCGCACGACCATCGCGCGATCAGCGACGTCGGCGGGCGCTTCGGCTTCCAGCAGATGGTTGGGGAATTCGGCCAATTGCGCGAACCACCAGCGCGACAGCGCCGTGAGCAACGCGCCCTTGCCCGGGATTCCGGGTTCGAGGACGTGATCGAAGGCTGACACCCGATCGCTCGCGACCAGCAGCATCGAGGGGGATGAATCGAGCCCGGACTCGGTATCGGGAATGTACAGATCGCGGACTTTTCCGGAATAGACGTGACGCCACCCCGAAATCGTCATTCGGCGACTCGTTCGGCGATGTCGGTGCGGAAGTGTGAACCGTCCAACGTGATTCGGTCGAGCGCCATATAGACGCGCCTTCGGGCGTCGGTAAAATCGGCGCCGCGGGCGATGACGGACAAGACACGTCCGCCGGTCGACACGAATCCGTCGCCATCGCGGGCGGTCGCCGCGTGGGCGATGGACACTCCGGGAACCCCGAGTGCGTCGGCCAATCCCAGAATTAGCCTTCCGGTTTCGGGTGACTCGGGGTAGCCCTCACTCGCGAGAACGACGGTCACCGCGACATCATCGGCGAATACGGGTTCGGGCACCGACGCGAGTTGCCCGGTCGCGGTTGCCAGTAGCAGGTCGGCGAGCGACGACTCAAGAAGTTCGAGCACAACCTGCGTCTCGGGGTCGCCCAGTCGCGCGTTGAATTCGATGACGCGAACGCCCTTGGGTGTGACGAT
>JBILBA010000013.1:0-29985 GCA_044353905.1 Microbacteriaceae bacterium | reverse complement strand
TCGTACAGATCGACCGATCCCCTGTTGGCGTAGGTCACGGTCGCCTCGGCGGTAGACGCAACACCTGTCACAGCGAGGGAAGCGACGGCGAGGCTGGCAAGAGCCCGGATTGACGAAGAGTTCATGATTACAATCTATCGACTCAATCCCGAGAAAACGATAGATGCTGTTCGATGTCGGTTGAACGCACTACCGTGGAAGAGTTCGAAAGGTCCACATGATTGAGCAATCCCGTTTTTTAGTGCAGAGCGCTGACCGCGACGAATGGCTGCGTGTGCGAGCGACGGGCGTGACCGCCACGATGGTCGGCAAAGCACACGACGACAAGGGTTTCTCCGAGGTCGTCGGCCAGATGATGGACCCGACCCCGATCCCCGACAACGCGTTCATGGCGTTCGGCCGCGACCAGGAATCGAACATCATCGACAAGTTGGCGGAACGATTTGACATCGCGGGGAACGACTGGCTCATCGCGTCGACCGAAGCGAACTGGATGATGGCGACCCCCGACGGGCTGTCCCCCGATCACGGAACCATCGTCGAAGTCAAGACAACCGGCCGCGATTGGGGTTCCTACGATTGGGTCCCGATTTACTACAAGCGCCAAGTTCAGTGGCAGCTGTTTGTGACCGGAGCCGAGGAATGTGTTTTCGCCTGGATGCTGCGCGAAAAGGCATCCGACGGCTCGTTTGTTCCCGCGTGGGTTGGTCCGAAGTTTGTGACCGTGAAGCGTCAACAGCGCATGATCGACCAATGCCTTGAAACCGCGCACAAGTTGTATGCCAACCTGCCGGGAGTCAACGCCTAATCAGCCGAGGCGGATCGGAACGGCCCCGAACGGTTCTGTTCCTGCTTTCTCGGCGATGCGTCGCTCGAGACGGTCTGCAACCATCGGCCATTCGTCAATAAGAATCGAATAGAGGGCGGTGTCTCGCCACGACCCGTCTGCACGTTGCTTGTCTCGACGAACAACACCTTCGAATTGAGCGCCCAGCGCTTCAATCGCGCGGCGTGAGCGGTGGTTCATAACGTCGGCCTGAATTCGCACACGACCGTATCCGTGGTTGAACGCGCGTTCGAGCAACAAGTACTTTGTCATGGAGTTGACCGAGGTGCCCCAGGCGTGCGGAGCGAACGCGGTCGAAAAAATGTGCGTGTGTTCACGTTCGTCGTCGAAGTCGCCAAGTGTTGTCGTACCCAGGATTGCCCCCGCCAACGGACCGGTCGTTGCGCGAATCACATACACGTGTGATGTGTCGAACTTGAAGTGCGACGATGCCCATTCCGAGAAACTCGCAATGTCGGTCGTAAGGTTCGCCAGGCCGCCGCCGAACCCTTGTTCAAATACGACGGGGTGGGCGATTGCGGCGAAGAGATCAGCAAAGTGCTCCGACGTCATCGGCTCAAGCGAGATGGCCCATCCGTGTAGAGGGACGAAATTTGGGCGGGTAGCAACCATGGATACAGTGTGCGGAAACCGCGTGTAATTCTGGTGAACGGCGAGGAAACAGCGAACGAATCTGGCGAACGTTAACCCTGTGAGTCGTTCGCAATCTTTTCGTGATGCCGGATTACCTCGGCAACGATGAAGTTGAGAAACTTTTCGGCGAATACCGGGTCGAGGTTTGCTTCGTGGGCAAGTGAGGTCAAGCGCTCAATCTGTTCGGCTTCACGGGACTTGTCCGACAACGGAAGGCCCGCCCGCGCCTTCAATTGGCCGACCTTCTGCGTGAATCGAAACCGTTCCGCGAGCATGTGAATCAGCGCGGCATCGACATTGTCGATGCTCTGTCGCAAGTCGCGAAGTTCGGCGGCCGTTTCCTCATCCATGGGTTCAGCCTACAAAGCATCGCGCCCGGCCGCACCGAGTGCAGCCGGACGCGTGTCACCCCACCCCTGGGGAGTCTTAGTTGTCTTCGTCGTCGCCCGACTCGTCTTCGTCATCGTCATCGTCATCGTCATCGTCCGGATCTTTTTTGTCCGTATCATCGTCTTTGTCCGTATCGTCGTCAGAGCCGGAATTGTTTCCGGAATTGCTTCCCGACGAGCCCGACGAACCAGAGCCGTTGTCGTCGGTTTCGTCATCGGTTTCATCCTCAGTTTCATCATCGGAATCAACGATCGCATCGGCGTTGGGCACACCGTCACCGTCGCTATCGACCGTCTGGCCGATCATGAGCGCCGGATCCTCTGAATTGTCCAATGCCGTTCCGACCTGGCGAACCAGTGTCGAATCGAGAAGGTCCACGGGGATGTCACTGACGATTTGGTCGATGAGTTGGGCCGTCGGTTGGACTCCGAGGTTGTTCAGAACCGTGATGACAATGGCTCGTTTGATGGCGTTTTGATCGGCGGCCCGGGCGGGAGTCGTGCCGGTAAAAACGAGGGCACTAACGACGGCAGCCGTGACGATTGCGGATCGGCGGATCACGGGGTGGCCCCGTCCGCTTCGGCCCGCTGGCGCCACATATCCATCGTTCCCTCGTCAATCGCCTTGCGCGCGGCGTCAACCTCGGGGGCTGTGACGAGACCCTTGGTCAGAGCCTTTTCGACATCGCCAGCAACAAGAAGAACGGCGGCGAGAACCACGCCTCGGGCGGTGACGTCGTTCCCGAGGTCAGCGGTGAGGATTCCATTTCCATTGAGCACGCTCATCGACTCCGTGGGAACACTCGGCGCACAACCCGCCAGTGTCGACAGCAGCAACGCGGCGGCTACCACGCTGGTGACGATTGGTCGTGGGGCTAAGAATGCCCTTTTCTGTTCCATAGCCCCAGTGTAAATCGGCTCAAGACCGTCCGTTTGGTCTTTAGCCAAATCTTGGACAAAACTTGGATGTTCTAGTCGAGAAGGTCGTGAATCGCGATTATCTCGTCGCGAGCAGGCCCAACACCAATCGCCGAGAACCTCGCGCCTGAGATCTTTTCGATGGCGTGGACGTAGTTCTGTGCGTTGGCGGGAAGGTCGGCGAAGGTCCGCGCGGACGAGATGTCCTCGGTCCAGCCGGGAAACGATTCGTAAATGGGCGTTGCGTGGTGGAAATCCGACTGGTTCACGGGCATTTCATCGAAACGAACCCCGTCGACCTCGTAGGCGACACAAACGGGGATTTCAGTGAGTCCCGTCAGCACATCGAGCTTGGTGAGGACAAAGTCGGTGATCCCGTTGATTCGCGCCGAATACCTCGCGATGGGAGCGTCATACCAGCCGCAGCGACGCGGACGCCCCGTGGTCGTGCCGAATTCAGCGCCGGCCTGGCGAAGTCGTTCGCCTTCCTCGTTGTCGAGTTCCGTCGGGAACGGCCCGGAACCGACTCGAGTCGTGTACGCCTTGATGATTCCGATCACGCGTGAAATCTGATTCGGACCGATGCCGGAACCGGTTGATGCTCCGCCCGCGGTCGAGTTCGACGACGTGACAAACGGATAGGTTCCGTGGTCGACGTCAAGCATCGTTGCCTGACCGCCCTCAAACAAGACGGTCTTGCCGTCGGTGAGCGCCTCGTGGAGCAGCAGCGAGGTGTCGCAGACCAACGGGCGAAGGCGGTCCGCGTACGACAACAGTTCGTCGACGATTTCGTCCGCGGTAATGGCTCGGCGGTTGTAAATCTTGACGAGGAGGTGGTTCTTCATGTCCAACGCGCCGTCGACCTTTTGGCGCAGGATTCCTTCGTCAAAGATGTCTTGGATGCGGATTCCGACGCGATTGATTTTGTCGGCATAGGTTGGGCCAATTCCGCGACCCGTCGTTCCAATCTGGCGCTTACCCAGGAATCGTTCCGTGACCTTGTCGAGCGTGCGGTGATACGACGTGATGACGTGGGCATTGGCCGACACGCGAAGTTTCGAGACGTCGATGCCGCGACTGGTCAACGCGTCGAGTTCTTCGAACAAGACTTCGAGGTCGATGACGACTCCGTTGGAGATGACGGGCACGACACCCTCGGTGAGGATCCCGGAGGGCAAAAGGTGCAGGGCGTACTTTTCGTTGCCGATGACAACCGTGTGGCCCGCGTTGTTTCCGCCGTTGAATTTGACCACGTAGTCGATGCGTCCCGCGATGAGGTCGGTTGCTTTACCCTTACCTTCGTCACCCCACTGGGCTCCAACGATGACTACTGCGGGCATGTCGATTCCTTCGATCGGCGAACTTTCTCAGTCTACCGTTTGGCGACGATGTGCTCTCGGATCCAGGAATGCATGATGATGGCCGCGGCGGCGGACGCATTCAACGACCTGGTGGACCCGAATTGTTCGATTTCGACGACGAGGTCGCTCGCGGCGATTGCCTCGGGCGACAGCCCCGGTCCTTCCTGTCCGAACAGCAACACGCACGACTCGGGCAGCGAGGTCTCGTCGATCGACACCGAGCCGGGAACGTTGTCGACACCGACGACAGTGAGGTTGTGTGCTCGCGCCCATTCGAGAAACTCCTCGATTGTTGAGTGGTGAATCACGTGCTGATAGCGATCGGTGACCATCGCTCCGCGCTTGTTCCAGCGCCGGCGGCCAACGATGTGGACCGTGTTCGCGAGGAACGCGTTCGCCGTGCGAACAATTGACCCGATGTTGAGGTCGTGTTGCCAGTTCTCGATAGCGACGTGAAATCGGTGACGCTTGGAATCAAGGTCGGCGACGATTGCTTCCATCGTCCAGTAGCGGTATTCGTCGATGACGTTCCGAGTGTCGCCGTTTTCAAGAAGCACCGGGTCGAAGTTCGGGTCGGTCGGCCACTCGCCCTTCCACGGACCAACGCCGTGTGTGGAAAGTTCGGGTGTCGCCGAAACGCGGTCATCTTCCGTCACTCTGTTAACTTAGGGGAATGACCGAGATCCACATCGTGCAGGGCGACAACCTCGAACTGTTGAGGCGACTGCCGGACGAAACGTTTCAGGTTGTGTACCTCGACCCGCCGTTCAACACCGGGCGACGACAAGAACGTCAGTCGTTGAAGACCGTGCGCGCTGAGGGTGGGGCACGAACGGGGTTCGGCGGTGCGTCGTACGCGACGGTCAAGGGAATTCTGTACGGGTATGACGACGCGTTCGAAGACTATTGGGAGTTCCTCGAACCCCGACTCGTCGAAGCCCACCGCGTGCTGGCAGATTCGGGAACTCTGTATTTGCACCTCGATTATCGAGAGGCGCACTACGCCAAGGTTGCGTTGGATGCCCTGTTCGGGCGTGAGAGTTTTCTCAACGAGATCATTTGGGCTTACGACTACGGCGCTAAATCAACGAGCAAATGGCCGACCAAACACGACACGATTCTGGTGTACGTGAAAAACCCAGCGACGTACTTTTTCGATTCGGCCGAGGTCGACCGCGAGCCGTACATGGCCCCGGGGCTGGTGACGCCCGAAAAAGTCGAGCGCGGGAAATTGCCGACAGACGTGTGGTGGCACACCATCGTGTCGCCGACCGGCAAGGAAAAGACGGGTTACGCGACCCAAAAGCCCGTGAGGCTCGTGCGCCGGATGATTGCGGCGTCAAGCCGGCAGGGGGATTGGGTTCTCGACGCTTTCGCGGGAAGCGGCACCACGGGTGCGGCCGCCCACGAACTGGGGCGCAACGTTGTCCTTTTCGATCAGTCCGACGACGCCATCGCGGTGATGGAATCGCGGCTCGGTGTTAAGGCGTTGCTGTCGGTTCCGGAGCTGCCTCCGCGCCCTGCGTGATCAATTTGCCGGCGAGGTCTCCCTCGATGGGATCACCGCTCGACAGATTGACGAAACAGTAATACCGCGTGTCCCCTGAATCCCACGCCTCGGACGAAACGGGGTAGGCGCTGGAGACAAGCAGGTCGGTGTAGGCCTTTGCGGTCGTGAGGTTCAGAACACCCTTGCGTGAGCAACCAGCCATCGCGGCTTTCCCAACACGGTCGTCGCCGGGATACGACAGGTAGGTCTCGTCTAACGCGAGATCGCCTGCATAGACAAGTTGTGCGGAGTGCGGAGTCGCACAATCGACCACGGTAAACGTCGCCGCCCACGCGGTGTCGAACGGTTCGAGACATTCGCCTCCGAAAAGTTCGGTGAACGCGTAGTCCCCTGGCGGTTGCGTGGCCGTCGGTGCGACCGACGGTTCGGTCACCTCGGGGGTCGGCACGGCCACCGGGGTGGCAACGAATCCGCCCGCAAGGAAAGCGCCAATCGCAACAATCGCCACGACAAACCCTCCGACAATCAACAGCAGGCGCTGGCGCAGTTTTGCGTCATCGACCGGTTTCGGCTCTTGAGTCAGTTTTGACGCGCTCGGCTGCGGGGTTCCCGGTGCGGCCACAATCGGAACCGTCGCGGTCGCCGTGTCCGTGGACGAAAAGAGGGCATCGAGCCGGTCGATGCCGCTCGTCTCCTCTGACAGTGCAGAGGGTGTTGTGACAGCCGGCGCAACCGGCGCAACGGGCTCCGCCACCGTCGTTGCGGGCAGATCGACCGTGTCGAGAGCTTCGGTCGGCGGATAATCCGTCGCCACAGCCGGAAGTGGGTTCTCTAACGGCACCACCGGTTCGAACGATGTGACGGGTGGCATGTTGTCGGTTTCAAAGTCGAGGTCGAGGTCGTGTCGGTGCGACGGCATCTCGCCTGCTTCCACCGGTGCCTCCGGAGTGGTCGAAACGACGGGCTCAACCGGCGCGGTGTCGCCCGACGGCGTAAGCCCCGCAAAAGGGTTGACTACCGGGCGCGCGGCATCGGGGACTGTTCCGTTATCGCCCTGAATCGCACGATCGAACGCATCCTTGAGCCAGTCGACGTCGTCACGAGAGTCGTCGTTGTCCTTGTCGGTCATGATTCCAACCCTAAATCACTCAGCGAAATGGCCGCTCGATATTCGTACCCAGCGGCCTCGATTACCTCTTTTGCCCCCGTGTTTCGGTCCACAACCACGGCAATCGCGACAACAGTCGCACCCACCTTTTCCAGCGCGGCCGCAGCAGCGAGAGGCGAACCGCCCGTTGTCGACGTGTCTTCGAGGACGATGACACGCTTGCCATCGAGGTCGGGGCCTTCGACCTGCTTTCCTCGACCGTGGTCTTTGGGTTCTTTGCGAACGACGAACGCGTCGTAAACCTTGCCCTTCAGGACACCGCGATGCAGAACGGCCGATGCGATCGGGTCGGCACCCATCGTGAGTCCGCCCACGGCCGCGATGTCGGGGATATCGGCGATGAGGTCGACCATGACATCGCCGATGAGTGGCGCGACGCGGTGATCAAGGCTGACTCGCCGGAGATCGATGTAATAGGTCGCTTTCGCACCGCTCGTCAGAGTGAAATCTCCGAAAAAAACTGCGTTGTCCTTGATGAGGGACGCGAGTTGCGAGCGGTCGTCGGTCATTCCATAACCTTATCGAACGCCTAAACTCGCACTCGTGCGCATTGCGACCTGGAACATCAATTCGATTCGAACTCGAGTCGATCGCGTCGTCGACTGGCTTGGGGCGAGCGACATTGATGTGCTCGCGCTGCAAGAGACGAAGTGCCGGGACGACCAGTTCCCCCGCACCGCACTCGAGGCGGCCGGCTACGACATCGTGTGCCATGGGTTGTCGCAGTGGAACGGGGTGGCGTTCATCTCGAGGTTGCCGATGACAGACGTCACGGTCGGATTCGACGGGATGCCCGGGTTCGCCAAGGATCACGACGGGGATGACCCGCCACTCGAGGCCCGCGCGATCGGCGTCACGGTCGAGGGCGTTCGCTTGTGGAGCCTGTACGTTCCGAACGGGCGGTCGCTCGACGACCCGCACTTTGATTACAAGTTGCGCTGGCTCGAGGCGCTGAGGACGTCATCCGCAACGGAAATGGCGACGTTCGACCAGCTCGCCATCATGGGAGATTTCAACATCGCTCCCTTCGATGACGACTGCGGTGACCCGCGGATGGTCCCCGGTCTGTCGACCCACATCTCTCCCGTCGAGCGCGAATCATTCGCGAAGTTCGAGGCGATGAACCTGACCGACTGCGTTCGGCCACGCGTGCCCGAGGGCTACACCTATTGGGACTACAAAAACCTGTCTTTCCCGCGCAACGAAGGTCTTCGTATCGACTTCATCCTCGGGTCGCCAGCTTTTGCGGCGAACGTCACCGATGCCTTCATCGACCGCGATCAGCGCAAGGGCGAACAACCGAGCGACCACGTTCCCGTTGTCGTCGAAATCGGTGGAGCGGACGAAGACGACGACCGCCCGATGTTTTGGTGACCGACGAAAGGAATACGAATCATGGCTCTTGACCCCAACGATGTGCGCGGTGTGTGCGATTACATGAACGACCCGTCGATGGCTGACCACATGCGATTCATGGCGGAAAAACTGGCCAGCGCAGAGGTCGAGTCGACTGTGCTGTTGATTGACATCACGGAATCAACCGGCGTCTTCACAATCGAGAAGAACGGCGAGACCCGCGAGGTTTCGATCCCGTGGACGTTCCCCGTCACGAATCGCAACGACATGAAGTCGGCGCTATTTGCACTCCTCGACAAGGCCTTGCTCGGCTGAGCCGATTGCGGCCAAAGGTCGACGGACTAGCGCACGACCTCGCTCAGCGGCTTGCGCTCGCGCGGACCGGTTTCGGCTTCGCGGCGATCCTCGGGAAGTTTGTTCGGGTCACCCAGTGCGCCTACGGCGATAAGGGAAACGATCTCCCACGGTTCGGAAACTCCGAGCGCGATCGTGAGCGCATCGATATCGAACCCACCCATTTGGTGAGTCATGTGGCCATCCGCGGTCGCTTGGATGGTGAAGTGCGCAACTGACTGCCCGAGGTCATAACGCGCGTAAGCGTTGTCTCGACCGGACGCGGTGACGGTGTTGGTGACGGTGACGACAAGCGCGCTCGCGTCGGGCGCCCAGCCCGCGTTGAATCCAGAGAGGTCTTCGGCAATCTTGGCGAAGGTCTCGTCACCGCGATACCCGACGATGAACTGCCACGGCTGAAGGTTGTTCGCCGACGGTGCCCACCGGGCTGCCTCGAACGCGGGTCCAAGGTCGGCTGCGGTCAGAACCGCGGTCGGGTCAAACGAACGGGGGCTCCAGCGGTTCGCCAGGGCGTCGTTGATGGGGTACTCGGTGACTGCTCGCTTGCTCATGATGTCCTTTGTGTATTCGGGGTTAGGGGATATTGCGGGAAACGGTGAGTGAGTCGCCATCGGATGCCACATCAACCACAACCGCATCGCCATCGGAAATGTTCCCGGCAATCAGGGCGGTGGCGAGTCGGTCATCGATCTCGTGTTGCATCAATCGTCGAAGCGGACGGGCGCCGTAAATCGGGTCGTATCCGCGTTCGGACAGCCACAGGCGTGCACCGGGAGTTACTCCGAGGGTCAGGCGACGGTCGGCCAACCGGTTCGCCAGTCGGTCCACCGTGATGTCGACAATGCGTTCGAGGTCATCGCTCGACAACGGCGCGAACACAACGATGTCGTCCAGACGATTGACGAACTCGGGTTTGAACGCCTGTCGAACCGTCTCATTGACCGCGATTTTCTTGTCTTCCCAGGACAGTTCAGGATCGACGAGGAAATTCGAGCCCAGATTCGACGTGAGAATGAAAATCGTGTTGCGGAAGTCGACCGTGCGACCCTGACCGTCGGTCAAACGTCCGTCGTCAAACACCTGCAACAACAGGTCGAACACCTCGGGGTGAGCCTTTTCGACCTCGTCGAGCAAAACCACGGAATACGGGCGGCGGCGGACGGCTTCCGTCAACTGACCGCCCTGTTCGAACCCGACATAACCGGGAGGCGCACCAATCAGACGCGACACCGAGAACTTCTCGCCGTATTCGCTCATGTCGACGCGGATCAGGGCCTTCTCGTCATCGAACAAGTAGTCGGCGAGCGCCTTGGCAAGTTCGGTCTTGCCGACACCGGTCGGTCCGAGGAACAAGAATGAACCGGTCGGACGGTTCGGGTCAGAGACACCGGCGCGGCTGCGGCGAACCGCGTCCGACACCGCGCGAACGGCGTCCTCTTGACCGACGAGCCGTTTGGCGAGTTCCTTTTCAAGGCTCAAGAGTTTCTCGGTTTCGCCCTGTGTCAATTTGTCGACAGGAATCCCGGTCCAGGCCGCAACAACCGCGGCGATGTCGTCCTCGGTCACGCGGTCATTGACCATTCGGTCGCCGACCTGTTGGCCCGATTCGGCGGCGGCGATCGTCGCCTCGATTCCGGGAATGACCTCGTAGTTGAGCTTCGATGCCTTTTCGTAGTTGCCTTCGCGCATGGCGAGGTCGAGGTCGATTCGCGCTTCATTGAGTTTCGTCATCAAGTCACCAACGCCCTGCAACGACGCCTTTTCGGCTTCCCAGCGTTTTTGGAGTTCGGCGAGCGCCACGCGCTTTTCGTCAAGTTCACCGCGCAGTTTCGAGAGCCGCTCCTTGGACGCGTCGTCCTTTTCCTTCTTGAGTGCGAGTTCTTCGATGGTGAGGCGATCAACCAGTCGGCGCAATTCATCGATTTCGACGGGTGATGATTCGATCTCCATTTTGAGACGGCTCGCGGCCTCGTCGATGAGGTCAATGGCCTTGTCCGGCAATTGACGAGAAGTTATGTACCGATTCGACATTGTGGCAGCCGCAATGAGCGCGCTGTCGGCGATGACGACTCGGTGGTGCGCTTCGTACCGTTCCTTGAGACCCCGCAGGATCGCAATCGTGTCCTCGACGCTGGGTTCACCGACATACACCTGTTGGAATCGGCGTTCGAGTGCCGCGTCCTTTTCGATGTGTTCGCGGTATTCGTCGAGCGTCGTCGCACCGATCAGTCGAAGTTCTCCGCGGGCGAGCATCGGCTTGAGCATGTTGGCGGCCGCTACGGAACCTTCTCCGCCGCCCGCGCCCATCAGGGTGTGAAGTTCATCAATGAACGTGATCACACGACCGTCGGACTCGTCGATTTCTTTGAGAACGGCCTTGAGTCGTTCCTCGAATTCGCCGCGGTACTTGGCACCGGCGACGAGCGCGGCAAGGTCGAGTGAGACGATTTCCTTGCCCTTGAGGCTGTCGGGGACATCGCCCGCGATGATGCGTTGAGCGAGTCCCTCGACAACGGCCGTCTTTCCGACGCCCGGTTCACCGATGAGAACGGGGTTGTTTTTGGTTCGACGCGTGAGCACCTGGGTGATTCGACGGATCTCGGCATCACGGCCGATCACCGGGTCGAGCTTGCCGGTCTGTGCAATCGCGGTGAGGTTCACGCCGTATTGTTCGAGCGCGGATTTCTGATCCTCTTGCGAGGAAGGGGCACCCTGCATGTTCGCCATGGTCTTCTCCTCGGGTCCTAGCGGTCACGCCAGGGAAACGGTCGCCAGACGACGACCTGGTTGGGTTTTTGTGAGCGAGTGCCGGCTCGAAGGGAAACAACTTCGCCGCCCGTGCCCGCAGCAAACACGCGGCTTCCCGGACGGGCGATCATCGCGTCGGCGAGGAGCGATTCGAGCTCGCGAACACGTTGATTCAGGTCGGTGACGGTGTTTTCAAGTTCAAGGATTCGGCGAATCCCCTCGAGGTTGAGTCCTTCGTTCGAGAGGCGCTGAACCTCACGCAACTGCACGATGTCCCGCATCGAATAGCGACGCGTGCGGCCGGCGGTTCTACCGGGCGATACGAGCCCGAGGCGGTCGTATTGGCGCAGCGTCTGCGGGTGCATGGCTGCGAGCTCCGCCGCGTGGGCGATGGAGAAAATCGGGTCGTCTTCGGTGAACACGGTCCCCCCTAGAGGCTCGCCTTGCCGTAGAGCGTGTCGCGCGGACTATGAACCTCGTTGAGCGTCTTGAACTCTTCGACGAGTTTCTTGGTCTTGTCCGAGATTAGGTCGGGCGTGACGATGAGGATGGTTGCGAGCAGGTCACCGCGCTTTCCCTTGACCTTTACGCCGCGCTCGCGAACGCGCAGAACGCGGCCACTCGGAGTGTTTGCCGGAACCTTGACCTTGACCCTGTCGCCCTCGAGAGTCGGGACCTCGATGGTCGCTCCCAGAATCGCTTCAGGGATTGTGATCGGAATGTCGACGCGCAGGTTGTCCCCGTCGCGATCGAAGACCGGGTGGTCACGAACGGTGACGGTGATGACGAGATCGCCGGATGCTCCGCCCGTCATGGACTGTTCGCCCTTGTCGCGCACACGAATCTTTTGTTTGTCGTTCACGCCAGCGGGGATTGCGATTTGGAGGGGCTTCGCGCCTCGAAGATCGAGACTGACTTCGCCGCCCTGAATCGCAGTGCGGAAGTCGATCGTGATGTTCGCTGTGAGGTCAGCGCCTTTTCGAGCGCTCGAGCGCTGCTGACCGGGGAACCCGCCTGCGCCGCCCCCGAACATCCCACCGAAGATATCCTCGGGGCTTTGCTGGAACCGAGTTCGACCCCCGCCGCCAAAGATGTTTCCGAACACGTCGTCAAAGCCGCCAGGGCCGTTGCCACCCGACGTAAATCGAGCACCGCCGCCCATCGCACGGATCTGGTCGTATTCCTGCCGCGACGCCGAATCAGCCAACACGGTGTACGCCTCGCTGATTTCCTTGAATCGCGCCTCGGCCTTGGCGTCACCGGGGTTCGAATCGGGGTGGAACTGGCGGGCCAACTTTCGGTACACCTTTTTCAGTTCCGCATCCGACACGTCCTTCGAGACGCCGAGAACGGCATAAAAGTCCTTGTCGAACCAGTCTTGGCTTGCCATAGCGTCCCTCCTTCGACTATTCCGTCGGAGCGGCGACCGCGACCTTGGCTGGTCGAATCAGTCGGTCACCGAGTGTGTAGCCCACCTCGACGACGTCAGCGACGGTCTCGCTGGTTGCGCCCTCGGTGGGAAGTTTCACGATTGCTTCGTGGCGGTTCGGGTCGAATGCTTCGCCGACCTCGCCGACCGAAGCGAGTCCGAATCGGCCAAAACCGGTGCGGATTTTTTGCGCGACGATTTCGAGCGGGCTGCCGGCCAGGTCGCCGTGTGACTCGGCGCGATTGAGGTCGTCCATCGCGGGAAGCACCGCGCGAATCACTTCGGCGATGACGGCGTCGCGGTTAGCAGCGCGATCACGTTCGACGCGATTGCGAAAGTTCGCAAGTTCGGCCTCGGCACGAGCGGCGCGGTCGCGGTATTCCTCGACCAGGTTCCGTTCAACCTCGCCGAGCATCGACTCGAGGAGCTCCTCGGCGTTCTGCTCAGCCGCTTCATCCGCGAGGGACGGTTCCCCCGCCTCGTCAGTCGATCCCTCCGAAGAGTCCTCGACCGGTTCGGTGGGGGGAACCTGCTCGTCGTTGTTCTGTTCGTTGTCCGACATGGTTATTTCGTGGAGTCCTTGTCGGTTTCGTCCGACGCGGGTTCCTCGTCGTTGACAACCTCGGCGTCGATGATGTCCTCGTCGTCCTTGGTCGATTCCGGGGTCTCGTCAGCGGCGGCGTCGCCCTGGTTCGCATAGATCGCGTCCCCGAGCTTGCCCTGGCTGGCCTGGAGTCGTTCGACCGCGGCGTCCACCGCGGCGTCATCGGTTCCGGCAAGCGCCGTCTTGAGCGCGTCGACGTCGGCACGAACCTCGGACTTGACGTCGTCGGGCAGCTTGTCGTCGTTCTCTTCAAGAAGTTTCTCGACCGAGTACGCCATCTGTTCGGCGACGTTGCGCTTCTCCGCGGTTTCGCGACGCGCGTGGTCCTCGGCGGCGTGTTCTTCCGCTTCGCGAACCATGCGCTCGATGTCGTCCTTCGAGAGCGAGGAACCACCGGTGATCGTCATCGACTGTTCCTTGTTTGTTCCCTTGTCCTTGGCGGACACGTGGACGATTCCGTTGGCGTCGATGTCGAAGGTGACCTCGACCTGCGGTACTCCGCGAGGAGCTGGGGCAATTCCGGTGAGTTCGAAGTTCCCGAGCGACTTGTTGTCGCGCGTGAAATCACGTTCGCCCTGGAACACCTGGATCGACACGGACGGCTGGTTGTCGTCGGCGGTCGTGAAGGTCTCGGAACGCTTGGTCGGAATGGCCGTGTTTCGCTCGATGAGCTTGGTCATGATTCCGCCCTTGGTCTCGATTCCGAGGCTCAGCGGCGTGACGTCGATGAGAAGAACGTCTTTACGCTCTCCCATGAGGACACCAGCCTGGAGCGACGCTCCGACCGCAACAACCTCGTCGGGGTTCACGCCTTTGTTCGCTTCCTTGCCCGCCAACTTCTTGACGAGTTCGGCAACGGCCGGCATACGCGTCGATCCACCCACAAGAACGATGTGGTCGATCTCGGAGACCTTGATCTTCGCTTCTTTGATGACGTCCTGGAACGGCTTGGCCGTGCGCTGCAGAAGGTCGGCGGTCAGTTCTTCGAACTTGGCGCGTGTGATGGTCTCGTCGAGGTTGGCGGGGCCGTTCTCGGTCAGAGACAGGTACGGAAGCTGCACGGACGCGCTCATCGAGGACGAGAGTTCCTTCTTGGCTTGCTCGGCTGCTTCCTTGAGGCGCTGCTTGGCGATCTTGTCGCCCGACACATCAACACCGGTCGTTTCCTTGAATTGCTTTGCGAGGTAATCGACGATGCGGGCGTCCCAGTCGTCGCCACCGAGACGGTTATCACCGGCGGTCGCGCGAACCTGGATCGTGCTGAAGTCGTCGTCCTTGCCCACTTCGAGAAGCGAGACGTCGAACGTTCCACCGCCGAGGTCGAATACGAGGATGAGTTCGTCTTCTTTACCCTTGTCGAGTCCGTAGGCCAATGCGGCGGCGGTGGGCTCGTTGATGATGCGAAGGACGTTCAGTCCGGCAATCTCGCCAGCTTCCTTCGTCGCCTGACGTTCGGCGTCGTTGAAGTACGCGGGGACAGTAATGACCGCATCGGTCACCTTTTCGCCGAGGTACGTTTCGGCATCACGCTTGAGCTTGCCGAGCACGCGCGCCGAGATTTCTTGGGCGGTGTACTTCTTGTCGTCAACGTCTTGCGTCCACGTGGTTCCCATGTGGCGCTTAACGGATGCAATCGTGCGATCGACGTTCGTGACGGCCTGGCGCTTCGCGGTTTCACCGACGAGCACCTCGCCGTCCTTCGTGAATGCGACGATCGACGGAGTCGTGCGGAAGCCTTCCGCGTTGGCGATGACGGTGGGTTCTCCACCTTCGAGGACCGCGACAACCGAGTTGGTCGTTCCGAGGTCAATTCCTACAGCTCGTGCCATGATGTTTTCTCCTTGAAGTTGAGCCTTGTTGTGTCAAGTTTGACACCTGTGCATAACTTTGTCAAGTTGACGGCGCAAAACTTGAGCGGGTATCGCTCATATCCAAAGTTTTCCGCACGGTTCTTCCTAAATTCACGTGCCACGCGCTAGCGTTGAGCCATGACGAACAACGCTGTTAATCAAGCCCGCGGCAAGACTCCTCTCATCCAGACAATCTCCTGGGCCCTGTGGGACTGGGGAACCTCGGCGTTCTCTGTGCTCATCACCACTTTCGTGTTCGCGCGGTACATCGTGTCGGACTATTTCATCGACCCCGACGTCGTTGCGGCCTACAAGCCGCGGCCCGATGTCACGATCGAAGGCGGCTTCGAAGAGCGCGTATACAACGCCGCAAGCTCGGCACTGACGGCAAACCTCGGGTGGGCTCTCGCCATCGGTGGTGTCGTCGTCGCGATTCTCGCTCCCATAGTCGGACAGCGCACCGACCAGGGCGGCCGTCGTCGTCGCTGGCTCGGAATCAACACGCTCGTCGTCATCGTCGCGACTCTCGCGATGTTCTTCGTCGAGGGAACGCCCGACTTCTTCATTCTCGGTCTCGTTCTCATCACCGTCGCCACCGTGTTCTACGAGATGGCGAACGTCAACTACAACGCAATGCTTCTGCAGATTTCAACGCCCGGAAACGTCGGCCGTATCTCTGGTTTCGGTTGGGGACTCGGCTACCTCGGTGGAATCGTTGTTCTCGTCATCGCGCTCCTCGGTTTCATCCTCGCCGAGCCCTACTGGTTCGGAGTGACCGACGAGGGCGGCATGAACATCCGTTACATCGCCCTATTGGCCGCGGTGTGGTCAGCGATCTTCGCCATCCCGGTCCTGTTGTTTGTTCCCGAGAACACCGCGGTCGACCCCGACGCAAAGCTCGGCATCTTCGCTTCCTACGCCAAGGTTTTCCGCAAAGTCGCGAGCCTCGCAAAGAACGCCCCCGAGACGTTCTATTTCCTCCTGGCGAGCGCCGTGTTCCGCGACGGACTCGTCGGTGTCTTCACGTTTGGTGGAATCCTCGCGGGCAAGGTCTTCGGCTTGTCCGACACCGAGGTGATTTTCTTCGCAATCGGCGGAAACCTCATCGCCGGCCTCGGAGTCTTCGCGGGCGGAATCCTCGACGACCGATTCTCGTCGAAGGGCGTCATCGTCGGATCGCTTCTCGGCCTCGTGATTTCAGGATCGTTGCTGTTCATCCTGCACGACGGCGGCCCAATGGTCTTCTGGGTCTTCGGCTTGATGCTCACGATGTTCGTTGGGCCGGCCCAGGCCGCCAGCCGTTCGCTCCTTGCGCGGCTCGCTCCAGAAGGTGGCGAAGGCGAGCTGTTCGGCCTTTACGCGACGTCGGGTCGAGCAATCTCGTTCATCACGCCAGCGCTGTTCGCGTTCTTCGTCACACTCGGTGGCGCTGACTACTGGGGCATCCTCGGTATCGTCGCAGTTCTCGCGCTCGGTCTCGTGCTGATGATTCCGCTCCGCCTGAAGTTCGCTCGCTAGTTAGGCGCCGATTTCCACATCGGGCAGCGGTGTTGCTGACACATCGCCGCGCAGGCGCTTGAGCAGAACCTCGGCCGAAATAAGACACATCGGAAGTCCGATTCCAGGAATTGTGCTGGACCCGACGTAATACAGGTCGTCAACCTTCTTCGACACGTTACCCGCGCGGAACACCGCGCTCTGCATGAGCGTGTGCGCCGGCCCGAGAACGTTGCCCTTCCAGGCATTGAGGTCGCTCTGGAAGTCGGCCGGGCCGACGGTTCGACGAAGAACGATGCGATCGCGGAAGTCGGGGATTCCCGCCCACTGCGCGATTGCGTCAATCGTGCGGTCCGCGATTTCCTCGATTGAGGCGTCGCCCTTGCCGTCGAGCCCGCCCTTTCCGAGCGTCACGTCGGCGGGGCAGGGAACGAGAACGAAAATGTTTTCGTGACCCTTCGGCGCAACCTCGTCGTCCGTAGCGGAGGGCCGGCACACGTAGAAGGACGCGGGGTTTGGCATCGTGGGCTTCTTAGCAAACACCTGCGAAAAGTTTTCGTCCCAGTCCTCAGTGAAAAAGAGGCTGTGGTGCAGCAGTTCGGGAAGTTTTCCCTTGACCCCGAGGTACAGAAGCACTGCGCCGGGGCTCGGAGTCTTATTTTCCCACCACGTATCAGGGAAGGTCTGCAGCTCGTCCGGCAACAGTTGCGTCTCGGTGAAGTGCAAATCAGCACCGGACACCACGATGTCTGCCTCGATTGTGTGTTCGGTGCCCTTTGCGTCCCGGTAGGTCACGCCCGTTGCCTTAGCGCCGTTGTCTTTGTCGATGGTGATCGATGTGACCGGTGAATTCGTGTGAATGACGACGCCGGCCTTGATTGCAAGGTCGCGAATCGCGTGGATAACCCGCGTGAATCCACCCTGTGCATACAACACGCCGTCGACGAGGTCGAGGTGGCTCATGAGGTGGAACATCGCGGGCGCGTTGAACGGGCTCGCCCCGAGGAAGACCGCGGGGTAACCCAGGATCTGCTTGGCTCGGGTGGACTTGACGTGACGACCGACAAACGACCAGATTGTGCCGGTCAGCAGACGAACGAGCGTGCCGATGCGACCGAGGACCTCGCGATTGAACAGCGGCAACAGGCTCTGGAACGACGAATAGAGGAAGTATTTCTTGGCGACCTCGTAAGTTTCCGTTGCGGAATCGAGATACTTTCCGACGGCCGCGCGCGAACCCGGTTCAATCTTTTCGAACATGTCAATGTTCTTGTCACGTCCGACCTCGATGTCGACATGTTCCGACGGGTTCGTGCCCTTCGGTTCGAAAAACACGCGGTAGCCGGGGTCGAGGAGGCTGAGGTTGAGTTCCTTGGCGCTCGACGAACCCATCAGCCGGAAGTAGTGGTCGAACACCTCGGGCATGAGGTACCACGAGGGACCGGTGTCAAAACGGAAACCGTCCTTTGACCATGTGCCCGCGCGGCCACCGACGTTGGGCAGCGACTCGAGCACCGTCACTCGGTATCCATCCTTCGCGAGGAGGCCCGAAGCGCCCAGGCCGCCGATTCCGGCTCCGATGATAACGACGTGTTTCTGAGTCATGGATCTACTTTCCGCCGCGCATGATGACGCGGGCTGCAATGAGGAGTTTTTCAAGATCGTTCACGCGGATGCGTGTGGATTTCACCGTGTCTGCCGGGGTCGCGCGAATTCGCGAATTGAGACGGGCAAACAATCCGTGCGCAAGGCCAACGGCCCGAGCGGCGTCACGGGGCAACAGTGGAATTGTTCGTGCCGCCGCATCCAAATCGTCCGAGATGTCATCGCACAAACGGTGCTTGTCGTCCTCGGTGAACGCGGCCATAGTCACGCCAGGGAAATACGAGCGCCCCAGATCGTCGACGTCGGCGGCGAGGTCGCGCAAGAAGTTGACCTTTTGAAATGCTGCCCCCAACGCCCGCGCGCCGCTGTACAGCGTTCGCGCGGTTTCGGGGTCGGGCTTGTCGTCACGGATGAACACGGCGAGGCACATTAGCCCGACGACCTCGGCCGACCCGTAAACGTAGGCATCGAATGACTCTTGGGTATAGACGCGGTCAGAGAGGTCCATTCGCATCGACGTGAAAAACGGTTCGACGATGTCTTTTTGGATGTTTACTTCCCGGGCCGTGAGGGCGAATGCATGGACAATCAAGTTCGTCGAATATCCGGTTTCCATCGCTCGGTAGGTATCGGCTTCGAGGTCATCGAGTTGTTGGCCAGCCTCGGACGTCGTCAGCCCCGCTTCGACCGCAACACCGTCGACAATTTCGTCGGCCAGACGCACGAGCGCATACACATTGTCGATATGTTGGCGGGATCCAGCGGACAGGATGCGGGATGCCAGCCCGAAGGACGTCGAGTATTCACGGATGACGAGCGATGCCGAGCGTTCGGCCACACGGTTGTACAGGGCGAGGCGGGTCATCGTTTCGCCACGAACGTCAGGGTCTTTTCCAACAGCACTATCTCAGGATAGCCTGAGTAATCATGAGCGCAGTAGAAGAATTGGTTGTCCTCCTCGCCGAGGACGGCACGCGTGTGGGGACGGCGCCGAAAGCGACCGTTCACACCAGCGATACCCCGTTGCACCTCGCTTTTTCGTGCCATGTGACGAACGCCGCGGGTGAGATTCTCATCACGCGCCGAGCCCTGTCAAAACTGACCTGGCCCGGAGTGTGGACCAATTCCTTTTGCGGACACCCCGGCCCTGATGAGTCGATGGACGACGCGATTCGCCGACGTGCCGAGCAGGAATTGGGCATCACGGTGCGCGACATCCGACCAGCTCTTCCGGACTTCCGCTACCGCGCTATCGATGCCTCGGGAATCGTCGAAAACGAGATCTGCCCCGTTTTTGCCGCAACCGTCGTTGGCGAACCGAACCCGTCACCCGCGGAGGTTGCCGAGTGGCGCTGGGTGAACCCCGACAACCTGCGCGCTGCAATCGAGGGGGCGCCGTTTGCGTTCAGCCCTTGGCTCGTGTGGCAACACGAACAACTCATCGAATCACACCTCGACTAAAGCGCGGTTTTGTGGAAGTTCTTCCACGAGCGTGACGCCGTCGGTCCTCGCTGGCCCTGATAACGGCTGCCGTACTTGTCGCTGCCGTAGGGGTGTTCGCTGGGTGACGAGAGCCGAAAGAAACACAACTGCCCGATTTTCATGCCGGGCCACAATTTAATTGGCAGCGTTGCGACGTTACTCAGTTCGAGCGTGACGTGCCCACTGAACCCGGGGTCGACAAAGCCCGCGGTGGAGTGAGTTAAGAGACCGAGACGGCCGAGCGATGACTTCCCCTCGAGGCGGGCCGCGATGTCGTCGGGAAGAGTGACAAGCTCGAACGTCGAACCGAGTACGAATTCACCAGGGTGCAGAATGAACGCTTCACCGGGATCGACTTCGACTCCGCGTGTCAGATCGGGTTGTTCCTCGGCCGGGTCGATGAACGGGTACTTGTGATTGTCGAACAAGCGGAAGAACTTGTCCAGACGCACGTCGATGCTGGACGGTTGAATCATCCCCAAATCGAGCGGGTCAAGCTGGACGCGTCCCGATTCGATTTCGGCACGAATATCGCGGTCACTGAGAAGCATGGGACGAGCCTATCGCCCGAGGTCTTCAGTTTCGTGTCGGTGGTCGGGTATACCCTAGGCGACCTTCCACCAACCAGGGAAGTGAACGGAGAATGGGTGCACATTTCAATGGACGACGCGGTGACGCAATACATCAAATCAACATACGGAGACTCGCTGATGACGACCGGCTGGGTGTTGGTCGTCTCCACCGCCGAAGGTGCGCTCGCAGGAGCCCCGAACGGTTTCGTGATGATACATAATGAAGGACTGCCGCAGCACACGCAGTTGGGGCTCCTTCAGTCGGGTGTCAATTCGGTGACTCACGACCAAATGTTCGAGTGGCTCGGACAAACAAAGCCGAAACCGCCACCCTTCTAGGCGCTACTCGAGGAAGTCGTTGTCCTTGGCGGTGCGCATGAAGTCGACAACCCGGCGATCGACCTGGATGTCGGTGGGCTGAAGCGTGCGGGACAGGAAGACACCGTCCAGCGTTCGGATGCGCGAGAATGCGACATAGGCCTGACCGTTGGCGAATGCCCCGCGGCCAAAATCCAAAACGGCGGAATCGAGCGTCTGGCCTTGCGATTTGTGGATCGTGACCGCCCACGCCAAGCGCAGCGGGTACTGCGCGAAGGTCGCCATCACATCGGCCTCGACACTGTTTGCTTCCGGATCGTAGGTGTACTGGATTTTTTCCCACTGAACCGGCTGGACTTCCACGGAACTACTCGGGTCGGTGTCGAGTGCAACGTGCACCGCTCCGTCAACCTTGACGACAGTGCCGACGGAACCGTTCACCCAGCGGCTTCCGTCCGCGATCGAATCGTTCCGCAGGAACATGACCCGAGCGCCGGGTTTCAGCTCGAGCTCTTCCTCAGCAGGCAATTGTCCGCCGAAATCACCGTCGATGATGGCCCGAGCAACCTTCACCTTTCCCGGCAGTTCCTTGAGCGCTTTCGCGTTGATGCTGTTCGCGCTGACGTTGGTGGTCGCCAGGGTCACGGTTCCCTCGGGGACGGGCCTGCGCGCACCGATGTCATTGAGGACCGCGCCATCGGTCGACGTCATTTGGCCGTTGCGCATTCGATCGAGAATGTCGCGGAATTCGGCTTCGTCCTGCCGTTTGACGTCGGTCAGTTCGACGACGCGCGGTTGTGCCTCGCCCCACACCTTCGAATCGAAGAACCAGGGGGAACGATAGTTGTCCATGAGGTATTGCTTTTCCGGGCCGTCCTTGAGCACGGGAGGAAGTTGATACGGGTCGCCGAACATCACGACTTGGACGCCACCGAACGGTTCGTTCTTCCGCCCTCGAGTCGCGCGCAAGCGGCGATCCAGCCCGTCGAGCAAGTCGCATCGAACCATCGAAATCTCGTCAATGACAACGGTATCGATTTTGCGCATCAGAACCCGTGCGTCGTCCGAGAGCGGATAAAACTTGGTGTGGTCGGTGACCAGGCCGATGGGGAGTCGGAACAGCGAGTGAATCGTCTGACCGCCGACCGTGAGGGCGGCGACGCCCGTCGGTGCCCCGATAACGAGCGATTTCGATGTCTGCGCGACGAATTCTTGTAGCAATGTCGATTTGCCGGTGCCGGCTCGTCCCGTAACGAAAACATGTTCGCGAGTGCCCTCGATGATGTCCATCACGCGCGATTGTTCGGGCGTGAGTTCAAACACAATGGCGCCTTTCGTCGGATTCTCCAGAGTACCCGTCAGTCCTTTCGCAACGCGGAGGCGAGGCGGAGTTGGTGACAAATCCGCGACGATTCACCTGTTGGTCGGTCGGCGCTTCTCGAGTTTCTCGAGTTTCTCGAGCATCGTGTTGTACTCGTCAAGTTCGGCATCGTGATCTCGTACCGCCTGACGGTCGGATCGCTTTGCCTCACGCTCGTCCGATCGGATCCACGACCGGACCACCATTGCCGACAGGATGAGGGTCGGCAGTTCGCCGATTCCCCAGGCGATTGCTCCACCAATCTGCTGGTCGAGGAGTGGGGAGTCGCCCCACGTTCGTCCCATCGCGCCGAACCATTCGGGCAAAAGAAGCGATGTCCCCGTCATCAACGACAGGCCAAAGAACGCGTGAAAGCCCATCGTCCCCATCAAGAGGATCATGCGCAGTGGGTAGGAGGTTCGATGAGGTGACGGGTCGACCCCGATGAGCGCTTGGACGAACAAATATCCCGCCAGCAGGAAGTGCAGAATCATCCACTCGTGTCCGAGATGCGTGGTCGATGCCCAGGACAGTAGCGGCGAGTAATAGAAGACCATGAGCGAGAGAGCGAACACCACGGTCGACACGAGGGGGTGACCAACGAATCCGATCCACTTCGAGTGGATGATTCCGAGGAACCACTCGCGCATTCCGCGAGAGCCGTCGTGGCGGACCTCGATTGCCCTGGCGACCAGCGTCACCGGCGCCGCCAACACAATCCCGACGGGAATCAGCATCGTCAACAGCATGTGTGCAATCATGTGCGCGCTGAACAGGAATTCGCCGTACACCGCTACTCCACCGCTCGTCGTGTAGACGAGAATCACCATTGCCCCAACCCACACAATCGGCCGGTGGATCGGCCAGGCGTCACCGCGGCGGCGGAGTCGTTCGACGCCCCACAGGTAAAAAATGCTGGTGAACACCGCAAACAGGGTCCAGATCAGGTCGATGTTCCATGTCGTGAACGCCGTTGTCCAGGTCCATTCGCCAGGCAGCACCCGTCCCATCAGAATTTCCGCCGGTGTCATCGGCCCGGACAGGGTCTGCTCGATCGGGGGCGCGGTTCGCGCGAGCCCCGTTGCGAGACCAACAACAACACCGAGGATTGCCGTTTCGAGAACCGCGAACCCCACAACCCCCTTCGCCGAATCGAGGCGTGGCAGGACGGCTCGGCGCCACCGTGCTCCAAGCAACGCGAGGACGACGGTAGCTCCTGCTTTGAGCAAAACGAGGATGCCGTACTCCGACGCGAGGTTTTCCACGGTGCCGATTCGAATCATTGCACTGGTGAAACCCGTGATCGCGACGATGGCAATAGACAACAGTGCAATCGAGGAGTACCGCCGCAGAGTGTCGGCTCGATTCGCCCCAAAGGCCATCGCGACCACCGTCGCGACGAGGCCTCCGGTCCACAACGAGACAAAAACGATGTGCAACACGAGGGCGTTGACCGCCAATCCGTGGTTGGCCATCGTTCCCGAGTGGCTCATCTCGGCGAATGGCCACGCCGTAGCCACCGCCGCAAGGAAAGCGAATGCCAACCAGAACGGACGGCGGGTTATCGCGACCACGGTCGTGGCAGCAATGGACAGCCCCGTTGCGATGAGCAGTAATTGCCCGAGGTCCGTTTCTGTCAGGAAGAACCCGAAGTTGGCGTCGAATCTCTCGTCGACCTTCAATTCGGATCCAACAACGAGGAAATACGTGAAAATCGTGTACCCGACTAGCGTCAGAGTCCACGTAATCCCCGAACCCACGATCAGGTTGAGGATTCGATCGGCGGGGGTCCCGGGCGGCAACACAAACAACACGACAGCGAGTCCGCCCATCACAAGCCCCCCCGCGAGGGAAACGGCCATTTTGAGCACCGGTGCGCCCCAGCGGACCAGATCTCCGGCGTCACCCAGTTCGCTTGCGCGGCTTGCTCCGCCCAATTCCATGGCGAACCACAACCCCGCGATTGCCGCCGCCACGAGGGCGAGAGAAACAATCAGGCGTGGGCGATTCACCGTTTGAGCCTACCGAGCGATTCTGGGCAAAGAGAAAGGGACGGAGTTTCCTCCGTCCCTTTCCGAAAGCAAAAGCTACTTGACAGCAGCCTTGAGCTTCGAACCAGCCGAAACCTTGACGCCCTTTGAGGCGGCGATTTGGATGGTGGCACCCGTCTGGGGGTTGCGTCCCTGACGAGCGGCGCGGTTGGTGCGGTCGAATGCGACCCAACCGGGGATGGTGACCTTGTTACCCTTGGCAACTTCGCCGGCAACAGTGGTGAAAAGAGCGTCAAGAACACCGTTAACGGTGACCTGGCTCTGTCCGGTGTGTGCGGCGATTGCCGCAACGAGCTCGGATCGGTTCATTCGAGTCCTCCTGAGACTTTGTTGATGAAGTGCCAATCCTTGAGTTTCCCCAAGTTTTAGCGCTTTCAGACTACCAAGAAGACTTCTTTACGCCTGGCAATTCGCCACGGTGCGCCATTTCACGAAATCGGACACGCGAGATGCCGAATTTCGAGAGGAAACCGCGGGGACGGCCGTCGATCGCGTCGCGTCCGCGAACGCGAACAGGCGATGCGTTGCGAGGCAACTTCTGCAATCCGAGACGTGCGGCCTCGCGTGATTCCGCGGTTCCGTTCATGTCAACGAGTGCCTTTTTGAGCTCGAGGCGCTTGGTCGCGTAACGAGCGACAATCACCTTGCGCTGCTCGTTACGAGCAATCTTGCTTTTCTTCGCCATGGTTAGCGCTCCTCACGGAATTCAACGTGCTTACGGACAACCGGGTCGTACTTCTTCAGAACGAGACGGTCGGGGTCGTTACGACGGTTTTTGCGGGTGACATAGGTGTATCCCGTGCCGGCCGTCGAACGCATTTTGATAATGGGGCGAACATCTTGAGACTTCTTAGCCATTAGAACTTCACCCCACGAGCGATGAGGTCGCGCATTACGGCGTCAATTCCGCGTGCGTCGATGGTTTTGATTCCCTTGACCGAAAGGGTCAAGGTGACCTTACGTCCAAGAGTGGGCACGTAGTAGGTCTTCTTCTGGATGTTCGGATCGAACCGACGCTTGGTACGTCGGTGCGAGTGCGAAATGCTGTGTCCGAAACCAGGAACGGCTCCGGTCACCTGGCACACTGCTGCCATGGTTTTCTCCTTGTAGTTACCGTGGGGGACGAACCCCACCCAAGATCACTTGTCTGCAACCGAATCGGTGAAACAGTCGCGGTTTGCACGCGTGAACGCGCAACCTCTCAAGGGTACGGGATTAATCCGCGACACACAAACTCAGGCGGAACAGGCAGCGCATCGGCCATAGATGTCGGCGATGTGCGAATCGGTGACGAACCCATGTTCGCGAGCGGTTCGAGCCGCCCATTCCTCAATTTCTCCACCATCTACTTCCACTGTCGTCGCGCATTCGGTGCACACGAGATGGTGGTGGTGTGCGGTTCCGCACGCTCGATAAACCTGTTCGCCACCCCGCGCGACAGTGTCGGCTAATCCTTCGTCAACAAGCGACTGGAGTGTCCGATACACCGTAGCCAGCGAAGGCGCGTCGTTTCCGAGTCGCACGTGGAGTTGTTGCGCAGAAACAAAGTCGGCGGCCTCGGTCAATGCAGCCACCACGGCCGAACGTTGTTTGGTGGAGCGCTTCACCCCACGAGCCTAGTCGTGGTCTTTCGCACCTTTGATGTGGATGTGGTCGTCGTGGTGCTCGATGCCGTGCTCGGAATCAATTTCTTTGTGCAGCTGGTGTCGCAACTTAGGAAGAATCCACCTCTTGAAAACAATTCCATAGATAAATGCGACGAGGACAACGTCAAAAACGACTTGCCAAAAGACTTCGCCGATGATGTGGGCGGGATCAAAGGTGATCGAGATGACTTCGTCCCAGAAGGAAACGGATTCATCAGCGTGGTCATGGCCGGCTTCGGCGAGTTTAGTTATGTTCATTCCCTCAGCATAACCTTATTGAGAACGATTATCAATAACTAGTCGAGCAGCATCGCGGGTTCTTCGATGATGCTCGCAATGTCCGCCAAGAATCGGCTGGCAACATCACCGTCGACAACCCGGTGGTCGAAGGACGCGCCGATTGTTGTGACGAAGCGGGCCTCGATCTGTCCGTCAACTACCCAGGGTTTTTGTTTAATCGCACCGAGGACAACGATCGAGACCTCCCCCGGGTTGATGATGGGCGTGCCCGTGTCAACGCCGAACGACCCAAGGTTCGTGATCGTGATTGTGCCGTTCGACATGTCGTCAACGGTCGTCTTGCCGTCTCTTGCTGTCACCGTGAGGTTTTCCAGACCAAGGGCCAGTTGCTTCATGTTGAGCGTGTGCGCCTCTTTGACGTTCGGCACAATCAGCCCTCGCGGCGTCGCTGCAGCGATTCCGAGGTTGACGTAGTGGTGAACGATGATGTCCTTGTCGGTCCACGACGAGTTCACGTTCGGGTTGCGCTGAACCGCCCAGATAACGGCACGTGCCATGACGAGGAGAGGCGAAACGCGAATCCCCTGGAAGTCGGGGGACGCCTTGAGTCGCTTGACGAAGTCCATCGTTCGTGTTGCGTCGACATCGACGAAAACCGACACGTGAGGGGCTTCGAACTTTGATTTGACCATCGCGGTCGCAATCGCCTTGCGCACGCCCTTGACCGGAATGTACTCCTCGCGCTCGCTCGGCCATTCCGGCGTTTCGACGTTGCGGAACACCGTCTTGACCTGCGATTGCCGCACGACGTCGTCACGGGTGACTTCGCCGCGCGTCCCGGTCGCGAGAACTTTCGAGATGTCAACGCCGAGTTCCTTCGCGAGCTTGCGAACGGGTGGCTTCGCCATCACGGGAGAATCACCGGCGGGTGGATAGGCAACGGGCTCGGCGGCGGCTTGGGGGAGAGATGGCTCTGCGGGCGCGCTGGGCTGGGTGCGGGCACCGCGCCGCGATGCCACCTGGCCGGCGCTTCCGTAGCCGACAAGCACTGGCTCGGCAGCGGGTTCCGCTTTAGCTTTGCCCTTCGCCTTGGCGGCCGGTGCGGCGGGTGGCGCAACTGGTTCGGGAGCCGCGTGGAGTGTGGCGGGCACGCCGGTAGTGGAATCAACTTGAATAATTGCCGTGCCCACGGGAACGGTATCGCCCTCGCCGGCAAGCAAGGCCACGATTGTCCCCGCAAACGGGCTGGGCAATTCAACGAGCGACTTCGCCGTTTCGATCTCGACCAAAATGTCGTTCACGGCGACGACATCGCCCTTTTTGACGCGCCACTGGACGATTTCGGCTTCGGTCAAGCCCTCGCCAACATCGGGAAGTAGAAAATCTGCTACGGCCACGGTCAGTACCCTCTCGCTCGATCGACGGCGTCGAGAATGCGGTCAACGTCGGGAAGGTATGTGCCCTCGAGGTTGGCGGGCGGAAACGGCACATCAAATCCGCTGACGCGCATCACCGGAGCCTGCAAGAAATAGAACGCACGTTCGGCGACAGTTGCCGCGATTTCAGAGCCGACGGACGCATTCCCGGGCGCTTCCTGCGCCACGACAAGTCGTCCCGTCTTTTCCACCGATGCGACGATGGGGTCGTAATCGATGGGGGAAAGCGATCGCAAATCGATTACCTCGAGGCTGATTCCCTCGCCTTTGGCGACTTCGGCCGCATCGAGCAACATCGAGACCATGGCGCCGTGCCCGACAACAGTCGCGTCGGTTCCGGTCCGAACCACTCGAGACTGGTGCACCGGCGTCGGGGTGCCATCGATATCGACATCGCCCTTGGGCCAATAGCGGGCCTTCGGTTCGAGGAAAATGACGGGGTCGTTGGACTGAATCGCTTGTTGAATCATGTGATAACCGTCGTTGGGCGTCGCTGGGGACATGACGCGAAGTCCCGCCGTGTGAGCGAAATACGCTTCGGGGCTTTCCTGGTGGTGTTCGACTGCGCCGATGTGTCCGCCGTAGGGAATTCGGATGACGATGGGGAAGGACTGATCACCCTGGTGTCGGGACGTTTGCTTGGCGAGCTGAGACACGATCTGATCGAACGCGGGATACACAAAGCCGTCGAACTGAATCTCGCAAACCGGACGGAACCCGCGCATGGCCAGTCCGATCGCCGTTCCGACGATTCCCGATTCTGCGAGTGGCGTATCCAACACCCGGTTCTCGCCGAATTCCTTCTTGAGCCCCTCGGTTACTCGGAAAACCCCACCCAGGGTTCCGATGTCTTCGCCCATGAGAAGAACCTTGTCGTTCTCGCGCATTGCGCGCTGTAGGCCGAGATTGATGGACTTCGCCATCGACAAATTTTCGGTCATCGGTCACCTCCGAACGACGCCTCGTACTCGGCCAGCCATGCTTTCTGGGCCGAGATCAGCGGGTGGTCATCGGTGTAGACGTGATCGAACATAACGTCCGAGGGGGGCGGTTTGAGCGCGAGCACTCGGGCACGAACGTCTGCGGCGAGGTCTTCACCTTCGGTCTTAACGGAGTCAAAAAACGTATCCGACTCGCCCTTGGCTCGAAGGAATTTCTCGAACCGCGCAATCGGGTCGCGTTCCTTCCACAGGTCCTCTTCCGCTTGTTCGCGGTACTTCGTCGGGTCGTCGCTGGTTGTGTGAGCACCGAGTCGATAGGTCTGAGCCTCGATGAATCGAGGTCCTTTGCCTGATCGGGTGTCGTCAAGCGCCACCTTCGTCACGGCGTACGAAATGAGGACGTCGTTTCCGTCAATCTGGCAGGACTCGATTCCGAAACCTTCGCCACGCTTGTACAAGGGGCTGCGCGACTGGCGCGATACCGGAACCGAGATGGCGTATTGGTTGTTCTGCAGGAAAAAGACGATGGGCGACTGGTACGACTGGGCAAAGACGAGCGCTTCGTTAGCGTCCCCTTCGCTCGATGCGCCGTCGCCGAAATAGACAATCGTCGCTTCGTCGACGTCAGGTTTGCCCGTTCCGGATTTGCCGTCGATCGCGATGCCCATTGCATAGCCCGCAGCGTGGAGGGCCTGCGTCGCGAGAACGAGTGTGTAGAGCCGGAATCTCGATTCGTTCGGGTTCCAGCCGCCGTTCGTGACCCCGCGAAGCAGTGACAGGATGGCGACGGGATCAATCCCGCGAATTCGAGCGACCGCATGTTCGCGATAGGACGGAAAAATCGTGTCCTGTTTCCGGGTTGCGAAGGCCGAACCAACCTGCGCGCCTTCTTGACCGAGGCTGGGTACCCACAAGGCGAGTTGGCCCTGGCGTTGCAGATTTCCCGATTCGATGTCGAATCGTCGAGTGACGACCATTTCCCGATAGAAATTCTGAAGCTGCACGTCGGTCAGTTTGTCGACGAGCGCACGGTATTCCGCCGTCCGATCGCTTTCGACAAGAGTCCCGTCGATCGACAGCAGTTGAAGAGTTGCCTCGGTATACGGCATGAGACCAGACTAGCCGTAACGGCGTTTGTTGACGGTTGTCGGCGATGATTTGTGTCGAGGAACCCTCGGTTGTGGCTGTAATGGCGTGACTCCAGAAGAATCGATTTGTTCCGATTTTCGCTCTCGGTCGTAGGCTGTTGGCATGACTCGACTGCTTTTGGGACTCATCATCAACACCGCCGCTCTGTGGATTGCGGACTCGTTCGTCGAGGGTATCCACCTGATTCCTTTCGGCGCGGGCGAGGCCAACCTGGTTCTGTCCTATGCGGCAGTGGCCGCGGTGTTTGGAATTGTCAACGCCGTTATCGGCAATTTCATTCGAATCGTGGCGTTCCCGCTGTACCTGCTGACACTGGGACTGGTTGCCCTCCTCGTGAACGCCGGCCTGCTGACGCTCGTTTCGCAGGCGACCCCGTACATGGGCTTCGGTCTTGTGATCGACGACTTTTCGTGGGGAGTCATCGGTGCACTCGTGATGTCGCTCTGTAACTGGCTGATCGGTATCGCCCTTCGCCCCTTCATGAGCCCGGTGTCGATCACTCGGTAAGAGCGCCGCGGAAC
>JBILBA010000010.1:0-38920 GCA_044353905.1 Microbacteriaceae bacterium | reverse complement strand
GGAACCACATCGCGGTTCCTCGTCCGTCGATCCGAAGTCGGTCCTCGAGTTTCATCAACTGCGGGTCCTTCAGGCCGTCAATCCTGCCGAGGGAGTGTTGATAATTGTGAGTGAGATGCGCCTCGGTGCCCGTTGCGCGCGGTTCGGGGTGCACGATCCACGTCGTGCCGGCTGACCCGCGGATCGTTCCGCCCAGAGCGGGAACGGGGTCTTCTGGGTGCACGACATGCACAATGGGCACATTCGTCGGTGACTCCACGAGACCCGCGGGTGTTCCCGCCGTGAACACTGCATCCACCGTGTACCGACCCGAATTGGCGAGCGCCAACGCGATCGATCCGCCCTGTGAGTGTCCCGTGATGACGATGGGTGTCGAGCCGGTGACTCCCGCGTGGTGCAGTGCGGATTCTGTCGCGGACATCGATCGCGACACCCCCGACGCCAGCAACTCGGTGTTCGAGCCGAACCACCACGGATTGTCGGGTCCTGCGGCGAAGTCGGTTCCGGCGAGATACACCTCGAAGCGAGGGCCGGTTGGGGTATCAAAACGGTCAATCCGGACACGTTCCGGGCCGGCGGGAATGCGGGCGAACCGTTCGGCGAAATCGCGCGGTGCGCCGCCGGTGTCGCGTTGACGCGTCATGGTGACCGGCGCCCACGGCGCAGGACCCGATTGCCACGGCGCGTACTTCATAACCCAATCGCTGACGGGTCGCAGCAACGACCACGGCGAGACGGCGGCCAGTGCGGAACGGGCCCCTTCGGAAGGTTCGATTGTGGATATGACGTCATCCAGGTCTAGGTGAACAGCGGAAATGTCTCGGGCAACGCGCTCTAGTTCCAACTGCAGGACGAGTCGCTCGGGCGCGAAAGTAAGACGAGCGGAAACACCCACGGTCGATGCAGCGTGCGCAACCGTGGCCGCAACTCGTCGCAGATCCTCGGATCGAGCGAGAAGGGCCTCGAGCGTGTAGCGAAAAGTGTTCGACTCGACGGAAATCGGCGGAATCAACCGAGTGACTGCGTCTGGATCACGAGGGCAATCAACCGCGCCCGAAATTCGGTGGCCACGTCGTCATAGGCGATTCGAGCCGGCCCAACCCAGCCGGTGCGCGCAATCGAGCGTTCGAGATCGGCGATCGCCCCGCCCAGGAGGTCCGATGTGCTGACCAGATTGATGGATATCACGATCACAGTGTGACGGCAGTTCCAACCGGAGAGCGTCGCAACGAGGTGCTCGTGGAAGGGTGGTGCGCACACGTCTCGTGGGGATAAAACTGCGAGAATAGAGTTATGACCCTTTCGCCCCAGCCGCTCAGTCCACTGGATGGTCGCTACCACGGTGCGGTCGCCGAGATTGGTCAACATCTGTCCGAAGCCGGGCTCAACCGTGCGCGGGTTCACGTCGAAATCGAGTGGCTGATTCGCCTCGCGGATGAAGGTCTCTTCGGCGCAGAGCTGAGTGCCGACGAGCGCCTCGCCCTGCGGGACGTCGCGACGAACTTCGGTGATTCTGATGTCGCTCGGATTGCCGAGCTCGAGGCGACGACCCGACATGACGTCAAAGCCGTCGAATATCTCGTCCGAGAACACCTTGAGCGCCTCGGACTGTCTCGCATCGCCGAATTGACGCATTTCGCGTGCACAAGCGAAGACATCAACAATCTGGCCTACGGGATAACACTCGGTGCGGCGGTGCGCGAGGCGTGGCGCCCAGCAACCGAGGTGTTGGTCGCGAAATTGACCGCTCTGGCTACGTCGGAACGAGACACCCCCATGTTGTCTCGAACACACGGGCAGGCCGCGACCCCGACGACGTTTGGCAAAGAGATCGCTGTCTTTGCGCACCGACTTGCCCAACTCCTGGCCGACATCGACGCGGTGCGGCTGTCGGGCAAGTTCTCTGGAGCAACCGGAACCTTCTCTGCCCATGTTGTGGCCGCACCCGAGGTCGACTGGATTCGTGTGTCGCGGGAATTCGTCGAGTCGCTCGGCCTCGAGTGGAACCCCTTGACCACGCAAATCGAATCACACGACCGCCAAGCCGCGCTTCTCGCCCGGATCAGTCACGTCAACCGAGTGCTGCACAACCTCTGCACGGACGTGTGGACGTATATTTCACAGGGATTCATCACACAGATTCCCGTGAAGGGTGCGACGGGTTCCTCGACGATGCCTCACAAGGTCAACCCCATCCGTTTCGAGAACGCCGAGGCGAACCTCGAGATTGCGTCGGCGTTGGGCGATGCACTTGGCGCAACACTCGTGACGTCCCGACTTCAGCGCGACCTCACCGATTCGACCACCCAACGAAACCTCGGCGTCGCGCTCGGTCACTCGCTGCTCGCCATTTCGAACATCAACGCGGGATTGGACGAGATCACCGTCGATCGAGGTGCGCTGCTCAACGATCTGAACGCCAATCTTGAGGTGCTCGGTGAGGCGATACAAACGGTGCTGCGGGCCGAGCGTGCAGCGGGGACAACCACAATCGACAACCCCTATGAACTTCTGAAAGAACTCACGCGAGGAAAGCGTTTGACCGAGAAGGACCTCCGAACATTCATCGAAGGACTCGATATGTCCGCAACGGGGAAAGCTCGCCTGCTGGAGCTCACGCCGGCGACCTATGTTGGGCTCGCCTCGAAACTGGTCAATTTCCTCGACTAATCGTGAGGGTTGTTGTTCGACTTTGGTAACTGCGGGCTCATTGCGAGGACCATCATCGCGAGACTGATAATTGTGACGACGAACCCGCCTCCGCCGGCGATTGCCGCGAGAGCGAAGTCTCGGGTCACCATCAGGACGATGCCCCCCAGGAACAGGCCCGCCACGGACGCCAGTCCGACGAGTTCGGCCGGTCGGGTTTTATCGCTTCGTGCCACGGGATTTTGCCTTTGCTGTTGTTGATGGGGTGATTTTCGTCGTTGTTGCTTTTTGTGCGGTTGGTTTTCGCGCCGACCTGCGAGCTTTCACTCGGGAATCAATTACGGCGATCAAGCCAAAGATACCCGCAACAATTGCCCAGCCACCCGTGAGTCCCGCGGCCGTTCGATCGTCTGCGTCGATGTTGAAATAGAGAATTGAAAGGCCCAGCGCCAGAATTCCGGTCGACCAAAGCCAGATCCGATCATCTCGAGTGAATGCCCGAGAGGTTTCGAAGGAAACGAGCGCGATCGTTAACGACAACGCGGTGGAGGGTGACATTCGGCCGCCGAGGAGTCCCAGAAGGGTCAGCGCGGTGACAACCAACGTCGCCCACCACGCGAATCGATTCATCGCCGTTGCCGTCCCGCCTCCTGCCAACAGCGAGACCGCGACGACAAACGCGAGCCAGCTAAGGCCGAGATAGGTCGAGTGATCCTCGGTGAGAGTTATGGCGACGCCCGCGATCAAAGCGGCAACATATCGCGCGAACGGTTGGGTGACGACGAGGAACTTAGTGACAGTCTCGATTGGTGTTCCTGCATCAGCCATGTCTCAAGAATACGGGATAACGAATTGAGGTTTTCCCGACTACATCTTTGCTAAATCGCTGAAACGCGAATAGTGACCTTCGAACAACACCTGCAAGACGCGCATCTCTCCGTTGCGATGCTTGGCAATGTGAATCTCGGCGTCATTTCGGTTTTCGCCTTGTTCCGCAAATCGCTCACGGTGCAAGAGCAAGACAATGTCGGCGTCTTGCTCGAGCGATCCCGACTCTCGAAGGTGGGACAGCTGTGGCTTCTTGTCGGGTGCGTTTTCCGGACCACGGTTTAGCTGCGAGAGCGCCACAATCGGAACGCCCAGTTCCTTTGCCAAGAGCTTGAGCGACCGCGAGAACTCGGACACTTCTTGCTGACGGTTTTCGACCTTTTTGCCGCTCGTCATGAGTTGGAGGTAGTCGATAATGACGAGTTTGATGCCGTGTTGGGCCTTGAGTCGGCGGCACTTCGCTCGGATTTCGGACAGTGTCAAATTGGGGCTGTCGTCGATGTACAGGGGAGTGTCATCGAGTTTGGGCTGAAGTGTGTTGATTCGCTTCCAGCCCTCCGATTGCAAATCCTTCGATTTGCGGATTGCGCTGAGAGGAACATTCGTTTCGGCAGACATCAAGCGCTGAGAGATTTCGGTCGCGCTCATTTCCAGTGAGAAGAAAACGGTCGGGACGTGCGATCGAAGCGCGGCAGAACGAGCGAAATCAAGCGCGAGCGTGGATTTTCCGAGGCCGGGTCGTGCAGCAATGAGAATGAGCTGCCCGGGGTGAAGTCCGTTGGTGACATCGTCGAGTTCCCGGAATCCGGTGGGGATATCGAGCCCCTCTTTGGCGGATTTTGCCTGTTCCTCCATTTCGTTGACTGCAACCTTGACCGCGTCACGAAGAACGATGGCGTCTTGGGCTCCTGCTGAGCGACCAATCGTGAAAATTTCGACCTGTGCATCGTTGACGAGTTCGCTCGGGTCACCCTCGGCGGCATATCCGAGTTGGGTGATTCGAGTACCTGACTGCACGAGTTTCCGCAGGATTGCTTTATCCGCAACGATGCTGGCGTAATAGCTCGCGTTCGCGGCGGTCGGGACCGACGATTCGAGCGTGTGCAGGTAACTCGCGCCGCCGATTTTGTTGAGATTGCCGTCACGAGTCAATTGATCGGTAATCATGATGACGTCGGTCGGTTCCTGCCGCGAGAAAACCGTGTTGATCGCGTTGAAGATGATCTCGTGTTTGGGGAAGTAGAAGTCCTCGGCCTTGACGAGTTCGAGAACGTCGGCAATGGCGTCGCTTGACAACAACATCCCGCCAAGCGTGCTCATTTCGGCGGCCTGGTCGTTCGGTGGAACCCGAGTGTCACCGGTGCCTTCTGGTACCAGTTCGAGCTGTGGTCCAGCCATCGATGATCACCTCCTGAGTCAGCGTTGCGTGCGGATTTTCAAGTATGCGCGTGACAACGGACATCGGACTGCGCCACGCCACACGAACACTGTGAACGCTACGTTTTTCGTCACGATGGCGCAAACCTGCCTGTGGATAGACCTGTGGGCAACCTGTTTACCACGCCGTGCGGTGCTGTGGAGTGGTTGGGTATAACTGTGGATAACTGACGCGATTCGACTCAAAAAATTGCTTCTGACCGAGTGTTTCTTGTTGTCGGGGGTTGTGGGCAAGGTTGTTTAGAGTTTAGGTTGAACCTTTAGCTTTTCCACACGCGGCGCGTGCACCCCTTAACGCGCAGCGCCCGCCTTCGTTTCCGAAAACGGGCACCGAACGATGAGGTAACGGAACTACTTGCGAGCGATCACCTTGAGGGCGAGCGTCGCGGATACTCCGTCGTGGAGGCGGACGGTTGCCGAGAAGGCGCCCGTCGACTTGATCGGCGTAGCCAACTCGATGGTGCGCTTGTCGACATCACCGAGTCCCGACTCGGCGACCGCAGCGGCGATATCCGACGTCTTGACCGAACCGAACAAACGTCCCTCGGAACCCGCCGAGGCCTTGACCGTGATCGTGGCGCTTTCGAGCTTTGCCTTGAGAGCCTGTGCTTCGTCGAGCGAGGCGAGCGCGCGAGTCGCACGAGCCTGCTTGATGTCCGTCACTTGCTTTTCGCCACCGCGGGTCCAGTGAATCGCGAAACCCTGGGGAACGAGGTAGTTACGGGCGTAGCCGTTCTTGACATCAACGACGTCACCGGCTGAGCCGAGGCCAGTGACCTCGTGAGTGAGAATGAGTTTTGCCATTGTCGTTCTCCTTAACGGCCAGCGCCGGCATAGGGGAGCAGTGCCATTTCGCGTGCGTTCTTAACCGCACGAGCAATGAGACGCTGTTCCTGGACCGAAACGCCCGTGATTCGGCGCGAACGGATCTTTCCGCGCTCCGAGATGAACTTGCGAAGGGTTGCGACGTCTTTGTAGTCAATAACGTCGATCTTGATCGCGCGTGCGGGGGGAAGCGCCTTAGCGCCCTTGCCCACGCGCGGCTTGCGGCGGTCGCCGGTTGCCTTTCCTGCCATGGTTTTTCCTTTTCGTGAAGAGTTAGTTAGAACGGAGCGTCATCGGTGGAGGGCTCTGCTGAGCCCGCACCCCAAGGATCGCCGCCGGCTGCGGTTGCGGGCGGGGCGGCCGGAGCTGCCCAATCGTTGCCTCCGGACGGAGCAGACCACTCGGTGTTCCCACCAGCCGCTGCGGCCGAACCGGGTGCGCGCGTGACGGCTGCGGTTGCGTATCGAAGCGATGGGCCAATCTCGTCAACTTCGAGTTCGATTGAGGTTCGCTTTTCGCCTTCCTTCGTTTCGAACGAGCGCTGGCGGAGTCGGCCGGTCGCGACGACGCGCGAGCCCTTCGACAGAGACGACGCAACGTGTTCAGCGAATTCACGCCAGACGCTTGCACGGAGGAACAGCGCTTCGCCGTCTTTCCATTCGTTGCTCGCGCGGTCGAACGTTCGAGGAGTCGAAGCGATCGTGAAGTTCGCTACGGCAACACCGTTCTGGGTGTAGCGAAGTTCAGGGTCGGCGGTGAGGTTGCCGACAACCGTGATGACTGTGTCGTTAGCCATGATGGTTACTCTGCAGTCGCTTCGGCGAGCGTTGCGGCTTCAGCTGCTTCGATCGCCTGCGAGGCAATTCGGGCAACGGCCTCGTCGGCACGAAGAACCTTGGTGCGCATGATCGACTCGTTGAGTCGAAGCTGGCGCTCGAGTTCCTGCGTGGTCGCGGGGTCTGCGGTGAAGTTGATGACGGCGTAGATGCCTTCGCTCTTCTTCTGGATTTCGTAGGACAAACGACGGCGGCCCCAAATGTCGACGTTGTCGACGGAACCTCCACCGTTGGTGATGACGCTCAGGAACTTCTCGAGCGTCGGTTGAACGGTGCGCTCATCGACCTCGGGGTCGAGAATCACCATTATTTCGTAGGGATGCATGACGTAACCCACCTCCTCTGGACTCAGCGGCTACAGAATTTCTGTAGCAGGAGGGTTGTGCATCTAGTGCGTGTCGCCCTGTGGGCAACCGTCCAAGAATAGCCGAAACAATCGCTTAGGACAATTCGCGTCCGGCGGCCCACGCTCGAAGGCGCTTTTCCGCCTCTTCCGCGCCGAGCGGGCCTTCGTCCAAACGCAGTTCCATCAGGAACGCGCGCGCCTCACCGACAACGCGGCCGGGCAGCACATCGAGGATCGACATGATCTGGTCGCCGTCGAGATCGGGGCGAATCGAATCGATTTCCTCGCGTTCGCGGATTTCAGCTATTCGCGCTTCGAGGTCGGTGTACGCCGCATCCATGAGTGCGAGCTTTCGGTCGTTTCGGGTCGTTACATCGCTACGCACGAGGATGTGCAGGCGCTCGAGCTCTTCGCCCGCGTCCCTGACATAACGGCGAACCGCAGAATCTGTCCACGCCCCCTCGCTGTATCCAAAAAAACGCAAGTGCAAGCGAATGAGGTTGCACACGCGGGCGATCGTGTCGTTATCGAATCGCAGCGCCTGCAGTCTCTTCTTTGCAAGCCGCGCGCCAGCCACGTCATGCCCATAAAAGGTCACGATCTTCGAGTTATCAAACGAGCGGGTCGATGGCTTGCCGATGTCGTGCAGCAGCGCAGCCAAACGCCCGACGGTGTCCGGTGTGGAATCGGGGATTCGCTGTATCTCTATTGCAATCGACTTTGTCAGAACCATGAGCGAGTGTTCGTAGACATCCTTGTGGCGACCGTGTTCGTCATGTTCACGGATGAGCACGGGGATCTCGGGTAGCACGCGGTCAAGAATCCCCGTGTCGACGAGCGTTCGAATGCCGGGAACCGGGTCAGCCGCGCTGATGAGTTTGATGAATTCGTCTCGAACCCGTTCTGCGCTAATCATCTCAATCGAGTCCGCGAGCGTCGTCATCGCCGTCACCACCTCGGGGGCGAGCGCGAACTGCAATTGGGCGACGAAACGGGCGGCGCGCATCATTCGCAGGGGATCATCGGCAAATGACTGTTCGGGTGTGCCCGGCGTTCGCAGTCGTTTCGCGACGAGGTCGCCGAATCCGCCGCTCGGGTCAATCAGGGACAAATCGGGAAGCGAGAGCGCCATGGCATTGACGGTGAAATCCCGGCGCAACAGGTCATCCTCGATTCGATTGCCGAACGCCACGATGGGCTTGCGGGTTTCTCGGTCGTAGGTGTCGCTTCGATAGGTCGTGATTTCGACCTGCTCGCCGCGGACAAGTGCGCCAATCGTGCCAAAGTCGCGGCCGATGTCCCACGTCGTAGTCGAAATCGGACCGACAACACTCAGGATCTGGTCGGGGGTCGCATTCGTGGCGAAATCAAGGTCTGTCAGCTCGCGCCCCAGAAAGGCATCGCGCACCGGCCCGCCGACGAGCGCAAGCTCGAATCCGGCTTCGACAAAAGCGGCGGTCAACGTCGAAACGGTTCCGCTGCCGGCGAGGGCCGTCAATCTCGCCATGGCCTCCGCCACGCTCTCCATATCGCATCAGTCTAGACTTACCGCTATGTCGGCCGTGGAAACAGTTGGGATTCGTCGCGCTCGCGTCAGCCTCGCCGTCGCGGCAATCGCCACTCTTTTCGGATTCGGCGCGGTTCCCGCGGACGCCGTCTCTCGGCCCACGTTTTCGGTGCTCGTTCCCATCGTCGCTTCGGGCTCATCGACCGACCTCATTTCGGCGGAAGAACTGATGCAGCGGGCTTCGCTCGGTGGGTCCTGGTCTCGACTGACGTCCGCCGCTATTTCACACGGCGCTACCATCGCCGTCGATTCTCGAATCGTTGCCAGCATCGCGGCGCTTGGCGAGGATTCGCCGAGCACCGTGTCGGCGTGGCTCGACTCGGTGAGACGCTCTGAGCCGATTTACCTGCCGTGGGGAAACGCAGATCCCTTTGTGATCGCCGCTGTCGGACGAAGTTTCCGCGTGTCAACTTTCCAGCTCAGTGACATCTCAGGAATTCCCGCCATTGAAATAATCGGCTGGCCAACCGGTCACGCGGGGAACGCGCGAAGCCTGCGAATCGCCGAGAAGTTGGGCTTTACGAACCTCATCGCCGATGACAAGACGTTTCCCGACGTGACGAACTCCTATTCGGCCAGCGCGAGTGCCGCGGTTGCGAAGGTGGTCTCGCTGGGTTCCGAGGCGGACCCGATCGCCGCTGCTGCGCAACTCCGTGGCTCAACAAGTGGCCGTCTCGCGCTCGTGCTTCCCCGAGACACCTCTGCGGTCGATGTGGACCGCGCGGTCGTGTTCCTCAACGCACTGTACAAAGGGTCAGTCCGCGCCAGTCGCTTCGTCCCCGCCGTGGTGACAGAAGGCACCGCGGTCACGTTCCACGACATCCCCACGGCCGCGATTCGGTCGCTCATGGCTCAGCATCGTCTCGACCGCCAGGTCTCAGAAATGGCGTTGGATCCCCACGCGATCACCTTTCCGCGTCTTCGCCGGCTCTGTGTCGTGGCCGGTCTGGTCGCCACCGACGACTTTCCGGCTGCGGCTCGCGGATACGTGCGTACCGCTCAAACCTACGAAGAGTTTGTTTCGTTCTCTCTCGGCAGCGATTTCATTGTTCTCGCCGATTCCACCGAATTACCACTGACGATCACCAACTCGTCGGTGACCGACATCACGGTCATCGCGAGCGTCAATGCAATCTCGGGAATTGTGAGCATCGCCACGCCCAACCAAACAGTCACAATTCCGGCGGGATCCAGCGCGAGAGTCACCGTTCCCATGGTCTCTGTTGCCAATGGAAAAACGTCTCTTAGGGCGACGCTGACGACCACAAGCGGGATTGCCGTCAGTGAACCGGTGTTCGTCGAGATCGACGTGCAAGCTCAGTGGGAGGCCATTACTCTTGTGACCTTCATCGCGATTGTCGCGTCCATTATGGGAATCGGTATTGCGCGCACAGTCCGTGATCGGCGGCGGCGCTCATGACAAATCGAATCGGCCGATCGTCGATGCTGCTCGCATCGGGAACAATCGTGTCTCGAATCCTGGGATTCATCAGTGCGGTGGTTCTCGCTCGCACAGTCGGTTTGATCGGTTCCGGCGCCGATGCATTCGCGTTGGCGAATCAGCTTCCCAACAATGTGTACGCCATCGTTGCCGGTGGAGTTCTTAGTGCCGTGTTCGTCCCCCAGATCATCAACGCGCAACTACACAAGGACGGCGGCGAGAAGTACATCAACCGCCTGCTGACACTGGGGATGTCCGTCGTTCTGGTCGTCACAGTGCTTGCGGTGGCCGCCGCGCCCTTCCTCGTTCGCTTGTACACCCAGCACACAACCGACGGTGGTGGTTACGGGTTCGGTCCCGAGGAATTGGCGCTCGCGACCGCGTTCGCGTGGTGGTGTCTGCCCCAGGTTTTCTTCTATGCCGCCTACAGTCTGGTCGGAGAAGTCCTCAATGCGAAAGGCGTCTTCGGTCCATTTACGTGGTCGCCCGCCCTCAACAACGTCGTCGCAATTGCGGGAATGTTGTGGTTTGGTCAGTTTTTCACGGGAAACGTTTCCGTCGCGTCGGACTGGGATGCCGCTGAAGTCGCGATACTTGCCGGTACCGCCACGCTTGGTGTTGTTTTTCAGGCCCTCGCGCTGTTCGGCTTCCTCGGTCGGGCCTCGATTCGCTTTCGGCCCGACTTCCGTTTTCGCGGAGTCGGACTTGGAACAACCACCAAGTTGGCGGCGTGGACATTCGGAATGATTGTGGTGACTCAGCTCGCCGGAATTGTCCAAAGCAATATTGCGTCGTTGGCAACTGCTTACGACGAGCCGGGTCTCGCCGTTCTTCGCTTCGGATGGCTCGTCTTCATGCTTCCGCATTCCGTGATCACCGTTTCTTTGGGAACTGCGTACTTCACCCGAATGAGCACCGACGTTCGGGACAAGCGCTGGGATCGGCTCGGGTCGGACATTCGGGAGTCGTTGTCGCGAATCTCGTTGTTCATGGTCATTAGTGCGGGGCTGTTGTGGTTGACCGCAACCTTCGTCGCGAGCGTGTTCGCGGGCGAAGCAGCAAACGGGATGGCGAACGTCATTGCCCTGTTCGCCATCGGACTTGTGCCGTTCGGAGTCGTGTTCGTCCTGCAGCGAATCTTCTACGCGCTAGAAGACACGCGAACACCGTTTTTCATTCAGCTTGTCCAATCGGCAATCTTCACCGTCGGAGCACTGATTGCCGGCTCCGGGCCCGTATCCCAGATCGCCAACGGAATTGCGTTGTCAATGAGCATCTCGACATTTATCCAAGCAATCCTGATGGTGATCTTTATTCGTCGGCGATTAGGGCACCTCAGTGGAAAAGCGTTGGGGGTTGCGTTCGTCCGTTTCGTGATCGCTCTCATTCCGGCGATTGGTGTCGGATTCATCGTCCGCGAAGCGTTGCCCGCTGCATCCGCCTCGATCGGGCTGTCCGTGTTGTGGGCCGTCGTTATCGCGGGCGCAATGTGTGCTGTGTATCTCTCCGTACTGTTGGTGTTGCGAGACGCGTCGGCCCACGATTTGATCGCACCCCTGCGGCGCACGAGGAATAAGCGACCATAAACTCGAGTTACGACTTTTGTTGGAAGGAACACTGTGCGCGATCTTGTCATTATCGGATCCGGTCCGGCCGGATACACCGCAGCAATCTATGCGGCACGGGCCGATCTGAAGCCACTCGTCATTGCATCGAGCGTCGAGATGGGTGGCGACCTCATGAAGACGACTGACGTCGACAACTATCCGGGCTTCCCCGAAGGCGTGATGGGTCCGGACCTCATGATGGCTATGCAGGCACAGGCCGAGCGCTTCGGCGCCGAATTGGTTTTCGACGACGCGACTGTTCTCGAACTTGATGGTTCGGTCAAAAAAATCACGCTCGGCAGTGGTGAGGTGATTGAATCCAAAGCTGTGATTTTGTCAATGGGAAGCCAATACCGTCACCTCGGTCTCGACGACGAAAAACGTCTGTCTGGGTTCGGTGTCTCGTGGTGTGCGACCTGCGACGGTGCGTTTTTCCGGAACCGCACGGTGGCCGTAGTTGGTGGCGGTGACTCCGCGATGGAGGAGGCGACATTCCTGACGAAGTTTGCGGACACGGTGTACCTCGTTCACCGCTCTGACCAATTCCGGGCATCACCGGCAATGTTGGCTCGCGCGAAGGCCGACCCAAAAATCAAATTTGTGACGAACGCGGCCGTGACGGGAATCGTTGGCGCGGACACCGTGACGGGGCTTTCACTGACCATGTCGGACGGGTCAGCGAACACGCTCGACATCGACGGGCTTTTCATTGCGATCGGGTCTGATCCTCGAACCAGCCTTGTTGCAACCCAGGTGACGCTGACCGATACCGGGAACGTTGCCGTTGACGGTCGCTCGTCGCGAACGAACCTTGCGGGTGTGTTTGCCGCGGGTGATTTGATCGACCCGACCTATCGACAGGCGATTGTCGCCGCCGGCTCGGGGGCGGTCGCGGCGATGGACGCGCAGCATTTCGTTGAGTCGGGCGCACACTAGTGCTCGGCTAGACTGAGGTCATCTACCGAGGAGAAAATCATGAGTGCTCGCGATGTGACAGCTGCGACGTTTGCCGTCGAGGTTCTGCAGAACGACAAGCCCGTGATTGTTGACTTTTGGGCGCCCTGGTGCGGCCCGTGCCGTGCCGTGTCGCCGATTCTTGACGCCATCGCGGAGGACCACGCGGACAAGATCGACATCGTCAAGCTCAATGTCGATGAATTCCCTGACCTCGCTGTCGAATACAACATTCTCAACATCCCCGCCATGAAGGTTTTCAAGGGCGGAGAGGTCGTCAAAACCGTCGTGGGCGCAAAGCCTCGACCCGCTCTCGAACAAGATCTCGCCGAGTTCCTCGCGTAGGCATTTCGTCGCCCTGCGTGAAGCGACCAACAGGATTCTTTCGTTCAGAAGGCCCGCGGTCAGTTCCTTAGTCGTCCGCTGAAACTCCGAGTTCGCCAGCAATTCGATTGAGGTCTGCGACCGTTGCGAAGTCAATCGTGATGGTGCCGTGCGTTTTGCCCACCGCGATCTTGACTCGGGTATCGAGCTTGTCGCCGAGTTTGCTGGCGATAGCGTCGAGGTGGTCTCGTCGGGTCCCCGGCTTCGGCTTTGCCTTCTCGGGTTTGAGTGAGGCGGCGCCCAGTGTCGCCGCCACCGCTTCGGCGGCACGCACGGATAGTTCTTCATTAACGATCTTGGTCGCCAGTTTTTCTTGGGCCGCGGCATCCGTCACAGAGAGAATCGCGCGAGCGTGCCCGGCCGAGATGACCCCAGCGGCGACACGCTGCTGAACCTTGATCGGCAGCTTGAGAAGCCGAAGCGTGTTGGTGACTTGCGGACGTGACCGCCCGATTCGCTTTGCGAGTTCGTCCTGGGTGATCCCGAAATCGGACAGGAGCTGTTGGTAAGCCGACGCCTCTTCGAGAGCATTGAGATTCGCTCGGTGAAGGTTTTCGAGAAGTGCATCGCGCAACATGTCGGCGTCTTTTGTGTCTCGAATGACCGCGGGGATTTCGGTGAGGCCCACGGCTTTCGATGCGCGAAGGCGTCGCTCCCCCATGACGAGTTCGTAGGTGGCGTCGTCTCCGGTGCCGCTCAGTGGACGAACAACGATCGGTTGCAAGACGCCGAATTCGCGAATCGAATGTTCGAGTTCGGCGAGTTCCTCTGGCCTGAACTCGGTTCGTGGCTGTGACGCATTCGGGACAACATTGTTGGGATTAATCAACTGAAATCGAGCGCCGGGAACCTCTCGGTTGGCTCCGGTGCCGGCTTGGGGGAAAAAGACGTCCACCCCTCGATCCGAAACGTTCGCGCCTCCGGTGGGAATCAACGCGCCAATTCCGCGACCCAATCCAGTTCGCTTTTCAGCCATGTCAGTACACTCCTCGTTCAGCAAATTCGATGGCCGCTTCGCGATATGCGATTGATCCAACCGAATCGTGGTCATAGTCGATCACAGTCTGTTGAAAACTTGGCGCTTCGGAAACTCGAACCGAGCGGGGAATAACCGATTTAAACACGATGTCGGGGAAGTGGCGACGGACTTCATCGGCTACTTCCCTGGACAAGTTCGTTCGGTGGTCGTACATCGTCAAGAGGACCCCGGAAATGCTCACACGAGGATTGAGGAACTGCTGGACCATCGCGATGTTGTCCCACAGCATCGTGACCCCTTCAAGCGCGTAATACTCGGCTTGGATCGGTACGAAAACTTCCGTCGACGCGGTCAGTGCATTGACGGTCAACAGGCCAAGCGATGGGGGGCAATCAATAAAAATGTAGTGCGGCATGTCGGCACCGGAAGACAAGTACTCTTCCAGCGCGCGCTTCAGTCGAGTCTCGCGTGCCGATGCTGGAACAAGTTCGATCTCTGCGCCCGCGAGGTTGATAGTGGCCGGTACGCACCACAGATTCGAATTGCCGGGGCTCTGTTGCAACACTGATTGGATCGTTGCCGAACCGACCAGGACTTCGTAGATTCCGGGGATCTTGGCGTGATGGTCGATTCCGAGAGCCGTCGACGCGTTTCCCTGGGGGTCCAAATCGATAACAATCACGCGTGCTCCCATTCGTGCGAGAGCAGACGCAATGTTGACGGTTGTCGTGGTCTTGCCGACCCCGCCCTTCTGGTTCGACAGGGCGACGATCCTGGTCTTCGCTGGAAGTGGTGCCACGCGCCGCGCCAATGCTTCGCGGCGGCGGGTAAGGTCCATCAATTCTGTGGCGAGCGGTGTCGCGTCATCATTCGACATCGCGCACGCACCTTTCCTGGAGTTGTTGCCTGCGCGGAGATTCCCCTGCGCGGAGATGTTTCACGTGAAACATCGAGATGCCCAATCGGCTATTCAACAATAGCGGTGAACAATCTGGTCGGCTCGTCCACTGTACCTTCACCCAGGACGCGGGATTCCGGCGACGAGATGTTGTGGCGCGCAAAGGCGCTGGTTGCCTCCTCGATCTCAATCTCGAGGCGCTGACCCTTGAGAAGCGCAAGATGCCCACCGGAAACGGCCAGCGGAGCCAAAATCGGGATGAGCCCTTTCAATGACTTGACGGCTCTCGCGGTGACGACGTCAAAGGATCGTCGCGGCGAGAAGTCTTCCGCTCGGCCCGTGAACACCGTGACGTTGGGAAGGGCAAGTGTCGTCACTTGTTCGTCGAGCCATCTGGTTCGGCGCTCAAGAGGTTCGATCAGCGTCACATCAACATCGGGACGAATCATCGCGATGACCAGGCCGGGCAGCCCCGCTCCGCTCCCAACATCCGCGACGGCGGTGCGTCCGCCCGATACTCCCGCTGGCGGTATCTCGGGACCGAGAAGTGCGCAATTCAGAATGTGCCGGGACCAGAGTCGGCGCGCTTCGTCCGGACCGATTAGCCCGAGCACCTCGCCGCGAGTACCGAGGTCGAGCGCGAACGCGCGGACCTGTTCAATCCCTGCCCCACACAGCCGTGCCGCGACAGAAGGTTCCGGTTCAATCTCGGAATGTTTCACGTGAAACTATGCGCGGCTGATCACGGTGTGACGGTCGGCGCCTTCGCCCTCGGAGTGCGATGCGAATTCTCGCTCGCCTACGAAGTCGTGCACCAACTTGCGTTCATAGGAGGACATGGGGGGCAAAGCGGCGGACTGTGCACCACCCTCGATTCGTTCAATCGCTCGTTCGACCAAGCGCTCAAGCTCTTTCGATCGCGCGTCGCGCGAACCGGCGATGTCGAGAATGAGCCGCGAGAACTCTCCGGTCTTTGTGTGCACGGCGAGTCGAGTCAATTCTTGAAGCGCGGACACGGTGTCGCCTTTGGTCAAGACCTTGAGGTGATCGCTGTCCGTCGCCACAACCGAAACGTAGTCACGGCCGTTCGAATTGGTGATTTCGAGATCGCCATCGAGATCAGCAATATCGAGAAGTACCTCGATGTAATCGGCCGCAATGTCTGCAGCGTCTTTTGTGTCCGACATTATTTCTTTCCCTTTCCGCGCTTTGCGCGGTTCTTGCCCATGGGCTGCTGGCGTTGTGCCGGCTTTGCTTCTTCGATCGGTTCCGCTTCGGTAATGATTCCCTTGCGGATGTTCTTCTTCTCTTGGCGGGCCTCCCAGGCCGCGAACGCCTCAGACCCGGGGGTTGGCATGTTGCGAATAACGACGAACTGCTGCCCCATCGTCCAGAAGTTGGAAACGAGCCAGTACATCATGACGCCGAGAGGGAATGCGAATCCCGAGAAGAGGAACACGAGCGGGAGGATGTACAAGAGGATCTGCTGCTGCTTGTAGGTCGGGCTTTCCTTCATCGCCTGCGAAATGTTCTTGGACATGATCTGCTTTTGCGTGATGAACTGAGACACCGTCATGAGGACCACCATGACGCCAGCGGTCCAAATGACCGTCCAGTCGCCTTCGGCCGTAGACATCGCGGCGTGAAGCGGTGCCGTGCCAAAGATTGTTGCCGCACCGAAGTTCTCGGCGAGGCCAAGATTCATGAACCCGATCCCGGGAATTCCGAGAGCCGCGTTGTTCAGGGTTGTGAAGAGCCCGAAAAAGACCGGCATCTGAAAGAGGAGGGGGAGGCACGAGGCAAAGGGTGATGTGCCGTGCTTTCCGTACAGCGCCATCGTCTCGCGGGTCATCGCCTCACGAGAAAACTGGTCGCGCTTGCCTTTGTACTTGTCCTGGATTCGCTTGAGGTCGGGGGCGACTTCGAGCATCTTGCGCTGGCTCTTGATCTGGCGGACAAAGAGGGGAATCAGCGCGGCGCGCACAACGAGCACAAGACCCGTAATGGCGAGGACCCAGGTCCAACCGTCGCTTGGGTCCATGCCCACTTGGGTGAGCACCCAGTGGAAACCGATCAGCAGTGCTTCGATTACCCAACGGAAGGGCCAGAGAATCATTCCAAGAATATCGGGCATCATTTTTCTTTCTTCTTCGGGATTACGAATCCCGAACGCGAGATGGGGAAGTTACCGTCCATTCTGGCAGGTATATCGTCTATTCCACCACGCGCCCACGGATTGCAGCGCACGATGCGCCACAGGGTCATCCCTCCGCCGCGGATGACACCGAACTGTTGCACCGCTCCCAGTCCGTACGCAGAACACGTTGGATAGTAACGGCACACGTCTCCGTAGAGCGGAGAGATCAGGGCTCGCCATCCTCTAATGAAGGCGACCACGGCATTCCGGGGAAACAGGAACAGCGTCCACCCCATCAGGGTCGACCCCATGCACCAGCCGCGACGTCGATTTCGGCTTTCAACTCGGCGAAGCTCGGTACCGAACCCTCACATCGGAATCGAATGATGACGTCACCCGTGAGGACACCGCGATCGATGAGCGTTCGTGTGATTGCTCGGGTCCGACGGCGGAGGGTGTTCCGAACCACCGCGTTCCCACACTTTGCGGTGACAATAACGCCCACCCGATTGAGTTCGGATGGGCGTCGATACACGATGAGGTGCGCGGTGACCTGCTTGTCCCCGCGTCGAACAACCTGACGAAAATCGCCGGGCTCAACAATGCGGTTGTGGCGAGAGAGCACCGTTAAAAATTAAACGGTGATTTCGCTGCGGCCCTTGCGACGACGGGCGGCAAGGATCGCGCGGCCCGCGCGGGTGCGCATGCGCAAACGGAAACCGTGAACCTTCGCACGGCGGCGGTTGTTGGGCTGGTACGTACGCTTCGACATTTGTTCTCCTCGGCCAGTGGCCGGCACATTCAGGTTGATCAATTGCGCACGGAAGCGCAACCACAAAAGAATAGGGCACATTTCGGGGGTAGTCAAACCCGGCGGAGGTTAGTTTTCCACATTCAACGTCCGCCCGATTGCGTTCCGAAATTTGTGGCTAATATGGTGACTTATCCACAAGCAAGAAAAGCAGATGCCAAACAACGACAACCCTCTCGAAGACCTATGGCGCAACGTCGTCCAGGAGGTTTCTCGTGGCGTCGATGTTTCGCCCCGAATCTTGGCCGTCGTCGAATCCGCGGTTCCCCAGGGGATTCTCCACGAGACGTTGTATTTGGAAGTTGACTCTGACTTTGCGCGCGACATGATCGACCAACGTGCTCGTGAAGAAATTCTTGCCGGACTGGCCAAATTCTCTACCGAAGCGCAAACGATCTCGACCTTTTCGATAGTGGTCAACCCGAGCCTCCGAGACGGGGATGACGATGAAAGTTTCGATGTTCCCCTCTCGGCAGTGCCTGTGGTGGCGGCGACTCGGGGAAACGCCAGCGAGATTCGCCTCAACCCGAAGTACACCTTTGACAACTTTGTGATCGGGCCCTCGAACCGATTCGCTCATGCCGCCGCCTTGGCCGTCGCGGAGTCCCCGGCCAAGGCCTACAACCCGCTTTTCGTCTACGGCGGATCCGGGCTAGGCAAGACCCACCTTCTTCACGCGATTAGTCATTATGCGGAGGGGCTCTTCCCCAACATCAAGGTTCGCTACGTTTCCTCCGAAGAGTTCACGAACGACTACATCAATGCGCTAGCCCTTGGGCAGATGCAGAACTTCAACCGCCGGTATCGCGAAGTCGACTTGCTGCTCATCGACGACATCCAATTCCTCGGTGGAAAAGACGCGACTCAAGACACGTTCTTCCACACGTTCAATACCCTGCACGAGCATGGCAAACAGGTCGTGATCACCAGCGACGTACCGCCGAAGCAGCTGGTCGGCTTCGAGGAGCGCATGCGAAGCCGGTTCGGGTGGGGCCTGATCACCGATATTCAGGTCCCCGACCTCGAGACGAGAATCGCAATTCTGCGGAAGAAAGTGACGGCCGAAAGCCTGGGTATCAGCGACGACGTTCTCGAATACATCGCGACCAAGGTGGCCACAAACATCCGCGAGCTCGAGGGAACCCTCATTCGTGTTACGGCGTTCGCGAGCCTCAACCGGGTGCCCGTTGATCTGCCGCTTGTGCAAACGATTTTGAAAGACCTGATCACCCTGGAGGAAGGCGATGTCTCGCCAACCGACATCATCGAACACGTTGCTCGGTACTTTGAATTGTCGCTCGACGAACTTTATGGAAATTCCCGGGCCGCGGCCATCGCTCAGGCTCGACAGATTGCGATGTATTTGTGCCGTGAACTGACCTCGTTGTCCTTACCAAAAATCGGCCAGCTGATTGGCAGAGACCACACCACCGTGATGTACGCGAATAATAAAATCGCTGAGTTGATGAAAGAGCGCCGGTCTGTGTACAACCAGGTGACTGACTTGACGCACATCATCAAACAGTCCTCGCGCTAGTTGTGCCGTGATCGACCAACAGGGGTGTGGAAAAGTCGGATTAATCCCCAACAACGAGTTTCTTTCTTGGGATAACTTTTTTGGCTCTCTCACAGCCGGCCGACAAAGGTGGGAATGTCAACAGTTTGCTGACAACTTTCACCGTTGTAGTTCAGCCAGCAACATAGGAAACCGACCAGTTATCCACATATCCACCGGTGTTAAGACGATTAACGTACTTAAGAAGAGACGGATAGATCGATAACCAAACCGTATTTTGCCCGACGCTGGTGTGTGACACAATAAGAGACCGAACATATGTCGAAAGGCCCGTAGTGAAATTTCAATCCAACAAGGATGTCCTGTCGCAGGCTGTCATTTTTGTGACGAAGCTGCTCACGGCCAAGAACACCAACCCGACTCTTGCTGGGGTTCGTATCGACGCAAGCGACGCCGGGATCACCTTTGCGTCTTTTGACCACGACGTTTCGACACGGACAACAATCGCCGGTGATGTCACCGCTAGTGGTTCTGTATTGGTTTCGGGGAAACTCCTCGCCGACATTGTTACCCGACTTCCTGGCGACACCGTCAGCGTCGCCCTGCAAGAAACCAAACTGATTGTTTCCTCGGGGACCGCCAAGTTCAACATGTCGGTAATGCCACTCAACGAATACCCGAACCTCCCTGAAGTCCCACCTACAATCGGAAGTTTTGACGGCGAGCAGCTGGCCGAAGCCATTGCTCAGGTTGGTGTTGCCGCCCTCAAAGACGACGGCCAGCCCGCGATCATGAATATCTCGGTCGAACTTTCGCCCCAAGCAATCTCTTTCACTGCTACCGACCGCTATCGAATCGCGTCACGAGACGTGAAATGGGAAGCAAGCGGAATTACCGAGCCGACACAAATCCTTGTCCCAGCCAGAGTTCTTATTGAGGCCGGGAAGATGTTCCAGACCGAGCAAACTGTCACGATGTCACTATTGGCCGGTGGGGACAGGGAGCTCGTCGCGATTTCTGCCGGGAATCGCGTCGTAACGTCGTCGCTCGCCAAGGGATCCTTTCCTAAGGTTCGTGGGCTCCTTGACGAAAAGGGCGGTGGCGCTGCGTATGCAATCGTGTTGTCGTCAGACCTCATTGATGCCACTCGACGCGTCTCGCTCGTTCTCGAACGCGATGGTGCGATCAAGTACACCTTCTCTAAAGATGGCGTGCTGTTGGAAACCAGCGCCGCCGAAACGGCAAGTGCTCAGGAAACCGTCGACGCCCATCTCGTCGGCGACGACGTTTTCGTGTGGCTCAAGCCGCGTCTCGTCATTGATGGAGTCGCCGGGGCACACAGTGAATTTGTTCGGCTCGGTTTCACCCCGTCATCCGACCCTCTCAAGGCCGGACCGGTTCTGTTTACCGCTCATTCGTCCAAAGACTCTGAGTCGATCGAACAGGCGTACCGCTACCTCATGCAGCCGAACCTCCTCAACCGCTAGACCATGCGAATTATCTCCGCCGAGCTGATTGGTTGGCGGAACTACGAACACCAGTCGCTCGAATTCGAGAGCTCACCGACAATTCTCGTCGGACCGAATGGCCAGGGAAAAACGAATTTCGTAGAGGCTCTGGCGTATTCCGCCCTCGGCCATTCTCATCGAACCGCAAGCGACGCGATCCTGGTCAAAAGCGGGGAGTCCGAGGCAATCATCCGTATGGTCGTTCAACACAACACCCGACAGCTGTCGATAGACCTCCGAGTTACGGGTTCCGGGGCGAACACGATTCGCGTAAACGGGACGGCCACCAAACGACGGGAGCTCGCGCGGCTTTTACCGTTCGTCTTGTTCGCGCCCGAGGACATGGACCTCGTCCGCGGTGAACCCGATCACCGGCGAACATTCCTCAACGATCTCGTTGCGGAGTCGTCACCGTCCCTCGCTGGAGACATCGCCGATTACGACCGCGTCCTCCGACAAAGAAACACTCTTCTCAAGTCGCTTCGCACTAACCCGGCCGCGTCAACCGGAACACTAGACACGTGGACCGACAACCTTGTGGACCTCGCATCCCGAATCATGGTGGCGCGGCGACGTGTCGTTGCGGAGTTGTCGCCCCGGCTGAGCGAGCACTATCGCGCGATTGCGTCAACGTCGGATTCCGCCTCGGTCACCCTGTCCGAATCAATCCCGACCAACACCCCGGACTCGGACATCGCGGATGCATTAGGGACGTTGTTTCACGTGAAACAACGCGACGAGATCGACCGCGGCGCGACCCTCTTCGGCCCTCACCGCGATGACATGGTTGTGGTCCTCAATGAACTTCCGGCTCGAACCCACTCGAGCCAAGGCGAAGCGTGGTCCTGCGCCCTCTCGTTGCGCCTGGCCCAGGTCGACATGATCCGAAAAAGTTCCGTCGCGGGGGATCCAGTAGTGGTCCTTGATGACGTTTTTTCTGAACTTGATGCTGGACGCCGCGACCGACTCGGCGAACACCTCGCCGGCATCGAGCACCTCATCATTACCGCCGCCGATGTCGCGACGATTCCGACGTCACTGGTCGGGCGGCAACACACCGTTCGTGACGGGAGGATCGATGCCTGAATCACCAGTCAATCCCAGCGAGGCAATTCGGTTTTTCGAGCATCTGGTCGAGGTTTTCTCTGGTCGCAAGCGGAGGCGAACCGAGACCGTGGTCGAGCGGAAAGGCTCGCTTCCCTTTGAGAAGGGACGAGACCCGATGTCGATTGGCTCGGTGGTGTCCCGCACAATCTCTGAACGAGGCTGGGCCCCGTTCTTGTCACGTGAATCAGTAATCGACCAATGGGAGGAAATCGTCGGGATCGATGTTGCCGGGCACACCAATCCTGAAATCGACGATGACCTCATCACCGTGCGCTGTGACTCATCAGCCTGGGCGACGAACCTCCGGTTGATGCGCCACGAAATCCTCGCAGAGGTGCTGTCTAGGTTCCCCGATTCGGGTCTCGAGAAAATCTCGGTCGTAGGGCCTGGTGTCCCCAATAAAATTCGGGGCCCTCGTAGCGTCAAATGGCGCGGTCCGCGCGATACTTACGGCTAAGCCACGACATTTGGCAGCCCGCTCGAAAAAGGCGCGCACAGGCGCGTATATCCCGTTTTAGAGACACTTTTCGCGGTAGAATGGAACCCACAGGATGGGCCTCACGGGGTGCCTCAGAGGAGTTCTAATGGCTGATTCAAAACCGAAGGCAAACCCCGACGAATACGGGGCCGGAAATATCCAGGTCCTCGAGGGTCTCGAAGCCGTTCGCAAGCGTCCCGGAATGTATATCGGCTCGACCGGCGAACGCGGTTTACACCATCTTGTTTACGAAATCGTCGACAATTCCGTGGACGAAGCGCTTGCTGGCCACTGCTCGCTCATTCAGATCACGATTCTTCCGGATGGTGCCGTTCGCTGTATCGATAACGGCCGCGGAATCCCGGTCGATATGCACCCCACCGAGGGAAAATCCACCGTCGAGGTGGTGCTTACGATCCTTCACGCCGGTGGCAAGTTCGGCGGCGGCGGATACGCCGTGTCTGGTGGACTGCACGGTGTCGGTTCGTCTGTCGTTAACGCCCTGTCGAGCAGACTCGACGTTGCCGTCAGCCGACAAGGAAATGTTTACACGCAAACCTTCCACGACGGGGTTCCGGTCAAGCCCCTCAAAAAGGGTGAAGCCACCGATGCGACGGGAACGACGATCACGTTCTGGCCGAACGCCGAAATTTTTGAGACGACCGACTTCGATTACGAAACGCTCCGAACTCGATTCCAGCAAATGGCTTTTCTCAACAAGGGCCTTCGAATCGATCTCACCGACGAACGAGCATCGGACCGCCACGATTCGTTCTGCTACGAGCGCGGCCTCATGGACTATGTCGAATACCTCAATTCGGCAAAGAAAATTGAGGTCATCCACCCTGAAATCATCGGGCTTGAGTCGGAAGACAAGGCGCGGATTATTTCGCTTGAACTGGCGATGCAATGGACGAATTCTTATTCGGAAAGCATTCACACCTACGCCAACACGATTAATACCCACGAGGGTGGAACCCACGAAGAGGGATTCCGTGCCGCGTTGACCACTCTGATCAACAAGTACGCGCGGGACAAGGGGATTCTCAAAGAGAAAGACGAGAACCTGTCCGGAGAAGATGTCCGTGAAGGATTGACCGCCGTCATTTCAGTCAAGTTGGCCGAACCCCAGTTCGAGGGCCAAACGAAGACGAAGTTGGGCAACACCGAGGCCAAGTCATTCGTTCAGAAGGCAGTCGGCGACAAACTGGGTGACTGGTTCGACAGCCACCCGGCCGAGGCGAAAGAAATCATTCGCAAAGCCATTCAGGCCTCGGCGGCCCGTATCGCTGCGCGAAAAGCGCGGGAACAAACCCGACGTAAGGGACTTCTCGAATCCGGCGGCATGCCCGGCAAGCTGAAGGACTGCCAGTCCAAAGATCCATCGCTTTCGGAAATCTTCATCGTCGAGGGTGACAGTGCCGGTGGTTCGGCTGTCCAAGGCCGCAACCCGGAAACTCAAGCAATTTTGCCGCTTCGCGGGAAAATCTTGAACGTGGAAAAGACGCGCCTCGATCGGGCCCTCGGAAACGCGGAAATCCAAGGGATGATTACCGCTTTTGGAGCGGGGATTGATACAGAGTTCTCGTTGGAGAAAGTCCGGTATCACAAGATCGTTCTCATGGCCGATGCCGATGTCGATGGGCAACACATCACCACCCTGTTGCTCACTGTTCTCTTCCGTTACATGCGCCCACTCATCGACGCGGGATTTGTGTACCTCGCTCAACCGCCTTTGTATCGACTCAAGTGGAGCAACCACGCGCACGAATACGTCTATTCCGATCGTGAACGCGACGCACTCATCGAATCAGGAACAAAGGCTGGTCGAAAACTGCCCAAAGACAACGGAATCCAGCGGTACAAGGGTCTCGGTGAAATGAACCACCAGGAACTCTGGGACACCACGATGAATCCGGACTCGCGAACGTTGTTGCAGGTCACGTTAAGTGACGCCGCCATCGCCGACACCGTCTTTTCGACCCTCATGGGCGAAGACGTCGGCGCCCGACGCACATTTATCCAGCAAAACGCTAAGGATGTTCGCTTCCTCGACATCTAGGAATCGACTAAAGGACAACGCGACATGACTGACGAATCAATAGAACGTATCGAACAAGTCGATCTCCAGATGGAGATGCAGCGTTCGTACCTTGACTACGCGATGAGCGTCATTGTTGGTCGAGCTTTGCCGGATATCAGGGATGGTCTCAAGCCGGTTCACCGCCGCGTCATTTATGCGATGTTTGATGGCGGATACCGACCCGATAAGGCGTTCTCGAAGTGTTCCCGCGTTGTTGGCGACGTCATGGGCCAGTTCCACCCCCACGGCGACACAGCAATTTACGACGCGTTGGTTCGTCTTGTTCAACCCTGGAGCCTCCGGTACCCGCTCGCCTCGGGGCAAGGAAACTTCGGTTCACCCGGAAACGATGGTGCCGCCGCACCTCGATACACCGAGACCCGCATGGCGCAACTCGCCATGGAGATGGTGCGCGATATCGACGAGAACACCGTTGATTTTCAGGACAATTACGACGGGCGCACTAAAGAACCATCCATTCTGCCGAGTCGTTTTCCGAATCTGCTTGTTAACGGCTCGGTCGGTATCGCCGTGGGAATGGCGACCAATATCCCGCCGCACAACCTTCGAGAAGTAAGCGAGGCCGCACTCTGGCACCTCGCCAACCCGACCGCGTCACGCGAGGAACTCCTCGAGGCGATTCTCCAGCGGGTCAAGGGCCCCGACTTCCCCACCGGTGCGTTGATCGTCGGCACCACGGGAATCGACGAGGCGTACCGCACCGGTCACGGATCCATCACGATGCGCGCGGTGGTCGAAACCGAGGAAATACACGGTCGCACGTGTCTCGTCATCACGGAACTTCCCTACCAAGTCAACCCCGACAACCTCGCAATGAAGATCGCGGACCTTGTCAAAGAGAACAAACTCCAGGGGATTGCCGACATTCGAGACGAATCGAGCGGTCGAACCGGCCAACGACTCGTCATCGTCCTCAAGCGCGACGCCGTCGCCAAGGTCGTGCTCAACAATCTCTACCGCCAGACACAATTGCAAGACAATTTCGGTGCGAACATGCTCGCCATTGTTGACGGCGTTCCCCGAACCCTGCCGATCGACCAGTTCATCACCTACTGGGTCGAACACCAAGTCAGTGTCATCGTGCGGCGCACCCAGTTCCGCCTTGATAAGGCGGAAGCGGACGCGCACATTTTGCGCGGGTACCTCAAGGCCCTCGACGCGCTTGATGCGGTCATTGCGCTTATTCGCAAATCCCCCACGGTGGACGAAGCGAAAGAAGGACTCATTAAGCTTCTCGTTCTGGACGAGATTCAGGCGATGGCGATTCTCAATCTGCAACTCCGCCGGCTCGCTGCCCTCGAGCGCCAGAAGATCATGGACCAGGCTGCCGAAATCGAACTGCAGATTGCCGAGTTCAAACGAATTCTCGCGGACGAAGAAGTGCAGCGGGGAATCATCAGCTCGGAATTGACCGAGATCGTCGAGAAGTATGGTGACGATCGACGAACCGCGATTGTTCCGAGTGAAGGCGATCTGCGCAACGAAGACCTCATCCCAGAAGAAGAGATTGTCGTCACCGTCACGCGCGACGGATACATCAAGCGCACCCGCAGCGACAACTATCGTTCGCAAAACCGCGGCGGTAAAGGAATCAAGGGCGCCAAATTGCGAGCCGATGACGTCGTGCAGCATTTCCTGGTTACGACGACTCATCACTGGCTTTTGTTCTTCACGGACAAGGGGCGCGTGTACCGCGCGAAAGGGTTCGAAGTCACCGAGGCCGCGCGCGACGCCAAGGGTCAACACATCGCAAACCTTCTCGCGCTCTTGCCGGGCGAGTCGGTCGCACAGATACTCGATGTCCGCAACTATGTGGCAGCAGAATACCTCGTGCTCGCAACGGGCAGAGGCCTCGTCAAGAAGTCGAAACTCACCGACTATGACACGAATCGCACCGGCGGAGTCTTCGCTATCGATCTTGCGGTGGAAAAGGGCAAAGACGGAAAGCCCACCCTCAATGATGAGGGCCAGCCAACGTATCTCGACGCAGTGGTATCCGCGATGCTGGTGAACTCTGATAGCGAAATTCTGCTGGTTTCCAAGGCAGGCATGTCGTTGCGCTTCGCCGCAAACGACGCGAGCCTTCGACCGACCGGACGAAAGACGGCGGGTGTGAAAGGCCTCTCACTTCGCACCGGCGACGAATTGTTGTCGGCAGCCGTTGTCTCTGATGTCGGATACGTCTTTGTTGTGACCGAAAGCGGTTACGCGAAGCGCACCGAGGTGAGCCAATACCGAGTTCAAAACCGCGGCGGAATCGGCATCAAGGTCGCGAAACTGACGGATGAACGTGGCGGTCTAACCGGTGGTCTCATCGTGGACGATGGCGACGAAGTTCTCGTCATCATGGAAGGCGGAAAGGTCGTGCGCTCGAGCGTCGACGGCGTGCCCGCGAAGGGGCGCGACACAATGGGAGTGGTCTTCGCTCGCCCGGACGACGGCGATCGAATTCTGGCCATCGCTCGCAACGTCGAGCGTAATCTAGACTCGATAGCAGAAATCGATTCGACAGAATCCGACGAATCAGACATGACAGAAACGGAAGACACCACCCATGAGTAAAGAATCCGCCGCAAAGCAGGTTCGGCTTCGTCTCGTCCACATTGACTTTTGGTCGGCTACCAAGAACTCTTTCATCATCTCGCTCACAATCTCGCTGATCCTCGCGGTCGTCAACGTTTTGGGTTGGCTCCTGCTGACGGTGCTCGGCGTCGTCGACACGTTGAACGGAATTGTGAGCTCTATCGTCGGAATTGACTTTATGGGGCTCGCCGATCTCATGTCGTTCCCCTCGGTGATGGTGTTCACGCTGATTCAGGTCGTCGCTAGCCTCGTGTGCGGAACAGCACTCGGCGCTGTCTTCTCTCTGGGGTTCAACTTCATCGCCCGCATCACCGGTGGAATCCGTATCGCGTTCACAAACGACTGAGGACGACGGTCTAGCTAGGCGATTTTTTGGCGCGACCGAAATGCGATAGGCTCGGACAGGTTTAGGGGCTATAGCTCAGGTGGTTAGAGCGCTTCGCTGATAACGAAGAGGTCCCAGGTTCAAGTCCTGGTAGCCCCACACGGTTTCCCGAAACCGTAAAAAACGGGGACTTAGCTCAATTGGTAGAGCGCCTGCTTTGCAAGCAGGAGGTCAGGGGTTCGATTCCCCTAGTCTCCACACCGAATAGACTTCAGCCGTGAGCAAATCCCCGCGGTTCGTGCGTCGAAGCAATGACAGTCTCGAGCGCTGGGGCGAGCGAATCACGTCTGTCGTTGGAACGATGTGGGCCGCAATCGCCTTCACAATCCTCGCGTTGATTTCGCTTCCCGCGGCTCTCGCTACCGGCGACCCGGTTGTGATCGTCGCCTGGGTCGCCCAAACCCTGCTCCAACTCGTTTTGCTTCCCATCATCATGGTCGGGCAGAACATACAGTCTCGGAAGACCGAGCGGCGTGACAACGAGACTCATTCCGCGGTGATGGCGGCTCATCGTGAAACACAACAGATACTCGCCGAGATGCACGCCGTGCGATCTCCGCGGGCGAAATAGTTTCGACGCACTGTGTCACCGCGCGCACTCGTCCTATTCCTCTCTGTGGGGGTTGCCTGGGGAATTCCCTACTATTTCATCGCTATCGCCATCGAGTCGTTCAGCACCCCCAGCATCGTGTGGTTGCGCGTTACTCTGGGCGCACTTGTGCTCTTGCCGATTGTCATTTTCAGGGGCGAGTTCCGTGCCACACTCCGGAATTGGCGCGGTGTTCTGTTGTTTGCCACACTCGAAATGGTCGGGCCGTGGTGGCTCATCACGGAAGCGGAACGTTCGATCGCGAGTAGCTTTGCCGGTCTTATGATGACGACAATTCCCTTCATCGCGGCGTTCATCACGGGGACTTTCCTTGGAGACCGTGCGGCCCGTCACCCCGTCACGATCGCGGGATTGATACTTGGGTTCCTGGGAGTATTCACCCTCGTCGGAATCGACGCGTTCAGCGGAGCCATCGACGTCATTCCGGTCGGAATGTTGGCGGCCTCGGCCATCTGCTACGCCATCGCGCCAATCGTGGCGGGCCGAACAATGCCTCACGTGTCTGGATTGTCACTGAGCGCTGTGGCATTGGCGATGGTCTCGGTGATTTATGCGCCGTTCGCGTTCGTGACCCTCCCGCACGATGTCGCCCTCAGTCCACCGATCGAGGCGTGGGTCGCCATCATCGTGCTCGGTGTCATCAGTTCGGCGCTCGCTTTTGTTTTGTTTTTCGAGTTGATCAAACACGTGGGGCCTCGTCGCTCGACGCTCATTACTTATATCAATCTTGTGGTGGCGACGCTCTTGGGAATCGTTTTCCTGAACGAACCAATCACGACGGGGATTCTCATCGGTCTGCCGTTGGTCGTCGCCGGGTCCTACCTGGCGGGACGCGACAACAAGGCTGTCGCCCCGCGCGACACGAGCGCGTCGTAGCGGCACGTTCGTTTCGAGGCCGGCACGCCCGCTTCGAGGATTATGAGGTTGGTTTCGGTCGCGGCAGCCGAATGGTGGCAACAACCCCGGATCCGCCACGCCCTGGCTTGAGTGTCGCCGAACCCCCGCTTAGTTCAACCAAGTGTTTGACGATCGCGAGGCCAAGACCACTTCCGTCTTTGGTCGAATCCGCTCGCCAGAATCGATCGAACGCACGGTTGCACTGATCGACCGTCATTCCGGTGCCGGCATCAATGACGGCTAATTCGATTTCGTCACCAAGTTCGCGGACACGAACCAAGACGGCGGTTCCCTTGGGTGAATGCGCGATTGCGTTGTCCACGAGGTTGTCGACAATTTGTTCTGGTGCGTTCGATAACGCGACTCCGACTGCATTAGTCGGGCCCTCATAGGCGAGGGTGATCTCCCGTTCTTCGGCAAGCGCCCTCCAGTTCTCGACTCGTTCCTGGGACAACACGGCGAGGTCGACGTTGATGACGTCGTGAGAACCGCCCTCCGATCGAGCTATTGCAAGAAGCCCCTCGACAATCGATGTGAGTCGCTCGACCTCGACCTCTGCGTCGCCGAGTCGCGCGTCGGCAGACACGGGATCGAGCAGAAGGGCTTCGCGCGCTCGCTCGATTCGCAGCAACAGTGCCGTAAGGGGGGTGCGCAACTGATGAGAGGCATCCGACGCAAAAGCGCGTTGCTGCCGGATGAGCGAATCCAACTTTGACGCCATCGAGTTGAAGGCGACAGCCAACGACCGAATCTCGTGTGGGCCGGAGTCTTCCGGAAGACGACCCGAGAAGTCGCCGACCGCCAGCGCGTTTGCTTGGGACTCGACGCGCCGAAGCGGACGGGTGACTAAACCGGAAACCACAAACGACATTACTGCCGCTAGGAGAAGCGATCCGCCCGCCACCCACCAGAGAATCGCGGTTTTTTCGGAGACAGCGACGTCGATTTCGCCGTGGCGGAAGGACAAGCGGACGGCGCCGTATATGGACGAACCGTTGATGATCGGAACAGACACGTAGACGAGATTGGACTGGAGCGTTTCCGACCAACGCTCGCCCGACGTCACGTTCCCGAGGAGAGCGCTCGCGATCTCGGGGCGATTCGAATAATCGGTTCCCAGCGCAAGTTCGGTCGGATCGCTCGTGAGAACACCTATACCCACTGAATCAACCACGATCACCTGCGTATTGCGTTCGGCCGCGTACTTGTTGACCAGCACCGCGAGGGTGGGGTCGACACGATCAGGGGATTCGAGCAGCGTCTCTACCCGGCCACCGAGAATGAACGCGTCCCGCTCATATTCCGTGATGATACGGTCTTGTTCCGATGCAGAGACGTAACCGACGACCGCGGCGCCTTGGGCGACGAGAAGAACGCAACTGACACCGACGATTGACGCGAGGAAGATGCGCCTCACGACACGACCCTTAGCGTGAATCCGACACCGCGCACCGACTCGACCCACTCGGCGTTTCCGAGCTTTTTACGAATGCTCGCGACGTGAGCATCAAGGGTTTTCGTCGTTCCGTACCAGGTCGTTTGCCATACGTCACGAAGAATATCGGCTCGACGAAAAACTGTTCCCGGTTCCCGAGAGAGATAGGCGAGCAGATCGAACTCTTTTGGAGTGAGCGCCACGGAATTCCCACCAACAGTGACCGTTCGAGATTTTGTGTCAATCACGAGAGTTCCGGCCTCGATGTGGGTTACCGGTGTCACTGTCCCGCTGGCTCGTCGCATCACCGCGTGAATTCGCGCAACGAGTTCTTTGATGCCAAAGGGTTTCACGACGTAGTCGTCGGCACCCATGTCGAGCACGGTCACTCGATCCATTTCTGTTTCGCGAGCGCTCGCCACGATGATGGGCACGTGTGAGAATGCCCGAATCTGACGGCACACTTCGGTTCCATCAATGTCCGGAAGTCCGAGGTCGAGAATCACCGTGGTGATTCCTCCGGCTCGAACCTTTGAGATTGCTTCACTGCCGAGGACAACATGCGCAACCGAATATCCGTTGTCGCGAAGCCCGTCGACGAGGGCGTCGGCAATAGCTCGATCGTCCTCCACCAGCAGAATCGTCATGATTAGAGAGTGCCATGAATCCGACCGAATCGAGCATCGTGAGCGCTAACCCACAAAAACCTTGGACGTTTCTTTACTAAACCCGCTCGCTTACCTCAGACAAGCGCGCGAAACTGAGGACATGAACATTCAAGGCTCTCTCCTCCTTCTCGGCATGACCGCTACGACTGGTGTCGGACTCGGCACCGTAGCGGTGAACTCCGGCGCGATTGATATCGATGACGTATCGGGACTCCTCGCCGCGACCACCAACGCGGTATCGGGCTCCGTTGCAGGAGGATCGGGCCCACTCGCGTCGTCCTCCACTCCGGGTTCTCCGCTCGTCACCGCAGCGGGCGTTGTCACCGACGGCAACGCCTCACTCTTCGGAGCGACGATTGACGGAATCCCAGGGACGACCGGTGAAACCTCGGGTACGTCGCACGGAACGAGTTCTGGTTCGGCCGGCGGTTCTTATGGAACTGACTCGGGAACTAACGCTGGTACGTCGTCGGGGACAAACTCGGGTACGTCGCACGGTACAAGTTCTGGTTCGGCCGGCGGGTCGTATGAGGATGACGAAGACGAGGACGATTATGAGGACGAAGACGACGATCGTGACGAAGACGACGATCGTGACGAAGACGACGATCGTGACGAAGACGACGATCGTGACGAAGACGAAGACGAAGACGAAGACGAAGGGGAGGACGACTAATGGCTGCTTTTGTTGCTACTAAGGCACGAATCTTGGTGACGGTTGCGACCGCTGGAGCGATGTTTGCTGGAGTCGCAGGACTTCAAGCTCAAGCCCAGGAGGCCACCGTTCTCGCGAACGCGGCAGAGACCGCACAAACGGTCACACCTCCAACCATCGCGGCACCGACTGCGACCGCTACGACTGTAAAAAAGAAGAAGAAAAAGAAGGCGAAAAAGACCGCCGTAGTGGTCCAGGCCCCTGTCGTACAAAAGAAAGCGACACCAAAGAGTCACGGCAGCTCTAGTGGCTCAAAGTAAGCAACCGCACTCATCCATCGCCTCGGACGCCATTCGCGCGGCTCAAGGCGATGCCGGTGCTCAGACCGTTTCTCGCAGATTCTTCACGATGGGCACGGTTGCCAATCTCGTCCTAGTTGGCGGTACAGAAGACATGTTGGATGACCTCGTTCGGACCGCGGACTTCCTGCAGTCTCTGTGGAGTCGCTTTTTGCCGGAATCGGATATCACACGACTTAACAACGCTGAGGGAGCCGCGGTCACGGTCAACCCGCTAACCGCAAAACTTGTAAGTGAAATGTTTGCGGCCCGCACCCTCACGGACGGCGAGTACGACCCGACCATTTTGCCCAAACTTCTCGCGGAGGGGTACGCGGCATCTCGTGTACACCCCGAAAACGTCACGGTTTTGCCCGCAAGTGCGCGTTGGCCGATCGATACGACAGGCACAACAATTCAGGACAATGTCGTGACTCTTCCGATTGGCGTCACCCTCGACTCGGGTGGAATCGGTAAGGGGATTGCGGCGGACATACTTGCCACAATGGCTCTCGAACGCGGCGCACTGGGAATCCTTGCCGAAATCGGCGGGGACGTTCGGATCGGCGGGACCCCACCAGACGGCAGCCATTGGCGAATTGACATCGAAGATCCGTACGTCGAATCGCGGTCAATCGCGCGGGTAAACCTTATTGACGGTGCTGTGGCGACATCGAGCACGCTCAAACGAACCTGGGATAACGACGGCCGTGCGGCCAACCACCTCATCGACGTTCACACCGGTCAATCGATGGCGTCGAACGTCGTCACTGTCTCGGTTGTTGCGGTGTCGTCCGGGATCGCCGAAGTCATCACGAAGGCAGGGTTCACGCGAGGCGACTTCCTCACGTGGGCTCCCACCCTCGGAGCCGCTGCGTTGGTCGTCTATCGTGATGGTACGACGGCACAGTCCGTCAATTGGAAGGACTATTCGTGAACGACCCACACATCTGGTGGTACGTCTCTCGCGTGAGCGCACTCACCGCATGGGGCCTGATGTCCTTCTCTGTCGTGTGGGGAGTCCTGCTCGCGAGTCGCGTTTTTCGCGGTCTCGATAATCCCGCATGGCTGAAGGATCTGCACAAATATCTCAGCACGTTGACCGTGCTTCTCGCCAGCGTTCACACGCTCGCTCTCACGCTCGACCCGTACGTAAAATTTGACGCCGCTGACCTTTTCATCCCGGGCGTGGCGACCTACGAGGGTGCGACCGATCTCATCAACCTGGCCCTTGCCATCGGGGTCATCGCGATGTGGGTCATGTCTGTCGTTTACCTCACCTCCCTTGTCATGGACAAGTTGCCACACTCGGTGTGGAAAGCCATCCACTATTTGTCGTACCTCGTCTTCTTCGCCATCGGTATCCACGCAGCATTTTCAGGGTCCGACGTCGGTTCCTGGTGGTACGCGGCCGTCTCCGTCTTTGTTATTTCGATGACGATGATTGCGCTCTTGATCCGGTTCGCCGTGATCGCGTTACGCGAACGACGCGCCGTGGCGGACGCAAAAGTGTCGGCACTTCGGCTTGCTGCACAAGCAGAACGTGACGCTGTAGTCCTCGAAAATCCCGACGAAGATAGTCGCGAAAAGCGCACGATGGTTGTACAAAGTGTGACGCGTCAAGCACACGATGTCCTCGGAATCCGTCTGATTCCGGTTGGCGGGGGTCGAACCGCATGGTGGGACGCAGGATCGCACATCACCCTGCACCTCGCCAATGGCATGGAACGTCAGTATTCGCTGTGCGGCGATAGCACCGACCGGACCGGGTACGACATTGCTGTTCTTGATACCCACGGGCCTGAAGGTGGCTCAACCTGGATTCACAACAACGTCCGAGCGGGCACGGTCATCACCGTCAGCGGACCACGCAACCATTTCCCGTTGGTTCCCGCTCGGACGTATTTGTTCATCGCCGGTGGGATTGGGATTACCCCTATTCGCGCCATGATCGAATCTCTTCCCGCCAAGCGAGACTGGCACTTGTTGTATTTGGGCAAGAACAAAGACGGAATGGCTTTCGCCGACGAAGTTTCGGCGGAGTACGGAAAAAGGGTCACGATTCACGAATCCAATACCGCGGGTCGATTCGACCTCACTGGGTTGTTGGAATCAACAAATGCGGATGTTTATTGCTGCGGACCCGAGACTCTTATGTCCGAAGTCGAACAACGTGTCGATCGAACCAGAGCCCATGTCGAGCGCTTCAATCCGGTACTTCGTGAAATCGAGGGAGGCGCGAAACCCTTCGTCGTGCGCCTCGCCTCGACGGGGCGAAAAGTCAACGTCGCCGCGGACGTTTCCATCGCTGTTGCGCTCACGAAAGCAGGCGTCCCAATCGATACCTCATGCGGCAAAGGCGTCTGTGGGACGTGTGAGATTCGAATCATTGACGGGAAACCGATCCATCTGGACAGCGTGATGCCCGACGCGGACAAAGACAAGCTCGGAGTCATGTACCCCTGCGTGTCACGCGCGGAGGGCGCGGAAATTACGCTCGACGCTTAGTCGACGTCGAATTCGTCGTCGATCCAGGCCTTGTCATCGGTGCGCAGTACCTGCCAGGCAACATACGCGGCTCCCGCGACAAGGGCCACGCCAAACCCAGCGGCGATGAAGACGCCAACGCCGGCTTTGGAAGGCGTCGGTCGAGATTTCTGGACAACCTTCCGCCCTGCAATCTGAGTTAGACCGGCCAGGATTCGACTAGCAGACTCGAGAACGTCACGCTGACGGCCAAACGCGGAACGTGCGGCATCGCGAAGTGCAGCGTGTTCCTTCGAATGTGACCGAGCCATGGTTACTCCTTTACCTCTCTATTATGACTCACTGATGTCCCCTGAGAACAGGTAGACGAGGCAGAATAGAGGTATGTCAATCCACACACAGACCGCAACAATCCAGACCAATCTCGGAGAAATCCGAATCAATCTTTTCGGAAATCACGCACCGAAAACTGTCGCGAATTTTGTCGGGCTTGCCGACGGCACCAAGGAATGGACACATCCGCAATCCGGGGACAAAATGACCACACCCCTTTACGACGGCGTCGTATTCCATCGGGTGATTCCCGGCTTCATGATTCAGGGCGGCGATCCCCTCGGGATGGGCATTGGTGGTCCTGGCTACCAATTTGAGGACGAAATCCATCCTGAACTGAACTTCAGCCAACCCTTCGTTTTGGCGATGGCAAACGCGGGTCCTGGAACGAACGGGTCGCAATTCTTTATCACGACCGCCCCAACACCATGGCTTCAGGCAAAACATACGATTTTTGGCGAGGTTGCAGACGCAGAGTCCCGCGCAGTCGTGACCGCGATTGAATCGGTCGCGACCGGCGCGAACGACAAGCCGGTTGAGCCCGTCGTCATGTCGCACATCACCGTCTCGTGACAAACCAACTGTGGTCGAGTATTCGACGAAGTCGAACACCGGCCACCTTTGCACTTCTTGGTGTGATTGCGATTGGATACCTCGCACAGTTGGCCTTTGGTGATTCACTCGTTCTCACCTTCGCGTTTTACCCACCGCTCATGTGGTCGGAACCGTGGAGATTGATCACGTCCGCATTCATACACAGCGGAATCATGCACGTCATGTTCAATGGCTACTCATTGTGGGTTCTCGGCAATCTGATTGAACGTGTCCTCGGCTCGGCACGGTTTCTGCTCGTCTTTGCGGTTTCCGTAATCTCCGGATGTCTCGCTGTCGTTGTCTTGAGCCCGGAATCACTGACGGTCGGAGCATCTGCGGGAATCTTTGGTCTGTTCGCAACACTTTTCATGATCAACCGCGGTTTTGGCGGCAACAACGTCTCGCTTCTCGCCATAATCGGACTCAACCTTGCCATCGGCTTCATCGTCCCTGGGATTGCCTGGGAAGCCCATATCGGCGGTCTGATCGGCGGTTTTATCACCACGCTGGTCATCCGTCGAGCACGACGGTAGCGGGACTTATCCACTTAGTTATCCACAAAAGTGGATAATTACACGCGTGTAATTCGCTACTAGCGCCAGCGGGTGGTCATGAGGAAACCGATGAACATCAACGCAAAGCCAATGACGATATTGATAGCACCGACCGTTGGAATCGGAAAAAGGCCCGCGCTGACATAGAACGTCAAGATCCACACGAGACCGACGAGCATGAAGCCGAACATGATGGGCTTGAACCAAACCGGGTTGGGCGCGTCCTGAGCGGCACGCGACGCATTGTTGCTCGGGACAGCGTCGTCGAGAGTTTTCTTAGCCATATCTCCAGCATACCGATACCCGATTGCCCGCGTAAACCGCAGGTACAATCGTTAACGTGCCCCCTCGATTCGAACGATCAAATTTTCGGTTGCCGAAAATTGAATGGCGCGCTCGGTCGAAGTCGGAGAAGGAATCGCAGCCACAAGGCCGCACATACGCGTTGAGAGAACCCGCGCAGGCCGACGTCTCCGCCGATGAAGCGGTCACGCGAAAACGCCGCCGGTCATTCATTGACTGGCGCGGCCTTGGGATTCTTGTCACGACGAGAGAGTTCGTCGACCGCGCGATTGGGGTCGCCGGTGAAACACTAATGACTGCCGGTTTGTTCGTGCTGCTTTTCCTCGGGTGGCACGTGTGGTTCAACGACTTGGTGCAGGGCGCTGCTCAAGATAAGGCCGCCGCGTCACTGTCACAACAGTGGCAAATCACCGAGAAACCGGATACCGAATTCGACCGTGCAGTCGGTTCCTCGGATGGTGCTTTTGTCTCGGCGAAACCACCCATCATGAAGACCGTCAACGATGCTGAGCCGTTCGCCACACTCATCATTCCTCGTTTCGGAGATCGATACGTGCGGACAATCGCCGAAACGGTGGACGTCGCAACCGTTCTCAACAACGTTGCGACCTCTGTCGGTCGCTATCCCTCCAGCAACCGCCTGGGCGAAATCGGAAACTTTGCCATAGCTGGCCACAGGACCACCTATGGGGCAGCATTCGGGTGGGTCGACAATTTGCGTGTGGGTGACCGGATCTACGTCGAGACGGAAGAAGGTTGGTACATCTATCGTTTTCGAAACCTGGAATTCGTCTACCCAACTGAAGTTGCGGTGTTGAACCCCGTTCCGCAGACAACCATTGCCGCAAAGGAACGTATCCTTACGATAACCACGTGTCACCCCAAACTGTCGGCAGCTGAACGCTTCATCGCGTACTCAGTATTCGAATCATTCGTTCCTCGCGAAAACGGGACTCCATCAGAGGTCTCCGCCCTCGTCAGAGAAAATTGAGAGTTATGTTCCTACTTCGCATGAAGAACCTGAGGTTTAACTCAGCGCTTGCCCGCGAGATTTTGAGTGACGTCCTCATCACCATCGGTGTCGTCGTGATGTTCTTCTACCTCTGGTACGTCTGGCTCGGCGACCTTGTTGCCGGCGCCCAGCAGGATTCTGCGGCCACGTCACTTTCGGAGTCTTGGGAGAAGCCTCCCGCGGGGATACTCGAATTCGACCGAGAGATCGGCAGTTCAGAGGGGGCGGAGCGAACCGCGAAACCACCCGTTGTCAAACCCCCGCAAGCGGGCGAACCGTTTGCAACCATCATGATCCCGAGATTTGGCGCACGTTTTGAACGAACAATCGAAGAATCTGTCGATGTGCGAACTGTGTTGAACGACTCGACTACCGGCGTCGGTCATTATTCGTCAACTTCAGCTCTCGGCGCCGTGGGAAACTTCGCGCTCGCAGCTCACCGGGGGACTTTCGGCGCGTCGTTCGGACAAATTGACGAACTTCGAGTTGGGGACAGAATTTACATCGAGACGGAAAAAGGTTGGTACGTCTACCGATTCCGCAATTTGGAGTTTGTCTACCCAAGCGAATCGACAGTCCTCAACGATGTCCCCAAGCTGTCGGTTGTCGCCAAGGACCGAATTCTCACCATGACAACGTGCCACCCGAAACAGTCGATTTCGGAACGATTCATTGCGTACTCACTTTTTGAATCGTTCGTCCCTAGGGATAGGGGAGCGCCCCTGGAGGTCGCTCACAAACGGAGTAATCCGTGATGAATAACGGTAGCGTCAGAGCAAATCGACAACGAGAATTCACGACGACGAAGGGAACCAACTGATCATGTATTCCGCACTGTGGCGAGTCCTCCCAGGACCACGTTGGCTAAAGATTGTTGAGCTTGTCGTTCTTGGGGTTGTCATCCTTTCGGTGTGCGTGGAATGGTTGTTCCCGTGGATCGCCGAGAATTTCATTCAATCCGAATCGACGGTGGGCGAGTGACGAGAATATTCATTCTCGACAACTACGACTCATTCGTCTACACGCTCGCGGGGTACATCCGGCAACTTGGAGCAGAAATCGACGTGGTTCGAAACGACGGTTTTGACGAGGCAGAGATCGCCGAGCGCCTCGACGGGTTCGATGGAATCCTCATTTCGCCCGGTCCGGGAACTCCAGGCGATGCAGGATTGTCGATTCCCATCATCCGTTATGCCCTAGAGAACAACATTCCGTTGCTGGGCGTATGCCTCGGCCACCAGGCAATCGCTGAAGCGATGGGCGGAGTTGTGACTCACGCCGAGGAATTGATGCACGGAAAAACCAGTGCGGTGGTGCACACAGGATCGGCGATGTTCGACGGAGTACCGAGCCCGTTTCGCGCAACCCGTTACCATTCACTCGCGATTGTTGACGGGACTACGCCAGCCGAACTTCGAATCACCGCCCGCACCGAGGGCGGCGTGATCATGGCCGTCGAGCACGTCACCGCACCGATGTGGGGCGTCCAGTTCCACCCCGAGTCGGTGCTGACCGAGGGTGGCTACACGATGATCGGAAATTGGTTGGAATCGACCGGGATGGTTGGAGTCTCACAGCTTGCGCGCACCCTCAGCCCGCTCATGAACTCCTGAGCTATTTGGCAGCGCAGTAAACGAGCGAAACCTTCGATTGT
>JBILBA010000052.1:0-6157 GCA_044353905.1 Microbacteriaceae bacterium | reverse complement strand
CTCAATCAATAAACTCAGATAACCTCTTCAGTGCTCCTAACTGTGGCGTTAGAATAAAAAGCCAGTAGCAAGTGATCTTTTGGATTTTCGGGAGCCAGATGAGTTTCGACGCTGTCGTTATAGGTGGTGGAGGTCACGTCGGGCTCCCCCTCGCAATTATGCTCTCGAGCAGGGGTGCAAACACTGCCATATATGACATCTCCAAATCTGCAGTGGAGGGGATCAACTCAGGCAACATGCCTTTTTGGGAGCCTGGGGCGGAGAAACTTCTTCAAGAGTCCCTTCAGGCCAAAAAACTAATTGCTACAACCGACCCGTCAGTAACAGGAGAAACAGATTCACTGATTGTGGTTATCGGGACGCCAGTAGACGAACATTTAAACCCCGACCCTCAAGCAATCACATTGGCCTTAGAAAGATGCCGACCTCACTTAAGAGATGGTCAACTATTAATTCTGCGATCAACTATTTACCCAGGCGTTACAAGACAGGTTGAGAGGGAATTAGAAGCTTGGGGGTTGCACATCGATGTTGCCTTTGCCCCTGAAAGAATTGCTGAGCATAATGCCGTTGAAGAACTTGTGAGCCTTCCCCAGATTGTTTCCTCCAGAACACAAAGAGGTTTTGATAGGGCTTCCGAGCTATTCTCAAGAATCGCACCTGCGATTGTTCGGCTATCACCAGAAGAAGCAGAGCTCGCAAAGTTGTTTACAAATACTTGGCGATATGTGAAGTTCGCCATGGCCAATCAGTTTTACATGATGTCGGAATCCAAGGGACTTAACTACGAGAATATAAGGGCTGCTATTAGGCAGGACTATCCAAGGGCCGCGGATGTTCCAAGCGCTGGCTTTGCCGCTGGACCCTGTTTGTTCAAAGACACAATGCAATTGGCGGCGTTCTCAGATAACAACTTTCATCTTGGCCATTCGGCCATGTTGGTAAACGAGGGAATGCCAAGTTTTATAGTCTCGCAGCTTGAATCCAAACATGATTTGTCAAACATGACGGTTGGAATTCTAGGGATGGCATTTAAAGCTGGCTCAGATGATATTCGAAGCTCCCTGTCCTACAAACTAAAGAGGGTGCTCAAGTTTCGGGCCAAGAATGTTCTCACAACAGACCCAATGGTCCCGAGTAGTGTCGACAAGGAACTTGTCCCACTAGAGCAAGTATTGCAAAAGGCCGACATCCTTATCTTGGCAACACCACACAGAGAATACAGAGACTTGGTTACAGACAAGCCTTTAGTAGACATGTGGGGTATCACCCCGAGGAATTTAGCTTGACCACGACGCCCAGCATTTCGGTAATCATTCCTGCGTTTGAAGAGGGGGAGGCAGTCGTTCCTGGGCTTAAAAACTTAAGCCAAGAAATACAACAACCAAACGAGATTCTTGTAGTCGTGGACAATCCAAGCGACTCGACCGTCGCTCCAGTGAAGAAATTGTCTGAAGAATTCCCTTCAATTCGATTAGCAGTAAACACCTACGGTGCGGGTCCAGCAAATGCCATTAGATATGGAATAGATCAAGCAGTCGCTAACGTGGTCGTAGTCACCATGGCAGATGGTTGTGATGACCCGCGTCAAGTTGAGGAGATGGCACACTTAGTAAAGCGCGGGGTTGTAATCGCCGCCGCTTCTAGATACATGCCCGGCGGCCAGCAGGTTGGTGGACCACGAATCAAGCGCTGGTTGTCTAGGGTTGCCGGGAAAAGCTTCGCTTTTATAACTGGAGTCGGCACACGGGATGCCACAAATTCTTTTAAGGCCTACGACAAGAATTTTGTCAATCAAGTGGGAATTCATAGCAGACACGGTTTTGAAATTGGACTCGAGTTGACGGCCAAAGCCAGGCGACTCGGATTATCTGTTGCAGAAATTCCAACTACCTGGATCGACAGGACTTATGGGCAATCAAATTTTAAATTAGCAAAATGGCTTCCAAGGTACCTCGGTTGGTATCTGTTTGGATTGGGATTTTTGCACCCGGACTCAACGATTAGGGCGCTGATTAAGAGTAGGGAGAAAAAAAATTAAAGTACTAGTCACGGGATCTAATGGATTTATCGGTGGGTACATAGTCGAGGAACTACTCAGTAAGGGTTTTGAGGTAGCAGGAGTAGACAACTTCTCAAAATATGGCAGGGTAGCAAAAAGCTACGACACTCACCCGAACTACGTACTCCACGAGGGAGATGCCTCAGATGTTGAGTTCATGAAGTCTGTGATTGTTGATTGTGATCACTTCATAGCTGGAGCCGCTCTTATTGGGGGTATCTCGTACTTCCATACCTATGCATACGATTTGCTGGCAAAGAACGAAAGAATGACCGCATCTGCCTGTGATGCGGCCATTTGGGCCCATGAGCATGGAAAGTTGAAGAAACTCACCTACATGAGCTCCTCCATGGTTTTTGAATCCACAGATCGTTGGCCAAGTCAAGAGGGAGACCAGCTTGCCGTCCCGCCACCACTCTCATCGTATGGATTCCAAAAATTAGCTGTTGAGTATTTTGCCCGGGCGGCTTGGGATCAGTACAAACTCCCATACACAATTATCAGACCTTTCAACTGTGTTGGCATTGGCGAATCTAGGGCCCTTGGCGAAGTAGAAATTAAGTCGGGGAACGTGAACTTGGCTATGAGTCACGTTGTACCTGACCTAATCCAGAAAATTCTTGCGGGTCAGAATCCGGTTCACATACTTGGAACTGGAGATCAAGTACGCCATTACACATACGGAGGAGACTTGGCTAGAGGTATCGTCATGAGCCTCGAGCACCCAGACGCTACAAACAATGATTTCAATATGTCCACACCAGTTGGCCACACGGTAATTGAGTTAGCAGAAACAATCTGGAAAAAAATTCACGGAGACTCAAAGCCTTTCAACTACGTTCTAGAATCCGGATTTGAGTACGATGTCCAAAAGCGTGTTCCAGCAACCGATAAAGCAAAGAAAATCCTAGGTTTCAGTGCTGATACCGAATTGAGCACAATGCTTGACGAGGTTATCCCATGGATTAAATCCGCTTGTAAAGCGGGCCTAGTCTAAGCAGGAACACCTTAGGACTAATTTCAGCTGACGCAAGAAGAGGCATTTCGGAGTGAAAAATTTGATTGGGTGGTTTCGTAAAGCTCCACCAGAAGCCACGCTTCTGTTGCCTTCGTTGGTGATTGCTGTTGTATTGCAAATCATTTTTGCAACCGGGTACCCCATAAATGCCGGCCGAGCTGACAACTTGACTTACTTACAAATGATTCTAAGTGGGTCGTCGAATCTGATTCTGGCCCCAGGTTACGGCTTTGTTCTGAACAGAATTGTCATGCGAATAGCAGGGGCACCCATACCTGAGTTATTCAGTGACCTTGAATTCCTACAAAGCGTCCAGTTGGCACAGAACATCCTTCACCTGGCCCTCTTCCTTATTGCTGTGTTCCTGTTGTGGCGCCTAACAAACGCGTTCGTAGCATCCATTTTTGTCCTCGGTAATTCCCTCTACGTTGGTTTCTGGGGCGGCTTGAATTCTGCTTCACCTGAGTGGCTCCAAGGTGATCTTCTAATCCTCTCGTTGCTATTGGCCGCCACCACGGCCAGGCAGAAAACTTTGCCTAGGGTCCTAGCATTGGCCACTATCACTGGATTAGTGTTCTCACTGGCATTTTTGGTCAAATTCAATTCGCTAGTTCTGATTTTTGGATTGATTGCGATCTTTGTGTTTAGCGGCTTGAATTTCAAAAAAATTGCTTTAGGCGTGTCTGCGGCAACAATTAGCGCTATTGCCTTTGTTTCCTTTTTTAGCATCTCTTATCACGAGCCAAGAACAGGTACCACAACCTTGAATTACGACACCGCCTGGATTCTCACGTCGTCGATGGAGTTCGGATACCTAGAAAAACCTAACGAAGAGCTCGGAACAGAGGCTCTGCGCTGGAAGGCACTAATTCAACAATTGCCCACCGGTGACTCGTATGCATATCCAACAATTGAAGTCGGTGCTTATCCCGAAGTCAAAGAGCAAAGTCTTGCGTTATGGAATGAAATCATGGCCATGAATCGAGATCAACTTATTGAAGTCACAAACGCAGGACAGTTTAAGCAAGAGTACAGTCACTACAGTCAGCCAACACCAATCTATTGGAACGTTGGTGTTGCCGAAGGCGAGAAGCTAGGCAGAGCGGTATTCTTCGAATACCTCCGTGGTAATCCTGGCCATGTCTTCGACAAGATTAGTTCTGGACTATTAGGCGATTGGGGTGTTTACCAGGATAGCTTCCTGCCGGTTGAGCAAGACCGAAAAACTCTTCTCTTAGACAGCAACGCTCCGAATGCTAGCAACGCCTTAAGCTACAGTTTTGCAGTGGTTTCGGGACCACCACAATTTCAACTTTATTGGAATCCCTCGATGTCCATAGACAAGTTTGCATTTGATTTAGCATCAACCCTTGAAAAAATCCGTGTTCCAGTTTGGATTGAATACTTGCTGACACTTTTGGTTATACCTGCCTGGTTTGTACTGAGAAGATCTGGATTATCGCTTCTATTAGTTTCTGGGGTTCTCGGCCAAGCTGCATTTATGGGAGCATCGTGGATGCTAGTAGGAATGAGGCACAAAGAAGAAGTTTCGATTCTTCCAACTACTATGCTCGTTTACTCCTTGGTGATTTATGCAATAGCCAAATACCTAAGGGAATTCATCGCAAGAGAACGAAACAAGGCATGAGGAGAATCTCTTTCAAACGACAACCACCTGTCTCCACAAGAAAGCTTGATTGGGCCAGTACTGTAAAATAACATGATGAACTTAGAGGGATACATCCAATTCTCAAATTTTTGGCCCGAATTTGACGAAGAGAGCAACTTTATTCGGCAAGCCCTTGTGGGCCAAGAAGGCTTTAGCCCTATTGAAGTGACAAGCGTATTTGCGACCCCTCCTAGATCGTTGCTCAAACAAATTTCTTCACGGATGAAACCAGCACCAAAAAACCGCTATTCGGAGATCCCGACCAGAAAGGTGTGGTTCACAGCAGAAAACATCCGACCACCTGTAGGGGACCACTTTGACTCGTTCGTCAGCTTCGACCAAGACACCTACGGCGGAGTTAACTTTTACTTCCCGCTGCTCTATGCCGAACTTTTGCTCAGGGAGAAGCAGTGGACAAAGAGACGCGGAATCGATCTTGAGAAAAAGGAACTTTTAAATCCTAGGCAAAGCCTTAGGACAAAAGACAAGTTTGTCTGCGCTTTTATATCGAACCCGGAGCCAGTAAGAATGAGAGCCATAGATGAACTGAGGAAGTATGGCAAAGTTGATGTATACGGCCCTAATTTTATAAATACGCGACTAAGCAAGTACGAAACGGCAAGAGAATACAAATTCATGCTTTGCTTTGAAAACGACTTATATCCAGGATATGTGACGGAGAAACTGCTGGACGCTTACGCGTGTGAAACAGTTCCTCTTTACAGGGGGCTATTTGGTCAGGAGGAGCATGTGAACAAAAAAGCATTGTTCAATGCAGCCGACTTCGATTCATTAGCTAGCTTTTGCGAGTACGTTGGCAAATTAAGCGAACTCGAATATGAAGATATTTTCAGAGAACCTCTTCTCAATACACTGCCCACCCTAGACCCGCTAATTACCGCCTTGACAGGCAGGCCAATTCGCTGATTAGAGAGAAGAAGCTGACAAGCTTTTATGCAACTAAAGAGTTGCCACTGATTAAATCGATGTAACTAAAGTGTCAGGTGCAGACCAAAGGTACAAAGTCGGGGAACCTCTTAGATAGCAAACTAGCTAGTTCTCGGACACAATACTTTGTATCGATATCTAGCAAGACCAACGAATGACTCAGTCAAAAAGTGCTAGAATCTAACAAAATTGTCCTAAACACTTATTTTTTTGGTGGATTTGGAAGGCATAGAGAAAATGCACAGGACTGGTTCGAGTGATTCGAAACTACTGATACAGGTAATCAATCTAGTTAGAAGACCAGACCGATTGACTCAGATTAGCGCCGAACTTGAACGGGCGGGATTAAACTTCGAAATCCAGGTCGCAGTAGACGGAAAACTGGAAGATTCACAGTCGGAGTTCTTGTCAGGGGGTCAGATCGGTTGCTGGAAATCCCACCTAAATTCCATGCGAAAAC
>JBILBA010000021.1:0-21927 GCA_044353905.1 Microbacteriaceae bacterium | reverse complement strand
GTGAGGCCTGATTCGTCGTGGGTTCTCTCGGGGTACGTTCCGTGAAGTCCCGGTAACAGGCGAGCTACGAAACCAGCATCACGAGCGCCGAGTGTTGATGACCTAACGCACATCTCGGACTGAAGGCCGACGAGTTCGAGTTCTGTCACGCCCTGCTCGCGGAGCCACCCGGCCATGTCCGGGTTGGATTCGAACACGTCTTTCGACGTCTTGCGCCACACGCGTTCACCCTCGAGCGGCTCGAGGGATAGTTCCCAGAAGTATTCCCCCGGAGCGTCCATCTCGTCGGCGTCGCCGTCGTTCTGAACCCACACAACGAGTTGCCCGGCGGTACGAGCCTCGTAGACCCGTAGGCGGATGCGCTCGAGCAGCGCCTCGTGATCGGGGACGGGCCAGTCCCCCGCGAATCCCCAATTTTGAACGTCGACGACGAGAAGTGCTGTGGACATAGTGGGCCTACTTTCCGATCACGAGTGCGGCGAGCGTTTTCTTGCCACGACGAAGGATTGACACACCGCCCGCGAGCGTTCGATCGCCAACGGTGTCGGTCTCGGTAGTCACGGGCTGGTTGTTGATGGCCACACCGCCCTGCTGAATGGCGCGGCGGGCGTCCGAGGCGGACGAACACAGCCCCGACTCAACGAGCGCGGTGGTCACGAGGGTGTCGGCGGTAACGGTCGCCTGCGGAAGTTCGGCGGTCGCACCGGCAACAGTGTCGGCGTCGAGCGCGAACAGATCGCCATTTCCGAACAGCGCCGCACTGGCCGCAACGACCGCGTCAGCCGCAGCGTCACCGTGAACGAGTGCGGTTACTTCCCAGGCGAGAGTGCGTTGCGCTTCTCGCTTGGCAGGCTCAGATTCGACCTGTGCGGCCAACGCTTCGATCTCGGCGCGCGACAAGAACGTGAACACCTTGAGCCGGTCGACGACGTCCGCATCGAGCGTGTTGAGCCAGAACTGATACATCGCGTAGGGCGAGGTCAGGGTCGGGTCGAGCCAGACGGCGTTGCCTTCGCTCTTGCCGAACTTGGTTCCGTCCGAATTCGTGATGAGCGGCGTGCCGATCGCGTGTGCCGAAACCCCTTCGACCTTGTGAATGAGGTCGGTGCCGCTCGTGAGGTTCCCCCACTGGTCGCTTCCGCCAGTTTGAAGTACACAACCGTATTGGCGATACAGTTCCAGGAAATCGAGCGCCTGCAGCACCTGGTACGAGAACTCGGTGTACGAGATTCCAGCCTCTGAATTCAGTCGGGCACTAACGGCGTCCTTCTTGAGCATCGTGCCGACCCGAAAGTGCTTGCCGATCTCGCGCAGGAAGTCGATGGCCGACATCGGCTGGGTCCAGTCCAGGTTGTTGACGAGCCTCGCTGGATTCTTCCCCGAGAAATCGAGGAACTTGGAAATCTGTGCGCCGAGGTAACCGACCCATTCGGCAACCGTCTCGCGGTCGTTGAGGGTTCGCTCGGCGGTGGGCTTGGGGTCGCCGACAAGTCCGGTCGAACCACCGACCAACCCCAGCGGGTTATGTCCCTTCAACTGGATGCGCCGCAACAACAAGAGCTGCACGAGGTTTCCGAGGTGAAGGCTCGGGGCGGTCGGGTCGAACCCGCAGTAATACGTGATGGGCGCGCCCTCGAACAGCGCCTTCAGTTCGTCGGCGTCGGTCGATACGTGCACGAGCCCTCGCCACTGCAGTTCGTCCCACAGCGTCGGGAACGACGGGTCATTCGCTTGCCGGGCAAGCACGGTCGAGTCGGTCACGACAATCCCTTTCGTGCCGCGGATACGGCGGCGGTGAGTGCGGTCAATTGGTCAGCGACACGTGTTGGTGCGGTTCCGCCGCGACCGGTGCGCGAAGCGACGGAGCCTTCGATCGTCAAAACACTGCGAACCTCGGCCGTGAGGTGCTCCGAAATCGAGGCGTAATCGGCGTCGGACGGCTGGTCGAGTTCGAGTCCGTTCTGTTCACAAAACTGCACGAGAGACCCCGTGATCTCGTGCGCCTCGCGAAACGGGACGTTCTGTCGGACAAGCCACTCGGCGACGTCGGTCGCCAGCGAGAATCCCTGTGGCGCGAGTTCGGCCATGCGATCAGTGTTGAACGTCACCGTCTCGACCATCCCCGCCAGTGCAGGCAACACCATCGTCAACGTATCGACGGTGTCGAAGACAGGTTCCTTGTCCTCTTGCAGGTCACGGTTGTAGGCGAGCGGCAATCCCTTGAGCGTCGTCAAGAGCCCGGTCAAGTTACCGATGAGACGTCCCGCTTTGCCGCGCGCGAGCTCGGCGATATCGGGGTTTTTCTTCTGGGGCATGATGCTCGAGCCGGTCGAGTACGAATCGTGAAGGGCGATGAACCCGAACTCGCGGGTCGCCCAGATGATGAGGTCTTCGGACAGGCGCGAAATGTCAACGCCGATTTGGGCGCCAATGTAGGCGAATTCGGCGACCACGTCTCGGGAACTCGTTCCATCAATCGAATTCTCTGCTGTGTGGGCGAAACCGAGTTCCTCGGCGATCGCGTCGGCATCGAGGTTCAGGCTGTTGCCGGCGAGGGCTCCGCCACCGTAGGGCGACACCGCGGCGCGGGCGGACCAATCCCGAAGCCGTTCGATGTCGCGAACGAGCGGCCAGGCGTGAGCAAGAAGCGTGTGGGCAAGCAACACGGGCTGGGCGTGCTGCAGGTGCGTTCGCCCTGGCATGATTGCGGCGGGGTGGACCTCGGCTTGCGCGACGAGCGCGTCGATGAGGCGCGTCAGCTCGACCGACAGCGCCCTGGCTGAATCGCGCAGGTACATGCGCGTGAGCGTCGCAATCTGGTCGTTACGCGAGCGGCCTGCGCGGATGCGTCCGCCCAGTTCCGGTCCAACCTCGGAAATGAGCGCGTTTTCGAGAGCGCCGTGGACGTCCTCGTCGGATTCCTGGGCGACCAGAACACCCGATTCGATTGCCGATGCGACGCGATCGAGCCCGGCCAGCATGTCGACGAGTTCGGAATCCGTCAGAAGACCGGCCGTCGCGAGCGCGCGAGCATGAGCCCGCGACCCTGCGATGTCGTAGAGAGCGAGTCGCCAATCGAAATGAGTTGATTGTGACAGGCGAACCAGTTCAGGAGAAGGACCGCTCGAAAAGCGTCCTCCCCACAAGGAACCCTCGTTCGTCGCCATTGGTCAATCCTACGGTTACAGCCGTTAGGACGACGTGAGGAGGAAGTGCATCAACGCCTTCTGAGCATGAAGGCGGTTCTCGGCCGCGTCCCAGACGACGCTCTGCGGTCCGTCGATAACCTCGGCATCGACCTCGTACCCGCGATAGGCGGGAAGGCAGTGGAGGAAGATGGCGTCGCCCTTGGCGGTGGCCATGAGTTCGGACGTGACACCGTATCCCGCGAAGTCGGCGACGCGCTTTTCCTTTTCGGATTCCTGACCCATCGAGATCCAGGTGTCGGTGACCACGACGTCGGCATCGACCAGCGCCTCGGCGACTGCGGCCGTCACGAGAACAGAACCACCGGTCTCACTCGCAATCCGAGTTGCGGTCTCGTGCGCCTCGGCCAAGGGTTGATACTTCGCCGGGGTCGCGACACGGACGTTCATCCCCGCCATCGCGCACGCCACGAGGTACGAGTTGCCCATGTTGGACGATCCGTCACCGATGAACGCGACGGTCAATCCGGCGAGGCGTCCCTTGCGTTCGCGAATCGTCAGGAGGTCGGCCAGCAATTGGCAGGGGTGGAAGTCATCTGACAGCGAGTTGATGACGGGCACGGTGGAATGGGCGGCCATCTCGTCGATGTCCGACTGAGCAAATGTGCGCCACACAATCGCGGCGACCATCCGGTCGAGAACGCGTGCGGTGTCGGCGATGGATTCTTTCGCCCCGAGCTGCGACTCCCCCGCCTGAATGATGAGTGGGTTGCCGCCGAGGTCGGCGACACCGACACTGAACGACACTCGCGTTCGCGTGGACGGCTTGTCGAAAACGAGGGCGACCGACTTCGGGCCGGCGAGAGGCTTCTGCGCGTAGGGGTCGGCTTTCATGGCGATGGCCAGGTCGATGATCTGCGCCTGTTCGGCGGGGGTGATGTCGTCATCACGACGGAAGTGACGAACCACGACTATTCCCGAATCGTCGCGTTGTGGCGGGATGCGGCAACGGCGACGCCGGCGAGCTTGGCGTCGGTCGCGTCCTGTTGGGTGAGCGTTCGATCCGCTGCGCGGAATCGCAGGGCGAAGGTCAAGGATTTCTGGTTGTCCGCGAGACCGGCTCCGCGATAGTCGTCGACGAGGTGGGCGCTCTCGAGAAGCTCGCCAGCTCCGTCGATGATCGCGATCTGAACCGCTGCTGCGGGAACGGACTGGTCGACGACGAGAGACACGTCCTGGGTCGCAGCGGGGAAAACGAGGACAGGTGTGGCGACGACGTGGTCGGGCGCCGACGTGATCAACACATCGAGGTCGAGGTCAAGAGCGGAGACGACTCGGGGAAGGTCGAGCGACAGGGCGACGCTCGGCAGAATTTCTCCTGCGAACCCGACCGACACATCCCCCGCGAAAACCTCGGCGCAGCGGCCAGGGTGGAACGCGTGATGGGAGCCTTGGCGAATCTCAACGTCGATACCGACTGCGGTCGCGATGGCGTAAACCGTGTCGAGAACCTCGCCGAGACCCGACGGAACCGCGGTTTGACCGGGCTGCTTGGTAGTCACTGGTCCGACAAACACCGCGGACACGTGCCACGGCTGGGCCGGAACACTGTCGTAGAGGCCGTCGAGCGTGGCAACGTCGGGACGCACGTTTCCGATGGGAATCGATGCCGAGCCCGTTGCGCCAGTCGGTTGGAAGACCGAGCCGAGCTCGTAGATGGCCAGTGAAGTGAGCCCACGGGCCACATTGCGCTTCGCGATGTCGAGGATTCCGGGAAGAAGCGAACGGCGCAGTTGCGCGACGCTGGGGTCGAGCGCGTTCGCGAGGGTCATCTCGGGAACAGCCGTACCGTCAACCGTGCCGAACAAAACGTTGTGTTCGGTGCTGACGAACGGGTAAGCCAGAACCTCGGTCAATCCAGCGCCCGCGAGAACCTGTGCGACGCGTCGACGCGCAGCCTGCGAACGTGACAACCCTTTGCCGGGCGGCGCGACGGGGATTGCGGACGGGATTCGGTCGTAACCGTGAATTCGGGCGACTTCCTCGGCGAGCCCGGGGGCGTCAACCAGATCGGGTCGCCACGACGGCGGCGTGACGGTCCAGCCGTCTTTCGCTTTAGCAGTCGCTGCGCCGATGTCGGTCAGAATGGTTTCGATTTCTGCGGCCGAGTACTCGACGCCGATGAGTTTCGCGGTGAAGTCGGCGGGTAGGTGAATCGCGGGGCGCGGCTCGAACTCGACGAGGTCGGTGCCGAGCGCATCGGCTGTTCCGCCCCCGAGTTCGACGAGCAGATCGACGACTCGCTGTGCCGCAGCGCGAGAGACAAGTGGGTCAACTCCGCGCGCGAAACGCTTCGATGCCTCGCTGGGGAGTTTGTGTCGGCGGGCCGTTCGCGCGATGGTGACGGGGTCAAACGTTGCGGCTTCGATGAGGACGTCGGTCGACGCGTCGTCGATTTCCGTCGTCGCCCCTCCCATGACACCGGCCAGGCCGATCGGGCCGGATTCGTCGGTGATGAGAAGGTCTTCCTCGGACAGCGTCCGAACCTGCTCGTCGAGCGTCGTGAGTTTTTCGCCCTTGGTCGACCGGCGAACAGTGATGCCGCCGGTCAATTTGTTGAGGTCGTAGGTGTGGGTCGGCTGGCCGAGCTCCATCATGACGTAGTTCGAGATATCGACGGGAAGCGAAATCGACCGGATTCCCATGAGCGCGAGGCGCTTGATCATCCACGCCGGCGTCCGCTTGGAGCGGTCGAGGCCGCGCACGACACGCGTGACAAATCCGGTGCACCCGACCGCGCCACGAATCGGCGCTGTGTCCTCGATTGCCAACGGGAAACCCGAGCCAGGTGTGACGGTGACGGCCGCCGCGGGGTCGCTGAACGTGACTCCGGTCGCGTGGGCGTATTCGCGCGCAACACCGCGAATCGACATCGCGTATCCGCGGTCGGGCGTGACGTTGATCTCGACCGCGAAGTCGCTCAGCCCGAGAAGTTCGATGGCGTCGGTGCCGACCTCGGGGTCGAGTCCCATCTCGGACAGACGGAGGATGCCGTCGTGCTCATCGCCGAGCCCGAGTTCTTTCGCCGAGGCAATCATGCCGTCAGAGACGTGACCGTAGGTCTTTCGGGCCGCGATGGGGAACGGTCCGGGCAGAATCGCACCGGGCAGAGTCACCACGACCTTGTCGCCGACCTTGAAGTTTGATGCGCCACAGACGATTCCGCGGACTGCCTCGTCGCCCGAGGTCGCGACGCGAACCTGACACCAATTAATGGTCTTGCCGTTGTCTTGGGGCTCGGGCGTGAACTCGAGAACCTCGCCGACGACAATCGGACCGGAAATCTCTTTGGGGTGAACGTCTTCTTCCTCGAATCCGACGGACACGAGCGCTTCGTGAAGATGTTCGGGTGTTGCGTCGGCGGGAAGCGCGACCCATTCGCGCAGCTGGCTGGCAGGGATGCGCACTTAGATCACCATCCCGAACTGCTGCGAGAATCGCACGTCGCCCTCGACCATGTCGTGCATGTCGGCGACGTCGTTGCGGAACATCAACGTGCGTTCGATGCCCATTCCGAACGCGAATCCCTGATATTCCTCGGGGTCGATGCCCGCCGCGCGAAGGACATTGGGGTTGACCATTCCGCACCCGCCCCACTCGATCCAGCGAGCGCCGCCGCGGAAGGTCGGGTGCCAGATGTCAAGTTCGGCGGAAGGCTCGGTGAACGGGAAGTAGTTGGGGCGCAAGCGAATCTTGGCACCCTCGCCGAACATCGCACGTGCGAGGTGTTCGAGTGTCCCCTTGAGGTGTGCCATCGTGAGGCCCTTGTCGATGGCGATACCCTCCATCTGGTGAAAGACGGGCGTGTGGGTGGCGTCGAGTTCGTCGGTTCGGTACACGCGGCCGGGCGCAACCACATAAACGGGAAGCTCGCGCGTCAACAGCGATCGAATCTGGACGGGCGACGTGTGCGTGCGCAGCACGAGGTGGCGCTCAACGGGCTCGACAAAAAAGGTGTCTTGCATAGCGCGGGCGGGGTGGTCCTCGTCGAAGTTGAGGGCATCAAAGTTGAACCACTCGTTTTCGAGTTCGGGTCCTTCGGCAATCTCCCAGCCCATCCCGACGAAGATGTTCGACATCTCTTCCATCAGCAGGTTGAGCGGATGGCGAGCGCCGACACGGCGACGCGAGGCAACGGCGGTGACGTCGACCGATTCGGTCATCAGGCGGGCGTGTTCCTCGGCCTGGAGAATGCCCGCTTCACGAGCGGCGAACGCCTGGTTGATTTCACCCCGGGCCTGACCGACAATCTTTCCCGCTTCCGCTTTCTCGTCTGCGGGAACATCACGCAGGGTCGAGTTAATGACAGAAATCGGCGAACCATCGCCGACAAACTGGGTGCGAACCAGTTTGAGTTCTTCGCCGGTCGTCGCGCCATTGATAGCGGCGAGTGCTTCGGCGACAACGTCGGCTAGTTGCTGAGGAGAGATGCTGGACACTCCCCAATCCTAGACGAGAGGCGGTTAAGCGCCGCTCTGGGCGAACGCGCTGGCATACAGGCAAACGCTGGCCGCCGTCGCAAGGTTTAGTGACTCCGCTTTACCGTAAATCGGGACCGACACGACGTGGTCGGCCAGCGCCCGAGCGTCTTCGCTGAGCCCGTGGGCTTCGTTGCCAAACAGCCACGCGGTCGGCTTGGTCAAGATGGTCGACATCGACGGGATGGATTCACCATCGGCAGCTGCGGCGAGGATGGTGACTCCCCTGCCCATAAGCCATTCAATGACGTCAGCGAGATCGTCGTGCTCGATGATCGGCAGGTGAAAGATTGAGCCGGTGCTCGACCGCACGAGTTTGGGGTTGTGTAGGTCGACGGATGCGCCGGTCAAGATGACCGCGTCGGCTCCGGCGGCGTCGGCCGCGCGAATGACGGCTCCCGCGTTCCCCGGATCACGAATCTCATCGCACACCGCGACAAGTCGAACCTCGTCAATCGACGAGAGGGAGTGCGACAGAACCTGAGCCACAGCGATCACGCCCTGCGGGTTGACGGTGTCGGCCATGACCTCGAGCACCTTGTCGGACACTTCGTCCATCACAGCCGGAGACCGCTCAGCCAATTGGATGATGGCCCCGTGTTTGTCGGCGAACGCCGCGGTGTAGAACACGTCGACGACCGAGTTCGGGGCGAACGTTAAGAGTTCTCGGACCGCTTGTGGGCCCTCCACCACGAACACGCCCGCTTCGTCGCGCCGATTCCGCTGGGAAAGTCGGGCGATGGCCTTGACCTGAGGGTCTGCGGGATTCGTGATCACCTTTTGATGTTACCCAACGAGCGAAATCCCCGCCTTTCGACGGGGATTTCGACTACGAGTAAGGCGACGAATTACGCCTTGGGTGCCGACGTGTCCTTGGGCAGGGCGGCTTTGGCAGCCTTCGCAATGGTTGCGAACGTGGCGGCGTCGTTGACGGCCATGTCGGCGAGCATGCGACGGTCAACCTCGATGCCCGCGAGTGCGAGCCCCTGGATGAGTCGGTTGTAGGTGATGCCGTTGAGGCGTGCAGCGGCGTTGATGCGCTGGATCCAGAGGCGGCGGAATTCGCCCTTCTTCGCACGACGGTCGCGGTAGGCATAGTTCAGCGAGTGAACGACCTGTTCCTTGGCCTTGCGATAGAGGCGCGAACGCTGTCCGCGGTAACCCTCGGCGCGCTCGAGTATCGTACGGCGCTTCTTGGCCGCGTTGACAGCATTTTTTACACGTGTCATGTCAGTTCCTTAAATTCGGTCTCGGGCTACTTGCCGAGAAGCTTCTTGATGACCTTCTGGTCGGCGGGGGCGAGGACTCGGTCCTTGTTGAGGCTGCGCTTGACGCTGCTCGACTTGACCTCGAGGTTGTGGCGCATTCCCGCACCCTGCTTCTTGATCTTGCCGGTGCCGGTGATCTTGAAGCGCTTCTTCGTACCCGAGTGGGTCTTCTGCTTCGGCATGTTCTTCTCTTTCGCTATTCCGCTTCGGTCGGGGTCTCGGGGGCGGCGGGTGCCGCTTCCGTTGCCGAGGACTGTGCCTTGGCAGACTCCGCTTTCGCGTCGGACTTGTTTTTCAGTGGGGCGATAACCATCGTCATGTTTCGGCCATCGACGGTCGGAGCGTGTTCCACGGTTCCGAATTCGGCAACGGCTTCTGCGAACTTGTGAAGGAGTCGCACTCCCGCCTCGGGGCGGGATTGTTCACGACCGCGGAACTGAATCATGGCCTTGACCTTGTCGCCCCCCTTGAGGAACGTCTGGGCATGCTTGAGTTTGGTTTCGTAGTCGTGGGTGTCGATTTTCAGGCGGAACCGAACCTCTTTGAGAACGGTCTGTACCTGGTTTCGACGTGCTTCCTTCGCTTTCTGAGCGGCTTCGTATTTGAACTTCCCGAAGTCCATAACTTTGACAACGGGCGGTTTCGCTTCCGGAGCTACTTCGACAAGATCAAGGTCTGCTTCGCGCGCAATGCGCTGTGCGACCTCGAGCGTGACGACGCCAACCTGTTCGCCGAGGGGTCCGATAAGTCGAACCTCGGGAACGCGGATGCGCTCATTAATTCGCGGATCTGTGATGTGTGTCTCCTTTGGTGCTGCGTGCGACCGGTGACCCGGTGGCGGCGGACAACGCCCCAAGAAAACACAGAAACCCAAACCCCTTACGGGGACGCACCCTTTCGCTGCCGGTTGCCCGGCGGAGTACAACGACCCGAAAATCCTCTTACGATTGTCAGGTGGGATTTCTCCACTTCCTTGTTCGGGTTACCCCGAAACCTCCATCAGAATAGCAGTAACCGCGCGTTCGCGCATCCCGCCCCGAAAGGCCACCATGTCTGACTCCCCCAACGCCGACCACGACGCCGCTCTCGACATCGCCGAAGTACCCGCGGTCGAGGTGATTCAGGGGGTCGCCGTCCACCTCATGAGCGCCGCCGCCGTCAAGGTTGGACTGGCCGAAGACGTCGAGCCGGATCTCGCCGAAGCGCGAATGCTCATCAACGCTCTGGCTGGTTTTATGACCGCTGCCGCCCCCGAATTGGGCGACCACCACGCCCGCCCGCTGCGCGACGGACTGCGTTCGTTGCAGCTCGCGTTCCGCGAAGCATCGGCGATCCCCGACGCATTAGGTTCCGGTCCCGGCGAAAAGTGGACGGGTCCCGTCGTCTAACTACGGTTCAAACATCCGCTAACGAAGTCCGGTCGGTGGTCCGACTACGACCGCGGAACTCGGCTACCGTCTTATCCGTTTCGTCGCGCACCGTTACGTCATAAATCCCGCTACGGCCTGATGTGGACCTCTCGTCGGCAACTGCAATCAAACTCTGACCAGAACCTACAGATCGAAGGAACGTGATGTCAGCGCCCGAGGTTACGGTCACCGCTTTCCCGTCATTACAGGCCATCGCAAAAGCCGTGTCGGCCAACGCGAACACGAACCCTCCGTGCATGACTCCAAACCCATTGAGCATGTCCTCACGAACCGGCATGGCGACCACCGCATGGCCAGACCCTGACTCAACAAGCGTCATCCCGAGGGATGCCGATGCAGCGTCCCGTTCGAATAGTTCTCTGACAATCATGACTCTGCCCTGGTGAAAACTGGGGTGCGCTTTTGTTGGAATGCCGCGAAACCCTCATGGTAGTTATCCGTGTCACACAGCACTCCCTGCGCGACGTTCTCGTGGTCAATAGATGCCCACAAGCCAATGCGCTCGTCTCGCAACTCTTGTACGAGAGCCTTGCTAGCTCGAAACGCGTCGATTGCCCCCGTGGATGCCCTAGCCACTCGCTCGCGAGTGAAGGCGAGTAACTCTGCCTCAGGCACCACCCGGCTGAACAGGCCAGCCGCGACAGCTTCCGTGCCACTCATCAATTCGGCGGTGTAAACCAAATCAAGAGTGCGGTGTGCGCCTAGACGCTCGAAGAATAAGGCGTGGCCACCCGAGTCCAGCGTTGCGCCAAGGTTGGCAAACGGTGACCCAATTTTCGCGTTATCGGCAACGTAAACGACATCACATGCAATGAGTAGACCTAGCCCTACGCCCAAACACGCGCCCGTCGCTGCAGCAAACGTGGGAGCCGGAAAAGCGGCAATCTGTCGAAGAAGCGGAGTCACACGATTCGCAAGATAATCTGTCGCATCGTCCGTTGCTGGCGCCACATCACTAATGTCACGGCCCGCACAGAACGCGCGTCCCTCGCCACGGAGCAGAACAGCGCCGACGCGTGCTTCTTCTGCCTCGCTCAGCGCTAACCCTAGATCGACGAGGTCCGATTCAGTGATTGCATTTAATCGCTCTGGTGCGTTGAGCACGATTTCGGCCACGAGACCGCTGATAGTGAGGTCAATCGACAATGTTTCTCCTAGGAGTCGTAGTTAATCTCGACGAATTTGCTCGTCGGTATGGACTGACAGGTGAGCACGTAGCCGCGCTCGATTTCATCGGGTTCCAGCGCAAAGTTCTCTACCATGTTTACGGTGCCCGAGACCACGGTTGCGCGGCAAGTTCCGCAAACCCCTCCGGCGCAGGCAAAAGGCACATCACTGCGTACCCGAAGCGCTGCGTTAAGGATGCTCTCGTTGCCGTGAACAGGTGTCGTCACTGTTGCAGACGTTCCGTCCAGCCGGAAGGTGATTGTGTGCACATCTTGACCGGCCTCGACAACGACCGACCGACCAGATTGGCCGCCAAGGTCCTCGGGACGACCAGTCGTAAACAGTTCGTATCGAATGTCCTGTGGTTCCACACCATGTTGAGCGAGCGTGTCTCTCACTAACTGCACGAGATCGAAGGGTCCGCAGATGAACCACTCATTCACGTCGGTCGGGGAAATGAGATTTTCCAGTATGCCGCTGATTTTTGGGCTGTCCAGGCGACCCGACAGCAGTTCGGAACTCCGCATTTCTCGGGTGAGGACATGGTAGAGCGCGAGCCGTGTGGGGTAACGATCCTTCAAATCAGCAAGCTCATCAATAAACATCGTGTCCATCGCGGTGCGGTTGGAATAAATGAGCGAGAAGCGGCTGAGTGGGTCTGCGGCCAGGGCGCTCTCAACGAGCGAAATCACGGGGGTGATTCCGGAGCCCGCCGCGATTGCTACGAAGTGTGCGCCGGGTTCTAGTTGTTGGGAAACGAATGTTCCCTCGGGCACCATGACGGACAACTGCATTCCCGACGTCAAGTTCTCGATTGCCCAGGTGGAAAAGAGGCCACCGAGGTCGCGCTTGATACCCACTTTAAGTTCGCCAACGACCGGTGCCTGACAAATCGAATAACTGCGTCGGACGTCTTCCCCTTCGACCGTCGCGCGCAACGCGATGTACTGACCGGGCGAGTAGTTGTAGTCGTCAAGGAGCTCGTCCGGGACCGCAAAGCTCACCTCAATTGCATCTTCTGTGAGCTTCCTCACCTGCGAGATGGTGAGGTCGTGAAATCGCCCGCGACGCTTGGTTTTCGAGGAAGGCATCAGTGTTCCTTGAAATAGTCAAACGGCTCGTGGCAACGTTGGCAAACGAAGAGCGCCTTGCACGCAGTTGAACCAAAACGTGATGACTGCCGGGTGTGAAGTGATCCGCATCGAGGGCACCGGATGCCGAGCCCCAGGTTCACCTTGCCATCTGTTCGTCGAGGCGCAGGCGGCGCAATTCCGTAGGCTTCGAGCTTGTCGCGACCGGACTGGCTAATCCAATCTGTGGTCCATGCGGGTGCAAGCACCACGTCGACACGCACCTCGGAATACCCCGCATCAGTAATCACTGACACAACGTCGTCGCGCATGGCATCAATCGCAGGGCATCCGGAATACGTCGGCGTGAGCTGAACGATAACGCCCCCGTCATCAGTAAGTTCGACGTGTCGCAAAACACCCAGATCTTCGATTGTGACTACGGGCACCTCTGGGTCGACAACGGTCGCGGCCAGATTCCAAATCTCCAGCTCATCTCCTCCCACGGGACGGGGACGGGCTACCTTTTCGACGTCCATCACCACGTCGCCCCGGGATGAGCGCGAGCGAGCACCTGCATCTCGGCGAGCAGTGGGCCGAGGGATTCGGTGTGAATCCCTGTCCGCCCGCCGCCGCGCACTGCGGGTGTTGTCGGCAACGTCAGCCCAGCATCGGCGATTGCCTGCTGCGTGACTCGGTCGAACTCAACCCGAAGTGAAGATGGATTAACAGCAATACCCTCTAGTCCTTCTGTCAGCGGGTCGGAGCTAAAGAGCTCTGCAACAAATGGCCACACAGCCTCGAGACCCCGCTGCATGCGTTCACGTGAAACGGTTGTACCGAGCCCTAGTCGCAATAACCATTGAGTGCTGTGATCCACATGGTAGTGAAGCTCCTTGACTGCCTTGGCGGCGATGGCCGCAAGAGTCGGGTCCGTCGACTGCGAGAGCGTGGTGTACAACATCTCAAAGTAAACAGATGTCACGAGTTGACGAGCAATCGTTTGGGCGAAGTCCCCATTGGGTTGCTCGAACAGTTGTCGATTGAGGAATTCAGATTCGTCGCGGAAATAAGCGAGATCATCCTCGGTTTTTCCCCAGGCCGATGACGCGTAGGTGAGAAAACTGCGTGCATGCCCCAATTGGTCCAGCGCGATGTTACCCAGCGCAACATCTTCTTCTAGTTCGGGGGCATGAGCAATCCATTCACCTAATCGTTGCGCGAGAATCAGCGCATCGTCACCAAGCGCGAGTGCATACCGTGCAACGGATTCGGGTGCGACAACGCCCGCGGTCGCGATTGTTTCGGCGGTGACCGCGGTGGATATCGAACGGTTACTGGTGTGGCTCATAAGTGGGGCACCGAATCAGACTCGGTGTAGTAGGTGGCGTGACGATACTCCTTGCCTTGAGGCGATTCAAAGAATGCACCTCGCGCATCGGGGTCAGACGCCGTGATGTCCGACGCACGCACAACCCATATCGAGACGCCCTCTGCCCGACGGGTGTAAAGGTCGCGGGCATTACGCACCGCCATCGTTTCGTCGGACGCATGTAGGGATCCCGCATGCACATGGGAAAGCCCACGGCTCGAGCGCACAAACACTTCCCACATCGGCCACGTTTCGCGACCGCCGGAGTCACCTGGACTGGTCACGAGGCAACTCGCTCCTCGGTGCGGGAATCTGCGTACGCGCGAGCCGCTTCGCGAACCCATGCGCCGTCCTCGTGGGCCTGACGTCGTCGGGCAACCCGGATTGAGTTGGCGGGGCCGTTGCCAGCCAACACATCCTGGAACTCCGACCAGTCAAGCTCGCCAAAGTCGAAGTGCCCACGTTCTTCGTTCCACTTGATGTGAGGATCCGGCAGAGTGACGCCGAGAATCTCTGCCTGGGGTACGAGCATGTCGACAAAACGCTGACGTAGTTCATCATTACTGAAGCGCTTGATGTTCCATTCCATACTTTGCCGAGAATTGGGTGAATCATCGTCGGGCGGGCCAAACATCATTAGCGCGGGGGCGTACCAGCGGTTGACAGATTCTTGAGCCATTGCCTTCTGTGCGTCGGTGCCGCGCATGAGGTGCAATAGGATTTCGAATCCTTGACGCTGATGGAACGACTCCTCTTTGCAGATGCGAACCATCGCTCGCCCATACGGGCCATACGATGCGCGACACAAAGGGACTTGATTGCAGATGGCAGCGCCGTCGACAAGCCAGCCGATCGAACCCATATCAGCCCAGGTCGGCGTGGGGTAATTGAAGATGGACGAGTATTTTGCTGCTCCCGTGATGAGTTGCTGAAACATAGTCTCGCGATCAACCCCGAGGGTCTGTGCCGCCGAGTAAAGGTAAAGGCCATGTCCAGCTTCGTCCTGCACCTTGGCCATCAAAATGGCCTTGCGCTTCAAACTGGGAGCCCTGGTGATCCAGTTTCCCTCAGGTTGCATGCCAATTATTTCGGAATGAGCATGTTGAGAAATCTGGCGAATAAGGGTTTTGCGATAGCCCTCGGGCATCCAGTCTGTCGGTTCGACACGCTGCTCGTTGGCCAGTAGTTCGGCAAAACGAGCTGCGCCCGCCTCGTCGACTGAGCCCTCGCTTTTGCCCAACACCCTGATATCAGTCATTGCATCTCCTTAGAGTTACTTACTGGTCGTTCAGTAGACTATAACATATTGGGCAGGTCGGAACAAGGATTCAAGTAAGGTCAGAATTCGGACGATTTCGGAGGCGAAATGGCACATACATCACCCGGGCGCAGCACCGGCAACGGTCGCGCAGGCCGCGAGGCGTACGACCTTGCCTCTGTGCTGGACATAGCGGTCGCAGCGTTCAACGACCACGGCTACGAAGCCACCTCAATGGGGATGCTGGCCCAACGACTGGGGACCAGTAAATCCGCGGTCTACTATCACGTTTCAGGAAAAGAAGACCTACTGCGTCTCGCGCTTGACCGCGCACTAAGCGAACTTGAACTCGTGTTGACTAGGGACGGTGCCACCAAGGGCCCCGCCGAAAGCCGGCTGCGATCCGTCCTGCGTGGCGCGGTTGAAGTCCTTGTGAAGGATCTGCCCTATGTCACTCTTCTGCTTCGGCTACGAGGCAACACTGAGGTCGAACGTCAGGCCCTTGAGCGACGACGGGATTTCAATAATGCGGTCGCCAAACTCGTGGAGGAAGCACGGGGTGACGGCACAATCCGGGCAGACATCGATGCGCGCACAACAACGAGGCTTCTTTTTGGAATGATCAACTCGATTGTCGAATGGTATCGCCCTGGTGGCCCAATAACGCCTGACCGCCTCGCCGACGACGTAATCAGCGTGGCCTTCGACGGACTTGCTAAGGCCACTGACTAATCCTGTTTGGCCACCAGCGTCAGGACGTCATACGTCGCGACGGTTTCATCACTCTGATTAACCAGGACGGCATCCCATCTGACCTCGCCATACTCCTCATTCTCACGTGGCGTGATCTGCTTCGCCGTAAGCGTCACCCTGACCTTGTCCCCGGGTGACACGGGGGTAACGAAGCGTAGGTTTTCGAGTCCATAGTTGGCGAGGACTGGACCTGGGTCGGGATCAACGAACAATCCTGCCGCCCACGAAAGCAGAAGGTATCCGTGAGCGACCCTCCCGGGGAAGAACGGGTTCGCCGCTGCGGCCTCCTCGTCGGTGTGGGCGTAGAAAGTGTCTCCGGTGAACTCTGCAAAATGCCCTATGTCCGCGAGAGTGACCTCTCGCTCGGCAGAAACAATGCGGTCACCAGTGCGAAGTCGCGCAATCGATTTGCGGAAGGGATGCTCACCGTCGAACACGGTGGCGCCACTGCGCCATTGTTCCGTGAGCAGGCTGAGTGTCTCGGGTGAACCTTGCAGCGCAATGCGGCGCATGAAGTGTTTGACCGCTCGGATACCTCCCAATTCTTCTCCACCACCAGCACGACCCGGGCCACCGTGGACGAGGTGCGGAACCGGCGATCCGTGCCCGGTCGAACTGCGCGCAACATCGCGATCAAGAACCAAGATTCGGCCATGAAACGGAGCGATCAGCGAGATTGTTCTCGCGACGAACTCCCGGTCGTGACTACACACCGTAGCAACGAGCGAACCGCCACCACGATTTGCCAACCTCGCAGCATCATCCGGCGATGAATAGGTGACAATCGAAGCAACCGGACCAAAAGCCTCAATCTCGTGCACCGCGTCGGTGTCCGCATCGTCAAATCGCAGCAGGATAGGACTGATGAAGGCGCCGTCAATGGCGTGGCTCACGTTGCCATCGGCCAGTCTCACTTCGAGAGCGCCCGCATCTCCAAAGACAACGCGCCCACCCCCGGCGATGAGTGCCTCGACACTGCGCACGACATCTTCTCGCTGTTCAATGCTTGCGAGCGGACCCATTGTTGTGCCCTCCACCCGCGGATCACCGAGCACAGTGCGCGCAGTTATCCGCTCGGCGATCGCGTTGACAAGTTCGTCGGCGACAAGTTCTGGGACGATGATGCGACGGATGCTGGTGCACTTCTGTCCAGCTTTGGTCGTCATTTCAGCCACAATGGACGCGACGAACGCTTCGAACTCGGGGTCGTCTACCCTGACATCCGGTCCGAGAATTGCAGCATTGAGTGAATCTGCTTCCGCAGTGAAACCTACCCCTCGGCGAATCACGCCGGGGTGAACCGCAAGACTGGCCGCAGTGTCCGCCGATCCGGTGAATGACACGTGATCGCGAACATCGAGTAAATCAAGAGTTTGACGAACCGCTCCGCAAACGAGCTGTAGCGCTCCGTCGGGCAGGAGCCCCGAGTTCACCATGACCCGTACCGCCGCCTCAGCGAGAGTTGCGGTGGGCGACGCGGGCTTGACGATAGAAGGAACTCCCGCAAGAAAGGCAGGTGCGAACTTCTCAAGCATGCCCCACACCGGAAAATTGAAAGCGTTGATTTGAAACGAAACACCCGGTATCCGTTCGAATACATGTTGGCCACCGAATGACCCGTCCTTCGAAAGGTTTTCGTGCTCACCGTCAACTATGCGGGTGCGCGTATTTGGCAGTTCTCTGCGGCCCTTGGAAGAATAGGTGAACAACACGCCGATGCCACCATCGATGTCCACAAGAGAGTCCCGCCGGGTTGCCCCGGTGGTATCACTCACCGAATAGAGATGATCTTTCTCTGCCGTAAGCGCTACTCCCAACGCTTTCAGAATGAGGGCGCGTTGGTGGAAGGTCAATTCGCCGAGAGCGCGCTGACCCACTGTGCGCGCGTAGTCGATCGCACCCTCCAAGTCGAGACCATCACTCCCCGAGAATGCAATCACATCGCCCGTCGATGCGTCCCTGATTGGCGAGCCGGTTTTGGCTTGCCACCATTGTCCCTGGACAAAACTTGGCAGTACGCGAATGTCAACGGCAGTGCTGGTCATAATCTGTTTCCCCTTGCTTGATGAACGTTTAGTAGAATGACGTCATGACGGAATCCCCCTGGGCAATCGAACTCGGCGCCCTCGATAAGAAACTCGGCATCGTGGTTCTCGAAGAATCTGCTGAGCGCGTCGTTGCGACAATGCCCGTGAACGGCAACACACAGTCGTTCGGCTTGTTGCATGGTGGGGCCTCGATGGTTCTTGGAGAAGCGCTTGGATCGTGGGCCGCTGTCATTCACGCAAGCTCGCTCGGGAAATTGGCGGTGGGATTGGACATCAACGGCACTCACCATCGTGGCGTGCGCAACGGGATTGTGACAGGCGTGGCCACTGCAATCCACTTGGGTAAGACCGTCACGAGCCATGAAGTCGTCATTACGGACGAGACTGGCGCGCGCGTGAGCACGGTTCGCATCACGAACCTCATTATTGACCAGCGCTAATCGTTCCATCGATAGAACCCTTCACCGCTCTTTCGACCTAGCTTGCCCTCCGCGACCATAGTTTGGAGGAGCGCGGGCGGATCGAAACGCTCGCCGAGTTCACTATGCAGAAAGTTGGCGATTCCTAGCCGCACGTCAAGGCCAACCATGTCAGTGAGGCGCAAGGGACCAACGGGAAACTTGTAGCCCAACACCATCGCCGCATCAATGTCGTCAGCAGACGCAACGCCCTCTTGAAGCATACGTATCGCTTCAAGAGCGATGACGACTCCGAGCCGCGAACTTGCGAAGCCGGGCGAGTCGTTGACCGTGACCGGCGTTTTGCCAATTGCCACAACCCAAGCCTTTGCGCATTCGATGAGTTCAGGCGCTGACTGCGCACCGCGAACGATCTCAACGAGAGTCGAACTGGGTACGGGATTAAAGAAATGCAACCCAACCAAGCGCTCTGGCCGAGAAAGCGCCTCAGCCATCGAGGAGATTGACAACGACGATGTATTCGAGGCAAGCCACGTCTCATCACTAACTACTGCCTCTATTTTCGCGAGCATTTCGGACTTTAGCGCAAAATCTTCGGGCACTGCCTCCACCACAAGTTCACTCTCAGCGAGATCGTTAGTGTCGAGAGTAGTGGTGTAGCGAGCGAGCAAGTCAACTCGTGACTCCTGGGAAGAGCCGCGGCTGATGCTCACGTCTACCGCGGCAGCCAATGCCTCGAGCGCTCGGTCAGCTGCCTCTTCATTACGTTCGAGCAGGGTCACTGACGAACCCGCCAGCAGAAAAGCGTGCGCGATCCCCGACCCCATTCGGCCTCCACCAATCACTCCAACACGGTGCGGCACACCAGTCATTTCCGACGCCTCTCGAGAAAATCGGTCATGCGGCGATACTTCTCCGGCGATTCGAACAACACTGCCTGCGCCTCGTCATCAATCCGTGGATGCTCAATCCGATTTGCAGCCATCACACGCTTGGTCTCTCGCACCGCAAGAGGATCAAGTTTTGCGATGCGATCAGCTAGTGCGTCGGCCGCCGCATCCAGTTCGTCTGGCTCGTGAACCGCGGTCACAAGCCCCGCATTGAGTGCCTCACCCGCCGACAAAATGCGCCCAGCAAGAAGGACATCCTTCGCGAGGGGTTCGCCAACGAGCTCGGCGAGCCTCCAGGTGGCACCGGCGGCAGCGAGGATTCCCAACGAAGCCTCGGGGTTTCCGAAGTTCGAACGATTTGACGCAATGCGAAAGTCTGCGGCATATGCCAACTCAGCGCCGGCCCCTAGCGCCCACCCATCGACGGCTGCGATCACCGGAGCGGGGAGCAACGCGATGCGGTGAAAGAGTCCGGAATTGATTCCTTCGAGCGCGTCCGCGGCCCTGCGTTCACGAAGTTCAGCAATGTCGGCGCCTGAGGCGAACACTCCGCCAGCCCCACTCACAATAAGGATGCGTGGCTTTGTTTCCAGTAACGCGCACACATCATGCAACTCGCCGACCATTACACGGTCGATTGCATTTTTCACCGCAGGCCGATTAAGCCGCACATGCAGCCGATCGTCCCGGCTGTCGTCAATTTGAAGGTTCGACGTCATCAGACTGACTCCACGAGAAGAGCGGCCCCCTGGCCAACACCGACACACATCGTTGCTAAGCCGTGCTTCACCCGATCACGTTCCATGCGGCCCAGGAGAGTCACGAGTATCCGGGCACCGGAAGCTCCGAGCGGATGGCCCAGAGCGATGGCGCCACCGTTTGCGTTCACGATTTCTTCATCGAGACCGATTAGGCGGATACAGGCAAGTGCTTGGGTGGCGAACGCCTCGTTAAGTTCTACAGCCCCGAGCTGATCTACCCGAACACCTGTGCGCGACAAGAGTTTTTGCGTAGCGGGGACAGGTCCTAAACCCATGACCTCGGGTGCAAGCGCCGCGGATGCCCCTCCGACCACGCGGGCGCGGGGGGTGAGCCCGAGCCTCTCAACCGCTTCGCCACTCGCGATGAGCACAGCCGCAGCACCGTCATTCAGGCTGGATGAGTTACCGGCGGTGACAATGCTTCCTCCGCTAACAACCGGATTGAGACTCGCAAGCCGTTCGAGGGTCGTATTTGCACGGGGTCCTTCATCCGTCGCCACGGTCACTCCCTCCGCTGTCTCGACGGCAACAATCTCGCGATCGAAATGCCCTGCTGCGATGGCCGCCAAAGCGCGCTCATGCGAGCGAAGCGCGAATGCATCTGCATGGGCTCTACTCACGCCTTCACGTTGCCCTACATATTCGCCAGTCTCCGTCATCGAGAATGTCGCCATTTCGCGGGCGGCAAGCCGAGGATTGACGAATCGCCACCCAAGCGATGAATCGACAAGCTCTCCTGGTTTGCCAAACGCACGTTCCGGCTTAGCGAGAATCCATGGCGCGCGCGTCATCGATTCAACTCCACCCGCGATGACAACATCTGCTTCGCCCGACTTAACCATGCTGGCGGCCAGATGCACAGCAGAGAGGCTGGAGGCACAAAGCCGATTGACCGTTATGCCTGGAACTGAGTCGGGCAACCCCGCAAGGAGAACCGCCATCCGAGCGACATTGCGATTATCTTCTCCCGCCTGGTTAGCGTCGCCGAAAACAACATCGTCGATCATCGACGGGTCAACACCGCTTCGAGAAACGAGCTCGGCAATGGTAATTGCAGCGAGGTCATCCGGGCGAACGCTCGACAACGAACCTCCGTATCGACCAATTGGCGTCCGAACGCCATCAACCACGAATGCTTCTGTCATGCCTGTCCCGCCCCTCTGTTGTTTGATTCCTCGTTGGTCGCGCGCGTGATTGGCGACGGTGTCATTGGGTCACGATTGGTTGAAGCAGATTCGAATCTGGGTAACTCTCCCGGGAAGGTAGTCCCAGTCAGCGGAGGTCATAAAGCCTCTTCAGTTTGCCCTCGGATCGAAGCAATGTTCCAGGATCGACGACGGAGACGTCAACGCTCGTGCCGATAATCTCTTTGATGCGCCGAGTGAGTAGTTTCCCACCCTCCTCGGCGACGGTGGTCGAAATGTCGCCGCGTCGTTCAATCTTTACCGTGAGCGAATCCATCTGGCCCACCCGACGCAATTCGAGAATGAAGTGAGGCGATAATTCAGCCATCCCAAGCACTATTTCCTCAATTTGCGTCGGAAAGAGATTTACCCCGCGGAGGATAATCATGTCATCGTTGCGCCCGACAATCTTGGCGATCCGTCTCATGTTCGGTCGAGCAGTCCCTGGCAGTAAGCGCGTGAGGTCTCGTGTGCGGTACCTGATGACAGGAAATGCCTCTTTCGTCAACGAGGTGAACACGAGCTCTCCCTCGGTACCGTCCGGGAGAACCTCGCCGGTCTCCGCATCAATGATTTCGGGATAAAAGTGGTCTTCCCAGATGTGCGGTCCGTCCTTTGTCTCG
>JBILBA010000019.1:0-22860 GCA_044353905.1 Microbacteriaceae bacterium | reverse complement strand
ACGGTCCCGTTGATTCCGTGGGGTGACACGATGATGCGGCCAGTCAGACCGTGCTGTTCGCACAAAGACCGTTGCCACAACACCACTGCGTGCGGGTCGGCGACCGGCGCAAACGCGTAGTACAAGATTATTTTGGGGAGTGACACGTGTCCCAGTTTATGCAGAGGCGGGAATCGTGTCGTAACCGCGCAAAACGAAGGTCGGGCGCCGAGTCGGCTCACCCGCAAATTCGAACGTGGGGAACCGCTCGATGAGTGCCGGCAACGAGATCGCCATTTCCAGTCGCGCGAGCGGAGCACCGATACAGAAGTGAATCCCTGCACCGAACGCGATGTGCTGGTTGGTCTCGCGGGTCAAGTCCATGGAGTCGGCGTCGGCAAACACATCGGCGTCACGATTGGCTGCGCCCAACAGCGCCGCGATCTTCTGGCCCTCGCGAACAAGAACCCCGTTGATCTCGGTGTCGGTTGTCGCGGTGCGCTCGAAGAGTTGCAGCGGCGAATCGAAACGCAGGAATTCCTCGAGAGCGGTGCGAGATACCGCGCGCGGGTCATCGCGCAGAGGCTGCATCACGGCGGGTCGCCGCAGTGCGGCCACGATGCCGTTTCCGAACCCGTTGACGCTCGCTTCGTGTCCCGCGTTGAGCAACAACACACACGTCGCGATGAGTTCTTCGACGCTGAGGCGCTCGCCGTCCTTCTCGGCAGCCGCGAGGGTGCTGATGAGGTCGGTTCCGGGATCGGACTTCCGCGGCTCCATCAAACCGTGCACGTAGTCGGCGAATTCTGTGGCTGCCGCCCTGGCCTCGGTTTTGTGGGCTTCGGTGGGGTTCACCTCGTACATTTTGACGATGGACTGCGACCACGGCCGCAAGAGGTGTTCGTCGGCGTCGGGGAAACCGAGCATGTGTGCGATGACCTTGACTGGCAGTGGTTCGGCGAAATCCGCAAGCACGTCGAACGTGCCGTTCCGCTCGAGCTTCTCGGCACAGTCGTCGAGCAAAGACTGGGTGATTCGTTCAATGTCGGGCGTGAGCGCGGTGATGGTACGGGGATTGAACGCCTTGCTGACGAGCGATTTGAGTCGGGTGTGCTTGGGTGGTTCCGAATCCAGGATTGAATCCGAATGCAGGTAGTTGAAGTCGTGCCAATCGGTTTCGGGGGTCTTCGGAGTGAAGATTCGGCCGAGCGTTTTCGCCCGCAGCACCGCGTTGGCGTCGGCGTGACGCGCGGCGAAGAACATTCCGGTCGGCTCGTGCCAGAAGGGCTTCCCGACCGCCCTGGCCTCGGCGAGTGCGGGGTAAGGGTCGACGAGGAATTCCTTGTCGGCAAAATCAAGCACGAGTGTTCCCGGTTCCGGTCATGCGATGAAAGCCCGGAGATCTGACTCGATCGCCGCAACGACGTCGGCGACTCGAGCCGACCGATCAGTGCCCTCGGTGACGGCCGCATCGATGTAAATCTTGAGTTTTGGCTCGGTTCCGGACGGGCGAACGATGACACGCGAGCCACCGTCGATGGTCAGCCGAATCAGGTCAGTCGGGGGGAAGTTCTCGAATCCGTTTGCAAAGTCGTCCACGGCAGTCACCGCGTGACCGCCGAGCGTCGCGGGCGGGGACTCGCGGAATTTCGACGAGATGGCGGGGATGTCTGAGAGGTTCGTCACGCGAATGGAAATCTGTGTTGAGGCAAACGCCCCGAAACGGTCATCGAATTCGACGAGGTGATCAGCAATGGTGAGACCGCGCTCTTGCAGTTCCCCGGCCATCGACAGAAAATCGACCGCCGCGGAGATCCCGTCCTTGTCGCGAACCTTGTCGGGGTCAACGAGGTACCCGAGCGCTTCCTCGAACCCGAAAATGAGGTTCGGCACACGGTTGACGAACTTGAACCCCGTCAGCGTGTACGAAAAATCGATTCCATAGTCGGCCGCAACCGCGCCGAGGGCGGGCGAAGAGACGATGGACGCGGCCAGTGCAGCGGGAGCACCGGTTCCTTTGTGACGTTCAGCGGCGCGCCACCCGAGCAAACTTCCGACCTCGTTTCCGCTCAGTCGACGCCACACGCCGTTGTCCCGGATCGCGACGGCGAGACGGTCGGCGTCGGGGTCGTTCGCGATGATGAGTTCCACCCCCGCGCGGTCGGCGGTCGCATAGGCGAGGTCGAGCGCCCCCGGCTCTTCGGGGTTCGGGAACGCCACCGTGGGGAACGTGCCGTCGGGATGAATCTGTTCGGGGACGACGATCGCGTCACCCAGTCCGGCGTCGACATAACAACGATTCGAGACCTCCCACCCGACGCCGTGCATCGCGGTGTAGACGAATCGGACGGGAGTCGCCGGCCTCGTCGAGATCGCCGCAGTTTTCTCGACGAACGTGTCGATGAGCGATTCGGGGGCGGTCTCGTAGACGCTCGACCGAGCGAAATCGGCGATGTTCAGGTTCGCCGCTCGCAGAATCAGGGCTTCGATGTCTGTGTCGTCGGGGGACACGATTTGCGACCCCGCATCCCGACCGCCGAGGTACACCTTGTATCCGTTGTCGCGCGGTGGATTGTGGCTCGCGGTGACAACGACTCCGGCACTCAATCCCAGTTCGCGCAGGGCGGTCGCGACAACGGGTGTCGGAACCGCGCGGTCAAACAAGATGACGCGGAGCCCAAGTCCCGCAAAGATTTCGGCGGAGTCACGGGCGAACACGTCCGAATTCACGCGACCGTCATACCCAATCACGACGCTCGGTTGTGATTCGCGTTGCAGGAGGAATTCGGCGAATCCGTGGGCTGCCTGAGTGACGAGAACCCGGTTCATGCGGTTAGGTCCGGCCCCCAACTCGCCTCGAAGTCCGGCCGTGCCGAACGTGAGGCGGCTATCGAAACGGTCAGAGAGGTCAGCAATCGCGGGTGCGTCGCCGTCGCCGGCGCGCTCGATAATCGCACGCAACTCCGAGGCGGTCTCTGGGTCAGGATCCTGCGCGAGCCATGCGTGCGCGCGGGAAATCAGGTCACTCGATGACATCGATTACCCCTCGACGAGTGCGGCGACGACGTTGGCGAGCAACGCGGACATCACGGGCTCTGCGTCCTTGCCGGCGGCGATGACTTCGGCGTGGCTGAGTGGCTCACCGAGCCCCGCAGCAAGATTGGTGATGAGCGAAAACCCGATCACCTCCATTCCAACTTCGCGCGCGGCGATGGCCTCGAGAGCAGTCGACATTCCGACGATGTGTCCGCCCATACGACCCGCCATTTGCACCTCGGCGGGGGTTTCGTAGTGCGGTCCGCGGAACTGCACGTAGACGCCCTCGTCGAGGTCGGGCTTGACGCTGCGAGCGAGATCACGAAGTCGGCTCGAATACAAATCGGTCAGGTCGATGAACGTTGCGCCCTCGAGAGGCGACGACGCGGTGAGGTTGATGTGGTCGCTGATGAGCACGGGAGTCCCTGGCCCCCACGATTCCTTGAGCCCACCGGCGCCATTAGTCAGCACCATGATTTTCGCGCCGGTCGCGGCGGCGGTGCGAACCGAATGGACGACGCGGCGAACGCCGTGGTCCTCGTAAAAGTGAGTGCGCGCTCCGATGATGAGCGCGTGAGCACCGGAGGCCGTGCGGATAGAACGGATTGTTCCGACGTGGCCCTCGACCGCCGGCTTCGAAAAGCCCGTGATTTCGGTCGCGGGGAATTCGGCGACTGTCTCGCCGATCAGATCGGCCGCTTTGCCCCAACCGCTGCCGAGAGTGAGAGCGATGTCGTGCTTCGCCACTCCCGTCTTTTTCGCGATCTGGGTGGCGGCCTCGCGGGCAACCTCCTGGGGGTCGACTGAACGGTCGTCGAGTGGGTGAGTGCCACTATTCATCATGTTTACGAATCCTTTTCGAGCGAGAGCAACACGAAACCGGCTTTGACCGTCGTGCCGACCTCGGCGCTGACCTTGGAAACCACACCATCACGCGGAGCGGCAATTGCCTGCTCCATCTTCATGGCTTCGAGAACGACGACGGTTTGACCCTTGATGACGGCATCTCCGGGTGCGACCTCGACCTTGACGACTGTTGCCTGCATCGGCGAGGCGACGTCATTTCCGCTTCCGCCGGACGCGTGAGTTGTCTTGGAGCGCACGGGCGCGAGCGGTTTGTGAATTCGAGCCGAGGTCGGCAACAGCGAGTCCGGAACCGAGACGGCGAGGCGCTTGCCCTCGACCTCGACAACGACCTCGTGGCGGGTGTCGGTCGCTTCGCCGGCACCGATCGTGCCCGCGTATTCCTCGATGGTGTTGTTGAACTCGGTCTCAATCCAACTCGTGTAAATCGAGAAGGGTTCGTCCCCGTCAGGTGCGAAAGCAGGGTCGTTCACAACGAGCTGGTGGAACGGAAGCACTGTGGGAAGGCCGACGACCTGGAATTCGCTCAGCGCGCGACGGGCCTTGGCCAAGGCGTCTTTGCGATCGGTTCCGGTGACAATGAGTTTGGCAAGAAGCGAGTCGAATGACCCCGAGATGACGTCGCCCGCGACAACGCCGGAATCGACGCGGATGCCGGGACCGCCGGGGAGTCGAAGTGCTTTGACGGGCCCGGGGGTGGGGCGGAAGTTCGCGCCGGCGTCCTCGCCGTTGATGCGGAATTCAATCGAGTGACCGGTGATCTCAGGGTCCGGATAGTCGACGAGCCCGCCCTCGGCGATTCGGAACTGTTCACGAACGAGGTCGAGGCCCGTGACTTCTTCCGAGACGGGGTGTTCGACCTGGAGGCGAGTGTTGACCTCGAGGAACGTGATGGTGCCGTCGGCGCCAATCAGGAATTCACAGGTTGCCGCACCGACGTAACCGACCTCTTTCAAGATGTTCTTTGACGCCGAATAGAGCAGTTCGCGCTGAGCGTCAGTGAGGAACGGCGCGGGCGCTTCCTCGACAAGCTTTTGGTGACGACGCTGCAACGAGCAGTCGCGCGTCGACACGACCACAACGTTTCCCTTGTGGTCGGCCAGACACTGGGTCTCGACGTGTCGGGGTTTGTCGAGGTACTTCTCGACGAAACATTCACCGCGACCGAATGCAGCGATGGCTTCGCGCGTCGCGGACTCAAACTGTTCGGGGATTTCTTCCCGAGTGTGTGCGATCTTGAGGCCGCGTCCACCGCCACCGAATGCCGCCTTGATGGCGACGGGGAGTCCGTGAACATCCACGAAGTCGAGGACCTCTTGCGCGGTTTCGACGGGGTTCAACGTCCCCGGTGCGAGCGGGGCGCCGACCTTTTCCGCAACGTGACGGGCACTGACTTTGTCACCGAGGCGTTCAATCGCCTCTGGCGATGGCCCAATCCAGATGATTCCGGCATCCGTCACGGCGCGAGCAAAGTCCGCGTTCTCGGCCAGAAATCCGTAGCCGGGGTGAATGGCGTTGGCGCCTGTCCGTTTTGCTGCCGCGAGGATCTTTGCGATGACGAGGTAGGTGTCGGCGCTCGTTGTGCCGTCCAGGCTGATCGCCTCGTCGGCCAATTTGACGTGCTGGGAATTGATGTCTTGATTCGCATAGACCGCAACGGTCGCGATTCCCGCGTCTTTGGCTGCGCGAATCACGCGAACAGCAATTTCACCGCGGTTAGCGATAAGGACCTTGGTAATGCGTGCTGACATGCTCTTTAGCCTATTGGTCGGCACGCTTTCTGTCTCTTTCGCTCAGCGGTTCCACAGTTCGGTCCATTCGATTCCGAACGAACGGACAAGATTTCTGAGGGCGGGAAGCGACAAACCAACGACGGTGTGCGGGTCGCCGATGATGGATTCGATGAAGGGGCCACCGAGCGAATCAATCGTGAAGGCGCCGGCGACCTGCAGTGGTTCACCCGTCGCGATGTACGCATCGATTTCTGCGTCGGTAACGTCGGCGAAGGTGACCTCGGCGTGCGTGACAACGCCGACGGCCGCGTTGTTCTGGCCGCCTCGATTGTCAATGAGCCAGTGCCCGGAATACAGGACACCCGTTCGGCCGCGTTGACGCAGCCACCGTTCGCGGGCGACGTCGGGGAGGTGCGGTTTTCCGTGGATGATTCCGTCGATGACGAATGCGGAATCACCACCGAGAATCAACCCGTCGATTGTCGACCCGTGAGACTCGGCAACGGCCTCGGCTTTCGCCCGGGCCAACATCTCGACCATCTCGGCGGGTTCGAGGTGTCCCGCCGCCGCGACGACGGCGTCCTCGTCGACACCGGGGGAAATCGTCAACGGTTCGACTCCGGCCGCGCGAAGAGTCGCGAGCCTAGCGGGTGACGTGGAAGCAAGAACGAGACGCACAGCCCGACACTACCCTGACCGTAGGCTGGACAAATGGGTGAATCGCTTGGGACCGACGTTGAACTGACACTGACGGGAATCGCGCACGGCGGGTTCGCTGTCGGGCGACTCGATGGACGCGTGATCTTCGTGAGCGATGCAATCCCAGGGGAGACCGTGACCGCTCGTGTGACCGACGATTCGAAGGCCAGTTTCTGGCGCGCCGACGCCATCGAGGTCAGCGACCCGAGCCCGCATCGCGTTCCGCACGTCTGGGCGGAAGCCGGAATCGATCGTCCGATTCACGCCCGCGTTGGCGGAGCGGACTTCGGCCACATCGCCCTCGCACATCAACGTGACCTCAAGCGCGATGTCCTCAAAGACGCGCTCGCCCGTTTCGGTAAACTTGACGAGGCCGCCATCGCCCTCCTGCTCGACCGAGTGGAGTCACTCCCCGGCGACGACGAGCGAAACGGGTTGGGGTGGCGCACCCGCGTGCGCCTGCACGTCAACGAGCAGGGTCAGGTCGGTCCGCGCGCTCGCCGATCACACGACATCATCGTCGTGAAGTCCCTGCCGCTGGCCACCGAGGGAATCAACCGCATCGCACCGCTGTCCGACAACTACGGAATGTTCGGTTCGGTCGACGTGCTGTCCCCGTCGATCGGAGACCCGCGACTCATCGTCGGAGAACAAAAACCGACAGTCATCCGCGAACGCGTGGGCAATCGCGAATTTCGCGTCGACGACAACGGTTTCTGGCAGGTCCACCGCGAAGCGGCGACGACCTTGACTGCCGAGGTTCGCGCCGCGATCGACCCGGAGCATTTCGACGCAACCGCCCTCAACCTCGACCTCTACGGCGGAGTCGGATTGTTTGCGGTGGCGCTCGCCGACCTCGGCGGGCCGTCGACTCGCGTCACGAGCGTCGAATCGGACGAACGCGCCACCGAACACGCGGGCGAAAACCTCAGTGAGTGGGTTGGTGCGTTCGCTGAAACCGGCACGGTGGAAAAATGGCTGCGCGCACTCGACCAGCGCGCGACACCCGGAGAGCGTTCGAGACTCGCGGCGGGGACGGTTGTTCTCGATCCACCGCGATCCGGAGCCGGCCGCGAGGTCATGGCGAGTCTTGGCCGACTCGCCCCGGCTCAAATCGTCTACGTCGCGTGCGACCCGGTTGCCTTGTCGCGTGACATCGCCTTTGCGCGCGAACACGGGTATCGCCCGACGCGCCTTCGGGCGCTTGATTTGTTCCCGCACACGCACCACGTGGAAACCATCGTGACCTTCGTCAAGGACGAGAATCCGAGGGGATAGGTGCCCAAAGAACGCACTCTCGCTAAGGTAAACATGTGACTGAAAACACCCCGACCCCCGGACCCGCGACCACCGCCGCGAGAATCGCCGATTTCGCCGAGCGACTCAAGCGACTCGATGAGGCGCAAAAGGCCGCGGCCGAAAAACAAAAAGCCAAGGGCAAGAATTCGGCAATGGCCCGCATCATGCAACTCGTCGACCCGGGGACTGGCTTTACCGAAATTGACAAGTTTGTGCGCTCGCGGGGCGATTCGTTCGGGGATTCGGGAAAGCGTCCGGATCGCGACGCCGTCATCATGGGCGTCGGACGAATTCACGGCCGCGAGGTCGGAATTTTCAGCCAAGACTTCAGTGTGTTCGGTGGTTCGCTCGGTGAAGCAGCCGGAGCCAAAATCGTCAAACTTCAGGAATACGCCTTAAAGGCGGGTGTTCCGATCATCGGAATCCTCGATTCGGGTGGAGCGCGAATTCAAGAGGGCGTCACGGCCTTGGGCAAGTATGGCGAGATTTTCCGCCTCAACACTCAGTCGAGCGGTGTCATTCCGCAGTTCTCCATTATTTGTGGCCCGGCAGCGGGTGGCGCGGTGTATTCCCCTGCTCTCACCGACTTCGTTGTCATGGTCGACAAGACGAGCCAAATGTTCGTCACGGGACCCGACGTCATCAAGGCGGTTACGGGCGAAGACGTCGGTATGGAAGAGCTCGGCGGAGCGGAGACCCATTCGGTTCGCACCGGTGTTTCCCACTACCTTGCGAGCGACGAACCCGACGCGTTCGATTACGTGCGTTCGGTCCTTGCCTACTTGCCGCAAAACAACCTCGCCCAACACCCTCTCTACGCATCCGTTGTGTCCGAGACCCCGACCGAGGCCGACAAAGAGCTGGACGTGATTATTCCGGACAGCGCGAACCAGCCGTACGACATGCTCGACGTCATCGCGAGGTCGGTTGACGACGATTCGTTCCTCGAGGTGCAGCCACTGTTTGCGCCGAACATCATCATCGGTTTTGCGCGAGTCGAAGGAAAACCTGTCGGTGTCGTCGCCAACCAGCCGAAAGAAATGGCGGGAACGCTCAATATCGAAGCCAGCGAGAAGGCGGCACGATTCGTTCGTTTTTGCGACGCGTTCGGACTCCCGATCATCACTCTCGTTGACGTTCCCGGGTTCTTGCCGGGGACCGATCAAGAGTGGCAGGGTGTCATTCGCCGTGGAGCGAAGTTGCTCTACGCCTATTCCGAGGCGACCGTTCCTCTCATCACCGTGATCACCCGCAAGGCCTACGGTGGGGCGTACATCGTGATGGGCTCGAAGCATCTTGGTGCCGACATCAACATGGCGTGGCCGACCGCGGAACTCGCCGTCATGGGTGGCCAGGGAGCCGTCAACATTTTGTACCGCGCCGAAATCAAGGAAGCGGAAGAAAAGGGCGAGGACGTCGCAGCACTTCGCGCGAAACTGGCGAGCGAATACACCCAGAACGTTGCGAGCCCGTTCCTCGCTGCCGAGCGCGGGGAAATCGATAATGTCATTTACCCGCACATGACTCGAATCGCGATTATTCGTTCGATGCGTGCTCTCGGGACAAAGCGAGCCAGTATGCCCGCCAAGAAGCACGGGAACATCCCGCTCTAATGGCCGAACCGACCCCAGAAATCGATTCGCTCACGCAGATTCACATCGTGGGGGGATCGCCGACGGCCGAGCAGGAAGCGGCGGTTATTGCGGTCGTTGCCGGCATGTTGCGCGAAGGCGGAGCGGTCGAAAAAGACACGCGTGTTGATGGCTGGGTCCGTGACGCACGGGAGCCGCGCGAACCCGTCGCCGGCCGAACCTGGTCGAACCCACTGCGCTAGTGGTGGCGGTGATTCACTGGCGTGATCAGGTCGAATCGACCAATCGAACTGCTCGATCGACCGATTTCGGTCACGGGGACGTGATCGCGACGCTCAACCAAACCGCCGGGCGAGGGCGCATGGACCGCGTGTGGTCGATGGCCCCGGAAACGGGGGTCGCGCTGACCATTGTGGTCTCGCGCGCGTCACTGGGTTCGCCCGCACACATGACCCGTTTGCCTTTGTGTGCCGCGGTCGAATTGGCTCAAATCATCAACCTCAACGCCTCGGCAGAAACTCGGGCGACGGTCAAATGGCCCAACGATGTTCTCGTCGGCGGTCGCAAAGTGGCGGGGATACTGATCGAATCGTTGGACGCTGATCGATTGGCAATCGGGATCGGCATCAACATCTCGGGGGTCCCGGCCGGACTACCCGCCGAAACTGTCACGTCGCTCGCGGCGGAGGGAGTCGCTCTAACTGCCGCAACAATCGTGCCGGCGCTCGCCGACGCGGTGATTCGACAAGCGCAGAACCTCGATGACGACGAACTGCTAGCAGAACTGCGCAACGCCATCGACACTGTCGGGCGGGACGTTCGCATCGAATTGCCCGATGGCGGTTTCGTGACGGGTCGTGCGACGGGGCTCGGGTCCACGGGTTCGCTCATTGTTGAGAACCCCGATGGCACCCACGAATTCGTGGCCGGAGACGTCACGCACCTCCGCCTCAAGTGAGACGAGTCGGTTCGATAGGCTGAAACCGTCTTCATACCAGCCAAAGGAGTACTGTGCGAGTCGTCGGCGTTGTCCAGTGCAAAAACGAGTGGGGACTCATCGCGATGAGCGTGAGCCACGCGCTCCTTAAGCACGTTGACGCGGTCTGGGTGTTGGACGACGGAAGCTCGGACCAGTCGGCCGCCGGCTACGAACTTTTGTCACAGAAATGGGGGGACCGTCTGAAGGTCCTCCACCTCGAGTCGATCGGTTTCGAACAAGAGGCCATCACCAACACCCTCGTCCAACTCTCGGTTCTGGGCGAACAGCCCGACTGGATCTACCCCTTCGACGCCGACGAATTCTTGGTGCTTGACGACGACGCGTCTCTGCGTGACCTTCTTCGTTCGCAACCCGACGACGTCGATGAGGTGCGTTACAACGTCAAGAATTTCGTCTCGCCGAGGGATTTCGACGAGAACAAAATCAGTGATTATCGTCGCCAGCGTTTTCAATCGAAAGCTCGTCGGGTCGCGAGCATCCAGACCAAGGAACGTGAAATTCGAGAGGGAACGGCAACGTTCTTCGATTTCGGCTTCATGAGTAAAGTCGTCTTCCGCGTTCGCAGCAACGTTCGACTCGATCGAGGCTCACACTCGACAAAAATTTTCGGTCGGGCGAAGGTATCCGTCCCGGCCCCCACGATGCGGGCGGTTCACTTGCCGATGCTGTCTCGGGCCCGTGTTGAGCGAAAAGCGCAACAGGGCAAGGCGCACATGGATGTGGGTGCGCCGGGTGGGCGAGGGTGGCAGAACCAGTTCATCTACAAGCAACAACAGCTCGGAAAACTTGATGAGTTCTGGATTCAACACTCCATCGACCCTTCGGACGTGACGGACGCAGTGGTAGAAACCACTCTTTTCAGCGACTCAATCACGGAAACGGTCGACGTCATCACCGCGCTCGTTGGGTCTGATGATTTGCTGGCGCCGGCGGGCAAGAAGCTACCGTCACGTCGTGCCACGCAAACCGTCGTCGGCCTCGCCGATGTTGTCCGTGTGGGTCACGCGTTCCAGGTGCACACGACGGCGCTGCTGCACGAGGCAAATCGCAAACGACGCGCGTCGGTCGGTTTCCGTTTTCAGCGCGTGGTCAAGCGAACGCGAAAGAGTGCGAGCAAATTCCTCCTTTCTATTCTTCGCAAGGCGAAGGGGTCATGACGAAAGTCGGGGTAATCGGCGGAGGCCAACTTGCCAGGATGATGATTGGCCCCGCGGTCGAGCTCGGTCTCGAACTACGAGTTCTTGCGGAAACGAGCGATTCGTCGGCACGCGATCGGACAACGTCGGTTGGCGATTATCGAGACCTCGAGACCGTGTTGGCTTTCGCCCGCGAAGTAGACGTCATCACGTTCGACCACGAACACGTGCCGTCCGACATCATCGTGGCGCTGGAAAAGACGGGGGTCGCGGTGCGGCCGGGTTCGGCGGCGTTGGCTTTCGCTCAGGACAAGATCCTGATGCGGGAACGCCTCGAGGAATTGGGCCTTCCTTTGCCCGTATGGTCCGTCGCTCACACGGCGGATGACGTTTCGATTTTTCTCGAAGCTAACGGGGGACGAATCATTGCAAAAGTGCCCCGCGGAGGATACGACGGCAAAGGAGTCGCGGTCGTCACAGACCCCGCACAACTCGACGACTGGTTGGCGCGAGGTCCTGTGCTGCTGGAAGAGATGGTCGATTTCTCGCGGGAGCTTGCCCAACTTGTTGCCCGTCGCCCGACAGGCGAAACCGCCGCCTGGCCCGTCGTTGAAACGACGCAGGCGAATGGAGTGTGTGCCGAGGTAATCCTTCCTGCACCAACCGAGACTGGTCGGGTCATCGAGATGGCCGCGGAATTGGGTCGACAAATCGCCGATGACCTCGACGTGACCGGGGTTCTCGCAGTGGAGCTTTTCGAAACCGCCGATGGACGATTGCTCGTGAATGAGTTGGCGATGCGACCGCACAATTCTGGGCACGTCACGATCGAAGGAAGTGTCACGTCGCAGTTCGAACAACACCTTCGTGCGGTCGCGGACGTTCCCCTCGGCTCGACCGCGTCGCGGCACCCCTGGGCTGTCATGGTCAACGTGTTCGGCGGGATGGACGTTCAACGATACGTCCGGATCTCTGCGTCTAGCGATGTCAAACTTCACAATTACGGCAAAGAGCCGCGCGCCGGCCGCAAAGTTGGTCACGTCACAGCGACGGGGACGGATGTCGCGGACACCACGTCACGGGCGCGCGCCGTGGCGGAAATCTTTCATGCCGACATTTAGCATGGTTAGGTGAGCACGCCACTCGTAGCTATCGTCATGGGATCCGACTCGGATTGGCCGACGATGAGCGCCGCAAAGGACATCCTCGACGAATTCGGTGTCGCGACGGACGTGCAGGTGCTGAGCGCTCACCGCACCCCCGAGGCGATGGTCGAGTGGGGCAAAGAGGCTCGCGCAAATGGTTTCTCGGTGATCATCGCGGGCGCCGGTGGCGCCGCCCATCTTCCCGGCATGTTGGCCTCGGTCACGAGCTTGCCCGTGATTGGCGTGCCCATTGCGTTGTCTCAACTGGACGGGCTCGATTCGCTGTTGTCCATCGTGCAGATGCCCGGCGGAGTCCCCGTCGCAACCGTGTCAATCGGCAACTCGACCAACGCGGCGTTGCTCGCGGTTCGAATGTTGTCCATCTCGATACCTGAACTAGCCACCCAATTGGATTCGTACGCTGTTTCCCTGGCCGACCTCGTTGCCGAAAAGAACGCTGCACTCAAAGATTCGCTCTCGTGAGTCTGACGTCACCCATTCGAAACCCGGACCTGCGCGACGCGGCGGTCATGAGACGTCGAGCGTGGTGGCTGATCATCATGTCGTTGCTCATGCCAGGCACGGCACAGCTGCTTGCGGGAAATCGCCGACTCGGAAGAATCCTGTTCGGCACCTGGCTCGTTCTGTTTCTCATCGGACTCGCGACTCTCGTGTCCTATTTTTTCGCGCCGGGTGTGGCTCTCGGCTTGTGGGTCTCGTTCTGGGGGCTTCTCGCCGTTCAAGCGATTCTCATTGTGCTCGCGGTCATCTCTGTGGTTGCCGCAGTTGACACCTTTCGACTGGTTCGCTTCGTTCATGTGCCGGGCCGCACGCGCCTGTGGGTAGCGATTGTCACAATCGTCGCGATGTTCGTGCCAGCGGGAGGCGCTGCGTACGGCACCTATCTGGCGGGAGTCACGCGCACGACCATTGCGGGCATATTCGCCGACGCTCCGACGGTCGCCCCGATCGAAGGTAAGTACACATTTATGTTGCTCGGCGGCGACGCTGGTGCCGACCGAATTGGCCTTCGCCCAGACTCGGTCAGTCTTGTCACCGTCGATGCGAGCACGGGACAAATCGCTGTCGTCGGAATTCCGCGAAATCTCTACAACGCTCCGTTCGTCAAAGGATCGCCGATGCGTGACGAGTGGCCCGACGGGTTCAATTGCGGCGACGACTGCCTGTTCGCCTACATCTACACCTGGGCCCAAAAACACGCCGAGCTGTATCCAGACGCTGAGGCGGCCGGATCAACGCCGGGAATCGAGGCGATGCGGGATTCCGTCGAAGCCATCACCGGCCTCCCCATTCAGTTCTTCGTTCTCATCGATATGAAGGGCTTCAGCCGTCTCATCGACGCCCTGGGCGGGGTGGACATCATGATTGAAGAGACCGTGAACGTGTGTGTCGTTGGTGAGCCGATTACCGACAGTTTCCCGGCGGGCCTGACCCATCTCAATGGCAAACGAGCCCTGATGTATGCGCGAACCCGTTGTGATTCGGATGACTTCGTGCGCATGGGACGACAGCGGCAACTAGAGGAAGCAATTCTGCGTCAAGTGCAGCCAGCCACGGTGTTGACCCGTTTCCAGGAGTTGGCCACGGCGGGTAAGGCGCTCGTCATCACCGACCTACCGCAGTCCATGCTCGGGGTCATGGTCGACCTCGGCACTAAAGCCCGGAAACTACCGATGCGTCGTGCGGAATTGGTTCCGCCCATTTTCGACTACCTTTACCCGAACTTTAAGTTGGCCCACGAGATTGTCCGAGAGGCAGTGTTCCCTCCGCGCGCAACGCCGTCGCCAACGCCGCAACCGTAGTCGGGTCAGACCGCGAAATCCTCGCGCAGCGCAGTGACGAGCGCCTCGCGCCACGAGGGCATTGCGGGTAGCCCGACGGATCGCGCAGCGTGATCGCCGAGGACGGAGTTTGCTGGTCGAGGCGCGGGTCTGACGAAGGCGTCGGAGGTGGTTTGACCGACCAGAGTTGTCGGCGCACCGACCTCTTCGTAAACCGCAACCGCTAGTTCCCACCACGAACACGCGCCGGAGTTTGTCGCGTGGTAGACGCCGGGTGGCACGCCGAGAAGTAGCCGAATTCGTTCCGCAAGATCTCGAGTCCAGGTCGGTTGACCCATCTGGTCGGTGACCACACTGACGGGTTCACCCGCCCGCGCCTTGGCGAGCATGGTTGCCACAAAACTGGGTCCACCCGCGCCGTACAGCCACGCCGTGCGGGCGATGGACGCCCCCTCCGGGTGGGCGGCGAGAACTGCGAGTTCACCCCCGAGTTTGCTTCGTCCGTAGGCGGATTGGGGGTCCGTGGCGGAGTCCTCGGAATAAGCACTCGAGGCACGACCGTTGAACACGTAATCAGTCGAGACATGAATGAGACGGACGCCCGATTCCGCGCAGGCCTCTGCCACGTTCTTCGCACCGAGGGCATTGATCTCCCAGGCAGCGTCCTCGTTGGTCTCTGCGTTATCAACCGCGGTGTACGCGGCGGTGTTGATCACGGCGGACCGGCCGACCACCGCACGACGAACGGCGAGGGCGTCGGTGATGTCGAGTTCTGTGCGCGTAGCCAGTTCGGCGGTGTCACCGAAGGTTGTTCCCAACGCTTTCGCGAGCATTCCGCCGCCGCCGGTCACAAGAATTGGTCCAGTCATCACGATCTCCCTCGTCCTTCAGCGTAGTGCGGCAATAGGCTGGGCGAGTGAAGAAAGCGTCTGCTCAACCGCTCGTTCTCGTGGACGCAACCGCAATCAGTGCGCAGCGAGGCGGCGTCGGTCGATACGTCGAGGAACTCGCCCGCGAATCGGTTCGTGCGGGGCTCTCGCTTGTCGTGGTGTGCCAGCCGCGCGACGAGAAGACGTTCGCGGACATGGATTGCGATGTGGTTGTGGCACCCCGGATCGTTGAGTCGGTGCTCGTGAGATTTCTCTGGGAGCAATTCGGGCTGCCCGCACTCGCGCGGCGCATTCGGGCAACGACGATTCACTCGCCGCACTACACGTTCCCCTTTTTCACGCGCCGCCATCGCGTCGTGACCGTTCACGACCTCACATTTTGGTCTCACCCCGATCGCCACTCGCCACTAAAGAGATGGTTCTTCCGATTCTGGATTACGGCATCGGCCCGTTTCGGACTCGATGTTGTCGTCCCGTCAGCGGCGACCGGTGCTGAATATCAGAGAGTCACGCGTGCCGGCGACGACCGCATCACGGTCGCGTTCCATGGCGTGGACCGAGACACTTTCCACCCACCAACCCCTCAGTCCGTCGCGCGGTTCGCGAAGTCGAACGGGGTCACGTCGTGGATTGCGTTCCTCGGCACCATCGAGCCACGCAAAAACGTCGTTCCCCTCATCGAGGGATTCCGACGTGCGACTCGTGATGTGGCGACACGACCGAGCCTCCTGCTGGCGGGAGCGGCAGGGTGGGACGGCGAAGTCGCCGGAGCCATCACCAGCGCGGTCAACGACGGGTTCGACGTGAGACACCTCGGGTACATTTCGCTCGACGATCTGCCGGCATTTCTCGGAGGAGCAATCGCGGTTGCGTATCCGAGTGAAGGGGAGGGTTTCGGTTTACCGGTGCTCGAGGCGATGTCGTGCGGTGCGCCCGTGCTGACGTCACGATCCCTGTCACTTCCCGAAGTGGGCGGCGACGCCGTGGCGTATACCGACACGACACCGGAGGCAATCGGGGAAGCGTTGGCGAAACTCTTGTCCGACGAGAAACTCCGTGCTTCGCTCGCGACGGCGGCCGTTAAACGAGCGGCGCGATTCACCTGGTCGGCGTGCCTGGCCGCTCATCGCGCCGTCTGGGAGCGCTAGGAAAGCTCGTCGAACACCGCAGCGAGTCGGGCTGCGCTCGCATCCCACGAGAACTCGGCGGCGCGGGCCTTTCCACGCGAGGCCAGGTCGCGGCGAAGTGTCTCATCGTCCAACCCGGTTAGTGCCTCGGCGAGCTTGATTGTTCCGTTTGCGCCGTGAACGTCGACAGCAATAGCCGATTGTCCGGCGACCTCGACCAGCGCTTCGGCCGTCGAATGAATGACCGGAACGCCCAACGACATCGCCTCGAGCACGGGGAGCCCGAAGCCTTCTTCCATTGACGGAATCACGAGTCCGCGAGAAGCGGACAGAACTGCGGCGAGGTCCGCGTCGTCGAGTCGGCCGAGCGCGTGGACGCGGGACGGCGCAATTCCCGTGCGACGGACGAGTTCGTTGATGCTGACACCGCCCCAACCGCTGGGCCCGATGACGACGAGTGGAAGATCATCGAGTCTGGCAAGCGCGGAGAGAAGTTCCGCGAGACCTTTGCGTGGTTCGAGTGTCCCGACGAACGTGATGTACGTGTCCGGCACTCCGAGGGACTTACGACGGCTCTCGGAATCGAGGGGAACGACCAGGTCGGATGTCGGCGCACCGCCGATGACGCGAATCCGATCTCCGAGGGACAGAAAGGTCGACAACCGCGACGCAACCGCGTCGGTTGGAACGACGATGATGTCTGCGAACCGTCGAGCTCGTTCTCCCATCGCGCGGTGCCATCGCGCACCCTGTGCCGTCAACGTCTCTGGGTGCGTCCACGGCACGGCATCGTGAATCGTGACAATGTGTTGACCGTGTTCCGTGAGTGGGGCAAAAAGGCTGGGTGAATACGTCGTCTCGCGCTTCGGCACGGCAACACCGCGCGCCCACGCTCGCGCGAGCAGCGCTCGTGGAATCGGGGAAACATCGATGCCATCGAGAAGGGGAATGAATCCCTCGAGTTGCCGAACAGTGTCGTGTGAGACGCGGGGAACAAATCCGACAAGTTTCCGCGTGCCATAAACCCGCGTGGTCAGCGCTCGAACGAGATTGAGTGTGTAGCGGCCAATCCCACCGGGTACGGGTGCGACAACCTGATCGAGAATCACGGTGGTCGTCTTCATAGCTCAACTCGCTGTCGTTACTATGGACAGGTGGACATTCACCCATTATCCATTGCCGGGGCGTGGCGTGTAACTCCCAAGACCTTCGACGACGCGCGTGGTTCGTTTTCCGAATGGTTCCGAGTGGATCAGCTCGAGGCAGCCACGGGCTATCGGATGAACCCGATTCAAGCGAACATCTCTCGCTCGTCACGCGGTGTTGTTCGCGGAATCCATTATGCGGATGTGCCGCCCGGTCAAGCGAAATACGTGATGCCGCTCACGGGTTCGATCATCGACTTCGTCGTGGACATTCGCGAGGGTTCGCCGACGTTCGGCCAGTGGGAGGGCGTGACGCTCGAGAGCGCCACACACGACGCGATTCTGATCGAACCGGGGCTTGGACATGCGTTCATCGCACTCGACGACCTCACGACCGTCACCTACCTGGTCTCGGACGTGTTCCGACCAGAGCGCGAACACGGAATCAACCCGCTCGACGCCGATATCGCTCTGGTGTTCCCCGCGGGGATTGAGCCGGTGTTGTCCGACAAAGACACGTCCGCCCCGACTCTCGCCGAAGCCCTCGCCGCGGGTTCATTACCGAAATGGGACAGCCGATGAAGGGCATCATTTTGGCGGGCGGAACGGGGTCTCGCCTCTGGCCGATCACCCTCGGAAACTCCAAGCAACTCATTCCGATTTACGACAAGCCGATGGTGTACTACCCGCTCTCCACGTTGATGACCGCGGGCATCCGCGAAGTACTGATTATCACCGCTCCCGAGCACGCGGAATTGTTCCGGGCGTTGCTCGGTGACGGATCAGCGTGGGGAATGCGAATCGAGTTCGCGGTTCAACCCAGCCCCGACGGGCTCGCGCAAGCATTCATCATCGGTGAGTCGTTCACTGCGGGTGACCCCGTGGCGTTAGCGCTCGGCGACAACATCTTTCACGGGTCGGGGTTCGAAAACGCCCTCCCCGACACGACCAATTTCGACGGGGGTCACATTTTCGCGTACCCCGTGCCCGACCCCGAGCGTTATGGGGTCATCGAGTTTGACGCCGAGGGGACCGCGCTGTCGATTGAAGAAAAACCCGAGAACCCGAAGTCTCGATTCGCTATCCCCGGGGTCTACTTTTACGGCCCCGACGTCGTTGATGTCGCAAAAGGCATCACCCCGAGCCCCCGCGGTGAGCTCGAAATCACCGCGGTGAGCGAGCACTACATGCGTGACGGGCGTCTTCGCGTCAGCGTTCTGGATGCGGGCACGATGTGGTTCGACACCGGAACAATCGATTCGATGATGGACGCGTCAGAGTATGTCCGCGCCGTCGAACGTCGCACCGGCGCAAAGATCGCGTGTCCAGAGGAAATTGCGTGGCGTCACGGGTGGATCACGTCGGCTCAACTGGAGAAGATCGCAGGACCGCTCGAAAAGAGCGGGTACGGCTCGTACCTTTTGGGGCTTCTCGACCGCTAGCGCCGGCGCGTTTTTAACGATTCGCGCAGCCGAAGGCCGACGGTAACAACCGCACGCACGGGCCACCACACAATTCCCGGATAACGTTTTCCGATCCACCGTCGAGCGCTGACGTGGTGGGCCGCAATCATCGACGTCGAATGTTGGCGGGTCGAATGCCCGCCCTCGTGTTCGACCGTTGCGCTGGGCACAAACACATTTCGCCACCCGTTGTGGCCCAGCCGGAAGCCGAGGTCTACGTCTTCGAAATACATGAAGAACTCGTCGTCGAATCCGTCGATGTCGTCGAACGCCGCTCTGCGCACGAGAACGCACGCACCACTGAGCCACCCGGCAGCGCGCTCGGTGTCGTAGTCGGCGAACTGGTGGTAGCGGCGAGTCCATGGATTTGTGGGGACGAGGTCTCCGAACAACGCATGACCGACTCCGAGTCGAAGCGACGGGATTGCCCGCGCAGATGGATAGATCGTGCCGTCGAAATCGCGAATGCGCGGGCCCACTGCGCCGATCGTCGGGTCGCTGTCCCCTACACGCACCAGTTCGTCGAGAGCGCCAGCGTCCAGGGTGATGTCGGGATTCACGACGAGAATCCACTCGATACCTGAATCCAATGTTGCGACCCCCGCATTGATTCCGCCGCCGTAGCCCGGATTATCGGGCCGCGCCACGATGCGGGCGCTCGAACCCGTCATTGCCGTTGTGAGTTCCCTATCTCCGCCGGGCACGTTGTCGACAACCACGAAATCGACGGATCGAGTGGTCGACCCGGGAATGGACGCCAACAGTGTGCGAATGGCGACACCGGAGTGAAACGACACGGTCACGATTCCGATTGTCGACGCAGGACGGGGGCTTCTCACGCTCACCATGCTAGCCAACCCGCGCCGTGTGACGTCCGCCCTGTCGCTTCAGCGAAATTCCCAAATGAGTCGCTTACACTTGAATTACACCTGTGTAAAGGGGTTTGTGGCGTGTCCAATTTGTGGAAGCGAATGTTCGCTGTCATCACAGCGACGGCTACCGTCGTCGCGGGACTGCTGGTGCCCACTTCCGCGAACGCATTGACGCTTTCGGGAGATGACTTTAGAGCAGGGGACATCATCTCGGATTCCCAGTTTTTTGACGACCGAGCAATGACAGTGGAAGAGATCCAAACGTTCCTGTCGAAGAAAGTCAGACGCTGCGGTTCCTTCAAAAAATGCCTGTCGATTTACACTCAAGACACGTTTACTCGAGAGGCCACAACGGTACAACCGTACCGTTCGGATCCGCTCTGCGGCCGGTATGTCGGGGCGAACGACGAAACGGCTGCCGAAATCATTTACAAGGTCCAGCGTGCGTGTGACATCAGCGCAAAGGTGCTTCTCGTGTTGTTGCAAAAGGAACAGGGATTAATCACCAACACCAACCCGACCGCCGACAAACTCAAGATTGCGACGGGCTATGCGTGTCCCGACACCGCTCCCTGTGACGCGAAATACTTCGGCTTCTACAACCAGGTGTATTCGGCCGCGTCGCAGTTGAAGCGCTACACCGAGCCCGCAAGCTCGTTCTACAATTCCAAGCCGGTTGGTGTTCGATCGCAGATTTTGCTTCACCCCAATGCGGGATGCGGAACGAAATCCGTCAAGATCCTAAACCTCGCGACCCACGCCCTCTATATCTATACGCCGTATACGCCGAACCGCGCGGCGCTCGCGAACCTCTCCGGGACAGGAGACTCGTGTTCCAGCTACGGAAACAGCAACTTCTGGGAGTACTACACCTACTGGTTTGATGCCCACGCCAACCTTGAAGCGGATATCGCCGAGCTGAACAATTCCGTCACGAACGCCTGGGGAGCGCTCATCGATGATTCGTCGTGTACGGAAACGGCGAACACCTGCTTTGCTGACTACGCCAATGCCATAGCCACCTGGAACATCACCGCGGGAATGAAATACGCGACCGGTGCGATTGCGACCGAGTACAAGTCGGTGGGAAGACATAGTGGTCGACTGGGGCCAATCTCCACGGCTGCCGAATCAGTCGAAGGCGGTTCGAACGGAGATGGTGCTCGGCAGAAGTTTGCCAACGGTTACATCTACCGCAATCCGTCGAATGCAACATTTATCGTGCTCAACGACGTTTTCACCTATTACAGCGCGGCTGGTGGCCCCAGCGGTTCGCTCGGCTGGCCGACGGGCGACGCGACCTGCACCGACGGTGAGTGCGCTCAAGATTTTGCGGGCGGTTATGTGATTTCCAATCCAACTGGGGGATTTCTCGTTCTTGATGGCGCCATCGCCGAATACCTTCAGGCAAACGGCGGGCTAGCCAGTCCCTGGGGGCTTCCCCTCGGCGCCGCAGAATCCAGAACTTTCGGTTCGTTCGGCACCGGTCGAATCCAACACTTCGAAGCCGGAACGGTCTACGAGAAGAACGGCACTGCGTATCTCGTCGCCGACTCACTTGCCGCGGCGCTCGCCGACGTCGGCGGGGTTGCCGCGGTGGGCTGGCCGCTCGCTGAGCCCGTTCGAGCCGACGGCATGCTCTCGCAGCTGTATTCGGCGGGTCGTGTCGTCAAGGTCGGATCCGCACAGGGTGTTCTGGTTCCCACGGACACGCTGCGTGCCCTTCGGAAGGCGGGTGGACTTTCGGGATACTTGGGTGTTCCGACAGGCAGCGCGACGGCTTACACGGGCAAGGACGGATTCGTCGGCTCAAAGCAAGCGTTCGAGGGTGGCACAATCATCCGCGGATCGGCAGGCGCCTTCTCCATGCCCAGTGCGCTGTGGGAGGCCTATCGTTCCCGTAAAGGCGCGAAGGGGAAACACGGCTGGCCCGACAGCAAGGCAACATCGTCCTCCACGACCTGGACTCAATCGTTCCAGCGCGGAACCATTACCGTTTCTCGATAGTCCCGACGCGAAGGCGTTCCGCGATAATCGCGCACGCGACCAGCATCACGAAACCCCACTCGTGTAGAAGCCGACTTTCGGTCAATGACTGAACGGTCAAGGCGCACAGGACACAAAACGGAACGGTGGCCGCGGACATCGGGGTTTGAGCGAACGCTCGCCACAGATACCACAGGGCGAAGATGAGAGTGGTGGCGAACAACGCCACTCCGACCAGTCCGCTTTGCAGTGTGACATCAAGCCAGACATTGTGCGCCTGAGACATCGCCAGCTCGTCAACGGAATGAATCGCAAACCACGGATCCCAACTCGGCCACCAACCGACAAAACCCGATCCCACGATTGGTCGTTCATTGATTCGGTCGACGACCGCTGTCCAAATGTCGAATCGATGGGTGAGATCGGGTGATTTACCGAGAAGGGTCACGAACGCCGACCACTGCGACACTGCGAACACCACGGCACCACCGATGGCGGCAATGGCGCCAAACAACCCCATCCGCCACCCGAGCCCATTGCGGCGGGCCAGCGCGGTCAGTCCGATGACGACCGCCACGACAACGAGCGTGACCGTCACCGTTGCTGACGCTGACCTGGCGACGACGACGGTGGCGAGCGCGACATCGAAGAGTGACGCGTTGCGCCAACTTCGTGACGCGTATATGCGCCACAGCCCGATGATGAGCAACACCAGTCCGAGCATCCCGAGAACATTCGCATTGCCAACGAGCCCTTGGATCCGGCCGTCCGAAAAGAAGTTCCCCCTGCTCCAGGCCAACTCGATGGGGGTCGTGGGAGTTTCGACGAAACCGACCGGGTAAACCGGGTGCCCGATGAGTGCCACCACCACCTCGAATGCGATCGAGCCGAACAGAATGAATCGCACGCTCAACGCCAACCGGCGAACCAATTCGTCGAGGGGAACCGCACTGGTAAATGCGAGAGCGAAGAGGACCCCCATCAGCGCACTGACCAACATCAGCAGGGAAGTTCCCGCATACGGGGACCAGACGAGACTCACAGCCCACCAGACCAGAAGTGCGAGCAGCGGTGTTGGCAGCGCTCGCCAGG
>JBILBA010000034.1:0-6756 GCA_044353905.1 Microbacteriaceae bacterium | reverse complement strand
CTGCAGGGAAATCATCGCGTCCTGAACATGACCACTGGTGAGTTCTATCCGGAAACAACGTCGACAACCGTCAGCGTTCTGCACCTTCCGTGTCGCAGTCGAAGCAGCCTCACGGTTCGGCGCGCATGGGGAATCCGAAACCAACGCGACGTGGGCACATCCCTGGACACGGGCGATACCGAATTTGACATGGCGGAATCCGCACGTGACGCTGAATGGAAACTGGCGTCCGTGCCGGCGGGAACCACTGAAGACCAGATTATGGTCAGTGGCGTTGCCGCTGTCCGGGACGAACGATTGTCCACGCTCACCGAGGGAATTGTTCGAGCCATGCGCCGCGCGAATTCGAAACCCGCCGAGTGCATCGACGAAACCCAGCGAATCGCGGAAATCGCTCTCGATTTGGCGGAACCCTTCGTGGGCATGGTCAAAAAATCGACCGTCGATCACAACCCGACCGTCGAGGTTCGTGCCTATCGTGAACTCGAGCGGAAATTGGTTGCTCTCCAGGCGGAACTTGACACGGCGCGTCCCAACCTTCTGCGCCTCATCATCAACCGAATTCGGCGGCGCTAGCTAGGCCCACGAGATTGCCGAGCCAGTCCCTGATTCTGCAATTCGCTCGAACATGGCCGGCGCAGTCGTGTGTTGCCCGGGCAGGACGGGTTTCATTCCGTCGCCGTGGTAGTCACTCGACCCTGTGATGATCAGGTCATAGCGTGCGGCGATGGCCGCGAGCCGCTCGCGCCCGAACGGCGTGTTTTCCTCGTGATGAACCTCGAGCCCAGCCAACCCGATGTCCACGAGCGCACCAAACTTCGCGTCAATTGCGTCGTCGGATAAATCGGGGCTCGCAAGCGACGCGCGATCCGCGGTCCACGGGTGCGCGAAAACGGGGACTCCGCCCGCCGCGACCACGACTTCGATTGCCCGTTCGATTGTCGGCGCGTAGTGTCCGACAAAGTACCGGTCGTTGTCGGGAGCCAAAATCTCATCGAACGCCTCACTGACCGTCGCCACCACACCCAACTCGACCAACGCGCGAGCGATTGTCGGTCGCCCGAGCGTTCCACCCTCCGTGTGAAAGGTATAGACAAACTCAGGGGTCAAACCAGCGATGTCCGCGTTGATTTTCGCGACCATCGACTCGAACCGCCACACACGATCGTCTTTAGTCTTATTCGCCTCGTCCACGAGGTCGGGAAACTCGGGATCGACGAGATAGCCCAAGAGATGCACCGAGTCTCCGTCCAACGACGCTGAGAACTCGATGCCGGGTACAAATGTCATACCCAGTCGCGCGCACGCCGCCCGCGCTTCGTCCCACCCGGCGGTCGTGTCATGGTCGGTCAGTGAGACAATATCGAGCCGTTGTTCCTTGGCGACCTCCATCACGCGCGTCGGTGATTCGACGCCGTCCGAGCATGTCGAGTGCAGGTGCAGGTCAATTCGGCTAGACGTCATACCGTCAGCATAGTTTCGAGAAGTGGCAGACTAGCCGCATGAGTGACGACGCCATTTCGCGAAATGCGAATCGATCGACAACGCCCCACAACTCGGCGTTCCACGGGTACATCTCGGGTGATTGGGCGAATGTCGACCAACCCGTCGCGGTGCAACGCGACCAGGTCCCGTTTTGTGCCGAACGCCGACGTGCTCTGTCCGCCGAGTTCGCTGGACACACGCTCGTTTTCCCCGCGGGCCCCATGTTGGTTCGGTCGTACGACACGCATCACCCCTATCGCGCTCATTCCGCGTTCTCGTATTACACGGGTTGGGGTTCCGACACCGTTCCCGACTCGGTGCTCGTCCTCACTCCGAACGGGACCGACCACGACGCGACGGTCTACTACCGTTTTCCCGCTGGACGCGGCACGGAAGAGTTCTATTCCGACGCCGACATCGGCGAGTTCTGGGTTGGCCCACGCCCGACCCCCGAGGCCGTAGCGGTTGAACTGGGGTTCGCCACGCGATCGCTCGCCGACCTGTCCGACGTTCTCGACCAGGCCGATGCCAGTTGGGTGATCATTCGCGAAGCGGATTCAGCGGTGACCGAGGCAATCGATCACGCTCGGGGCACAGCCACCTCCCGAGACGACGAACTCGCCGTTTTCCAGAGCGAACAACGACTCGTCAAGGACGCGTTCGAGATCGCCGAAATCCGGCTCGCAATCGCGGCCACGGCGGCGGGGTTCGATGACGTCCTCGGAACGCTCGCCGAGGTGACCGCACACACACGTGGCGAACGCCTGATCGAAGGAACGTTCAACCGTCGCGCTCGCGCAGAGGGAAACCATGTGGGCTACGAAACAATCGCCGCCGCCGGCGCTCATGCCTGTATCTTGCACTGGGTCCGAAACGATGGTCCGGTCCGCGATGGCGATCTCGTGCTCATGGACGCGGGCGTCGAGGTCGAGAGCCTGTACACCGCGGACATCACGCGAACCTTTCCGGTCAACGGCCGATTCACCGAGACGCAGCGTCTCGTCTACGAAGCGGTTCGCGATGCGGCCGATGCAGCGTTCGCAGTGGTGAAACCCGGGATTGTTTTCCGTGAGGTTCACGCCGCCGCAATGGCCGTCATCGCACGGTACGTCTCTGAGTGGGGTTTCTTGCCCGTCTCTCTTCACGAATCATTGTCCGAATCCGGCCAACATCACCGTCGTTACATGGTTCACGGAACCTCGCACCACCTCGGGCTCGACGTGCACGACTGCCCGCAAGCGCGAAAAGAGTTCTACAAGGACGGAATCGTGCGCGAGGGAATGGTCTTCACAATCGAACCGGGACTCTACTTCCAGGTGGATGACCTCACTGTCCCTGAAGCATTCCGAGGAATCGGCGTTCGCATCGAAGACAACATTGTCGTCACGTCAACCGGCGCCGAGAACCTGTCCGTCGGCATTCCGCGCTCTGCGGACGACGTAGAAGCCTGGGTCAGCCGACTGTCCTAAACGGATAGCGGAATTGATGCCGTGCCGCGCTGTGGCGCGGACTCGATGACGGCATCGACAATGCGGTTGAAGGCGACGACCGCGACGTCGGCAGGGTCGCCAACCGAAAAGGGTTTCCCGCTATCCCCCGCCGCAATCACCGACGGCGTGAGCGGGATCGTGCCGAATAGCGGAACGGCGAGACGCGCCGCGACCTCGGCACCGCCACCGGTTCCGAACATCGTGTGCTCGACACCATCTGTGTCTGTCCAGTCCGACATGTTCTCGACCACACCGATGACCCGTTGCCCGAGTTGGCGCGCGACGAGCCCCGATCGTTCGGCGATGTCGCTCGCGCTTGTCTGAGGCGTCGTCACGACGAGAACGTCGGCGTTTGGAACCAGTTGCCCGAGGGAAATCGCGACATCGCCGGTCCCCGGCGGAAGGTCACAGACGAGAACATCAAGGTCGCCGAAGTAGACATCCGAGAGGAATTGATTGATGGTCCGGTGCATCATCGGGCCACGCCACGACACGGGCGTGTGTGGATCGACGAACATGCCAATCGAGATGACGCCCACATCAAAGGCGCGCGGAGGCAGAATCATGTCCTCGACCTTGGTCGGTTTTTCGTCCGAAATTCCCAGCAAGCCGGGGATCGAGAATCCGTGAACGTCCGCATCGAGCAGTCCGGCCTTCTGCCCACGGGCGGCCAACGCGACGGCGAGGTTAGCGGCGACAGTTGACTTCCCCACCCCGCCCTTTCCGCTCGAGACGGCAATCACTCGGACGAGAGATTTCGGCCCGAACCGGTCCTCCGCCTTTCGTCCGCCATGAAGTTGTGCCGACAACGCTTTTCGCGCATCGGCGCTCATGACGCCAAGGGTCAGATCGATCTGGTCGATGCCGCTCATCGCGAGCGCCGCAGCACGCACCTCGGCTTCGATGTCGGAACGCTTCGGGCACGCCTCGATCGTCAACAACACCGTGACGCGTGCGGTCGAGCCATCGACCTCCGCTGATTCGATCATCCCCAGTTCGCCGAGCGAGCGACGCAGTTCCGGGTCGATGACCGATCCAACGGCCTCCCGTAGCTCCTCAGGACTTGTCATTTTTGGCTGGTTTGTCGAGTTCCTCGAGAAGCGCACGCAACTCTGAACGAATGAAGTCTTTCGTCGCAACATCGCGCACGCGTCCGACCCGATCGCCGAGCGGGTCAAAGACCGCACACCCCGCGAGTCGGGCAACATAGACGCGTGTCGAACTCACGTTTCCAGCGTACTCGCGGGGTGAGAGAATGGTGACGTGTCGAATCCGTCCTTGTTCTCTCGTCGTGGCCCCTCCTCTGAGATCCCGCGTGGTGATGTTCTGTCGACGGTTGACACCTACGCCGAGGCGCAGTCAATCGTGAACCGCCTTGCGCAGTCCGGTTACAACGTCGCGAACATCGCGATTGTCGGTCGCGACCTGGTCACCGTCGAACGAGTGACGGGTCGATTGACCTACGCGCGCGTCGCCCTGCGAGGCGCCCTGAACGGCGCGTGGTTCGGCTTGTTTTTCAGCCTGGTTCTCAGCCTCCTGAGCGAGCCCACCACAACTTCGTTCGCGATGCCCGCCGTCATCGCAATCGGTGCCGGCATGGGGGTGTTGGTCACTCTTGCGCTGTACGCGATGCGTCGGCGCCGCCACGACTTTTCTTCTGTTCAACAGGTGCTCGCCTCACGCTACGAGGTGACGGTGCCCTCGGGAACCGCGGGTGCCGCCCAACGCGCTCTGGCCGAAGCGCCTCGAGAAAAACCCTAGGTCGACTCGCCGTCGAAGGCCGTGTCGGGCTTTGTGTCGTCGGTGGGTGTTTTCGGAGCACGCGGGGGCCTAACCCGAACGGGCTCTTCCTTCAGCGCGTCTCGAATGATTCGACGCGGGTCATACTGACGAGGGTCTAGTTTCTTGAGCTCGGCTAAATCGACGTCACCGCCGAATTCGTCCTTGAATCGCGATTCCGCGCCACGCGCCATGTCGCGAAGTCGCGTGACGAGTCGCGCGAGTTGCGCGGCAAAACCAGGAAGACGGTCGGGACCAACGACAAGAAGAGCAACAAGTCCGATGAGGAAGAGTTTCTCGATAGTGAGCCCGAACGACATGTTTCTAGAATAACGCCGTTAGACCATAGAGTTTAGGCAGCGGATAGGAGGGGCGACATGCTCGATGCAACACAGGTCTCTGCATGGACCGAAAACTATGTCACGGAGCCCGACGCCATTCGAATCGCACGGCACGCATCCCGTGAGCACGGTGTCGAACCGATCACGCCCGCGATGGGCTCGTTCCTCGCGTCGCTCGTTTCCTTCTCTAACGCTCAATCGATCGTCGAAATCGGCACGGGGCTCGGTGTCGCCAGTCAATGGTTGCTTCTCGCAAGCCCGGAAACGCACCTGACCACGATCGAAAAGGACGTCGATCACCAACAATCCGCGAAAGACCTCTTCGCGAGTGCTGGAATCGCCTCGAGCCGCGTGAGGCTCATCAGCGGTGATGCCGCAGACATCCTTCCGCGCATGAATGAAGGCACCTACGACCTCATCGTTGTCAACGCCACGGGAAAGGGAACTCTGGACCTGACGCGCCACGCACTCCACCTTGCTCGAGTCGGAGGAATTGTCGCGGTCACACACGCCCTCGGCGGTGGGCTCGTTGCGCAGCCGACGAAACGCGATGCCGCGACCACAGAGCTTCGAACACTCCTCGGCGACTACGCCGTCGACGAAAACGTCCGCGCGACCATGGTGCCCGTTGGTGACGGAATCCTCACGCTGGTCAAGCTGTAGGGGACGCACGCGTGGCGAAATCCCCGACTTTTCCGCACCCGATTGGCCTGCTGCTATTCAATCGTGTGGAATACGCGCAGAAAGTTTTGGAGTCACTGAAATCACAGACACTGCCGGTTGACCAATCCAAACTATGCATCTCGGTCGATGGCTACGCGGGCTCAAAGGCCGAGTTCCAAGGCAAACCCGATCACACCGCAGCGATTGTAGACATGGCACGCTCACTGTTCCCCAACGCCACCGTGCTCAGCGCGACGAAGAATATCGGAATCACCGAAGCCAACTGCCTTATCGAAGAAAACATGCTGAAATCACATCCGGACGCAACCTGGCTCGGATTTTTCGAAGAGGATTACGTCCTGAGTCCCGACTATTTGTCCATCGTCGACCAATTGATTTCCGCTGCGCAACCCCTCGACGACGTCGTGTTGGTGGCGGCTACGGGGGAGACGCTGGATCCCGTTAATCGAGGCATTTCGGGTGTTTTCCCGATTGGTCACTTGTGGGCCTACTTTGCCCGTGTTGCGCATGTTCACGAACGCCACGACGATATCCAGGTTTACCGCCAGCAATTGAGCGGAAAGTCCTACTGGGAGCGGGACAAGATCGAGCTTGCACGAGTCATGGCGTCGCGCGGCGTGTTTCCCGTCGGAATCGGCGACGACCACCTGCGCCTCGGTCTCGTGTTCCGGTTCAACCGGATTGGCCTCACGACGGGGCTTTCCTACGGCGAGTACATCGGCGTCGAAGGCGAGCACATGTCGGACGGTTCATTCGCGCGGTTCAACTTCACGGGACCCACAACGGTCCCGTTCGACGACAACACGATCGATTTACCCGCGCTGGTCCCTACTCTTCGAGCACAGTTTCACGCGGGCTTCGCCAAGCGCCTTGCGGAACGATTTGTCATCCCGAAGTTCAGGGCAGTTTCCGCGCAGAAGAAACTCCAAAATCTGTCACGCGGGCGCAAAGCGATCGCTCTTCTGGGCCAGGCATTT
>JBILBA010000054.1:0-6822 GCA_044353905.1 Microbacteriaceae bacterium | reverse complement strand
CTCTAGCTAGATACTCAGCAAAATCAAAACCATCAGGTCCAGGGCCTAATTCGATATCCACGATGCAGGCATCTGGATCAACCGCCTTACAAGCACGCTTGGCATCTGATGCGTTGGCAGCTGTTGTGACATGGAAGCCAACGGCTTCCAAAGATCTAGCAATTAGATCTCGAAGTAGGGACTCGTTTTCGACCACGACAAGGGTTCTTGATGTCGGCACTGGAACCTCTTTTTCTTGATTTGTGGACTGAATCCAATTATGACCGCCCAAAGTTTTTCAAGCAAAAAAACATTGTGATAACCGAACATTTGCCTGACAAGACAAGGTCTAGGCTTGTTCAATGACCAAATACACAGCTTTAGCCAATGAGGTCTCTTCAAGAGTCCCTGCAGGGTTTCTGTTTGGAGCCGCCACTTCCTCTTGGCAAATTGAAGGCTCTAGTCACACCAGGGGTAGTTCAATCTGGGACGATTTCGTTAAGGTTCCAGGTGCAATCGTGGACAAAGCAACCGCGGACCCAGCTTGCGATCATGTCAATCGACTCGAAGAAGATCTTGATTTACTTGCCCGATTGGGTGTCGATTCCTACCGTTTTTCTGTTTCTTGGCCAAGGGTGATCCCTGGTGGTAAATCTGCTGTTGATCAAAAAGGTATTGATTTCTACGACCGCCTAATCGAGGGACTACTAAAGCGTGGGATCAAACCTTCCTTGACTCTTTATCACTGGGATTTACCAAGTGAGCTGCAAGCTCATGGTGGTTGGGCTTGGGAAGGAATCTACGAGCAGTTCCAGCACTACGCCGATGTCGTGTCCTCTAAGTTTGCCGACCGCGTCTTTAGTTGGGCAACACTGAATGAACCTTGGGTAGTTGCTTACTTAGGTAACGCTGCTGGTATTCACGCACCTGGGATTAAAGACCCTGCGACCTCTCTTGAGGTCGCCTACAGACTTATGGTTGCAAGCGGTAAAGCCATCGAGGCTCTTAGATCAAACAAGGCAAACAATCCTGGCATTGTTCTAAACCTCACCACGATCATTGCCGACGATGAAGAGATTGCCGACGCCGCAAGACATATCGATAATCTACAAAACAGGTTCTGGTTAGATCTACTAGCCGGTCGAGGAATCACTAGCGAGATTAAGGACTCAACAGCCAAATACACCGACTGGGATTTTGTCACAGACGATGGCCTCAAGGCTGCAGCTAACAAGATTGATTGGATGGGAGTGAACTACTACTCCCCGATGCGGGTGGCATCAAAGCCAGCAGCTGGACCAGGTCACATCGTTGGACAAGTGCCGGCTCTTTTCCCCGGATCTCCCCCGGTGCACTTTGTTCCACGAGAGCCTCAAACAGATATGGGTTGGGAGATTCACGCACCATCGCTTACTTCCACCCTGACCCGGATTGCCAAGGACCTACCTGGTGTGCCGCTATACATTACCGAAAACGGTGGGGCTTTCCCAGATAAGTTAATTGACGGTGTTGTAGACGATCAAGATCGAATCGATTACTACGCTAAACACCTGCACGCAGCCTTCGATGCCATCGAGCAAGGAGTAGACCTTCGCGGCTACTACGCCTGGTCGCTAATGGACAACTTGGAGTGGGCCGAAGGCTGGACCAAGAGATTTGGAATAGTTCGCGTTTCCGAAAATGACCTGACCAGGATTCCAAAGCAGAGCTTTGAATTTCTCAAAAAAGTGTTTGAGGAAAGAAACTAGCCCTTTACAGATCCTGCTAGCAATCCGCGTACGAAATATCGCTGGAGAGCAAAGAACACGATCAATGGGACAACCATCGAGACAAAGGCACCGGCGGTTAGTGTCTCCCAGCCAGATCCTCTAGTTCCAACCATCTCCGCCAAGCGCACGGTTAACGGGGCAATGTCCTTCTTGCCTCCACCGAATGTCAGACCAACAAGTAGGTCATTCCAAACCCACAAGAACTGGAAGATTGCAAAAGAAGCAATCGCCGGAATGCTTAGTGGCAAAACCACTTGTCTAAACAGCGAGAACCAACCAGCGCCATCAACTCGGGCAGCTTCAATTAGCTCGCGAGGAATTTGCCGTAGGAAGTTGTGCATCAGGAAGATTGCAAGCGGCAAAGCGAATATGGTGTGTGCTATCCAGATAGGAATATAGGTTCCGGTGATTCCAAGCGGCGGAATGATCACATCCTCGCCAATCATGAAGCCCTTGGCAAACAACTGAAGAAGTGGAACTAGCGACATCTGAAGTGGAATTACCTGAAGAGCAAAGATGCTAAAGAAGATAAAGTCTTTGCCCTTGAAATCAAACCAAGCCAAAGCATAGGCGGCAAACACTGCAATCGTTAGCGGGAAAATTGCTGCCGGTATGGTGATTGCAAAACTGTTGAAGAAATACTGGCTAAGTGGTGGGGTAACGGAGGAGCCAAGAAACAGAACGTTCTGATAGTTTTCCAGCGTAAAGTTTGGGTTCTCAAGAATTGTCCACCAACCGGTTGCGTTGATATCTTTTTCTGGCCTGACGGAGCTAACTAACAAACCAAAGGTTGGAATAGTCCAGAAAATAGCAATAATTATTGCTGCAGCCGAAGCCCAAGGAGAACTGAAGGCGTCTTTCATCCGCTGGCTTCCCTTGGTTAGGTTCAAACCCTTGGTTGCTGATTTCTTACTCATCATCGCTCCGTTCTATCGAGCTTGAGCTGACGAATGTTGTACCAAATAATTGGCACCACACCCAAGAACAAGATGATGGCCAGGGCGCTACCGGTTCCATAGTTCAGCGCCCTGAAGGTCTGGGAATACATCTCATTGGCTATAACGTTGGTCTGAAAGTTACCACCGGTCATGGTCCGAACAATATCGAACACCTTCAAGGTCCCAATGGTGATCGTTGTCAAAACCACAACAATCGAGGACCTAATCATCGGGACAGTTATCTGAACAAAGCGCTTTAGCTGGCTAGCGCCATCAAGCATCGAGGCTTCTACTACCTCGTCTGGGATGTTCTTCATGGCAGCAGATAAGACCACCATGGCAAAGCCAGTTTGAATCCAGATCATTACCGCTATCAGCAAGAAGGTGTTTAGTGGGTTCTCCAGCAACCAGTTTGGTGGAGTGGTGAAGCCCAGGGCCTTAGCAAATGCGCTCAGTAGGCCGATGTCGATCTTTTTTAGATTTGGTTCAAAGTCGTATACGAACTTCCAAATGATGGAAGCTCCCACCATCGAGATTGCCATGGGCATAAATATCAGTGACTTTACCGCGGAAGCTGATTTCATCCGGTCGGTTAGATAGGCAATCACTAGACCAATAAAAGTAGATGCCAACGGCGCAGCAATTACCCAAATCGCGGTAGTACCTAATACCTGGAGAATTTCTGGTCTGGTAAAGGCCCAAACGTAGTTGTCCATCCCCACAAAAACTTCGCTGTCGGCATCCATAAACGACATGATCAAAGTTCTTATCGCTGGGTAAATCAATCCAATTATTAGCAGCACCAGGGCTGGTACCAAAAAGACCAGGTACTTGACCCACTCTTGAGCTTTGACCGAGCTGCGCTCTGCCAAGACAAACATCAAAAATATAATTGCGGCAAATGCCAAAAGGCCAAGTACCAACATAATCAGATTGGGAGCAATAATCTCCCAGCCAGTTTTTCTGGCGACTATGTCAATAGCAAACATTTAGGTCTTTCCCAGTTGTAGTGAAAGTGTGGGCCCTGATTTTCATCAGGGCCCACACAATTTCAGTTACTTGTGCTTGGAATCAGCTTAGCTGGCTGGCCAAGAAGCCTGAATGGCCTCTAGCACGTCAGCATCTGCCTTGTCCTCTGCAACCCAAGCGGTCATTTCCTTCCAGAAAGAACCTGCTCCAACAGCTGCTGGCATCAAGTCTGATGCGTCGAAGCGGAAGGTGGTTGCGTTCTGAAGGATCTCAACAGCTACAGCGTTTACTGGGTCAGCAACGTTTGCAGTGTCTAGACCTAAGTGAGCGGAGAACCAAGTACCCAAAGCGGCCTTCTTGTTGTTCCACTCAGCTGTGGTTAGGTATAGCTGAACAGCCTGTACTTCTGGACGGTCAGAGAAAGCTCCTACGAACTCTCCACCACCCAAAGCTGGCTTGTTGTCAGCAGATACACCAGGGAAGTAGAAAGTGGTAATTCCACCCTCAACGTCGGTGTCTTCTGGGGTAACGATTGTTGCTGCGTAGTCACCCTGAAGGATTCCACCGATGAATGATGCCTGACGGTGCATTGCGCAAGAACCGTCAACGATACCTGCTCCACCATCCTGGAAGGTTGTGGTTGCAATAGAAGCAACGTCGCCTACGTAGTCAGGGTTCTTCAGGATCTTTCCAGCTTCAGCTAGAACTTCGGCAACCTTAGGGTCGTCGAACTTCATCTCGTTGGATACCCACTTGTCGTAGGTCTCTGCGTCCTGGAAACGAAGCATTAGGTCTTCCATCCAGTCAGTTCCAACCCAACCGGTAGCGTCACCGGAACCGAAACCAACACACCAAGGCTGAACATCAGACTCGGCAATTGTGTCAGAAAGGGTTAGTAGCTCTGCCCAAGTGGTTGGGATTTCCCAGCCATTGTCAGCAAAAGTCTTTGGTGAGTACCATACGAAGGACTTTACGTTTGCACCTAGTGGAGCAGCGTAGAAGGTTCCGTCAACGGTTCCGTAGTTCTTCCAGTCTGGAGTGTAGTTAGCGTCTACTGATGCAGCTAGTGCGTCAGAAGCAGCAACCATCTTGCCAGTCTCAACCATCTTCTTTAGAAGACCTGGCTGTGGGAAAATAGCTAGGTCAGGTGCAGTTCCACCCTCAACGCGAACAGGTAGCTGAGCTTCGAACTCCTGGCTTCCGTTCCAGTTGATGGTGATGCCGGTGCACTCTTCAAATTCCGCGAATGACTCTTGGAATAGGTCGGCCTCTGGGCTAACGATGGTTGTGTACATCTCAACCTCGGTACCCTCGTTGCCTAGGTAATCTGCATAGGCGGCGCAGTCTCCAGTAGCGGCTGTATCTTCCGCTGCTGGTGCACAACCCGATAGAGCTAGCGCAGCAACTGCAAGAGTTGCGACACCAATTGTTGAACGACGGCGAATAGTTGCCCTCATTAGTTCTCCTTATTTATCGGTTTGATTGATCAATCAATTTGATTGTTTACGGCCCAAGGGTTGGCCCCCAGGCCCAATCACATCCATAAGGCTAGCCCAGCATTACAAAGCCCCTTCGTTGTCACAGTAACGGGTTGATAACAATCCCCCTGTCCCCCAAAATCCCCGTCAAACCAAGGGTTTGAGCCCATGCTGGCAGCACTGGCTTTTTGTGGGTACCCCATAATTGGAGAATGAATACAGACGTCGTAGTAGTAGGTGGGGGACATAATGGCCTAACCGCAGCCTGCTATCTTGCCAAAGCCGGACTGAAAGTCACTGTGCTGGAAAGGCTCTCCGCCTTCGGTGGTGCTGCGGTGTCTGAGCAAACCTTTGCTGGAGTAGAGGCCAAGCTTTCGAGATACTCCTACCTAGTATCACTTCTTCCAAAAAAGATCATTGAAGACCTAAAGCTAGATATCCAACTAGCCCCCAGGCGCTACTCCTCTTATACACCGCAACCTGGAACCGATAAGGGTCTGCTGGTAGATAACCAAGACAAGTCAGCAACTGCTTCCTCGTTTGAATCAATCGGGACAACCAAAGATGCAGAAGCCTGGCATGAGTTCTATAGAAAGACCACCTTGCTAGCTAAAGCACTATTTCCAACAGTGCTTGATCCACTTCCAACCAGATCTGAAGCTAGGGCAAAACTAAAGGAGCTTTCCGGTAGTGACCAGATCTGGGAAGAATTCATAGAGCAACCGGTAGGCCAAGTTATTGAAGAAAGCTTTGAATCGGATCTAGTTAGAGGAGTAGTTCTAACAGATGGTTTGATTGGAACCTTTGGTTCCAATCTTGATCAAAATCTAGATGTCAACAAGTGCTTTTTGTATCACGTGATCGGTAACGAAACAGGAGACTGGAACATTCCTATCGGTGGTATGGGTCAGGTCACAGACTCTCTTTACAAAGTCGCCAAGCGACTTGGGGTTACCTTGCTCGCCGATTGCGATGTGCGCTCCATAGGTCAAGACAACACAGTTGTATACAGCCAGCAAGGAAACCAGCACTCGATCCAAGGCAAGTATGTTCTGGCCAATGTTTCTCCAACAGAGTTAGAGAAACTAACCGGAGTAGAAGACGTAGTTCCAGCGGGCACAAAGATGGATGGCGCTCAGGTGAAAGTAAACCTATTGTTGAAGCGCTTACCCAAACTCAAGGACCGGTCCTTGGATCCGGTAGCCGCCTTCGGCGGAACATTCCACATCAACGAAAACTACAGCCAGCTACAAAGTGCCTTTGAGCAAGCCTCCAATGGTGAGATACCTAGTCCCTTGCCATGCGAGATCTATTGCCACTCACTGACTGATCCAAGCATTCTTTCCAAGGCATTACAGGAGCAAGGCGTCCAGACGCTCACAGTTTTTGCCCTACACACCCCACACTCTCTACTTGATGGCAAAGACCAAGACGAAATGCGAGAAAATCTTAAGCAGGCCGTGCTTGACTCTTTGAATTCAGTTCTGGCAGAAAACATCGAGGATCTACTGATGACTGACGCGAATGGTGAGCTCTGTATAGAGGTAAAGACCACTCAAGACCTTGAAGATGTTCTCAGGCTCCCAGGAGGCAACATCTTCCACGGAGCACTTGCCTGGCCCTTTCTTGAAGACCACGAATCAAAAGCTACCGCTGCCCAAAAATGGGGAGTGGAAACCAAAAGAGAGA
>JBILBA010000018.1:0-24513 GCA_044353905.1 Microbacteriaceae bacterium | reverse complement strand
GAAGTTGCCGGCGTGAATGTCCCTCGAAACATCTGCCATCCGTCTTCCAACGCTCCCTGAATTTGGGTGACATTGGTGAAAACGCTGCTGTATTGCGGCTCGCCAGAAAAAAGATCGGCATTGACCGGCTCATATTTGTGGACATCGGTTTGTGCAACCAGCGAACCTGGGGCCGTCGAGGCAAGACCGATGGAGACACGCATCTCATCTGTGGCCATCGACCTGAGCACTCGACCATGATGCTTGATGCTCCACGTGTACTCGGTTCCCGCAGTGAGAGCGACGTCCTGGTAAAGGGCGGCTTCTTGCGTCGAGTTCAACTCTCCCCAAACAGTTCCGTCAGCGGGCTGAACCGCGAAGCGGTCGAAGTTCCCCAGAGTTCCAGTCTGCTCGAAGCCCACAACCTGACGTTGCAACTCTATGATGTTGTCTGTATTCGTGGTTCTCCAGCCTGGAACGGCTTGAGGGGGTAGGTCGACATCGAGGAAGAGGAAATGATCAGGCTCGTCCCAATCGTTCATCCAATTTCCCATCACTGACCCGGCCGGTCCGGACGAGAAGGGAGCAGTGGCGAGTGTGAAGTCCTCGAAAGAGCCATTAATCAGAGTGGGGCTGGTGCAGTCGACTGATGCTTGGGCCGGGGTCGAACCGAGGGTTAGCCCCCCGACGGCAGCGAACGCGATTGCTGAGGCGGAAATTTTGCGAACAATCATCGTAGCTCCAGGGTATTTGGTTTAGAGGCAAAAGTATCGTAACAATAATGCCAAATGCGCGTCAAGTATCAAACTCCAGCGCCGACATGAATGGTCTTAATCTACCGAGCGCCTCCGGAACGCTGAGTTGACGGTGATCGCTGTCGCTACGGCTACGGCGGTAAGCTCAGCGGATAGAGCAGGAGCCTTCTAATCTCTTGGTCGCAGGTTCGACTCCTGCCGAGGGCACCACTAGGCTTCGGGATATCAACGACCCGAGCCACGAATCCGCATGAACAGTCGAGAGGTAGACGACGATGTCTAGCAAAACCACCGAGAACGTAAATCCTTCCCGACGCTCTGGACCCCTGAGCCGCGCATCACGGTTCTTCTATGCGAAGTCAAACCTCGTCGCCGGGTTGCTGGCTACTTCTGTGTTTGGCGGGTACCTTGCCTTGGTCCTCACGGGCAAGGGGACGGCCTTTGCCGTGGCCGACAGCAGCGTCAGGTCGCTCGGAACGTCGTTGGGCTTCGGCGAGGCAGAGATTCTTGCCTTCTTATCGGAACGATCCGATCCGATGATTCTTGCGTATGTCGAATTCAATCAGGTTTGGGACACTCTCTTTGGTCTGATCTACGGGGTTATGTATGTTGTCTGGGTCTCGGTGTTGTTTAAGCCTTATTCGCAGAAGGTTGGGATTCTGAATCTGCTCCCATTTGGTCAGGTTGTCTTTGATTGGATCGAAAACTTCGCCTTAGCCGCTCTATCTGGTCAGTACCTGTCAGACGGCTCGATTTCGTCGTCGATGGCCTTACTGGCCTCAACGTCCTCGGCAATCAAGTGGGGATTTTCCCTACTGGTCTATCTCGTGATTGTGGCGGGGATAGTCATGCGGATAGTTGGGGCACTGAAGCAGCGAGGCAAAAGCACGTAAGGCTAATTGTCAGGACGGCTAGTCCTTTTCCCAGTTGAACGACGCCTCACAGGTGATGAATCGCAGGCACAGAGTAGGGATTCCTATGGCGTACCCGTTGTTCTCCGACACGGCCGTGTCATCGCCCCAGGTGTTCGTTCCAATTACTTCGCCTTGAGCGTTTAGTAACGGACCGCCCGAATTGCCATGGTTGATGGCCGCATCGGTGACAATCACACTGATGTCGGGGAAGAAGTTGCTCACGTTTCCAAAAGTGTAGGTTCCCGGGATTATTGAATCAAAAAATTGAGAGTAAGGGCTCCCCGCCGCCATCACCCAATCGCCCACAACTGGAGGTTCTGACGCGAGTTGAAGACTTTCCACCGGTTCGGCGGTGATCAGCAAAGCGAGATCCGCCCACACTTCGGAATTCTCGTCGTAGTAACTCGCATCGAAGTCATAGAGAAAAGCATCCGCTTGTGCGGTTCCGTTAAGTGTCTGGATGGAGATGGGAACATCGGTGTCAACGCACTCTTCGATCACGTGCCAGTTGGTCACGATTTCGAACGGGTATTCGTCGTCGGCCGTCGTGCTGGCATCATCGGCGACTTCGATACCCCATCCAGAGCCGGATGAGTCTCCACAGTAGACCGTGACCACAGCGTCGTTTGCGAGTTCCACGATGGACGCGATGTCCACGCTCGGTCCCGACTGCGACGACGCCGTTCCGGATTCACTGAGCATCGCACCGATGGCGTCACCCAATGTGCCAGCAGCGGCCACGACGAGTGCGATCGACGCGAGGATGAATGCCGCGACGGATAGTCCCGAGAAGGGTCGCTTGGTTGACACTTTTTCGATTGGAGCAGCTGCCACGATCGTCGCCTCCGTTTAGCCGATTCTGATACGGAACACGTGGGACCAACCGTCGTCACCGAGATTGGTGGAGATTACCTCGCCCGTCGCCCCGGCATAAGTGCCCGACCCGCCAACGACCGGCCTCACGGTTTCTGCTCCAACTGCGATTGTTGATCCCGCGGGTGGATACAGCGAAATGCCGCCAACGACGAGCTGATTGGCTTCGTCACCGAAGACGAAAACAAGATTGGCGCTGCGAAGTTCTTCGTCACCGTTGACGCTGTCGGACAGAGTGGTGAGTGTTCCCGACAGATATTGGTTGTCCGCGCTGACGCCGTCGACGTCGATAGGAATGAAAAACGTGCGCACGGTGCCCGGACCGGTGCCGATTGTCGAGGTTGGCGTTACGACTGCGTGCGTCACCGTTACTGTGGTCAACGGGCGCTGGGTCGCGACGAATGCTATCCCCGCAATAACGAGGACACATAGGGCGGAGAGCACAACAACGACAAGCCGATTGTTAGTTTTCATTTCATGACTCTATCTGCTCGCGAGGAAACCTCGTCCTGCGAGGGCACTCTAGGGGCAACAAGGCGAGTGTGAAAATGTATTCCCTATGTCAGCGAGATGTAGGAGCTTTCAGCCGGATTCTCACCTGCAGACATCGAGCGGCTCGGCAGGCTCTAGTCCCACCGTCCCGGCTGTTGGTTTACAACGCCTTGATGATGTCCTCGACGCGCTCTTTGGCGTCACCGAACAACATGAACGCGTTCTCGCGGAAGAACAGCGGGTTCTGAACGCCCGCGTAACCGGAACTCATCGACCGCTTGAACACGATGACCTTGCTCGCTTCCCAGACGTGAAGCACAGGCATCCCGGCGATGGGGCTGCCCGGATCTTCAGCGGCGGCGGGGTTCACGGTGTCGTTCGCACCGATCACGAGAACAACCGAGGTGCTGGCAAAGTCGTCGTTCACTTCGTCCATTTCGAGAACGATGTCGTAGGGCACCTTCGCTTCTGCGAGGAGCACGTTCATGTGTCCGGGAAGTCGACCAGCGACGGGGTGGATACCGAAACGCACCGTCACGCCTTTCGCGATCAGACGTTGTGTCAACTCGGCGACGGGGTACTGCGCTTGCGCAACAGCCATTCCGTAGCCCGGCGTGATGATGACCGTGTCGGCCGAACTGAGCATCTCGGCCACGGACGCGGCATCGGTCTCTTGAATCTCGCCCTCTTCTTCTTCGCCGGCCGCCGCGGGCTTGGGAATTCCGAAGCCTCCCGCGATAACAGAGATGAATGAGCGGTTCATGGCCTTACACATGATGTACGAAAGGTATGCACCGGACGAGCCGACGAGCGCACCCGTCACAATCAACAGGTCGTTACTGAGGAGGAATCCAGCCGCCGCGGCAGCCCAACCCGAGTAGCTGTTGAGCATCGACACAACGACGGGCATGTCTCCGCCGCCAATGGACGCAACGAGGTGCCATCCGAGGAGAAGCGCGAGCACCGTGACGGCGACGAGCAACCAGATGTCGGGAGTGACGATGTACCAGACGGTGAGGCCGACGAATCCGACAAGTGCACCCACATTGAGGAAGTTCTTCCCGGGGAGCATCAAGGGGTTGCTCGGGATGCGTGCAGAGAGCTTGAGGAAGGCCACAATCGAGCCCGTGAATGTCACGGCACCGATGAACACGCCGATGAAAACCTCACCGTGGTGAATCCCGATGAATTCTTCTGGGACACCGTGTGAATCGAGCGCGCCGTTCCAACCGACGAGAACGGCGGCGAGACCGACGAAGCTGTGAAGGAGAGCGATGAGTTCGGGCATTCCCGTCATCGCCACAACGCGTGCACGCCAGAGGCCGATAACCGCACCGACAAGGATCACGATGACGAGGAGCGTCAACCCGAACGTCGACTGAGGCGAACCCCAGGTGTTGAGCGTGAGCGACGCTATTGTCGCTGCGAGCGCGAGTCCCATACCCGCGATTCCGAAAGTCAAACCCGAGCGGGACGTCTCGTGCTTGCTCAATCCGGCGAGGCTCAAAATGAACATGAGCGCCGCCACGATGTACACGGCTGTTGTCAGCATGTCGATGTTCACTTGGTTCCACCTTTGCTAAACATCTTGAGCATTCGACGTGTCACGGCAAACCCACCAAAGATATTGATTGATGCGAGAAGGACGCCCACCGCGGCCAGAATCTGGACGACGATGTTGTCCGATGAGAGTTGGGCGATTGCCCCGACCACAACGATTCCCGAGATGGCGTTCGTCACGCTCATGAGCGGAGTGTGAAGCGCGTGGTGCACCTTGCCGATCACGTAAAAACCGACCACGACCGACAGCATGAGCACGAGGAAGTGTTGGGGGAGAGGTGCGGGGGCGAAGGCGCACACGGCAAGAACAACGGCGAGGCCGAGCCCTTTCAGTAGTCCCTTCCGCAGAGGAGACATGACCTTCGCTTCGACCGGAGCAACGGGCTGTGGTGCGGCAGCCGCCGGCGCCGCCGAGACCTGCACGGGGGGAGGCGGCCACGTCACTGTGCCGTCCTGGACAACCGTCACGGCGCGCTGAACCACATCCTCAAAGTCGAGGGTCAGCTTCCCATCTTTTTCCGGAGTGACGAGTTTCAACAGGTTCAGCATGTTGGTGCCGAAAAGCTGCGACGCTTGCTGGGGCAGACGACCCGGCAGGTCGGTGTAACCGAGAATGACAACACCGTTGTCGGTGACGACTCGTTTTCCCGCCTTGGAACCAGCGACGTTTCCGCCCATTCCCGCGGCCATATCAACAATGACGCTGCCGGGCTTCATGCTCGCGACATCGGCTTCGGTCAACAACTTGGGAGCCGGTCGTCCCGGAATCAACGCGGTCGTGATGATGATGTCGACGTCGCGTGCTTGCTCAGAATAAATCTCGGCGGCGCGACGGTCATAGGCTTCGCTGGTTGCTTTGGCGTAACCGTCAGAGGATGCCATTTTCTCGTTGACCTCAACCGCGATGTATTCACCACCGATCGACTTCACCTGGTCCGCCACCTCGGGACGAGGGTCGGTCGCCCGAACAATCGCACCCATGCTCGATGCAGTGCCGATTGCGGCGAGCCCGGCAACTCCAGCACCCGCGACGAGTACCTTTGCCGGTGGCACTTTGCCGGCCGCCGTGACCTGTCCTGTGAAAAGACGGCCGAACTCGTAAGCGGATTCGATGACAGCACGATAACCACCGAGGTTCGCCATCGAGCTCAAGACATCCATCGATTGGGCGCGAGAAATGCGAGGAACCGCATCGAGCGCAATTGCGGTGAGACCTCGCTTGGCGAGTGCGGCGAGAAGTTCGGGTCGAAGCCCGGGCGCCATCACGCCGATCACGATTGTGCCCGGCTCCATGCTCGCAATTTCCGCGTCGGTGGGGGCGTTGACTTTCATCACAATCTCGGAAGACCACGTCTTCTTCTTGTCCGCGACAGTCGCGCCGGCACTCTTGTATTGAGAGTCAGGGAACGACGAGGCGGCACCTGCACCACGTTCGACCACAACGTCGTAACCCAAGGTCAACAGTTTGGCGACGGTGTCCGGAGTGGCGGCAACACGTGTTTCGCCGTCGCCCTCTTTCACGATTCCCAGTCGAGCCATGTTCGTAAACCTCCCACGTTGTGCCACTCGTTGTGGCGATTCCGAATCTCATTCCGCGTGTCGGGTTTCGTTTTCGGCAGTCCCCAAATTCTATACAGTCGCGCGTGTCCGCGTAAACTTGAGCCATGCGCCAATTACTCGGTCTGACTCGCTTCGCGGTTATCGTTCCCGCGGTCGCCTCCATCATCGGTGCGCTGCTCTTGATGGCTCAGGGCTCTATCGAGATGGTGATCGTGGTTTACGAATCGGTCACCACTGACACGTACCTCAAAAACACGATCGTTGACGTCCTCACCGCAGTTGACGCAATCCTGCTGGGGACGGTTCTTCTTGTGATTGGCTACGGGCTCTACGAGTTGTTCATCGACCCCGAGTTGCCGGTTCCGGCGTGGCTTCGGGTTCGAGACCTGGACGACCTCAAGTCGAAACTGATTGGGGTCGTCGTCGCGATTATCGCGGTCGTTTTCGTCGGGGTGTTCGTCGACTCAAACCGTGAGGATGAAGTTCTGTCCTACGGACTCGGTGCGGGCGTGCTGGTCGCGGGTCTCGCCATTTTCGCGCTCGCAACCCGCAAGGCCGAAAAGCCCAGCGACAAACCAAAGCCCTAATCGCGAACCCGGGACTGCGGTCTAGTCGAGCAGTCCCTCGGACACGAGCCATTCACGGGCGATGACCGCGGCCGACAGTTTCTCGTCGACGCTGCGGACGTTGAGTGCGACGAGATCCTCGGCGCAAGTGGCGTGCTTCGACAACCTGCTCTATAACGAGCATACGGTCGGATACCCGGTTCCGACCATTCAGTTTTGCTGAAGCCGGACGATTTCCGACCGCAATTTCACGAGCTCGACGTCGGTGACCTTCCCGTCAGCACTGATCACGTCGACGAGTGCCGATAACTCGGTGAGTGCTGCGTTTTTGTCAGTCTGAATTCGTGCCTCGGCGCGGGCTTCGTCCATGGCGTTTAAGACGATTCCGATGAGGACGTTGAGAATCGTAAAGACGACAAAGAACACGTAGGACAGGAAGAAGGGCAGCGCGAAGGGGCTAACTGCCATTGCCTCGTCGAGATACAGCGGGAAGTTTTCGAGTGTCAACAGAATGAATAGCGATTTGAGACTTTGCCCGATGTGACCCCACGACTCGGACAGCGCCGTACCGAAGAGATAGGTCCCGGCCATTCCGTAGAGGAACAGCAGAAGCCCGATCAGCACCGACATGCTGAATAGCGGTGGAATACTCTTCACAATCGACGCGAAAAGAATCCGTACCTCGGGAAGAAACCGGAAAATCCGCAAGAGGCGCAGCAGCCTCAATAGTCGCAGAATTACGGTTTGACCGGCTGCCAGTGGGGCGAGGCCAACCACGATGAAGTCAAAAACGTTCCACCCTTGGCGGAAGAAGTGCAATGGCTTCTTTCCGTACGACAGGATTCGCACGAGGAGTTCGGCAACGTAAATCCCCATAGCGATGTTGTCGATGATGATCGCGGTCTCACGTGTCGCCGGCGAGATGTCGGGCATCGTGAGGATGGCAAGAAACAGAGCATTGATAGCGATCACCGATGCGATGAACAGTTCGAATCGGGCGCTATAGACGATTTTGGCGAGCCAGAGCACGCGGAAGGACGCGATGTTTTCCCACTCGCCGTCGGCGTTGTGGACACGTCGTTCTGTGCTGGATGTACTCACCCGAAAATTCTCTCATCATTCGCGATTTCGGGAAATCACGATTCATCCGAGCAACGACTTCATCTGCTTGTAAATGACACCGGCGGCCCACACGGGGTTGAGGCGCGACAGAATGTCCATCGTTTTCGCGTCCTTACCCGTCGTGATGCGCGGGGTGTTGTTCTCGATGGCATCGACCATCAAGCGGGCTGCCGCGTCGGCCGCCAATTGGGGGAACGCGTTGGCAGCGTCGGAACTCGACGCGGGCACCGTCATTCCCGAGTTCTGCGCGATGTTCGTCGCGGTTGCGCCAGGAAAAACGATCGTGACCCCGACCTTGGTGTCAAGCAGCTCGGATCGGAGCCCTTCGGTCATCAGTTTTAGTGCGGCCTTGGATGCGCCGTAGATGCTCTGACCGGGAACCGGCGCATAGGCGCCCATTGACGAGACATTCAAGATGTGTGCCTCGGGTCGTTTGATCAGTCCGGGCAGGAACGCCTTGATGAGTCGCAGCGGACCGTAGAAGTTCACGCTCATGACCCGCTCGGCATCGGCGATATCGAGTTCGTTGATTTTGACGAAAGGTTGGATGATCCCTGCGTTGTTGACGAGCCCATCGACCTGGCCCAGAGCCTTGGTAACCGCAGCGGGAAGGGACGCAACTGCCGTCGCATCCGTGATGTCAATCGCGTGAGTCGAAATCGTTCCACCAAGAGCTTTCACGAGTGCCGTGGTTTCGGCGAGGGACTCGGCGCGCATGTCGACCGCAGCAATGGAAGCTCCTCGTCGAGCGAGCTCGAGGGCGAGCTCCCGACCCATTCCGCTTCCGGCCCCGGTGACGACAATGACTTTTTTCTGAACTTTCATGGAGTATCCCCTTTGTGATGTTCGTTAGTGCTGACCATACGCCTCATCGCCGGGGATTATCCGAGATTGACTCAGGCCGCGGAGAAGCGAAGTGCGAAAACTATGAACCGAAGATTTGACCGAAGAAGTCTGTTGCCACAACGGTCGAGGCGAACACTCCGATTCCGCCCACGATCGAGACCCAGGTCAGTTTCCGCGCGACGTACCACTTTTCGCTTCCATCGGCGAACATGCCGACGATTGCCGTGATGATGACGGGAAGCGGCACGAGAAGGAACGAAAGTTGACCGTACATCGGGGAATCGCCAAAGAACATTCCGACGAGGTCGCTCGACCAACCCGACAAAAGCGTCGCCAGCAATAGTGCCGCGAGACCGCCCGGGATGATTTGGGACAAAATCTTTGATTTGGGAAGATCGGAGAATGTCATGCCGATGATTCCGGGGACGAACATCACGAGGGATCCGAGCCACAGCCACCAACCCCAACCGACCATGTCACCGATCATGATGACGAGCACGGCGTACTTGAAGACGAGAGACACCCATTGCTGAACCATCGGCGGCCCGGCGACTTCGGTCGGATTGATTTTGTCCAGACGGTCGGGGAAGCTCCGCGCGGCGAATTCCTCCAGAACGATGCGAATCAGCGCCACGGCGGTGACAAGAACAACGATGGTGTTCGCATTCTCGGCGAGAGGGACACTTGCGCCCGCGTAGGCGGCGATGCCACCGATCAGTGACAGTGTCGTCAGCGAGGCGACAAAGGCGAGCATGAAGACATCGACGATGCGCTCCCACACATCCATCCGCTTTTCCATGCGAGGACGGCGAATCTTACGGAACGTCGTCGACAGGATGATGGGGGCGAATCCAGAAATGAACATCGCCAGCAGGTATCTCAGGTCACCCAGGTCCGTCATCGGGTAGTGAACCAGCGTGGCGATGGTGAACGCGGTCATTCCGAGAATTCCAGCGAACGCATCGAAGGCACCGATCACGACAATCGCGGTCAACAGCGCGACGCTTCCGCTGAGTGCCATTTGTTCTTCACCGGGGGTGACGGCGAACGCCCCGAGAGCGACAGCCACCACATAGACGATCGCCATCAACGAACCGATCATTGCGCGCAGATACGAACCGTCGTTGATCGTTCGCGACAAGACGGGGGAGAACTGCGACGTCCAGTGCGTTGCTTTGACGGCGCGCGCGTCCAGCCAGGTCATGAGTGGGATTCGCCACCAGGCGAGCGCGTCGCCCCACGACCGGAGGTCCGTCTCAAAATCGTCGGCTTCGACTTCGAGGCTGCCGTATTCCGCGTCCTCGCTGCTTCCGTCCCCGCCTGAGCCACCGGATGAGCCACCGCCGCCGGATGAGCCACCGCCGCCGGAGGAGCCGCCGCTGGACGAACCCGTGGAACCACCACCAGTGGAACCACCGCGGGCGCCACCACCACCACCACCGCCGCCGCCGCCGCCACCTCCACCACCGGAGGATCCGCCCGCACCCGACGTACCACCACCGGCGCCGGCGGTGCGCGCACCTGCACTAGAGCTTGAACTTGAGCCACCAGCTGCCGAAGACGCTCCACCAGCGGCACCCGCGGCCCCGGCCGCTGCACCAGCGCTTGACGCTGCACCGGCTGCGGAAGCAGCGGCCGCGGCTGCCGAGGCGCTCGCCACTGCTGCCGTTGCTGCAGCGGCGGCGGAAACAAGGGCGACCGAGGCCACAACGCTGGTTACCTCGGCAACGGTTTCTTGAACGACCTCTTCCGAAACCTGTGTGCCGGGGTCGATACCCATGTCTTCATAGAACGCTTCGTCGTCCGTCAGGGCGCTTTTCATCTCGGCGGCGCTCGGCTGTGACTCCGAAACTTCTTCGAGAATGCCGCTCCCGGTGATTTCAAACCACGAGACCTCCTCGAAAGGCGAACCGTCGGCCCCTTCCGTGGCCAAGGTGAGCGAGTGCCAACCGGGTTCCAATCCGCCGGGAATCGTGAAGTTCGCAAGGATTGAGCCGTTTCGGGTTGTCGTGCCAGACGCAACAGTCTGAGGCGTCGAACGCAGCACCACCTTGTAGGGAACGTTCGGCATCAACCCCTCGGACTGAACCGAGATTGCGGCGCCAGCGATTTCGTCGCCGACCGATGCCTTCACATCAAAGTTTGCGCCCGGCTCATATACCTCAAAGTTAGTGGGGCTCGATGCGTTCGAGCCCGATTCGCTGAGCGCTCCAATCGTAAAAGTGAACTTCCCTGGATCGGAGGGGGAGCCGGAAATCTTGCCCGTCGTCTTGTTCAACGTGAGCCCGTCAGGAAGCGATCCCGACGCGACAAAGAATGTAGGTTCCGGGTAACCCTCGACCGCGGTGTACCCGTTCACCGTTTCGCCCACTGTGGCGTTGGGAGGAAGAGTGAGAATCGGTTTTGACGGCGGCTCGAGGACCGACAACGTCAACGGCATCGTGATCGAACCCAACACGTTCTTGGCGGTCACCGTGAAGCCGAATTCACCCGTAACTGTAGGAGTTCCCGAAATCGCACCCGTTTGGGTATTGAGTGAAACCCCAGTGGGCAACGCTCCCGCTGTCACGGAATAGACCGCGACGGGGAACGCGTCCGCGAAAACAGCGTCCGCGTATGGCACATCAACATTTGTCCGTCCAACGATGGTCCTATCGGTTGCTGCCGGAATTCGATTGACGGTCAAAATCTGCTCGGGAGTGGTGGTCTCGAGTCCCGTCGGGCCGCGCGCCGTCACTTTGAAGCGGAAGATTCCTGTTTGCTCGGGGATCCCCGCGATGACTCCAGTCGTCGGACTCAAGGTGAGACCCTGAGGCAAACCATTCTCGTGGGCCGCGAGTCGGTAACTCTCAACCAGACCGTGGAAATTGACGCGCCCGTTGAAGGCAGTCCCAAACTGACCGATTGGGGGCAACTCGACGTTGTCTTTGTAGACCGGTTCGGCGTACACCTCGACGGTAATCAACTTCGTGCACGTTTCCCGGTCAAAGATTGTCGCGCACACTCGGAACGACGAGACTCCCGCCGTGGTCGGCTTCCCCGAAATCGTGCCGTTCTCGGACAAGCTCAGTCCACTGGGCAGATCGCCAGAAACCGTGAAGGTTGGGGTCGGATAGCCGCTAAAGGTGGGGCGTTGGTTGTAGTCGACTCCCACGTAGGCATTGTTGGACACGTTGTCAAACGTGACTGTTGGCAAAGACGCCACAACGATGGTTTGCGGGGTTGTTGAGTCACCCGATCCGACATCGTTGTCGGCCTGTACTCGGAACGGATACGTGCCGATCGCGCTGGCGACCCCCGTGATTACTCCCGTTGTGGCGTTTATCGACAAGCCCGGCGGCAATGCTCCGATTCCCGCAGTGGTCGGGTCGTCAATGATGGAATAGCGAGGGGCGGGATACCCTTGCGCGGTGATCACTGACGAGTACGGGTTCACGGTGTCACCAACGAACGTGTAACCGAGCACGTCGTTGTGATCGGCGGGGAAGAACGCGTCCCGATTGACCGTGAGCGAAAGTGAGCCGCTCGTCGACGTGCCCAGCACGTTATTGGCGGAGACGGTGAAGTGATGAACACCCTGACTCGTCGGTGCGCCACTCAACACGCCCGTGTTTGTGTTAAGGCTTATGCCCGTGGGGGCTCCATTCGAGACAACATACGTCGGCGCCGGGTAACCGGCCTCGCCCGAAACATCGACCGATGTCATTGCGGTGTTGTAGGTCAACACTCCCTGAAGTGTCACGGCAGTAAGGTCAGGGGGATCGCCGACAATAATCGTCAACGTGTCGGTCGTCGCTGGACTGGAATACTGCGGATCGTCACTGCTAGCGGTGATCGAAAAATCGTAAACACCGTAGGTGGTGGGGGTCCCCGACACCACTCCCGTTTCGCTGTCCAGTTCGAGTCCGTCGGGAAGCGATCCGCTGCCTTCGGTGATCGAATAGGTGATGACACCCTCCGCTTCCGCGGTCACCCCGGACGAATACGCCGTTCCGCGTCTGACTGTTCCCGCGAGGGTCGAATCAGAGAACGTGATGGGTGGGACTCCAAACTGGTCCAACATCGACGTGGGTACGACGTTCCAACCGCCCCCGGCGTCGTAGTCCAGAATCGAACAGGCGCCGCCGCCCCATTCGTAGAACCAGGCGTCGATGGGGTACCACTGGTTTGCTTGGAACGTAAAGCTCCCGCTCGAGGCCGAGGAGCAGCCCTTCAACCGCCAGTCATTGAAAATGGTAGTTTCGCCGATGTTCAGATAAAAGCCATCATCCGCTCGCGCGCGAAACGCCACTGTTGTGTCGGTTGGGTACGAGATGTAACCGAAATAGTGGACCATGACGTAATCGCCGGGACAGCCGAGGATGTTGTTGCCGAAGCTGTGATTGATTTGAGAAACCGTTCCCGAAGCACACACGGTGAGCCCAGTGGTGTTCGGTTGGGGGTTTGGCTGACCGTAATCAAACTGTTCCAGTTGGGCCGACCCAATCGGGTAATACGCCTCATAGCGCAGTCCCGACGTGTCCGTTGCCGACGCGAAAGTAACCGGCGTGAGGACTCCCGAAAAGAGGAGCACAACAAGGCCGGCAAGAAATAAACGAAGGAATCTCATGGCAGGGTGGGATAACGAGTGAAACTGTGTAGCCTCCCCAATTTACCCCAATAACCGCGTTAGTAACCGAGAATTGAGATTTCTTTCACCCGGTCCGACTACCCGAAAAACGCTAGTGAGGCAGGTTCGATTCGATTGCGTCGATGATCGTCGGGTCCGTGGGGACTGTCGTCGGACGGAAGCGCAAGACACGGAGGTCAGGGGTAACGACAAATTTCTCGAAATTCCAGCGGATATTTCCAGCGCTGCCGCGTTCGTCTTTTGCCTTGGTCAACTCGGCGTACAACGGGGAACGGCTTTTTCCATTGACCTTCACCTGGTCAAAAATCGGGAACGTGATTCCCCACTTTGTCGAGCAGTATTCCGCGATCGCGTCGTTCGACGACAGCTCTTGGAAAAACTGATTCGACGGGAAACCCAGGACCACAAAACCACGGGGGCCATACTTCTGCTGCAAAGCCTCTAGATCCGCATATTGCGGCGATAACCCGCAGCGCGATGCGACATTGACGATGAGCAAGACTTTCCCGGCGTGTTCACGCAACGTGGTCTCAGCGCCGTCGGCGGTGAGAACGGTGATGTCGAGCAGTGAATCAGTCATCGGGGATCCTTCGGTCGAGAGATTTCTGAGGTGTCAAGCGCGAGGTCGGTTACCACCGCGCGATTTTCGCGAGCTGATTGGGCGAGAACCACACCAACCAGAACAATACCCGCACCGACCAATTGCACAACATTCAGAGTTTCGCCGAGGATGAGCCATGCGGCGAGAAATGCGAAAAGCACTTCGCTGGTCGCAACGATTCCCGACCGCGTTGCCTTGAGGATGCTGATTGACCAGAGCCCGAGAGTGAATGTGGTGAACGTACCGAGCACGACGATGAAGGCCAACAACAGCCAGGCCGGACCCGAGATTCCGCCGGCTTCATCCGAGAACGGGACGACCCGATTGAAAATAGCTGGGTCAATCGTCCACCACCCGCTGAACAGCGCCCAGAACACGCTCGCGACGGCCATGCCCCAGAAGCCGACGGCCATCGGATGCCGAACGCCGGTCTGGCGCTCGCCGAGCAGGAAGTACGTCGTGAGTGAGGCGGATGCAGCGAACGCCCACAACACTCCCTCGACATTGAGGGTCGAGTTCCACACTTCGGCGACAGTGGCGAGCCCGATAAGCACCGCCGCAATCGACACCCAGATTCGGGACTTGACGTGCTCGCGAAAAAAGAAATGTGCAATGAGCGCTACGAATAGCACCGCGGTGTATTCCAGCAACAGGGCGATCCCGATGGGAAGCAGGTACACCGCTTCCGCATACGTCGCCTGCAACATCGCGACACCGATCACGCCCATCGCGATGAGCGGCACGATTTGCTTTCGGTTGACGCGAAGGGCGCCGGGGTTGAGCACGAGCATCACAGCACCCATCAGCACGGCCGCTCCGACAACGCGAAGGAAGGTGACCTGGAACCCATCGATACCCGTACCGTCCATTAACAACTTGATGACCACACCGTTGACGCCGAAGATAAAGGCAGCGACGGTTCCGGCGAGGTATCCGACCAGTGCGCTGGGTTTGGCTACAGCCACTGATCAACCAGTTGGTGGATCGCGTGTGGGTCGATCGTCGCAAGTTCCTCATCGGTCAGGGGCTCTGCGTGGGCCGCTTTCAGCGAATCTTCCAGTTGCGCGACACTACTCGCGCCGATGAGGGCGGTCGTGACGCCAGGGTGCCGCATCGTCCAGGTCAAGGCCATCTGAGCGAGCGTCTGCCCGCGTCCGAGGGCGATGTCGTTGAGTGCACGGGCGTGGCCGAGGTACTCGTCATTGATGCGCTTCTCCTCAATCCAGTTCGCCGTGCGCACGCGTGAATCGGCGGGGATGCCGTCCAGGTAACGATCAGTTGCGAGCCCCTGTGCGAGCGGAGAATAGACGATTCCGCCGACGCCGAGTTCGACGAGCGTATCGAACAGCCCATGTTCCGGACGGCGGTCGAAGAGGTTATAGCGCGGTTGGTGAATCAGGAGAGTGACGCCCATGTCTTTCAGAATCGCGTAGGCGCGACGCGTCTGTTCTTCGTCGTAGTTCGAGATTCCGACGTACAGGGCTTTGCCTGAATGAATCGCGTGCGCGAGGGCTCCCATCGTCTCTTCCAATGGGGTGTCGGGATCGAATCGATGGGAATAAAAGATGTCGACGTAATCGAGTCCCATCCGCGAGAGGCTCTGGTCGAGCGACGCAAGAAGGTACTTCCGCGAACCCCACTCGCCGTAGGGGCCTTCCCACATGTCGAACCCCGCTTTCGACGAAATGATGAGTTCGTCGCGGTACGGGTGCAAGTCGCTCGCGAGGATCTTGCCGAAGTTTCTTTCGGCGGAACCGGGGGGCGGGCCATAGTTGTTCGCGAGGTCGATGTGGGTGACTCCGAGGTCGAACGCGCGAAGCACGATGTCGCGCTGCACAGAGAGTTCTCGGTCGTCTCCGAAGTTGTTCCACAGACCGAGCGAAATTCGGGGGAGCAGGAGCCCGCTTCGACCACATCGGCGGTAAGGAATTGAATCATAACGATTCGTTGCTGCGTCATACGTCATGTTCACAGCCTAGCCCCGCGCCTAGACTGTGAGCATGATGACGTTCTATGTGGCTGGTGGTTGTTTCTGGTGCCTCGACGCGGCCTACCGCGTGCTTCGCGGCGTTGATTCGGTGGTCTCTGGGTACGCGGGCGGGAGCGTCAATTCGCCAAGTTACGAGGCTGTGTGCACGGGCACGACGGGTCACGCTGAAGTCGTCGCCGTCACCTTTGACGAGGCGGTCATCCCCGCCGACGTAATCCTCGACGCCTTTTTCACCATGCACGACCCACGCCAATTGAACCGGCAGGGGAACGATGTGGGCACCCAGTACCGATCGACGATGTTCCCGACTGATTCGGACCAACGCGAACAGTTCGAGGCCGCGATTGCCCGCGCGAACGAAACCTGGGGCGGCGGAGTTGTGACCACACTCGAGGATTTCACCGAATTCTTCCCCGCCGAGGACTACCACCAGGATTTCTTCGCCAAAAACCCGACCCAGGGATATTGCCTCGCGGTCGCCGTTCCCAAGGTCAACAAGGTGCGCGCCGGGTTCGCGCAGTACCTCACCGTCTAACTTCTCCACACCGGTTTCGCCGGGAACGTTCTGCACTGTTCGGTCGGTTTTCGTCGCGCCACCTCGGCGTTCGGAGCATCCTCATTGGAGGCGCCGGTCGCAGGTTGGGACGGCCGGCGCCGTCCACCGAACAAAGGAGACACATGAGCGACACCCTCACCATCACCGGACTCATCGCAACGACCCCGCGGCACGTTGTGACGAGTGAAGGCCTTCCGATCACGAGCTTCCGGCTCGCATCGTCGCAGCGACGATTCGACAAAGCGACCTCAACGTGGGTTGACGCGTCGACCAACTGGTACACCGTCACGGCGTTTCGTCAACTCGCTATCAATGCAGTCCCGTCGCTTTCAAAAGGAGACCGCATCGTCGTGACGGGACGCCTGCGCGTTCGCGACTGGCAAACCGACGACCGCACCGGGACCAACGTCGAGATCGAAGCCGAAACCCTCGGGCACGACTTGTTCTGGGGGACCGCGGTCTTCACGCGACTGGTCGCACTCGGTGCGGACGCATCGACAACAGCAGCCGAAGTCGACACGGAACCAGCCGCCGAAGCGGTCGCGGTGGTCTGACTCAAGGACTGACGTGCTCTGACCTAGAATGGGGGAATGACCGCACGCACCTTCGTCTTCACCGCCGCAGCGGTCATTTCCCTCACTTTGAGCGGCTGTGCCTTCGACCCGAGCGGAACGCCCAGCGCGACACCCACGCCGACGGCGACGGCGTCTGCTGAACCCGCTCCGCTTTTCCAGCCGGAAGGCGACGCGCAGGACAACAAGGCATTTTTCGATTGGGTGCTCTCGGGAGTTTCGGTCATCGACCAAAAACAGCCGGGTCGGGCGATGGTCAATGCTCTCGTTCGTGGCGGATTCCGAAAGAAATCAATCGAGATCACCCCGGACAGAACTAAAACGGACCTCGTTGCCGATTCCGTGATTGTCGCCGTCAAGATGGGTCGGTCCTGCCTCGTCGGCCAACGAACCAGTGACAAAAAGTATTACTCGTCAATCGAAACCGCACTCAAAACAGGTGGCTGCCTCATCGGCGCAACCCGAAAAATCGACTGGTAAAAAACGTGGCTGAATTCATTTACACGATGGTTCGTGCACGGAAAACCGTGGGCGAAAAACTCATTCTTGACGACGTGACGATGTCGTTCTTCCCCGGCGCGAAAATCGGTATGGTTGGCCCGAACGGGGCTGGAAAGTCGACCATCATCAAGATCATGGCGGGGCTCGACACGCCCTCGAACGGCGAAGCCCAGCTGTCACCTGGTTATTCCGTCGGGATTTTGATGCAGGAACCGGAACTCGACGAGACGCGTTCGGTACTCGAGAACGTGCAAGACGGAGTTCGCGGAATGTACGACAAGCTCGCGCGATTCAACGAGATATCGATGCTCATGAGCGAACCGGACGCAGACTTCGACTCTCTTCTCGCCGAGATGGGCGAGCTACAAGAAGCAATCGATCACGCGGACGCGTGGGACCTCGACTCTCAACTCGAGCAGGCTATGGATGCGCTGCGTTGTCCGCCGTCCGATTCCGAAATCGGAGTGTTGTCGGGCGGTGAAAAGCGACGAGTTGCCCTGTGTAAATTGCTGCTCGAAAAGCCCGATCTTCTGTTGCTTGACGAACCGACCAACCACCTCGATGCCGAAAGCGTTTTGTGGCTTGAACAGCACCTCGCCAAGTATCCCGGCGCCGTCATCGCGATTACCCACGACCGGTACTTCCTCGACCACGTTGCGCAGTGGATCGCCGAAGTCGACCGCGGGCGCCTCTATCCCTACGAGGGAAACTATTCGACGTATCTCGAAAAGAAGGCTGCGCGCCTCGAGGTGCAAGGCAAAAAAGACGTCAAACTCGCGAAACGCCTTGCCGAGGAACTCGAGTGGGTTCGGTCGAATGCCAAGGGTCGTCAGGTGAAATCCAAAGCTCGACTGGCACGATACGAAGAAATGGCGACAGAAGCCGAGCGCACCAAGAGGCTCGACTTCGAGGAACTGCAGATTCCACCCGGCCCGCGTCTCGGAGCTATCGTGCTCGAAGCGGACAAGGTCACCAAGGGTTTCGGCGATCGAGTACTCATCGACAACCTGTCGTTCTCACTACCGCGAAACGGAATCGTCGGAATCATCGGTCCCAACGGTGTGGGAAAAACGACCTTGTTCAAGACAATTGTGGGTCTCGAGCCGCTTGACTCTGGGTCGCTCAAGGTCGGCGAAACGGTGAAACTGTCGTATGTCGACCAGTCCCGCACCGGAATCGACCCGAACAAGAACGTCTGGGAGGTCGTGTCCGAGGGGCTCGATGTCATCCAGGTCGGGAATGTCGAAATTCCGTCGCGCGCTTACGTTTCGACCTTCGGCTTCAAAGGCCCCGACCAACAGAAAAAGGCGGGAATTCTTTCCGGCGGTGAACGCAACCGCCTCAATCTTGCCCTGACTCTGAAGCAGGGCGGGAACCTGCTCTTACTCGACGAACCGACCAACGACCTCGATGTCGAAACGTTGTCGTCTCTCGAGAACGCACTTCTCGAATTCCCCGGTTGCGCTGTGGTGATCACCCACGATCGCTGGTTCCTCGACCGCATCGCAACCCACATCCTGTCCTACGAAGGGACGGACGACAACCCCGCGAACTGGTACTGGTTCGAGGGCAACTTCGAGGCCTACGAGACGAACAAAATCGAGCGCCTCGGTGCGGACGCTGCCAAGCCTCACCGTTCGACGTACCGGAAGTTGACGCGCGACTAATGGCCGTTTCGAAGAGCGTTTCGTTGACCTTCGCGTCTCGCGAACAGATCAGCGACCTCGCAACCTTCATCGACCGATCCGGGCTGATCGACAATTCAGCGGTTCGGCTCGTCGCGAAGGGGAACCTTCTGGTGGCGTGGGTGCAGGTTCTCGCACCGCGCGGACTCAACGACACCACGCCGACGGTGCTCGGGATGCGCGGCGCGGAACTCGTGGCCGAGGCAAAGTTCGACATCGTCGTGCCCATCGATTCACTCCTGGGGCGTTTCGACAACGCGGAAGAAACCGAGACGGGTTTCGTGGTGACCATGCCGATGCAAGCACCGTCCGTGCGGTGGAAGATTCCGCTCCCTCCTCAAACCGGATGGGAATCGCTCGGGAAAATCGGCTCTTCTGACCTTCAGGCAGTTGTCCGCGAGGGCATGAAGATCATCAAGCGCAAAATACCGAACAACGCAGAGGAACACGTCGTTCGGTCGTACCGCTCTCAGGTGTGGGGGGCCACAATCAATGGGTCCCTCGGCTTACCGGCCGGCGTCGCTCTCGCGGCGGAAACTCTCGGCTTCTTCGGCGACAAAGTGATGGACGTGTCGTCGAAAGATCCGTGGATTCGACTGTCGTCTACGCGCGGCGAGATCCTCGCCAAGCACACCCCCGTCATTCTTGACGCGGACTAGCGCCTACAGGGCGGTCCTGTCACCTCGGTCGACGTCGCCCATCGTGTTGACCATCGCGTGCGCGGCGCGATCGAGATAGTCCATGAGCGTTTCACGGTGCAGCGGCGACAGCGATTCCGCATCGACCGCTGCCGTCATGTGGTGCAGCCAGCGGTCGCGTGCGACATCGTCAATTCGAAACGCGGCGTGACGTGCACGGAGTCGCGGGTGACCGCGTTCATCGGAATAACTGGTCGGCCCGCCCCAATACTGTTCGAGGAACGCGGTGAGACGCCACACCGCTCCGTCCAGATCGTCGGGGTACATCGGCAGGAGTATGTCGTCGGTCTTGATGCCCTCGTAAAAGCGGCGAACGATGCGATCAAAAGCGGCGTGCCCGCCGATGGCCCCGTAGAACCCGTCACTCATCGAAGTTTGTGGTCGAAGTTGGCGACGCGCTGAATCTGACCGTTGCGGACGAACCACAACACGCCTTTCGAATCGCGAACCTTGGTGATGCGAATCGTGACTTCTTCGACGACGCCCGTTGCGTCACCAAGGTCGACCCTGTCGCCGACGCCCAATTGGTCCTCGAAAACCATGAAGATGCCGTTGAAAATGTCGCGAATGACATCTTGCGCACCCAGGGCGATACCGGCACCCAAGATTCCCAGGCTCGCGACGATTGCGGTTATCTCAAATCCCAGTTCACTGAGAATCAGGATGAGCGCGACTGCGCCGACGCCCCAGTTCGCGAATGACCGCAGGACCGAGCCCAGCGTTTGCGTGCGCTGAGTCAACCGCGCGTTTTGGGTTTTCGCCGAGGTGCGAGGGCTCGGGGCCACATCGTCGGCCACAACCCGAGCGATGACGCGATTGATGGTCATCACCACGATGACCCGAACGACGACGGCGCCAATCAGAATCGCCAGTATGCGAAACACTGTTGCGTTCGACGCGAGAAACGCGGTGACGTCAGTCCAGTCGGTCACCGATTGACCTCGGAGTCCCGCCGCTGGGCAGCCAGGGCGCGGTCCACGGTCGCGAGTCCCTCGATGACGATTCGACGCAGAGCCGACGGAGCGTCGTTATTGCTGTCGAGCCACGCACGAGTCTTCGAGCCGAGACTTTCCGTCGCCATGACCGCGGGGTACAACCCGATTGCGAAGTACTCGGCAATCTTGAAAGTCCGCGAGTCCCACACGGTCTGCACCGCGTCAAAGTACTCCGAAACCAAGTTCTCGAATACCGAGGGGTCGTTGACGTGGGTGTAACCACGAACGTAGTGATCGCACTGCGAGTTTGCAATCGTTGTGTCGTCGCGCATCGTCTCGAGAATCTTTCGCTTCGCTTCCGCGGTCGGAATCGTGGCGCGAAGACGCGCGGCGGCCTGTTGACCGTTCGAGGTGTTGTCGGCAGCCAGCGCCTCGGCGATTTCGGACTCGCCAGCACCCCCCGCCAAAACCATCCCCTCGAGGAGGTCCCACGACAGGTCGGTGTCGATGGCGATTCCCGAAATCACTCGTTCGCCCGAACGAATCGAACGAAGGGCCGCCGCGTGCTCTGCAGTGTCGGCCATCGACGCGAAGGTCCGGAGGAACTGAAACTGTTGGTCCGAACCCGGCTCGGCGTTCTCGGCAAGTTCGAGCATTGCGTCCGCGACGCGTCGAATCGTGTTTTCGCGCCGGTCAGGCGAGACATACATTCGGGCCGTTGTCGCAAGCTGAGCGAGGGTCGTTCGCACCGTCGTCGACTCGGATTCGGTGGCGATGTTGCCCAACACGAGGTCAACAAAATCACTCGGCGCCATCTCGGCGTCGCGTGTCGAATCCCACGCGCTTCCCCACACCAGTGCGCGGGCAAGTGGGTCAGAGATGTCGGACAGGTGATCGATGGCCATCGCCAACGACTCATCGTCGAGTCGGATCTTTGCGTATGCGAGGTCGTCATCGTTCACGAGCACAAGAGCGCCACGGTGCTGGCCGATCAGGTCGGTCACTGTGGTGCGCTCGCCGTCGATATCGAGCTCGACTCGATGGGTTCGGACAAGGTCACTGCCCTGGAAGGCGTAGATTCCGACCGCGAGACGGTGGGGACGAATGGTCGGGTACTCCGCAATTGCGGTCTGGACGATATCGAACGACGTGATGATGCCGTCATCGTCCGTGACAATCTCGGGTGTCAGGGTGTTCACGCCGGCGGTTTCGAGCCACTTCGCCGACCAGGTCGTGAGGTCACGTTTGCTGGTCTTTTCAAGTTCGCGCAACAGGTCAGCGAGTTCGGCGTTCTTCCACGCGTTGGCGCGGAAGTAGTTCGTCACACCGGTGAAGAAGGCGTCGCGGCCGACATAGGCGACGAGCTGCTTGAGCACCGATCCACCCTTGGCGTAGGTGATGCCATCGAAGTTGATCTGAACGTCCTCGAGGTCGTTGATGGTCGCCACGATGGGGTGTGTCGACGGCAACTGATCTTGGCGATACGCCCACGATTTCTCTGACACCTGGAAGGTCGCCCACGCGTGAGTCCATTCGGTCGCTTCGGCCGTCGCAATCGTCGACGCCCATTCGGCGAACGATTCGTTGAGCCACAAGTCGTTCCACCATTTCATGGTCACCAGGTCGCCGAACCACATGTGTGCGAGTTCGTGAAGGATCGTGACGACTCGTCGCTCGCGAACCGCGTCGGTCACCTTGGAGCGGAACACGTAGACCTCGGTGAAGGTCACGCAACCCGCGTTCTCCATCGCGCCGGCGTTGAATTCGGGCACGAAGAGTTGGTCGTACTTCTCGAACGGGTAGGGGACGGCGAACTCGCGTTCGAAGTATTCGAACCCCTTTTTGGTGATGTCAAAGATGTAGTCGAAATCGAGGAACTCGGCGAGCGATTGACGAACGTAGATTCCGAGGGGAATCGTCCGGCCGTCCGACGACGTGAGTTGATCGTGTTGCGCGACGTAGGGCCCCGCGACAATCGCGGTGATGTAGGACGAAATCCGCGGAGTTTGTGGGAACGTCCACGTCGCCGACGCGCCGTCAACCACGGGAGCGGGGGTGGGGGAGTTCGACACGACAACCCAATCGGTGGGCACGACGACTTCGAAATCGAACGTCGCTTTCAGGTCGGGTTGTTCGAATGCGGCAAAGACTCGTCGGGAGTCGGGGACCTCGAACTGAGAATACAGATACACCTTGTTGTCGACGGGGTCGACGAATCGGTGGAGCCCTTCGCCCGTGTTCACATAGAACATGTCAGCATCGACGACAAGAACGTTCTCTGTGGCGAGGTGGTCGAGTTGGATTCGAATCCCGTCCGAGACAGTCGCGGGGTCGAGGTCTACTCCGTTGAGAGTAACGCTGTGAACAGTGGACGTGATCGCATCAATAAAGGTCGATGCGCCGGCTACTGCGCCGAACGTCACCGTCGTGCGCGAGCGGAACGTCGTGTCCGACGACGTCAAATCGAGGTGAACTGCGTAGGACTCCGTCCGGACGACGCTCGCTCGTTCAATCGCTTCGACACGAGTCAGGTTTTCTCCGGGCACAGTTACTCCTTTATTTGAACACTGAACGACAAATCTACCTCCCACATCGCGATGCGGGGATGTGGCGGTGGTTAGTCCTCGAGGAGTTCCGCGACGCTGACCGAGTTACTGTTTCGGTCGGATGCAACGCGGCTGCGGGCAACGCTGAGTTCACCCAAGTCGAAGCCATTGGTCATCGAACGGATGGAGTACAGGAACCCGCTGATGTCATCAAGGTTTCGGCGCGCCTTCTCGAGGCGTTCCTCAAGTTCACGAGTGAGGTTTGACACGAATTCTTGCGACGATGCGGTAATCTCACCGGTGATTTTTTCGGCGCCGATGAGAGCCTGTTCAGCTCGTGATCGTGCTTCGTCGAGCGTCTTCGCCGCGCGCGCACGAGTTGACTCAAGGTACTTGTCGGTTTCAACCATCGCGAACTCGTCCGCGCCCTTGTACGACTGCTCTGCGTGGTGGTCGGCTTCGCTGATGGTTTGCGTTGAATAGCTTTCCGCTTCGGCGAGAATCGCTGCGATTTCGGCAGCCGCACTCTCGTCCAGCACCCGGATCTCTTCATTGATTCGAGCGGTCTGTTCCGTCGCAATACGCAATTCTTCGTTGACCGCGGCACGGTCCCGATCGAGTTCTTCGTTCATACGAGCGCGGAGCGTCGCAACCTTTGCCTCAGCTTCGGCCAGAACCGCAGCGGAAACCTTGTCAACCTGGACGCGTTCTTGCGCAATCGTCGCGAGGTTAACCTTGATTTCTTCGCGCTGACGAGCGGCGTCTTGTTCCGCACGGACGCGGATTCGTTGTGCCTCTGCGTTGGCGGCAGAAACGGCCGAACGCGCCTGACTGTTGGACTCGCTGGTTCGTGTCTTCGAGTTAGCAGTCGCATGAGCAATCTGGTCGCGAGTTTCGGACAGCGCGTCCGTGATGAGCGTCAGTGCTTGTTCTTCGGCAAGGCTGATGGCCGATTCGAACGCTGGCCCGAGCTCTGCAAACTGTGGACGTGCCAGCTTGCGTTCTTGCAACTTCCGCTCAAGGCGTCGCGCTTCCGCATCGACCTTCTGGAAAGATGCTTCGAGCGCGGCAATGGTCGACTGAAGTTCAGCGATAGCTTGTTCGGCAGCCTTGGCGTCGTATCCGCCAATCG